>CAVVXH010000010.1:0-648887 GCA_963752155.1 uncultured Parachlamydiaceae bacterium | reverse complement strand
ATCTTTATTTTTCATCTGCTGCGTGTAGGCCAAATTATAACATTCCATAAAGACATTGTTGCTTTCTTGCTGTAGATGTTCGGTATTTTGCAGATAAACTGTACGCAATCCACCACGAGCTAAATCTTTAAAACGGATGTGAAAACCGAAAGAATGCATTCCTTTGATAAAGAAAATGGCAAATGGAAGTTCCGGAAATTTTTTGTTTCTATCATAAGGAACATCATCGAGATATTTAGGATCTAATCTGAAGCTCATGCCTGAATAATTTAAACGAAAGAAATTTGTTTTCAAAGTATGTTGAACAAAAGATAAACCTTGTTTAAAAATGTTTTTTCGTCTGACATCGATTTCTTCAATTCCTGTATCTAATTTGTCTATATCATTTGCAAAAGCCTCTGCATAGCACGTTAAATTGAGATTCGTTGTGAAGAGAGGGATGAAATTTAAACGTGAAAGCCTTAACGAGTTTTAAGGTGAATTCAGGGTGTCGACAAAGATCTTCTTTAATTTTTTCAACTGTATAGAGATTAGGATCTAAATGGACAAGAATCTGATGGATAAAAATGGCTATCGATCGAAGTAAATTTCCCTCATTTCCACTCACAATGCCTTTTTGAACAAGTTCTCTGTCAATTAAATCCGCTTCTGCAAAATATTTGACGGTGACTAAATCTCGCAAGAAATCAGGAACATTGGTGGCGTCCCAAGCAGCAGAATCATCGGCTCCATGCAGATCCAAAACCATAATTAAAATACTTTCACGGTGATAAGGATTGATGTATGTCGCATTCACTTCTTTCATTCTCAAATTGTGGCGATAGATAAGGGATGCCAGCTGGTAGAGGAAATTGAATTTAGGTGTATTTTTCCATGCCAATACAATTTGCATTGAAGCTGTATTTTGTGCTTTCCAATCATCATTGTAGCGCACTTCATACTGACAATTATCACGAGTTTTCGCTCTAAATAACATATCCATGGCCATTGCCAGGCAATCAAATGGCAAAGCGCGTAAAAAACTTGTATTGATTGCTGAAAATAGATTTTCAAAGGAAGCATTGGAAATTTCGGGATCTTTTTCTAGGACCATTGTACGGAGCTGCTCTTTCGAATCTTCTGGAAAGAATTTATCTTTAGAATGTAAAAATTTATCAATGGGAAACAAAGCCTCGGTAAAATAAATAATAGCTATTCGCAAATTGGCCTTAGAATTTGTTGGAGGGGGTTTTGAGGAGATATAGCATTGATAGTTTTGAATACCATAATTCACAAATCGTTCTAAGAATCCTTAAATCAGCATCGGGGCTATCGAGACACATTACAATCGCTGATCCTTTGATATTTATCGTGCAAAAGTATTCTTGTTGATCGAACCCTATTAATCCATGGGCAACCAAGGAAATTTTTTCTTTTGCTACTTCATCAAAAAAGACCGAGGGCATAGATTCTTCCAGCCAGATGTAGCATTCTTCAAACTTTTTCAATTCATTCTGCATAGCTAGCTGTAGTAAGCTGGATTTTAAATTTTGGTTTGTCGTTTTTTTGCTAATTTTCATGTCCTTGATCCTAAAAGTGGTCTAAAATTGTCTGTAGCAAAAAAATGCTATTTGAGCAATACACAATATAAAACCACCTTCTTCAATTATAATTTTTATCGTTTTTATCATTTTTTATCGTTTTTATCGTTCTTATCGTTTTTATCGTTTTTATCGTTCTTATCGTTTTTATCGTTCTTATCGTTCTTATCGTTTTTATCGTTCTTATCGTTCTTATCGTTTTTATCGTTTTTATCGTTCTTATCGTTCTTATCGTTTTTATCGTTTTTATCGTTCTTATTGTTCTTATCGTTCTTATCGTTTTTATCGTTTTTATCGCTGCATCGTTGATTACGTCTACATATCCAACTCGCAGGGCATTTTGAGCTTGTTTTACTGCAATTTCATTGATGTTCACAGCTTGACACGTTCTTGCTACTGTAGATCAACGATAAAAACGATAAGAACGATAGGAACGATAGAAACGATAAGAACGATAAGAACGATAGGAACGATAGGAACGATAAAAAGGATAATTGAGGAAGGTGGCATCATCGAACATTATCATGATGAACTATCTGACAAAAAGTAAGGGGCACAGGCACGAAAATTAGTGGGAATTGCTGTAGTTTTATCTTTGCAAAAAAAAACGCACTCGATTAATATTATGATACTAGTTGTGATTCAAAAGAAAGGTGAGTCATCATCAGTAAGTATTGAATCCTGCTGGATTTGAGTATATGTTTGTTAAAACCATAAGGAGAAGGCAAACATGCCGACCATTAATCAACTTGTTCGTCAACCGCGTTCGCCTAAAAAAAAACGCAGCAAGTCGCCGGCTCTGCAAAAATGTCCACAACGCCGTGGAGTATGCCTGCAAGTGAAAACAAAGACGCCTAAAAAGCCTAACTCAGCATTGCGTAAAGTAGCTTGGGTACGACTTTCGACAGGACAAGAAGTCATTGCCTATATTGGTGGTGAAGGGCATAACCTGCAAGAACACAGCATGGTACTTGTGCGTGGCGGCCGTGTTAAAGACTTCCTGGCGTACGTTACCATATTGTACGTGGAACTTTGGACTGTGCGGCTGTTAAAGACCGTAAACAAGGAAGATCCAAGTACGGGGCCAAAAAGCCCAAAGTAACACTAGGATGTTGCATTAATGAATATCCTGGTTCGCGATCGGCGTTTTAGGAAGTGTCAATTACACATTTCTTTGAGCTTCGATCGCGCATAGGTTCTGTGAGCATATTTACAGCAATCCAGGTGAATCATTGAGGTCTTCCATTGAAAACAATTATAAGTTTGTACATTTTTAAGAGGAAAACATGTCAAGAAGACATCGCGCAGAAAAGCGAGAAATCGCCCCCGACCCCATCTATGGAAGCACAGTATTAGCAAAATTTATCAATAAAGTGATGGAACGGGCAAAAAATCTGTTGCTCGCCGCATTGTTTACAATGCGATCGACAAATTTGCCGAGAAAGTTAAATCAGAAAATCCTTTGGAAGCCTTTGAGCAAGCTTTAGAAAATGCCAAGCCTTCTCTTGAAGTTAAATCTCGCCGTATTGGGGGCGCCACTTATCAAGTGCCTATCGAAATCCCCCGCAATCGTCGTACCTCTTTAGCTATGCGCTGGATTATCAAATACTCCAGAGGTAAAGCAGGTCGTTCCATGGAAGATGGTCTTGCCGGTGAACTTGCTGATTGTTATAACAATCAAGGAACGACCATTAAGAAGAAAGATGACACTCACCGCATGGCCGAAGCCAACAAAGCTTTCGCCCATTATAAGTGGTAATAGGAGAGACAATCTTATGGCAAGACCTAGCAATCAGAATAACTTAAAAATGTGCGCAATATCGGAATCATGGCCCACATCGATGCCGGTAAAACGACGACGACTGAAAGGATCCTCTACTACTCCGGACGTCTACACCATATGGGCGAAGTGCATGAAGGTGCAGCTACCATGGACTGGATGGAACAAGAGCAAGAACGCGGAATCACGATCACCTCTGCTGCGACAACTGTCTTCTGGAAAGGATCAGAAGATTAATATCATCGATACCCCGGGACACGTGACTTCACCATTGAAGTTGAACGTTCCTTACGCGTTCTCGATGGGGCTGTTGCTGTCTTTCTGCTCAGTTTCCGGCGTTGAACCTCAATCCGAAACAGTATGGCGCCAAGCTGACAAATACGGAGTTCCACGGATTGCTTTCGTCAACAAAATGGACCGTACCGGAGCTGACTTCTTTGACGCCGTCAAAACAATGCGAGAAAAACTCCATGCCAACGCTATTCCGGTCCATTGCCCGATTGGTGCAGAATCCGAATTCAAAGGAATGGTCGATCTCATCACTATGAGAGCCTCTACTTCCACGACGAAACTCTTGGAGCCGATTGGGAAGAAAAAGATATTCCTGCAGATCTTCTGGAGAATTGCAAAGAGATGCGTCAAGACTTCTTGAAGAGCTTGCGACGATCGATGAAGATGATGAAGCCTTCATGACTAAAGTGCTTGAAGATCCAGATTCTTTCACAGCTGAAGAAATTCATGGTGTCTATCCGTAAAGGTGTTTGCACCAACAAGCTCAATCCGGTCCTCTGCGGTTCTGCCTTTAAAAATAAAGGGGTTCAACAGCTTCTTGATGCAGTCATCAACTGGATGCCATCCCCTCTCGATCGTGGAAACATCAAAGCTCATGATTTGGATACCGATAAAGAGATCTTTTTAAAACCAGATGATAATGAGCCTTTTGCTGCTCTTGCCTTTAAAATTATGACTGATCCTTATGTAGGACGTTTGACCTTTATCAGGATTTACAGCGGAACACTTAATTAAAGGAATGAACCTTATCAATAGTACGAAAGGCACAAAAGAACGGATTTCTCGCCTTGCTTGAGATGCATGCCAATAAACGGGAAGAACGCGATGAATTCTATACGGGTGATATTGCTGCTTGTATCGGTCTGAAAAAAGCAACTACAGGAGATACACTTTGTTCTCCGGATCATCCGTTACTTCTTGAGAAGATGGAATTCCCTGAGCCTGTGATTTCGATGGCTATTGAGCCAAAATCTAAAGGCTGATCGTGAAAAACTTTCCACAGCGCTCTAGTTCTCTTTCTGAAGAAGACCCCACTTTCAGTGTTTCAACCAATGAAGAAACGGGGCAAACGATTATTGCGGGTATGGGTGAACTTGCATCTTGAAATTCTTCATGACCGGATGAAGAGTGAATTTAATGTCGAAGCCAATGTAGGTAAACCTCAAGTTTCTTACAAAGAAACGATTACCATCCCAAGCAAGCTCAAACCAAATTTGTCAAACAGTCTGGTGGTCGTGGTCAATATGCTCACGTTGAACTTGAAATTGAACCGAATGAAAAAGGTAAAGGCAACGAGGTCGTCAGCAAGATTGTGGGCGGTGTTATTCCAAAGAATATATCACCAACAATTAAAGGGATCGAAGAAGGATTGGCAACAGGGGTTTTGGCAGGCTTTAATCTTGTCGATGTTAAAGTCGCTATTGTTTTTGGATCTTACCACGAGGTGACTCCAATGAAATGGCCTTTAAGATTTGCGGATCGATGGCTATTAAAGAAGCGCGCGTAAAGCGTAAGCCGATCATCCTTGAACCGATCATGAGGGTGGATGTGACGACTCCTGAGCCATTCTGGGGACGTCATTGGCGACCTTAACCGTCGCCGTGGCCAGATTATCAGGCCAAGAATCACACAAAGGTGCAGTCATCGTTCATGCTGAAGTGCCTTTGAGTGAAATGTTTGGATATTCTACACAGCTACGTTCCTTAAGCCAAGGACGTGCAACTTACGTTATGGAACCAAGTCACTTTGAACCAGTTCCTGTAAAAATCCAAGAAGAAATTATTAAGAAAGGGTAACTCATTTATGGCAAAACAATGAAAAGTAAAACTGAAAAAAAGCAGCCAAAAGCTGTAAAACAAAAGATCCGCATCCGGCTGAAAGGATATGACCACGCATTTTAGATCGTTCTACAGCTGATATCGTCGAAACTGCCAAGCGTACAGGCGCAGGGATTGCAGGTCCTATTCCCCTGCCGACAAGCCGAGAAATTATCACTGTTCTACGTTCACCAAACATCGACATCAAATCGCGCGAGCAATTTGAGATCCGTACGCATAAACGCTTGATTGATATTCTCAATCCAACTGGCAAAACAATTGATGCTCTTAAGGACTCACACTTCCTGCTGGTGTGGATATTAAAATCAAAGCTGCATAACAATAGGAAAAACTAAACACAAAGGCATTAGAGTAGGGACGGGGATTAACCCGCCCCTACGCTAAATTCGCTTTTTTAAGGAAAGCGCCTTGCCATTGGTGCCTGACCTGATATTCCGACATTTGCCGATGCGATAACATTGCTTCCTAAAGGGCAAATGTCAGAATGTCAGGTCTGGAACCAAGGCCAGAAGATTACCCCCAAGATTTACGCAACTGAAAGAAGCGTTGTTTTCAATTAATAACAAGATACTTACTCCTGAGCGGTACATTCTGGCCTTGGTTCCAGACCTGACATTCTGACATTTGCCCTTTAGGGAGGTTATGTCATCATTTTAGGCAAATGTCAGAATATCAGGTCAGGCACCAATGGCAAGGCGCTTTAGAAATTTGTTATTGCCCAATAGGGGCGCCGTAAGCAACTTCTCTCGCTTTGTGCTTAATAACTCATCGAATATTAAAAGACCTCTGTCGAAAGCAATTCACTAAAATCGATTATTTTAGCAAAGTAATTACTTTCTATTACGCTATCATCTACACCATTTACATGAATTAAAACTGCTCTTTTAGAAAATCCTTTTGGAGTCTTTAAATTTTTCATTTTAATGTCGACTTCATCAATAATAGTTTTCTTGATTGGACCTTTTTGAAATTTAATTTCACAAATATACAGATTTTGAAATCTAGAATAGTTATCCTTGAGGCGATACATACTGACAGGAGAAATTTTCCCATCTTTAGTATGCCAACTATTATCCCGAGCTACATAGCCCATTTTCTCCAAATCATCTAAATATTCACTCAGGGTTCCAGATTTTTTAACTCCCAAAAAATCAAAAATGTTTGCCAACTGTGCAGCACCTTCACCCAAACACGATAAAATATTTTCATAGGTGGGGGCCCTCTTTGCAAAAAGTTCAGTACAAATTCTATCATATTCCTTAAAAAGCAATCCTTCTCGACGAAAACAGAGCTGTCGAATATTTTCTTCTGAAGAAATTTTTGGATTAACTTCTTCTAAATAGCGAGGAATTCCTCCCGTAACAGCAAGGATCTTAAATTTTTCATAAGGCGAGATGAGTTCCGTTTGATTTTCCCAAAAGTGATTACATTCAAATAGTGGCAATTCCTCTAAGGTCATGTCCAAAGAAACCCGACCAAAAAAACCTGTACTTTTCAATATGTTTTTTTCAATCCATCCGGACATTGATCCGCTTAGAATCATCATGAGCTTTGAATTTTTTTTAAAGTGAGTATCCCATACAGTTTTAAGCTTACCTAAGAAAGATGGATCCTTGGTGCTCATCCAATTAATTTCGTCAAAGACCACTAGAATGCGACCTTTGTGAACATGCTGAGCCAGCTGCCAAAGTAAATTATCCCAATCATCAGAACGTACTCCAATTCCACCGATTTGCTCTTGCAGTTGACGTGCAAAATGGTCCCGTTCTATGTCCGCGGTCACCTTCCCATCGGGCGGTAAGCCTGTAAAAGTAAATGTTTTTATTGATTTTCCGAATTCTTCTATAAGTCTTGTTTTCCCGATTCGGCGCCTCCCCATGATGACCACAAGACTTGCAGTGTGATGATTTATCTTTCCTTCAACACTTCGAGCTCTCTTTTCCTACCATAAAATTTTGTCATCTGTATCCTTTTTGATAATCTACTTGTCTGCACTAAATCATGTTTTACGAAAAGAGTGCAAAGATAAATAGATGCTTTCCACTGCACTCTTTAATGAAATCATGAAATGGTGCAAGGACGGCAAGGACTGCAAGGACGACAAGGACAACAAGGACGAAAAGGACAACAAGGACGACAAGCAAGGACAGCAAGATCGATCATAGTGATGTAGTTAGTCCTTGCTCCATTCCTGGCTTCTCTGCTATTTTGTGCCTTGTTGTCCTTGCTGTCCTTGTTGTCCTTGCCGTCCTTGCTGAAGTTATTGTTCCACGGTCCCTAAATCATTCCAATACACTTGATTTTCAGGAGAAAAGTACTTCGTAAGCCAATCAAAATGGACTGGCCAAACGTTCACATACTCAGTATCAATAAAAGCTATACGGTTATCGATTGAAAAAGGAACATTACCTATATGCGAGTCACTTAGCCCTCCTTCTGAAATGACTGTATGGAGTGCTGTCAAATGTGGAACTGTCATCTCATTAAATTTCTCAGCTGTAACTTCCGAACTACAGATTTGCATATCTCTTACTACCAAAATAAAATCTTTTGGAAAAATTGTTAAACTCGCCTTAGGTCTATCTTTTTGAGGAACCACATAAATCCATTTTTTTGGAACCTTCATGAAAGAATTATAATTGTATTTATCCAGCAAATCTTGAATAACTTTAGCGCCTCTAGCACGTAGTGCCCATAACGACCATTCTCTACGGGAACTGGTATCAAGATAAAGTTTGATTAGGTGTCCAGGCATTGAAGGATGTTTAGCTACTATTAAGCCCCGATTCACTTGACGATGGATGATCACAAATCCTGCATTTTCTAGCGATAAAACATCTCTTAAAATTCGTCTCTTTTTACAAATCTTATCTAACCTTGTTTTTAGTGGATGCCCTTGAGGGAGAAGATAGGGTGAAACCGCCTCCCATGCCTTTGCCGTTATCTCATGGCTATAAACAGACTTATGAGAAAAAATCTCACTGTGATACTCTTCGATCCCTGCGATATATTCATGGAAAGGAGCTTCAAAAATCTGGCAATCCTCTAAAAACTCTCTTTCGCTACAGGCTTCACTAAACTTTTCTATTCCTGCTAAATTAAACTCAAAAGCGAAAATACTAGCTAAAATGGCCACAAAAACCTTCACAAAAACCTCAAATTTAAGTTAAAATAATCTCTAGCGTAATTTTCTTAATTTGTCTATAAGTACGTTTAAAACCCAGTAGTTCCCGTTAATTTTCGTGCCCAGGCACGAAAATTTAGCGAGAATTGCTGTTTAAAACTTAAAACCTTAAGGACCTATGACAACTCAAAAATCAATATTTTGTTCATTTTATTTGCTCATGAATCTATTTGCAAGCACCGTGTTAGCGGCGGCTCCTAGCAATGATGAAAAGGCACTATACGCTCTTTCTTCCTTACGTTTACATTTGGAAGATCAACTTTCCGATCAATCTATATCCCCTTCATCCACTCAAATCCACTTTGATGAATCCGATGTTTCTTTACTCTGGCAACGTGCGGCAGAATCTTCTCTAGCATCAGACATCCTTGAAGCCAAGCAATATTACGAAGAGACACCTTTTTCCACTCACAATGATCGTAAGGCAAACTTTTTAAAAGCCAAAACTCTCGTTGAAAATGCTTGGTCTTTATTAAATCCTTTTCTTCCAAAACCCCTAGATCCTCTGTTAGTCATCCCAAAAGGAAATGCGGTTCACAGGTTTCAACTTACAAGTTCAGATCTTGAGGATCGTTTAAATCGAATTTTCAAGCATAGTGGAGTCATCGAGAACGATCAGAATTTCGCTAATGCTGGTTTTAGCATACTCTGCCAACGTTCCTCGAAAATGATCGTAGCAAAACATAAAAAAATTCATGGCTACCTGATTAAAACATACCTTCTTTCAGACAAGCCTTTTCAAACTTGGAAATGGATGAGTAATCGATGCCTTGGAGCAGAAAATATTCGTAATTTAATTGAATCCAAAAAATTAACCTGTTTTATTGTTCCGGATAAATGGATCTATCCTCTTCCAGACTCTGCTGTAGACAACGAAACAGAGATCTCTGAAAGAACGTCCCCTGCAGTTTTAGTTGTCACCCACATGAATATAGTCGATCGAGAAGCCTCAAGAGAAGCCTGGAGAACAAAAATTACAAAAAAACACCTTAGGGAACTCTATTGCATCTTAAGTCATGGTTTTGCTTCGACCTATCTTGTACAAAACATTCCTTACACTAAGGAAGGAAAATTTGCTTGCCTTGACACAGAATATCCTTTCCGACAACATAGACTTGATCGAGTTAAGCATCTTCTTTCCGATGAAATGAAGGATTATTGGGATGTTCTAGTTAAAACTGGTGGAAACCCCTGAGGTTATTATGCGCAGTTACTACGCTCACCTTGAAAGCACTAAGGTACTTCAAACCTCTGTAGGACGCCCAAGTTTTCGCACATCAGCAATTTTTCCGGTGATCCATCAGGAAGGAATGTCATCAAGGATACTTTTTCTGGGCTATTGGATGCTAAAGCGAAATATCGATAAAATTGCTGCTTTGACCACTTTGCGCGATAGCGATGGGACAATTGTCAAGCGCAACTTTTTAACTCTTGTAGAACCAAAAGCATACTCCATAGAGGTTGCAGACTTGCTTGTCCTCGCGGGTTTTTCACAGGATACCTCCTTTCAAGGGAGCTTAGAAGTTGAGTTCTTTGCGGCAGCAGATCTAGTTTTTTCATTTCCCGCAACCGTCATCAATTATTATGGTAATGGTTTCAGCACTGTTGTACATACGGCCCAAAGAGTCTACAATGATTTCGAGGACATGCAAAAGAATACTCAAACGGATGTACCTGAATCCGGTTTCAATGTGCATGTCGATTCAAATAATGAACCGTTCATTGGGTTAATCAATGGCCCTGTAGTGCAAGAAGAGAGTAAAATTGCCCTGGAATTTTATAATAGTAATGGGGATTCCCTTAAGTACACTAAATCTTTAGGAACTTTAAAACCCTATCAAACGAGCTTTCTCTATCCTGCAAGAGATCTGGTAGAACTTGAGCCATTTCTGGGCCATGAGGTGGGTTCCTGTAAGGCTAAATTCAGCCTCAATTGGATCTTCCCGCGTCTACTGGTTGGGAATCAACAAAAAAATCCCAACGCTTTTGTAGTTACTCATTCCTATTATGACTGTACAGCTGCCACAGAAGCTAGCAATTACTGGCGCCCCGTGGAACCTGAATGGGATCCGGCCGCCTTAATGATTCCTATATGCCTCTTAGGGAATCATTTTACGAATATGTATTTCTATCCGATTTACTCTCCTTCTGAACTTGCAATCGACCTAACTTTATATACAAAAGAGGGTAAAGCCCTAACCGTTAAAACAGACGTTCTACACCTTACTTCACCATCCCAAGGACATGCCGTTTTCCCATTTCGTGAGCTTGCAGAGTCCTTAAACCTCTTACCAACAGATTTCTTAGCTGCCAGAGTCGTTGCACGCCCCATAGGTCAGAGTTTACTACCGGCACGCATTAAAATAGCCTTAGATATTGGAGATGACACTGGCCTCCCCTGCAATATCTGCATGAATTTGCAACCGTTTAATCCATCATTTGCTTTGAAAACTCATTCCTTTAAATGGCTTCCCCTTCTAGTTGATCAGCCCGGCTCTTCTATTTGGCTAATGAATTCCTCTCCACAAAAAAACTATGACAGAATAGCCACTTTAGAACTTTCCTTTTATAGAGAAAAGGATAATGCTGTTTTAAAACGCACATGTGATATACCCCCTCATGGCTTTGTAGTGATCCGCCCTGATGAAGATTCGGAGTTAACGGAATTCTTTGAAGGATCTATTGGTTGGATGACAATTATCTCAAACAATGCATTTCTAACAACGTACTATTTCTCAAATCTCAATTCAGGAACCGTCGGAGGTGATCATGGGTTCTAAAGGAACAAAAATAGCACGTGTGGAAGATATTCCTGAAGGCAGAGGAATTCTCGTATTTGGCCCCAATGCATTAGATATTGCTCTTTTTAAAGTTAAAGGAGAAATCTTTGCCCTAGAGAATGCCTGTCCGCACATGGGAGGTCCTTTAGCAGAAGGTGACATCACCCATGAGAACTGCAAAAATATGGTTACGTGCCCTTGGCATGGATGGCAATTTGATCTTCGCACTGGAGAATGTGAGACTTCTCCGGATGATAATGTGAAGAAAATTGAAATTCAAGTAGAAGAAGGCATTGTCTATTTAAAAAAATAAGAAAGTTTCTTGCATTTCAAAATAAAATTTCCCTTCATTATAAAAAAAATAAATCTTGTTAGAATATACTTGTGTTAAAGTGTCGACTACATTAGAATGAATTCATGTAATTGTTTCGAACTATCTGAAAACATTATATGCAAGTGTTATTCATGCCCCCTATGCGGTCTAAGCTATAACAAACTAAATAACAATGAGGTAATATTTATGTTATGTACTCAAACAAATATCCAGGACAATTATGATAATTGTGCTTCAAATTACTTAAAATCAATTAGTCCATATGCACCAAATTTTTATCAAAGAATAATAGATCAAATTTGGTACAATTCAAATCAAATTTGGAACAATCCTGACAATTTTAACGATGAGATTTGCGTTGTTAAAAACCTTATCCCTTATCTCATAACACCCTTGTTTGGAAGAAAATGGGGAGAAGCAATGGATTTACGAAATCTCAGCAGGACTACAGTAGCAATTCGTAAATACATAAGTGGTTTTGCATTAGAATATGCCATTAGAAGTGGTCTTGGTGTAGGTGAGGATACCCTCAAGCTTCTAGGCATTAGACCAAAAGAAGATTGTAAAATCCTTACTATTTCTGAAGTTTCAAGACCGATTATAACCTCTAGGACAATATACCATGGAAACACTGGCAAAGATTTCCTAAATATAATGGAATCTGAATATAATCTGCAAGAAATAAATTTTGATGCATATCATGAAATTAGTAAAGATACGTTAGAAAAATTAACTGGATATTACCCTGAATTTGTGAAGTTTCATCTGGGAGCTATAAAATACACCACCGATGGATTATTAAACTTCGCAAAATGCTGTCCCAATCTGATGGATCTAGATCTGTCTCTTTTTGATAACTGCAAATATACTAACATGACTGATGATATGCTTATACAATTGGCTCCGCTCTGTCCCCATCTAACAAATATCCATATAGATTGGCAATCAAGCGGCATCACTGACAAAGGCATAAAAGCTGTAGCAGATAATTGCCCTGAACTTGTATCAATCTTTTTTACTGACGATAAAATTTTAGAACCAACATTAGATAGCTTTGCAAATAATTGCACAAATTTAAGAATCATGGAATTAAATAGAAAGTCTAAATTCACAGAGAAAGTGCTTAAAAAGTTAATACTGAATAACCCTCATTTAACAAAGATTGTTTTACGTGACAGGTGCAATGAGATATGGAAAACAATATATAGAAATTGGGAGAATTGTAAAGAAATTGAGCTAAAAATTGTAACTGGTTTTACATATAAAAAATGAGCATTTGCAGATTAGTTTATTAACAAATTTTCAATTGTAATCCCTATACATGACGTAAGAAGTTCAAATCTCTTGCATATGTATAGGGATTATGTGGTCTGAAAATCTGAGTTATAAGAAACTAAAACACCAATGAGGTAATATTTATGTTATGTACTCCCACAAATATCCAGAATAAACAGGAAAATTATGATTCAAATTGCTTAAAACCTATTTGTCCCTTTGCGCCAAAGTTTTATCGAAGAATAATAAATCAAATTTGGAACAATTCTCACAATTTTAACCATAAATTGAGTTTCGTGGTTAAATCCGTTATCCCTTATCTCATCACACCATTGTTTGGAAAAGAATGGGGAGAATCAAGAGATTTACGAAATCTCAGCATGACCGCAGTAGGAATTCATAAATACATAAATGCCTTTACATTAAAATATGCCCTTACAAGCGGTCATAGCCTCGAATTTCTAGACATTAAATCATCAACTGAAGATATTGTAAAATTTATTGTAAACTACAATGTAACTCATCTTGATCTTAAAGGGTTTCCAAATATTACGGAAGAACATATAAAATTAATAAGAGTAGACCAATTCCATAGTATTTCTAAAGATTCAAAATCGATTGAAACCTATTTAACAATTAGATATTGCACTAGCGAAGATTTCCTGGATAAATTGAAACATGGACATAATTTGCAAGAAATAGATTTTTGTGGAACTGCTCAAATTGATGAAGATACATTAGAAAAATTAACTGGATATTACCCTGAATTCGTAAAGTTTCCTCTGGGAGCTATCAAATACACTATCGATGGATTATTAAACTTCGCAAAATGTTGTCCCAATTTAATGGATTTAGATTTCTCCCCTAGGAATGTGGGTTCGATTTTTGATGATCATATTTCTGAGATAACTGATGATATGCTAAAACAATTGGCTCCACTCTGTCCCCATCTAAGAAATATCAATTTAGGTGAGCAGTGGTACGTTACTGACAAAGGTATAAAAGCTGTAGCAGATAATTGCCATGAACTTGTATCAATCTATTTTATTTGCGATAAAATTTTAGAGCGAACGTTAGGTAGCTTTGCAAATAATTGCACAAATTTAAGAGTCATGGAACTAAATAGTGATTCTGAAATTACAAGTAAAGTGTATAAAAAGTTAAAATCGAATTGCCCTCATTTAACAAAGATTATTTTACATTTAAGTGGTAACGATGATGTAGAATGGAACATTCTTAGTGAGGAATACGCAAAAGATTATTTAGAAAGATCAGATAATTCGGAAGACATTAAAATCTTCGAAGAATATTCTAACGATTTTAACAGGTTAATTATAAAAGATTTTGATATAATTGATAATGATCAAAATAAAATAACCATGAGATAATATTGATGTTATGTGCTAAAACAAATATCCAGAATAATCAGGGTAATTATGATTCAAATTGCTTAGAACCTATTTGTCCATTTGCACCAAAGTTTTATCAAAGAATAGTAAATCAAATTTGGAACAATTCTCACAATTTTAACCATGAATTGAGTTTCGTGGTTAAATCCGTTATCCCTTATCTCATCACACCATTGTTTGGAAGAAAATGGGGGGAATCAATAGATTTACGAAATCTCGGCATGACCGCAGTAGCAATTCATAAATACATCAATGATTTTACATTAGAATACGCCCTTAGAAGTGGTCATAGCCTCGAGTTTCTAGGCATTGAACGATCAACTAATGATATTGTAAACTTTATTGTAAGATGGAATGTAACTCATCTAGATCTTAAAGGGTTTCCAGATATCGCAGATCAATTCCATTCAGAATCGATTGACATCTCTATTAAAATGCCAGATCAATGCACCGACGAAGATTTTCTGAAGATAATGGAACACAAACATAATCTGCAAGAAATAGATTTTGATGAATCTACTGAAATTAGTATAGATGCATTAGAGAAATTAACTGGATATCACCCTGAATTGGTAAAGATTCCTCTGGGGGCGATTAAATACACCATCGAGGGATTATTAAACTTCGTAAAATGCTGTCCCAATCTGATGGATGTTGATTTCTCTCTTACGACCGATGAGTCTCATTTTATTTACATGTCTGATGAAATGCTAATACAATTTGCTCCACTCTGTTCCAATCTGAGAAATATCAATTTAAAAGATCAGTGGAACGTCACTGACGAAGGTATCAAAGCTATAGCAGAAAATTGCCATAATCTTGTATCAATCTATTGTAGAAAACATAAAATTTTAGAGGCAACGTTAGATAGCTTTGCAAACAATTGCACAAATTTAAGAATCATGGAATTAAATAGTCATTCTGAAATCACAATTAAAGTGTATGAAAAATTTAGATCGAATTGTCCTCATTTAACAGAAATTATTTTAAGTGGTGGTGGGTATGAATGGAACATTCTTAGTAAGGTATTTGCAAAAGATTATATAGAAAAAATAAAATAATTCTGAATACGTAGAAATGATCGAAGAGGTTCTAACTATCTTAACTGATTTTTTTAATGTGAATCAATAATGCTTAAATGATTTCGCTCAATTATTCCTCCTCTGTGTTCTCTGTGACCTCTGTGGTAGATTTTTTTTACCACAGAGATCACAGAGAACACAGAGGAGGAATAATTGAGCGAAGAAGTGAACAAGGCTCTACTTTCCTCAGGTAATGCAATTTTGTGATGCCTTACTGATGTCCACCTTCCTCAACTATCGTTCTTATCGTTCCTATCGTTCTTATCGTTCCTATCGTTCTTATCGTTCTTATCGTTCCTATCGTTCTTATCGTTCTTATCGTTTCTAATGAACAAACACTAATATATAATTATACAATGATTTTCGGATAACATCACTATTACCTGCGGAAAGTAAGGGGCAGGCCCGAAAATTAGCGGGAATTGTTGTAGATAATACTAAAGTCCTTGCATAAAAAGATCGTGGATGTTAAAAAAAAATTAAAGGCTCATGCAATATAAGCTTTCCAAATTTATGTCAAATAAGTGAGGTATTTATGGCTGCAAAGACAATTAAATCAGATAAAGATAAATTAGAAATTTTACTGGAATGGAAAAAAGCATACGCTAATGCAATCATCAAGGCTTTAAATCCAACGGGAGATGTTTTACAAATCGGTTTCATCACTGGAGCTACTGCTGACGCTATCCAAAAACACCATCCTAAAGCTCATACCATTCTTATTTCAAATTCTGAATCCTATAACGATGCCAAAAAATGGGCTGAAAAGCATCCTAAAATCAAAATTATTCATGGAGATTTGAAAAAAGAACTCCACAATTTAGGAACTTTTGATGCTATTTTCTTTAATGACTATCCCCTAGAGCACGAAGTCCGGATTATGAATTTCCTTTTTCCTGAGGAAGACCATGAAACTTCTGAAAAGTTACACGAAGCCTCTGAAAAATTTAAAGATCTTCTACACAAACTCGAAAAAGAACTCCCCAATTTAAAAATGCAATTCTCTGACAAAGATGTGGAAGACTTCTACCATAAGATTGGCCAACACAATCAACAAGAGTTACCCAAATTTTTTAAAAAACTCACCGAAAATGGAAATATCACTAAAACTCAATATGATCATGCAGCAAAAAAATATCATTTTTCTGAAATTGAAGAAAATATCAAAAAAAATCACGAAAAGAAATCAAAAAGCGAAGACAAAATGTTAATGTTCTTAAAAGAAGCTTTAAACAAGCATCTAAACAAGGGTGGACATTTCTCAGCAATCCTTAATGATCAAAATTCAAAATATGAAGATGAACATTTTCATGACGCCATTATCAACAATCCAGGCGTTAACTACAAAGAGATTTCGGTACCTATAAAATTATCTCACAAAACCATTGACGCTCTTGTGATCATTGTTGAAAAGATTTAATTATTTTTCAATATCCAATTTTATGACCGAGCCTGGTATAAAAAATTTCCAGCTCTAAACCATGCAATTTGCTCTTCGGTATAAGAGTGATTTAGCTTCAGCCTTTCTGTCGTTCCATCAGCATGCTTTAAAAGTAACTGAAGAGGATCATTGACAACCATTTCCTGAATTCCCAACAAATCAATCAGATCATCTTCTCTGATTCTGTTGCCATTTTCCGGCCATGCAAAAGTTAATACCAATATCCCCTGTTTCTTCAAAATCATTTCATGCATAGGATCAATACTTTGAGCAATGACTGCTCTTCCGCCGAGAAAACGCATTGAAAGAGCTGCATGATCGTTATAAGATCCTTCTCCATAATTTTCAGAAGCAATAACAATCCAACCAATTCCTTCCTTTTGATAGTCTTTTGCTATTTTGCCAAGAGATTCAATATTCCCTGAAAGTAGATTTTTTCCTCGTCCAATCTCATCCCGAAATTCATTTGGAACCAAGGAAAATAAGTTATTGGAAAGATTGCCTAAATGACTTCGATATTTAAGCCATTTACCGCCAGGAGAAATTTGAGCGATCGAGCATTTTCCACTGACTTTTATGAGTGGACGCAAGTCAACAAAATCCTTTTCAGAAGTTGACCTAAATGGTTCTAACATTTGAAGCCTTTCACTCGACGGATCAATTGCAATTTGTACTGAGGAAGGATCTCCAGCAGGAGGAACAAAACCTTCAAAATCGAGTTTCTCAAAAAACTTAATTTGAGAATTATCTAAAGCAAATTTCTCCTTTATTAAAACATTTAAACGCACCGGTAAACCTTGTGGGCTTAAAAGAGTATCTTCAAGGGGATTAAAATTTAACGAGCCTGCTAAGGCCAACGCCATGACGATTTCAGGACTCGCAATAAAGCTATGTGTTCCTGGATTGCCATCATATAGACCTAAAGAGGTTCTATTGTAAGTCGTGAGAATGGAGTTTCTTTCCCCAAAAGGGATGTCATGACGTTTCCATTGCTTTTCATTAGTGCCATGAGCACCCACAAAGTGCTGGGCTCCAACGTTTTCCAAAATCTTCCATAATCCCTCTTGTACAAGTCTGGACTTAATTTGCTCTGATCCAGGAGAGATCAATAACGGTATTTTTGCTTTTAGCCCATGCTTTAAGGCTTGCTTTCCTATAAGAGCTGCCTTTTTAAGGTCTTCATAACTTGCATTTGTATGCCCAATGAGAGCTACAGAAATCTTTTCAGGATAGCCATGCTGAAATGTCAATGCTGACAATTCTGACAAAGGCCTGGCATTGTCTGAAGCAAGAGGTCCCCCAATTTCGGGTTCTACTGTAGAAAGGTCGATTTCTATCACTTGATCATAATGAGCTTTTGGATCTTTGTAAACCTCCAAATCAGCCTGCAAGTGCTCTTGCATCTGATTAGCAAACATTGCGATTTCATCTCTTCCTGTCCAAATTAAAAAATTAGCCATAGATGAATCATAGGGAAATATGGAACTTAGGGCTCCAGTTTCGGCTCCCATTGCACAAAGTAAAGCTTTACCAGAACAGGAAATTGTTTCAGCCCCTTTACCGAAATATTCAATGATGGCTCCTTTACCCCCTGAAGCAGTCAAGATCCTTATTAACTTCAAGGCTAGATCTTTTGCAGAGGCCCACCCCTGGAGCTCTCCTGTGAGATGAACGCCAATGAGTCGTGGAAAATTTATTTCGAAAGTAGAGCCTGACATAAGATCCAAAACATCAACACCAGTCCCCTCAAATGCTAACATTCCGAGACCACCGGCATAGGAAGCATAAGAATCGGTAGCTAACATGATTCCACTGGGAAAAACATAATGCTCAAACAACTGATGATGGATGATGCCTGAGCCTGGTTTCCAAAATCCTATTCCATATTTTTCTGAAACACTTTGTAAAAAGGAAATGATCTCACCATTTTCTTCTTGAGCTCGAATAAGGTCTTGTTCAATCCCATTTTCAGCAATGATCAGGTGATCACAATGAACTGATGTTGAAACTGCTGAAGTCTTCTCTCCACACCAAGGAAACTGGAGAAGAGCAACTTGAGCAGATGCATCCCCCATTGCAATATGATTGACTGATAATCGAACAGGAGATAGTACATCTACAAAAGTTTTTGCGTGAGAAAAGAGTATTTTTTCTGTTAAAGTCAGGGGCTTGCCTTTTTGAGATCTTATTTGAAAGATTCTTTCAGGAAGCTGTTTATAGAACTTTCGCATTTCATCTGCATTGATTTGCATCTTTTTACCTTTGTCTACTATTTTAGTGTAGATGACATGAAGAATTCAAGAATTAAATTTGGGATGGGTGTTTTTTCGTCATTAGGGTATAAAGTATAGGAAAAATTAGCCTTGTTCACTTCTTCGCTCAATTATTCCTCCTCTGTGATCTCTGTGGTAGATTTTTCGTTCTAATTTCATATACCCTGTGTGTGCTACAGTTTGCTGTTTACAGTAGGATAATTCCGTGCTAAGATGGATAGACCCGAACGAATAAAAAAGAAAATAATGTATGGCTATCCCACAAGCAAAATTCAGAGAAATTGTCTTTCAATTACTCTACAGCAAGGACACAGGACTCACTGAAGAGCAAAGCTCTATTTCTCTATACATGAAAGAACTTCAAGTAGCTCGTAGCGCCGTCTGTCAATCCTTGATAAAAGCCTCTGCTATTCAACAGCACATCAAAGAAATCGATGAGATGATTGCAAGAACTTCCCAAAGTTTTACTTTCGACAGAATTCAACTAGTGGAACGTAACATTTTACGACTCGCTGTCTACGAGATCACTATTGAAAAAATAATCCCTCCCAAAGTCTCTATTACTGAAGCAATGCGCTTAGGTCGAAAATTTGCTACCCCAGAGGCGGCTAATTTCATCAACGCAATTCTAGACGCTATCTATAAAAAAATGATTGGTGAAATTCCTACTTTAAATGAGATCGAAAATAGCCTTAAAGAGATGGAAGCTAAAGAAAATTATCGGGATCATGAGGAAATTTGCAATGAATAGAGTGCTTTAGTGCTTTTAGAAACATTTCAAAAACAAAAACCTCTCAGTCGATTATGCACTTTTGGAATTGGTGGAAATGCCTCTTATTATGTAGAAGTCCGCACTATCGCTGAAATGCAAAACGCATTGCAAATTTGTCTCGACCATTATTTACCTTATTTTATCCTTGGTAAAGGATCGAATTGCTTGTTTTCAGATTCTAGCTTCAATGGTGTTGTCATTCATAACAAAATTGACTTCATTCACGATAACGGAGAAGGCATTTTTAATGTGGGTGGCGGATACAGCTTTTCATTGCTTGGGACTCAAACGGCTCGTCGAGGCTGGTCAGGACTAGAATTTGCTTCCGGAATCCCTGCCACAACCGGAGGAGCTGTCTTCATGAATGCGGGCGCTAACGGAACTGAGACGAAGGATTCCCTTATATCCGTCACATTTCTTGAAGAATCTGGTCATTTACGAGAATTCAAAAAAGAAGATTTGCAATTTTCCTACCGTACTTCTTCTTTTCAGCGCATGAAAGGAGCCATCGTTGGCGCTACCTTTCAGCTAACACCCCTTCCTGAAGCGCGTCTTAGACAAATGGAAATCCTTCGCTATCGACAAGCAACTCAACCCTATGACAGCAAGTCAGCAGGTTGTGTGTTTCGCAATCCCGAATGTGGCCATGCTGGAAAAATGATTGAGGCTTGTGGACTTAAAGGGATGACATTAGGGGGAGCACAAGTCTCTACCGTTCATGCTAACTTCATTATTAATCATGGCAATGCGACTGCTATTGACGTTTTAACACTCATGGATCATGTTCAAACTAAAGTTAAAGCTCAAACGGGCATCCTTTTAGAAAGTGAAGTGCGTATCGTTTCGAATCAACCTGTTAGAGAGATAAAAATATGATCCTAGAAACGGCAGTTCAAGATGATAAAGTGATGCAAGATTTTGAGTTTGAATCGCTTCTGATGGGGGGTGATCATTCCCAAAAAGTGAAGGCGCCCCCCATCAGAAGCGATTATGGCTCAAAAGATTGCGTCAATTTATCGTCTTCAACTGCCGTTTCTAGGATGACCCCCTTTCGCGCCGACTTGCATTGTCATTCCACCTGTTCTGATGGATCGATGAACCCGATAGAATTGCTAAATCTCGCTATACAGGTTGGCTTAAACGCTTTATCGATTACAGATCATGACAGCATCGATGCTTATACTCCAGAAACTCTTGCTAAAGCCAATGAACTAGAACTTGAATTGGTTTCCGGAGTAGAATTTTCCACGACTTTGGATCTCCAGAGTATTCACATTTTAGGCTATGATTTTTCGTTAGAAAATCATGAAATTGCGACTTTTTGTGAAAAACATAAAATTCGTCGACAAAAGCGTCTTCGCGAAATTCTAAAACTTTTAACTCATTTAGGAATGCCCATAGATGAGGAGAACCTCTTGCAAGCGGTTGCCGAATCTGCACCTTTTAGGCAGAGTTTAACCATCGGAAGACCTCATATCGCTCAAATGATGGTTAATTTAGGTTACGTTCACTCCATTCAAGAGGCTTTTAAAAAATATTTAGGAGATGGATGTTCCTGTTATGTACAAGGGGAACACATTACCCCGGAGGAGACAATCGAGGTCATTCATCAAGCCGGCGGAGCTGCGATCATTGCACATCCTCACCTGATCAAAGAACCTTCTATCTTAAAGAAACTCATGAAGATGAATTTCGATGGGATAGAGTGCTATTATTCAAAATTTTTACCTCACGATCATGCGCGTTGGTTAAAAATAGCTAACCAACGTTCCTGGCTCATTACTGGGGGTTCCGATTTTCATGGAGATATTAAACCGCTGATTACGCTGGGGTGCTCTTGGATCGACGATCAACATCTTAGGAGACTTTTAAATCATGACTTACGCCACACTCATTGAAAAACTCTATGCAATCAACATACAAAAGAACCCTACAAAATATAACTTAGACACGATGTTGAAGTTATGCGCCCTCTTCGAATCCCCGCAAAATCAATTTCAAACTGTGCATGTCGCAGGATCTAATGGCAAAGGTTCTGTCACCACTAAAATGGCTCAAGCTTTTCAACTATCCGGCTTAAAAGTGGGGCTTTATACATCTCCTCATATTAGTTGTTTTCGTGAGAGAATTCGTCTTAACGGAGAGCTGATTCCTGAAGAGCAAGTGACAATCCTATTATCAAAAATCTTTCATACGATAGAACAATATGAGATCAAAGTATCCTTCTTTGAAATTACAACTTTGTTAGCCTTTTGTTATTACGCACAAGAAAAAGTTGATATTGCAGTCATCGAAACAGGTCTTGGTGGCAGGCTGGATAGCACAAATGTGGTGACTCCCCTTCTCAGCCTCATCACGTCTATTTCACTAGAGCATACGTCAATTTTAGGAGAAACGTTGCCTGAAATTGCCAGAGAAAAAGGAGGGATTATTAAACCAAATATTCCTGTTGTCATAGGGCCAAGAGTACCGTTTGAAGAAATTAATGTGATTGCTGAAGCTAAGAGATCTCCTCTTTATGTCGTTGAGGGTTCTTTTGCAACCTTTGATGAGGAAAACAGCTCGATCGCTAAAAAAGGACTGGAGCTACTTAAAATTCCTTCAGAAAGTATTCAAGAGGGGTGCAAGGTATTGCCCCCGTGTAGAGTGGAAAAAATCGTTATGCAGGAAAGGCTGAAGGAGAATCATCCTATTGCAATTATTTTAGATGTGGCACATAATCCAGACGGGCTTTCCCATCTTTTTTCTGCAGTAAAAAAAGGCTATCCAGGAACCTCCATAAGGGTAGTGTGTGGCCTTTCGCAAAACAAAGATATTTCTAATTGCATTGAGATTCTTAAAAAAAACGGAAATGCCTTTCACATTATTCAAGCCAATAGCAGCCGAGCTCTGCCTTGCGATCTACTTTATCAAGAGTTTATTCAGAAAAAAGTACCTAAAGACCAACTCTTTCTGGATAACTCGATAGAAAAAACGATGGAAACAGCTTTAGAACTTGCCACGCTTCATCGAGAAATTTTAATCGTATGTGGTTCTTTTTTTATTATGGCTCCGGTGAGAGCCTACTTAGGCATCATTGAGCCGACTGATATATTAGATCTTAATGAAACAGCAATTCCCGCAAAAACGTGAGAAAGATGCTGCGATATTAAGATATAAAGTATAGGAAAAAATTAAACTTTGCGTTTAATTTTTCTTAGTATTCCGCCAACGTTTCTTTCAAATACTTGACGGTGTCCCCAACAACGTCTGCCTGAATCATCACTAGGTCTCCTGGTCGTGCGGCTTCCAATATCAAACCAATCGCTTTACGATGTCCCTGAATTTGCTCAATCCGTTTTGTTCGCGTAGCGCCTTTCAAGCCTAAAGCAATAAGCTCCATGATCTCACCAGGCTGACGACCTCTGACATATTCCCCTTCATAGAGCCAGATTTCATCAAATTCGGCACCAAGAAGGCGCCCCTGTTCTATAATATCACAATCTCGACGATTCCCTGCCGAACTATAAGCCACAAGTCGACGCAAATGATTAAATAGACGCAAAGCTTCCAACAAGGAACGGAGAGCATCAATATTATGGCCGTAATCGACCACAATTGTCACACCTCTAAACTCCAACACATTAAAACGTCCAGGATTATGTTCAAAACTCGATGTAAAGCTACGTGCACCTTGACGGATAAGATCCTGATTGATATCCAAAGCCCAAGAAGCGGCAATAGCAGCAAGGGTGTTTTCGATTTGAAAAGCTATTTTCCCTTCTTGCGTGAGCAGCACCTCAGCGAGAGGCAAAAGAACTGATTCACTTTCTCCTTCTGCGAGAATAACATGGCCCTCTCGTACAAAAACTGCACGTTCACCTATGTGACGATGATGCCGAATCAGTTCATTTTGGCTATCAGGAGCAAAGAAAATCGTGCGGCACGGACGCATGTCCGCCATTTTAACGACTAGAGGATCGGTCGCATTTACTACAAGGGTCCCATGGTCAGGAACAGCATTAAATATACATTGTTTAACTATAGCAAGTTCCTCTGGGGTATTGATTTCATCGATCCCCAAGTGATCTCCTAACCCGATGTTAGTTGCAACCGCTACGTCACAGTAATCAAAAGCCACCCCTTCTCTGAGAATCCCTCCTCGTGCAGTTTCAAGCACTGCGACATCGACAAAGGGATCTCCCAAGACAACATGTGCACTTTTAGGGCCGCTGCAGTCTCCAGTATCGAGAATTCGGTCTCCGACAAAAATTCCATCTGAATTACAGGTCCCTACGGTCCAACCGACTTGACTGAGCAGATGAGTAATAAAGCGTGTGGTCGTTGTCTTACCATTCACTCCGGTCACAGCTATAATGGGGATACGACCATTTTCATTAGGGGCAAATAGTGAATCCACAATAGCTTTGCCAACGGGTCGAGACTTCCCCACAGAAGGATGAAGATGCATACGCAAACCGGGGCGTGCATTAAGTTCAATGAACACTCCATTGCGTTCACTAAGAGGCTGACTGATATCGTGAGCTACGATGTCGATTCCGCAAACATCGAGCCCTACAGTTTTCGCAGCTTCAATAGCCACAGCACGAATAGAGGGGTGCACTAAATCTGTAACATCTTCTGCAGTACCTCCGGTACTTAAGTTACCATTTCGACGAATCTGAATGATTTGACCTTTCAAGGGGATTGAGTTAGGCGTTACCCCCTGTTCATTGAGCACCCCTAAAGCGACATTATCGATTACAAGTTTGCTCAGAGCTCCAGCATGATTACAAGCGCGACGAGGGTCAAGATTCACTTCATCGACGAGTTCTTGAATCGTTTGAATACCATCTCCTGCAACGTGCGGAGGACGACAATGTGAAGCTGCAACAAAATTTTCTCCGACAACAAGTAGACGATACGTTTCACCAAATATATACTGTTCAACAATGATCGATTCACTTTCTTTTTGGGCAAGTTCATATGCAGCAACCACTTGGTCTTGACTAGATAAATTTAAGATAACTCCACGCCCTTGGTTTCCATCACGAGGCTTCACAGCAACGGGCACTCCGATCTCTAATGCAGCGGCCCATGCATCTTCTGGAGACACAACATAACGCCCACGAGGCACCGTCAATCCGATTTCATCGAGTAAAAGCCGGGTAAATTCCTTATCCTGAACGATCTCTTCAGAAAGCGCACTTGTTTGACTAGTTGCTGAGGCAAGGATTTTTTTTTGCCGAGAACCCCACCCAAGCTGAACGAGATTTCTCTTCGTCAATCTTGTAACAGGAATTCCGCGAGCTAATGCAGCCTCCACGATAGCAATGGTGCTAGGACCTAAACAAACTTGGTGAGCCAACTCGCGCAAGGATTCGATCGATTCGCGTAGATTAAAATTTTTACCAAAAAGTCCTGCTTCCAATAAATGACAAGCATGGTCTAAAGC
Source organism: uncultured Parachlamydiaceae bacterium (assembly GCA_963752155.1). GTDB lineage: Bacteria > Chlamydiota > Chlamydiia > Chlamydiales > Parachlamydiaceae > JACCRY01. The sequence continues at coordinate 623,414 of CAVVXH010000010.1, read as the reverse complement.
AGAACGTCCGATTTCCTCTTCATCATATTCTATAATGATGCGCAGGGTCTCTGGCAAAGAACATTTAGCTACTTTTCCATAGCAGATCTTTGGATTCACATACTTTTGCAAATGGAGAGTGATCGATTTAAGCAACGTTGCAAGTGCGTATTTATCTGGAGAAGGGCCTATTTCATTTAAATCGGGCTCAATTTCTGGCATGAATGTGAAAAGAGCGTTTTTCCAACTAGGCAAAAACTGCTTTATTGAAGGAAATTGCACCCAACATTCAAGAACCTTTTGAGAACTCCAAATATTGAGCCCGCGCAAAACTAATACTTTATGAATTAAAGCAGGCTGTACTGAAGAAGAAATTTCAGCTATTTTCATCACATTTCTCTGCTAAAACGAAGCCTGTCAGCAATCTCTAAATCCTTTAGGGACTGTTCAACAATAACTTGCACGATTGGGCTGCGCCAAAGCCCCGTGGTTAAGCGATCGAAAGTAGCCCCATATTATAATATGGGGCCACTTTCGATCGCTTAACCACGGGAGCTTTCGCGTTGCCCAATCATACAAGTTATTATTGAACAGTCCCTTAGACCATAAGCCCAGACTGCCCCAACGGCTGCTAGGACATTCTCAATGAATAAGCCGAAATGCTCAGTGAATGCAAGAGAAATCTCGGTTAATTTGCACAATCTGCGTTCAATATTACCTTCAGCCAAATAAATAGTATCGTCTTGCAAATAGACAGCTTTCCCCTCTTTGTTTCGATGGGCAATTAACAGGGGATTTGAAGAATTACAAGAAAAATAGATCACTTGCCCTTTAGAATATTTCACCATTTCAGCAACAAAGGGATCATCTGCATTCAGCACGGCAGTTCCTTCAGCCGGAACTATATCGACAACACAACGATGCACTTTTGACATTTTGTCCATTGTATCTATGTAACAAAGGCCAAGATCATCTTTAAAGACATTTAATACCACAGCGATATTACACCGATCGAAGCCGAGACCTTCTGTTAATATCATTTCAGGACTCGCTTCACAGATGGCAATTTCTGTCTGAGGATGTAACAAGACCCCATGCGAGCCAGCAAGACGATCACCATCGCTCCTTCTTACAAAACGTTCACCAAACTGCAGACCTTTGCTACTGCATGAGACAATGAATTTACCTGTAGAACTTAATAGGTGGGAGATAAGTTGTACTGTGGTCGTCTTACCTTTGGAACCTGCGATGGCAAAAAGAGGGACACGAGTTTCTTTTCCTTCAGGATAGATCAACTCTACGATCTCTTTACCAATCAGATTTATCTTATTAGCAATGGGTTTTAAATGTAAAAATAATGACGAACCTGCATGCAATCTGACTATGGCTCCATTTTGCTTTTCAAGCTCCATGGAAATGTCTTTGCAAATGAGATCAATCCCGCAAATATCCAGACCAACTACTTGTGCAGCTTTAATAAAATGTTCACGATTATGGGGATGTACGCGCTCTGTCACATCTTCAACGTGTTCAGAATTACTCTGTGCAACAACAAGCTTACTATTAACAATGAGTACTTGGTATTTATTTCCGAGGATCTGATTGACTTCATCCTCTTCTTCGACAAAAGGAATACCAGCATGATGCAAAAAAGTACCCGTCAATTCCTTATGAGCGGCGATATGTTCTGAAAGGGCTCTGGTGTGATCTGTTTGTGCGCTTTGGATTCGTCGTTGATGGATCCCTTGCCCAAATTGAAAAATTTCAAACCCTTTTTGTAAAGATCTCCAAGGGATTTGCCTCTCCTCTGCAGCCTCTAATATCGCCTTTGTGATGGGAGCTAACGTGTATTGAGCCACAACCTTCTTCATACGAAAGATTGCATCGGTAATGTCGTACTCTCTCCCTGCATAGGCTGCAAGTAAAATTTCGCGAGCTTCGCATAGGCAACATTCAGCAACAATTTCATTGCAATAAGCAATGACTACTTTGTATAACCCTTCGACACATGTTTCACGCGCTTTCCCAAATCCGACATCGTGACCGGCTAAAGTTTGTAATTCAATGGCTAAGTGCTCTAAAATATGCGCAGGCCATGTGCCTTCATCAAGTCGTTGAAAAAATCCTCCAAGGGTCCCAATAGAACAACGATGTTCAATCATCGTTGGAAACCATCGCTTAATGCGATCACAAAACCCTGTAACGCTATTTGAGGGGGTGTCTTTAAGATCTCCTAGATCAATCCAAGCTTCAAGATTTGGACGATTGGACCAAATGTTAGGGCCTCTGAGCCTATGGATTTTAAGAATTTCGAGATTTGACATAAAATCTTTTAATAAAAGGTTATCCTCTTATTATTAAAAAATTTATTTATACACAATTATTTTTGATCATTTACAGCAATTCCCGCGAAACTTTCGTGCCCGTGCCCGTGCCCCAAAAAATTTCGTAGATTTTACTAATTTTCGGGCACGGGCACGAAAATTTGCGGGAATAGCTGAGTAAGGGCTGTCAGCAGGTTCAGTTTGGGAATTCGTAGCTTAGCCATTCGTTGTCGATTGCTCAGTTCGGTCTGGCTGAAGTTTCTCCTAAATTACAAATTCGCGCTTTGCCATTGGTGCCTGACCTAGGGAGAAACGAACGACGTTTTTCGACCAAATTTCTTCCCCCCATTTCAGGATCCAAAATACGTAACTTCTAATTAAGTATGCACCCCTGTTTATAACATCCAAAAACTTTTTGGAGTGCTGTGGGCTCTGCCACAGCGCGTTAAGAAGGTTAAATCATAACGTATGCAATTAAAAAAATTTCCTTTTCGGTTGGCAAGGGTTTTGTTGTTTTACAAATCCGTTCCTGACACACATTTATGGTCTGAATGAAGCTACGATTAGGAGGCCTGTCATAAAGCGAGACAACACCCTATAATTTTTAATTGCTTACTTTATGATTTAACCTTCTTAACGCGCTGTGGCAGAGCCCACAGCACTCCAAAAAGTTTTTGGATGTTATAAACAGGGGGTGCATACCTAATTAGAAGTCACATATTTTGGATTCTGAACAACACTACAATAGATTTTAATTTTCGGTTCTGTGCCCGAAGGGCGAACACAAGCCTACTCTCATCACTTAATTAATGATCAAAAGGTGTAATAAATAAATGAGATTTTTTTCAATCTAAAATCCATTTTCCATGAGCTTTAAATTTTGAAATCAACGACAGCTTTACTTCACGTGAATAGAAATTCCCTTCTATTATTCGGCGAAAATCATATTTAAGAAAAAATCTTTGTTCCATAAGTCGAGTGAACGCAATTGCCTGGAACGTAGAAATGGTTGAATATCTCTTTTGGCTACATCCCAATCTATGTTTTCGATTTTTTCTTTAAAATTTTTTTCACCCAACTGTTGTCAATATTCAGTTTTTTTCCCTTCCAAGGACCTTGTTGGAAAAGAGCGTTTTGCAAGTTCAATAGGTTAATTTCAATTTTTTTTGACATGTACCAAATGAAATCGTACCAATCTCGCCCTTTTACATATTCACGACATAATAGAGCGTGCATTTTGCCCGCAAAAAGGCTAGGGAGGTCTTGTGCGACAATTGAAAAAGGTTCCGGAAATCCTATAACTTTTGTTTCGTAGTCGGACCCCATCGGAGGATTGGTATCGACTTCAAGCTTAATATTTACTACTTGAACGTCAAAGCGTGTCCTCTCGTAAATTAGCTTTAATACTTTGCCAAATGAGTTTTCTTTGAGAAATGCTTTTTTGACTGTGTCTTCTGCTTTAGATCGATCCTTAATTTCTAGGCGCAAACCGTATCCGCTAAACTCTAAGTCTATTTCATGAAAAAAATGACTCCATTTAAAATCAGGATCAGTTTTAAATAGTACAAAATCCATATCCTCAGAAAACCGTGGCAAACTATGCACGATCCTCAGGCAAGTCCCTCCTTGAAAAGCTCCATGCTTAAAGAATTCAGCTCGACTCAATGCAGATAATGTAATTTCTTGAACAATTTCTTTAAGAGCATTGAGTTCCTCTTCTTTTCCGTTAGGATTATATTCTTTAATTCGTTCTTCAATTATTTTTATTTCCATCCTCAAGCCTTCTTAGAACATTACATAAAAATTTTCGCACTCTTTTGCTCTGATAGCACTCAGAAAGCCTCCGAAGCATTGTTAAATCACTATCTAACATGTTTTCCATCTCAATTCGCATATCTAAACAAAGATCTTCCGGCTGATTCCAATTTCTATTGTAAGCATAATAGTGATCTGCAACAGCTTTCCATGGATCCGCCATGAAAAAGGCTTCATTTCCATCTCCCAATCTTTCTACTCCTAAATAGCATAACTTATTTGGCACATGGACATACTGAAAAATCCCTAGTGGAGTGTCAAAGTCCGTGGATCTTTTTAATGTTGCGCTCGTGGTTGTATAGACAGCTTCAGGAATCCATTGGTGATAGAAGAGGGCAGATTCAAAGCTGATATAGCTTGGGCCGTAAATTGAATGAGCTATTTGAAAATTACTTGGAGAATTTTTTTTATATGGCTTTCCAATTAAATAAGTGCCCCGACGCAGCCGTGTTAAAGTTCCCTTTTTTAAGGATCTATTGACAATTGCATAGCGTCTTGGCGCTTCATTCAACATTAGAGAAGCAATGTCTACATCCCTAATGACACTTAGTGGCCAATCTATAAGTAAATTTTCTAGAGAAGAATCCATGTATTCCTAAAGGTTTGTTGGAAACTTACGATTTTCGTAAGTATCTAACATAATAATACAGAGAGTTGAATTTTTGTGCAAGAAACTTGGAGAAGTATTGATATGAATCGACCATCTCTCCTTTTCATTTATTCTATAAGAAATGCCTGGAATGAGAATCATTTCTTGATCGTATCAAAACCCCTTCGATAAGGTCGCGATGATAAATGCCTTTTTCAGCAAGCATTAAAGCCATTTGAATGCAGTTTTTAAGGAACTTTGAATCGGGATTATGATCTTGAGCCAGTTTGATTGAGATGACCTTGAATTTATCCAAATAGAGCCCTTTCCATTTTTCAAGAGAATGATCATTAAGTCCTGCCGACTTCCTGAGGCCTCTTGCTTATTAATTTTTTTTTGTAAAAATCGAGCTAGGCTTATGGCTTGATCTTTCGGAATCAGAGGGTCTCTTAGAATTTGAATGCAACCGTCAAATCCTACAGTGCTATAAATTTCTCCTAATAAATCGGCACTCAAATCTCCATCACGGGAAAATGTTAACCCACAAAAACGAATATATTCTTGAAAAGCTCTAGCGATATCATTCTTATCCTTCAATTTCCAAATCACTTCGACATTTCCTGATTTGACAATTGGCGGAGTCTGTAGCGGCAAAATATTAAATTTATCGAATAAAGAAGTTGTATAGGAAACTTTTTCTCCAAAAAGTTCTCCGGCTTGAAGGAAACTGCTTTGGAAAGCAATGGTGTTATCGGAAGCATCATATGTCAGCGTTAAATGCGCGCTGTGTTCCCTCAAAGGAACTTTATAACTGATCGAAATTTTTGTGCCTGTGATCGATAAAGCATTCATCTGAAAAGTAAATCTTTTAGGAAAGTATTGGGTTAACGGATGATCTGCAGCAGCACACATTCCTTCAAAAGCTTCTTGCATTAAACTTGGAAATAAATGTTTGTCAATCAATTGATTTCCTTTCATCAACCCAGCTATGATGGCGATTAGATTTTGATGGATTGCGGTAAAGGCATCTTCTAAAGATTTCGGGGGTTCGGAATACCATTTTCCATTTTGCATTTCGGCAATTCCGATCACACTATTTTCAACTGAAAAAGTTGGAGTGCTGAGCAGTTCATCAACTCCTCTAGGAGTGGCACTTACCTTCCTCGATATTTCTCCGAGCAATAATTCTATTTGGCTTTTTAGCGTAGAGATATTTCCGGGGCAAAGCTCATAACCCCATTTCAGCAATAATTGATTATAGTTTTTTATCATTATTTTATCTAAGCTTGTCCCTTTTAAGCCCGGAAAGAAGAGAGTTAGAAATACGGGAAGGATTCCCGCATTCTCCATACAACTAATCTGCGGATCCACGCAGGGGTTTGGAGTATTTAGAGGGTACGAGGAGGCACTCAACATCTGCACCTAATTGCTCTAACCCATCCAACATGGATGAATCTTCCAATTCAGATCATAGCTTGTGCTTCGACCTTTGCTGGGGTTTTGAACGATGACTTTTTTCTCGAGCAAGATCTGTGATTTCACGAAAAGCTGTTGCTCGGCTCACTTTTGCAATAGAGGAATATTTTCGAGTCGTTAATCCTCCTTCAAATTCATCTTTGCCAGCATTCAATAGGAGATTGATCACCTTTCCGTTGTCGATTGCTCAGTTCGGTCTGGCTGAAATATTTCCAAAAAGAGGCTTTAGCAAGCACTTTCCCAATGAGGTTAGAAGAGCTTTCCAGTGATCGCGTATAGCTTGCCAAAAACCATACAAGCCAAGCTGTTATATTCATCTCTCCCCGTTGGCATCTTTCTAAAATATCATAGTATTCTTTTCTCTCTTTCATCATTTGCGAAGAGAGACTATAAAATCGCGTGGAGATCTTTTCATCTTGAGCTAAAGCCATATCCGTCAATGCGCGGGCTATACGTCCATTTCCATCTTCGAAAGGATGGATAGTCACAAAGTAAAAGTGGGCTAAACCTGCACGCAAAAGACCATCTATTTTACCTAAACTTGTTTTCCACCACGTGAGAAATTGATTCATTTCGCTTTCTAGAGAAGAGCTTGGCACAGCTTCAAAATGGAGAATCTCTTTTCCCATCCCTCCCGAAACGACTTGCATAGGGTCTTCTCCGGTGCGCCATTCGCCTACTTGAATCTGTAGTAGCCCTGAATACCCTGTAGGAAATAATGCGGCCTGCCAAGACTTAAGTCTTTCTGCTGTAAGGGGTTGGTCATACTTTTTTGTAGCGTCGATGAGAATATCGACAAGGCCGTCAATCGATCGACTTGGTTGAGGCAGCCCAAAGCTTGGAAGACCTAAGTGTTTTGCTACCGAGGATCGAACTAGATCGCGATTTAAATGTTCCCCTTCGATTTCGGACGTCTTGATCACTTCTTCAATTAGGATATCGGCGCCTGCTTCTTGGCCAAGTTCGAATCCTAATTCTTTGGTTCTGGCTAGAAGCTTTCCTTGTTTTAGGCGAGCCTCGCTGAGAAAAGGAAGCAAAGCCTCTGCTTCCCAAGTAAAGTTCGGCCAACTGGGCCTTTGCCAAATCCACTTCATTAATCACCTCACATCTTGAAGCGATTATAACACATAATCGCTTCAAGATCCATAGAAATTTTCGTAATCGCTTCAAATTTTGAAGCGATTAGACAACATAATCGCTTCATCGGATCAGTCCCTAACTATTCATTTGATCTTCAATCAAAAATTGGTGAAGAGCCTCGACTAATTCTTGTGCATAAAGCTTTAACTTCTCCAACCCTTCCTTAACCGATGCAAACTTTTTCTGAACAACACTACAATAGATCTTAATTTTCGGTTCTGTCCCCGAAGGGCGAATCACAAGCCGACTCTCATCACTCAACCAAAAAACTAAAACATCCGATTTAGGAAAAAGAAGAGCTTCCGATTGACGCGTTTTTAAATTAACCCTGACTGAACGTCGATAATCCTCTAAAATAAGGACATCGCAATGAAGAATTTTATTGGGAGGTCGTCTTTGCAGGAGCTCTATACTCCGAGCTATTTGTTCTTTCCCCTCTTTAGTCTCTGTAAAAGGTAAAGAAACAACCAAGTCATTATACAGTCCATACCGCCTATAGATCTCATTTAAATGATCTATTAACGTTTTCCCTTTAAGTTTAGCTTGAAGAACCATTTCACAGATCAGAGCTGAAATAGTCACTGCGTCTTTATCACGCACAAAAGACCCCAAAAGATAACCATAGGATTCTTCACCTCCAAAAATAAATTGACGACCACCTGGATCTGCCTCCCAAGAGCGAATTTTCTCGGCAATATATTTAAACCCAGGCAGGACATTAAAATATGGTTTTTGATAGTACTGAGCAATAGCACTAAAAAGTTCAGTCGTTACAATAGTTTTGATGAACGCCCCATTAGCCGGCATCTTATAATGCACAGTTAATGCTTCACAAACATGCTCTAAAAGTAGAATAGCCAGTTGATTCCCATTAATGTACTCGATATTCCCTTCATGCATCACAGCTATCCCGACCCGGTCCGCATCTGGATCAGTCGCAATTAATAGATCGCCCTTGATTTCCTTCAATTTGGCAACACCCAGTGAAAGAGCGGCAATTTCTTCAGGATTTGGTGGGATGACGGTGGTGAAATCTCCATCAGGAATGATTTGTTGATCAACAAAATGTAAGTTTGTAAATCCCCATCTTTGAAGAGTTTTTGGAATGACTGTGATTCCTGTCCCATGTAAGCTTGTGTAGACAATCTTTAACAATTGACCATCACGCTGGTTATCTTCACGGTAGTGTTGCAAATGGGATGACATCTCATAATAAGCTTCATCGATCTCTGTGTCGATTTCTTCAATTAAAGGATGTACTAGTGAAGAAACACTTTTAGTTGAGCTTACGTCAATAATCGCCAAAGTCTCCTCCATAATCCCCTTATCATGCGGAGAAAGCACTTGGGCGCCATCATTCCAATAAATTTTACATCCATTATATTGAGGAGGATTGTGAGAAGCTGTGAACATGACCGCTGCATTGCAATGTTTAAAACGACATCCAAAAGAAACTAAAGGCGTTGGACGAAGAGTTTTAAATAATAAAGCCTTGATACCATTTCCAGCAAATATTTGAGCAGCTTTTTCCGCAAATTCCCTTGAATGATGACGCGAATCATAGCCAATCAAAACTGAAATAGAATCTTGGAATACTTTTTTAAGGTAACTACAAAGTCCTTGGATACAGAAGCCTACTGTATAAGTATTTATGCGATTAGAGCCTACTCCCATCATGCCACGCAAACCCCCAGTCCCAAATGACAATGAAGTATAGAATGCATCGGTCAATTCTTTGGGGTTTTCTTTTAGAAGACGCAAAATCTCGAGTTTTGAATTCTGATCATATCCTCCTTCAAGCCAATTTCTAACATTTTTTTGCGTGATAGGGTCCAGTAAATTTTCTATATTTGCAAGATTTGCAGAATTCGTCATGTCATTCCTCAAAATAATATGGTTAGGGACTGTGCAACAATAACTTACACAATTGAGCTTTGGCGCAGCCCAATCATACAAGTTAATATTGCACAGTACCTTACTTCGCTTAACCATAGGAGCTTTCGCAAGTTATACCAGGCTCGATTAAAAAATGCGATCTTTCTATATTTTTCAAAGCAATTCCCGCTAAACTTTCGTGCCCGTGTGCGTGCCCGTGCCCGAAAAATTTCGTAGCACACGGGCACGAAAGTTTAGCGGGAATTGCTCTAAAAAATAAATCCCTCTTGAGAGATATTCACTCAAGATGATATGATAAAATCTACGTTTTAAGAAGGAGCATCCATGTTGAAGATAGATTTAAAAGGTAAAATTGCTTTTGTAGCAGGCATTGGCGATGATCAAGGATATGGCTGGGCTATAGCCAAAAGTCTTGCTGAGGCAGGAGCGACAATACTTGTCGGCACATGGGCGCCGATGATGAAAATCCTCTCTACCAGTTTAAGTAGCGGTAAATTTGATGAATCTCGTCGTCTATCCGATGGTTCACTTATGGAGTTCGCCAAAATTTATCCGCTAGATGTTGCTTTCGACACGATGGAAGATGTTCCGGAGGAAATAAGCTCCAACAAACGTTACAAAGATTTATCTGTCTACACGATTGCTGACGTCGCGGAAGCCGTATCCCGTGATTATGGCAAAATCGATATTTTTATTCATTCTATTGCGAACGGGCCGGAGGTGTCAAAGCCCCTATTAGCAACCTCTCGCAAGGGCTATCTTTCTGCATTAAGTGCATCGAGTTATTCGCTTGTTAGCTTATTGGCTCATTTTGGTCCACACATGAAGCCTGGAGGAGCTATTTTAGCACTCACTTACATTGCTTCTGAGAGGGCTATTCCTGGCTATGGAGGAGGAATGAGCTCAGCCAAAGCTGCCCTCGAAAGTGATATTCGCACATTGTCCTGGGAAGCCGGACGAAAGTGGGGCATTCGCGTGATGGCTATTTCAGCCGGAGTTCTGCCAAGTCGGGCTGCCCGTGCGATTGGGTTTACTGACCAAATGCTCAATTACGTAGCTGCCAACGCTCCCTTGGTAAAAGAACTTGAAGCAAGCGAAATTGGCAACGTAGCAGCTTTCTTGGTTTCTCCCCTATCTTCAGCAGTCACGGGGACAACATTGTTTGTAGACAATGGGATGCATGCTATGGGAATCGCCTTCGACAGCCCTGCATTTCAGTCTCAGACCACATGAAATGGCAAGGACGACAAGGACAACAAGGACGACAGGGACAACAAGTAGGCAATTATAAAATTATGAGATAAGAATCTTAGAAATTGTCGTCTTTGTTGTCCTTGTCGTCCTTGCCGCTATCTAGGGGTCATATTTTTTATTCAGGAATTTCTTCTGATTCCAAACGCAATACTCCTACTGCACCAAGTTCTTTCCACTTCGAATAGCTAAAATAGAGGAAAAGGCTATTTGATGTAAAATGCCCTATTGCCACTTCCTTTTCTTTTGTATAAGTACAGGTTGCCTTCAATAAATATTCACCTGATCTTGCCTGATGTGTAAAAATTGAGGCTGCAACTTCAAATATTGTTGGCAAAGTGTAATCAATACCCCATCTTTTAGAGATTCTATCTAGCATTACTTGTTGCTTCTCCACTTTTTTGTTTCTTGATCCTCCAATAACTTCTTTTTTCAAAAGCACCCAATAGGGAGTTTCATTTTGGATTTTTAATAGATCAAGAATAAATGGATCAATATTATAGGAAGTAGAATTACTCGGAATATCTGCAAGTTTCACTAGGCACTTTAAACTAAGATCTCTAGGGATAAGCGTAAGAATGTGCGTCTCATACACTTTTTTGGTAGGATCATCAGGATCCGGCCTATTTAGGATCGCATTAATATTACTCGGAAGTAAAGATTCCTCCTGAACGTCAACGCCAAAATATTCAAACCATTGATCCTTTCCAAAGGCGATCTCTTTTATGATTCGCTCATTCAAAATAGGGGTCGCTAAAATTCTGTTAAGCCGATTAGTTTGATTAAAGGTATTAAGTGTAACAAAATCTAATTCAAAAATAATTTTCTGACAGAGGACTGAAGGTAATTTTGAAAATTCAGATGCTCCATGCTTTTTATCACGGGAATCAACCCACTGAGAAATTATTCCTAATTTATTTGATATTATTTGCATAAAAAAACTCCATAGTAACATAAATTAAAGTTATTTTTAAAACTAGTTTAAAAAAAACGAGAAGTAAATAATTCAGTTTAGCATAAAAATTTATATTAAGCAACTAAAATTGAATATTTATAAATGAAAGAAGGTGCAATTAAAATACCAGACCACATGAATCCCTATGCATAGGGATCATGTGGTCCTGGATATTCTATAACCGAAGAGTCGCCTTAATTGTGCAGATGTCACTGCGTTCAATGGTACGTAGAAAAACATGCCAGTCATAAGCTGCAAAGCGGTTTGTCCCTATCGTAGCACGCTGACAAGGGCGATTCCCTTTCATCAGATGCCCAAGAAATGTTCCTGATCCTTCATGCAATGAAAAACTGAGCGTAATTTTAATGCGCTCATCTGAGAGAATGATTTTTTCATCCAATCTAAAGGTGGTTGCCGCTTCCTTTTCAATCGCAATTTTTGTTTCTTCGTGATAATCCAAGTAAAATCCTATTTCATCCTCTCTATCTTTTGAGTCCCCTTCTAAGGGCTCAGAAAGAAAGAAATAAAGTTCTATCTGATTTTCAATCACATTGAAATCGATTTTTTCAATATTTTCACCTTGGCACACAAAAGAGCGAAGCCGCTGAGCAGATTTCCATAGAATTTTGAGGAGGTTGAAAGTTTTGTCCTGCACTTCATAAATTGCATTATCTTTTGCGATCAAAGAAAAAGAAACATCAGGATATTTTACAACCTTCCAAGGAAGTCCATGAATCACACCAGTATGCTCTTCCGGTTTTGTACAGGTACTTAACGACACTATAGATATTTGATCTTCACAGGGATGAACTAAAGCCCCTTGCAATTGAATGGGATGATCGGCAAAACAACGTTGGCTATATGAATTTGTAATATAGCCCATATAAAAATCATAAAACGTCACTTGAGGTTCTTTGCACCATTGATATTCCTTCCATCCAGCTCCACAGTACGTCTCAATATTCGAATGCCAAGTTGCAAGTAAGTGATCATAAAATTCTTTTTGAGGTCCTTCAGAAAGAGAAGTTGAAAGCATCTGAAAAGCAATAATTAATTCGGATAGAGCTATCGGAGAATTCCAAGCCTCTTGATGACTCTGCTTTGATAATTCCTGATAAAGGCTTTCTCCTTGTTTAATAAAAACCTCCTGAGCAAACAAATTACCTACAGCCCATGCTGCAGCACCTATCTTCATTCCTAAAGGATAGGATGGCAATTTCCCTTGAATACGAGAAAGAATATAAGCTTGTAAAGCGACTAGGGCACTTTTAGTGGCTTCTTTGAGCTCAGGACCTAAAACATGATTAAAATTTCTATATATCCAATAAAGGGGCGGCAAAATATGGGCTCCCCACAAAGAATCTTTACACATCGGATATTCGTGCAAATAGACAGGAAAATTTCCCTCCATCCCCTTTTCGTGACTTTGAAAACGAAGTAACCGATGCAACATCTCTTTTGCTTCAATGATATTTTCAGAGATACGAGACCTCATTAATGCGAGAACAAATAACATATTCTCATAAGTGGGAATCGTATGATGATAACTTTCATCTTGTTGAGAGTAAAAATAGTGAATATAGCCCGTCTGAGGGCTCTGCCAGCCTCTACCACAACAGATTGCTAGTTCCAGAAGTTGACGCATTCCTTCGTTATGTGTTTTATAATGTTCCATTATTTTTCTTCTTTTTAAAATTAATTATAATCAAGACGAATTCCTCCAGCAACTTCAATATTTTGTCCAGTTATGTACGAGTTCTCCTCAGCAAGCAAAAAGGCGACGACACGCGCAACTTCAGCAAAGGACCCTAGTCGTTGCATAGGTATAAACCGAATTAATTTGCCTTTATCAACAGAATTCTCAAGAACTCCAGGAGATACCATATTAACCCTTACTCCACGAGGAGCCAGTTCTTTTGCTAAGGCCTTACTTGTCATCCATAAGGCCAATTTTGAAGACGTATAGGCTGTACTATACGCTTCAGCAGGTACATGATTAATCCCTACAGTTCCTATATTGACAATAGCTCCTTGTGCATCAATGATTGAGGGAATAAGATTGCGCATAATTGCCACAGGAGCGTGCAAATTGGTTTGAAACAGAGCTTTCCAATCTTCATCGGAAGTTTCTAATGGAGAGGCAATGATATAGTTTCCCACATTGTTAACTAATGCCTTGATAGAAGTCGAAAAACGTTCCTTTAGATCACTTAAAAATCGATCGACAGATTTCATGGAACTAAAATCCCCTTGAATGACTTCTGCGTTCGATCCTAGATAAAGACAACTCTCTTTAACCATCAACGCTTCACTCACGCTAGATTTGTAATGAATAAGAAGATTATGTCCCTTTGCTGCTAAAGTTTGACAAATTTCAGCACCAAGTCCTTTGGCTCCTCCAGTGACTAAAGTCCATTGCGTCATCTTTTAACTGTCCAATTTATTGCATTTGTTAATCCGGAAATGATCCCCATTTCCGTTGCTGGAGGGGCAATCACATGTGCCATCTTTAGAAGCGATTCAGGCGCAGTTGCCATGACGACCTTAATATCTGCAAGAGCCAGCATCGACGCATCATTATTATCATCGCCTGCTGCAATAGTTGTTCCATCAGGGTGTAAAAGTTCCTTTAGGTACATAAATGTGCTACCTTTACTTACATCGTAATGAGTAGCCTGAATGATATAAACATTTAAGTCATAAGGATCTTTAATAATGGGTGCGTGAAGCTGTTGATTTTCTAGTCGCATAGCTAATACTTCGACACTTTCTAACGAGCCAAAATATTTGAGAGCAAAGAAATCATCAAAAGGCAATTCTTCTAAATCTTTAAAGGGTATCCATTTTTCTTGGAAGGTTTCAGAACGGCATTTAAGGTATTCCAGCATTTGAAATGAAAAGCGCGTAGGCCGAAAAAAACATGTTGTAGGCCCTTCGGTTTCTGGATAGAGAATATAGTCATTCATCATGCCCTTGAAAAGAAGGTCGATTGAAGATAAGCTGCTAACTGGCAAAAGTTTCTTAATGACAATCTGTTTTGAGGGCATCCGATATAGAATCGCGCCATTATGAACTCCTAAATAATAGGAAAAATCTAAATCTTGAAGGATTTCCCATCCCCAAGTGAAACTTCTCCCTGTAATGAAAACGATAGACCACTCCTCAGAGATAAGTTTGAGAAATGATTTCACTTCATTTTTCAATTGAGTGTGGTGACTAGTAATCGTTCCATCAATATCTAAGGCAATAACCCCTCTCATAGACTAGATTCCTTCATTTTCTGGATTGATTACAAGATTCTTTCCTAAAAACAGAATTCTTCCTATCATGTCTAATATACCGCAAAATTGGCGGAAATTGCTAACTATATCACAAGACATCACTATTGAGGAATTCGTATGTTTAGTTTTTGTAAGAAATTTTACTTTTTCCAAACTTTTTTTCTGCACATTTCTTTTCTTCTGCTACTATTGATTCCTCTAATGGGCACCTCAGAGGAACTTTCAAAAGATTCTGTCAACTTATCTCAACAGACGAATCCCTCCGATTCTCCTACCCCTTCGGATATTTCACCGTTTCTAATCGAAGAAGAAAACAAACCCTCTCCACTTTCTGACGATCATTTTTTCCGAGAATTTATTAATATGCTTGGAACTTTAGCGCTTCTTATTGCTTTTATGCTTTTTGCTAGTTGGGTTTTAAAAAGGATGCTAAATCAAAGAGTGCAGCAATTAAATACTTCCAGTCACATTAAGGTGCTCGACAAAAGAGCTCTTTCAAACAAAGCTTCTGTTTACCTCATAGAAATAAATGATAAAGTTTTTCTTGTTGGCGAGTCAATGAATAATTTATCTCTTATTGGAAATTTCCCGAATGGGTTAGGCGATCTACCACCCAATCATAATGAGTGAGGGCCCTTTTATACCAGCAATTGTGCAGCCACGTAACCTCTAATTAGTCTAAATTAATTCGTGAAGTCGAAATAACAAAAAAGTTAGGGGGAAATTTATAAAATCTATCTTCTGGGAATAGTTTAGACTATTTAGAGGCTACGTGGCTACACTCAACATCGGAATGATGAGCTACAATTTTTGAGCTGCTACGGGTCCACGCAGAGGTTTAGACTATTTAGACGCTACGTGGCTGCACTCAACATCGGAATGATGAGCTACATTTTTTACGCAATTTTTGAGTTGCTACGGATCCACACAGGGGTTTGGAGTATTTAGAGGGTACGTGGAGGCACTCAACATCGGAATGATGAACTACAATTTTCGATGTGATCAGAATGATGAGATATTGATTATACCTAATTGCCCTAACTTTAATTACTAAAATTAATTTAATAATGAAGTTTGTTATTAACAAATTTAATAGACAACAATTTTTCCTTATGATAGCATGATGTTGATGAGTCTAGACTCAAAAAACATCATAAAAAAAATTATTATATAAGGAGCCGTTCATGGAAAGCGCCGGTATGTATTCATATTTTAACCCAAACTCACCTGCAGATAATAGTCAAGCGCCACTTGATCTTTCATCGTTCCTCCCCGAAGCTTCAGCCCCCCCTATGGAAGAAGAAAACTTACCGGTAAAAGAAGAAAAAAACCTACCGGTAAAAGAAGAAAAGCTATCGATCAAATGGAAAGGTGGTCTTCCAGAAGCGAGACCACTTACACTCCTTGAAGACACAAAGAGTCGAGAAACCGCAAAAACCGGAGCTTACGCTTTGGGTGCCCTTTCTGCGGGCTTATCTTTTCTTTCAAGTAAATTTCTTGCAGCATCAGCTGTAACTATTGTAACGTGTACAGGGGGTTTTGGCATTGTTGCAGTCGCTGCAGTCGCCACAGGTGTTTATTTGAGTACAATGGAAACACATGAATTAGATCCTGATCTTCGCAGTGAAAAACGTGCTACGTTGGCACAAAAGATTGAAGAAAATCAGGCGATCCCTCCTTATGCTATTTTACTTGGTAATAAAAATGCAAAAATTATTACTGAAGAAGAAGTTCAAGAATTATTGCGTAAAGATATCCTTAAACTGGACTTTATAGCTTTTGAAAACAAACATGGAAGCATTAACCAATGCCAGTTATCAGAAGCAAATAAACAATTACTAATACCCAAATTCATCGAATCAAAAAAAGCTGAAGGCTTAAAAAGCGTTCTAAATTCTCCTAAAGCTAAATACCTCAATATAAATCAGGGGCTTGCAACCTCTTTTTTTATTAAAGATGAAATTCAATTACTTCACACTAAAAAAATATTATATAACGATTTTATTTCGCGCAATGGAATTGATATTATTCCTGATATAACTGATGCACACGCCCACCGAATTTTAGTCGCAAATTTTCAAGAAAATGTACTAGCAGCAATGATCAATAAGGGAGACATTCAAGCCAAGCGAGAATTCGCAAAAGAGTTCAATGTCTTTGGCAGAGCCATAGAAGAAGAGACTTTAGCTCTTGTTGCATGGCAAACTTTTTCCAGTCAGCCTAAGGGAGCATATGATTACCATGCTATTCGAAAATTGGTCTCTCAGGAGCAATTAAAAAGCTATGTGGCTCGATATATGTCAATTAATGAAGAAATGCGGCAAGCTTTCCTAAGAATGCCTTATACTCAAATGATAGAATATAAAGATGAGATGCCTTTTTTGGAGATCATTAATGGCGACATCAAACAGAGATTAGAGATGAATTGGAATCATCAACGCATTCAAGATATTTTAAAATTCGATTCCATCAACTTTTTTTTAAGCTTAAAAGATACTATTTTCCTTCCTTCAGATTGGACTCAAAAGGTTTTAAACGACACAAATGGACTTTCTATTAAAGACATTTTAATTCTAGAGAGTCGTTTAATAACTACAAAAATCTTGCATGCCCAGGTAATCCTTCCGAGTGGAATCTCTTTATGTCAGGCCCTAGAAAATGAAATTCAAAATTATAAAAGTTTCGAAGCATTGTTTGATGATTATAAAGAGGTTATCTTTAATGAAAAACTATATCTTCCTAAGAGCCCTACTTTAACAGCCCTTGCACTTGACTTTATAAAAAGACACGCTAAAGAGTGCTTACATAAAAACTATGATTACAAAATCGAAAATATTGTAAGAATAATTGAAAAAAATTCTCTTCTTTCATCAGTTCATTTGTCTTTACTTCGAAAAGCCAGAGAAAATGTAATAACTCTTAACCAAAGTAATGCCGATGAAAAAGAAAATATTAATAAAATGTATCAAAGAAAAATAAGAGAAGCCGAATCGCAAAAAGACAACCTCCTCCTACACGCTTACCATAATTCAAACTTGGATCAACTTACCACAACAATGAATCTAGCCCTTGCTTCTAAAAATCAAAAAGAGTCAAATTTAGCGAATAAACAGAAAAAAGCTATCGAAGAAAAAGCCAGTCTCGACCAGTGCACCGCAGAAATAGATTCACTTTCTGCAGAAATTCAATCATTGAATTTTAAACTTTCTGAGTTGGAAAAAAACTACAATACAGACTCTATGTTCTTCCTTGAAAGAAATATAGACCAGAAAAAGATATATATAAGAGATTTGGAGTACCAATTAAGTAAGAGTCTTCACAATGATGTGGACCTTAATCAAGCGATAAATTCCATAGGGAACATTGAAGCGCAGATTGAAATCTGTAAGCTAAGCCTTGACGTCAGTAGGTTAACATCTGAACTGAAAAATGTTGCTACTGAGAAGCTAGATTTAGAAAAAAAGATTGAAGATTGTCAAAACGAACGTACGAAGACTCAAGGTTTTCAAAATGCTTGGAACGCCCTGAATAATCCATTAAAGGATCATCAAAAGGCTTTAAAATCTCTTACTGATAAAGAAGCTCAGCTAGAATCAAAGAAAAAGAAGCTTGAAAGCATGGAAAAATTGCATAAATCATCTTCTTCGTTAGAAAAGTCTACGGCAACTCTGAAAACCCTTGAAGCAAGTCTTTCTCTTGCAGAAACTATATACGAACAAAAAAAAACAAAAATTGAAAGCTTATTCAACCTAAAAGGACATCAGAAAGAATTATTAGGCATGGAATTGCAATTAGGGGACGTTAGAAGTGCTATTCGCAAAAAACAAGACCTAAATAATACGATTATGACGTTAAAGACAAAGATTTCATCGAATGAAACAAATCTATTTTCTCTTCGACGATCTGTTGAAAATGCCAATTTGACCGTTAGATTAGCTAAACTTGAAGCTGAAGAGGCTTTAAAGGCTTACAATTTAGCAGAGGCTAATTGTAAGCGCGTAAAGGGTAATTTGGAATCTGTTAAAAAAGTTTACGAACAGACCTTCTTAGCATCTAAGAAGGCTCTTGATGCTGAACTTTCTGCTAAACTTGAAAAAGCTGAGAAGATTCATGCTGAAGGGGTTAACCGAATTGAAATTTCACTTGATGAAAGTTTAATTTAAGAGCGGCAAGCAAGGACTGAAAGGACGGCAAGGACAAAAAGGACAGCAAGGACAACAAGAGAAATTATCTTATACTTTGATATCCTACTGACATTTGTCCTTGCTTGTCGTCCTTGCTGTCCTTGCTGTCCTTACCAAAACCCTAAAAATTTCCACCAAATTGAGCCTATCCCCATCCAAATCCCCAAGAATACTACACTTACAATTGCTCCGATCCGCCACCAATGTTTCAAATTGACGTATTCAGATCCAAAGAAAATAGGAGCACAACCAGTGCCATAATGTGTGAGGCAAGCAAATAAACTACTTGCAAATGCAAGACATAGCGCTATGAGGTACGGCGGGGCTCCCAAGGCAATTCCAACCCCTAGGAAGGCTGCAAACATAGAAGTCACATGCGGAGTATTACTCGCAAAAAGATAATGACTATAGAAATAGACAAGCACCAAAACCGGCACTGCAATCCACCAATCTAACCCAGCCATCAAAGACTGTAAATGTGCACTCATCCAATCAATAAGGCCAAACGCATTTAAATACGTAGCAATCATGACCAACGTAGAAAACCAAACTAACGTATCCCAAGCCTCGTGCTCTTTTTTAATATCTTCCCAAGTTAGGACTCCAGAAATTAATAGGCAACTCACTCCAAAAAATGCCACGGAGGTCCCTTCAACGCCTAAGTACTCTCCAAATATCCAAAGCACTACCAAGATCCCAAAAACACCAGCTGTTATCCATTCATATTTGGACATCTTCCCCATATCTTCCAAATGATGAAGGGCTACTTGTCTAGCTCCAGGAGTTTCTTTTATTTCCGGCGGATAAATTTTATAAACAAGATATGGAATAAATATCAGACTGATCACTCCAGGGACCAATGCAGCTAAAGCCCACTGTCCCCAACTTATAGACATACCATTGGCTTGAAGAATTGTAATAATCAGAGGATTAGCTGCCATTGCTGTAATGAACATGGCGCTAGTGATAATGTTGCTGTAGTAAGCTGTCAAAATTAAAAAGCTGCCTATGAGCCTCTGAGAATGGCGCTCCGGAGTGCTGCCAAAACTTTCTGCCAATGCCCTAACCAATGGATAGATGATCCCTCCACCTCGTGCTGTGCTGCTAGGCATCGCAGGAGCCAACATCAATTCCGTAGCACAAATTCCGTAACCAAGACCCAATGTTTTCTTACCCAACAAAGCGACAAAAAGATAAGCGATGCGCATACCTAGGCCTGTTTTTATTACACTTCTAGCAATTAGAAATGCAGCTACGATCAACCAAACAACCGGATGAGCAAAACCACTAAAAGCTTCCTTTAAAGTAAGGGTTTTAGTGCAAATTAAGACCGCTAAAGCAACAAATGAAATTCCTCCCATCGGTAAAGCTTTACCAATGAGTCCTATAATCAAACCTGCAAAAACAGCGAAAAGGTGCCATGCTCGTGGATCTATCCCCTCAGGGATCGGAATAAACCATATGCTGAGCCCTACTATTACTGACAACAACATTGGCACTGGATTAGCGCCCTTAAATACAATTTTCGGATTTTTTACACCGTGTGACATAAAGCTATTCTACTCCTGAAGAAATTACGCTATCGAAATTCTTTTAATGCCCTAGCAATTTGCTTAGCATCGTCTTTTTCACGAATAGCCTGACGTTTATCATATGTTTTCTTTCCTTTAGCTAAACCAATTTTAACTTTGGCACGCCCATTTTTCAGATACATGCATAAAGGAATGAGAGTTAACCCCTTCTCTTGGGCAGCAACCTTTAGTTGGTTGATTTCTCTCTTATGCAAGAGCAACTTACGTTCTCTTTTTTCTTCATGATTATGAATATTTCCAAAGCTATATTGGGCAATATTACAACCCACCAATAGAGCTTCTCGACCAATAATCTTGACATATGCGTCTTGTAGATTGCCACCATGATTGCGTAGGGATTTAATTTCTGTCCCTTGCAAAACGATGCCGGCCTCAAAGACCTCGAGAATTTCATAATCAAAAGTTGCACGACGATTGGAAACTAAGTCAGAATTTTTGTCTTTCATATTATACTACTCGTTAATAAGAGATTTAGGCCTCGTTAAATAACTCGTTAAACCCCTTTCGAGTAGGATTTTGATCTTTATCTTTAAATAGTTTCTGCTCTGCTTTGTTGGAATCACCTGTCAATTCAGGCCCTTGCCCAGACAACTTAAATTCTTCACAAAAATTGGACGCTTCACGATCAGCAATTTGCTCAGTGCCATGAATAAAGCAATCATTGGGCAATCCAGGTCTATAATTCTTACAATTTTTACAACAATGCAACCATGCAGAACATTTGTCACAAAGTGCTCGGAAAGACAATTTCCCATAAGTGATATCAGGCTGCTCAGCTCCACATTTCCAACACTTCATATCAATTCACCATTATTGCAAAAATCAATCTCAAGGGACCATATCACAGCACCCAACTATACCTCGAGGAAAAATATATGTCAAATCATTCCCGCTTAACATAAAAGTTAGCACCTTGCCATTTCTTCCTCCCCCATAACAGTAAAGTTTAATTTTTCTTAATATTCCGCGTGATCAAATATAAGGCTTTACTTAAATCTTAAAATTGATTAACTCGTTTTTTAAGTATCAGACCACATGCAAACTATTATAATTGGAATTTAAGATGAAAAATTTATTTTGGTATCTGCAAGAACTGCCCTGGTCTGCTGGAATTCTCTCAATGGTGATTATATTCATCTTGCTTGCCGTTCTCATCATCATTTCCGTGAGGAAAAAGACAAACGCTAGGCATCTCAAAGTACACCATGATGTCTCCGGAGTTGTATTTGCGAATCTTGGGGTTCTTTATGCTGTTTTACTTGGATTCACAGTCGTCAATGTTCAAGATCGATTTGACAACATTAATCAAACAGCCATCTTAGAAGCAGGATATCTTTCAGAGCTCTATCGCGATGCTGAAGCCTTTGATGAAAAAGACACAAAACAGCTCCAATCAGCCCTATTAGCCTATGCAAACAGCATCATCGAGGATGAATGGTCGATCACATCGCAAGGCAAAGCCCATCCTGAGACCAATAATAACTTATCTAAAGTGTGGAAAGCTTATTACAACGTCACTCTCTCCTCCCCTAAGCAGGAAATCCTTTACGCTGAATCTATCCGTAAACTAAACAATTCAACCTCCACACGCCTTTCAAGAATCATGCAAGGAAAAGAGACCTTAGGGGATCAGATGTGGACAATGCTCATCTTAGGAGGCATTCTCATTGTTGGTTTCATCAGCGTATTTTCCTTCGAAAACTTGTGGCTGCATCTTCTCCTGGCCTCATTTATGGCTGGCTCTATTGCTTTCCTGCTCTTTCTCATCTACACGTTAGACACAGCCTTCTCAGGAACAGTCAAAGTAAACCCTGAAGCAATGCAAGAGGTTGTTTTATCATTTAACTAAAAAAGATCAAATTCAAGAAGCCGAGAATCAACGCCACTATTGCTAATGACGTGACGTCGTTTAGCTGCCAAACCCACTTCCTTGGCTAATTCTATGTCCCCTACAAAAACAAATCCACGACTAGGTTTAGCCATTTTTCGTTTCATAAAGTCTCCAAGGGACCTATATAGAGCAAAAAGAGAGCTTTTATCATTTTTTAAGCGTTTTCCATGGGGAGGATTGGTGATCAAAAAATTAGGTTGAACGGATGGAACAAATTCTACGAAATCGGTACGAAGAATTTCAATAGCATCTAGAAACCCTGCTGCCCTCAAATTGGCACGACAAAGCCTCGCTACCTCGGGCTTAATTTCGCATCCATACATCTGCTTCGGCGATAAGGCTCTTCGATAACTATCTGCATCGTTCTTAATCGAAAGCCAAAGATCATTTGAAAAACCAGGTAAATTAAAAAACCCCCAACGTTTACGCAAATATCCTGGAGAAATCTGTGAAGCGATGAGAGCAGCTTCTATCAATAAAGTTCCAGACCCACAACATGGATCGATCACAATTTCATCTCCCTTAAATTGTGCTATACGAAGAAGAGCCGCGGCCATTGATTCTTGCAATGGAGCCTCCCCAGCATCTTGCCGGTATCCACGTTTATGCAAAGGATCACCAGAGGTGTCAAAACTTAATACAGCATCGTTACCATGGATAAATAAGTTCAGTTGAACATCCGGATTTTGCACATCAACAGAGGGTCTTGATCCGGTAGCCCCACGTATTTGATCACAAATCGCATCTTTAACGACTTGGGCGCAGAATAGGCTATTGCGCAACTTTTGATGACTCACATTGGCATCGATGGCAAAAGTTAGCCCTGGACGCAAATAACGGAACCACTCGATTTTATCAGCACCCTGGTAGAGAGTTTTTTCATCATAGCATCGAAATTGACGAAGGGGCAAAAGAACACGGCTTGCTAATCGTGAACGATAATTAATGGCATAGATAGCCTTCATCACATCTAAGTCCGAACCTGGTCTGACATACACGCCACAAAATCCAACAGAAATTTCCTTAAAACCAAACTCATTAAGTTCATCAACAAGAAGTGGTTCGAGACCAGGACCACAGCTAACAAATAAAGTCATTTTCCATCCATATAAATTTCTAATTATGCAAAAAGAGAATCACATCGCCATCGGCAACGATATAGTCACGACCTTCAGCACGCACTTTCCCCTTTTCTCTAGCTCCGTTTCTGCCTCCATAAGCCACCATGTCTTCATAGGAAACTACTTCTGCACGAATAAAACCTCTTTGAATATCGGAATGAATCTTCCCTGCAGCTTCAGCAGCATTAAATCCTTTTGGAATTGTCCAAGCTCGAGTTTCCATTTCACCGGTCGTTAAATAGGTGATAAGGCCTAGCATCTCAAAAGAAGCCTTTACAAGTCTCTGTAAACCTGTTTGATTCAGACCCAAACTTTCCAAGAAAGGAGCGCGCTCAGCCACCTCGAGTTGTGCAATTTCTTCTTCAAGTTTTGCGCAGATGCAAATAACGCTATTTCCTTCTGCTTTTGCATATTCTCTAACTCGTTTGACATAATCATTCTCCATTTCCGGCAGATCTTTTTCAGACACATTCGCAACATACAAAACCTTTTTACCGCTTAGGAAGCGGTAAGTGCTTAGCAATTCACGTTCTTCAGGTTTTAAGGCCAGTGTGCGCATAGGTAAATTATTATTGAGATGAGCTTCAGCTTTCTTCATCACATCGTATAATGGCTCTAGGTCTTTTTTGGTTTTAATTTGCTTTTCAAGTCTTGAAAGAGCATTTTCAGTCATTTGCAAATCAGCTAGAATGAGCTCCAGATTTATAATTTCGATATCATGAATTGGATCAACTTTTCCAGCGACATGCACGACATCTTCACATTCAAAACAGCGTACGACATGTACGATGGCGTCTGTTTCACCAATATTAGACAAGAATTTATTCCCAAGACCTTCCCCTTTGGAAGCACCTTCGACCAGACCGGCAATATCTACAAATTCCATTGCTGCTTCAATAATCTTTTTACTTCCTGATATATTTGACAAAACTGGCAAACGAGGATCATAAACAGCCACGATACCGACATTGGGATCAATCGTACAAAAAGGATAATTGGAAGCAGCTGCTTGATTCGAAGTCAGTGCATTAAAAAGAGTGGATTTCCCCACATTTGGGAGTCCAACAATACCACAAGATAAGCCTGCCATAAAAATAATACTCGCTTTAATGTGTTTTTGAAAGAGTGTAGAGAGTGAATTGACTCATTCTTTTTGGTTTTAGAGTATCACAAAACAATTCAAAGTACCAGCTATTTCTTAGAAATTAAAATGGCCTGCTTTCACTGCATCTATGATGATTGCATTGAACCTTAAACTACGCAATTTTCCTTGATTATCCTTAAAACGAAGATCATCCCCGTCAAGAACTTTATTTCGAATTTCTTCCAAATCTACAGCTACAAGATCTCTCATCTCTTTCTTACATCTCGACAGCTTTGAAGTTTTGTCAAAACGAATTTTTTTAAACTTCTCTGATATATCCTCTCCATATTCTTTTTCAGGGAGAATATAGCAGACATGCTCGAAACTTTTGGATGTGATTGGCTTTACGTTTTTAAGCATACATCTAAACATTTTTTTATTTCCTAAAACACCTAGACTTTCCTCTTCGGCTTCGCGTGCAGCTGTAGTCTTTGGGTTCTTTTCATCTTTTTCTCGGAAACCTCCAAATGTAGACAGCTTACCGTTTCGCGTGAGTCCAAAAATGACATATTTTTTTAATTCACCATGTTTATCAAGGGCATGGCCCGTTACAATGATGTGAGCGCTTTGATAGGCAGATAGGCTTATTGTCCCTAATAGCGAAAATGAATACACTAATATTAGCAATACTATTTTACTCATAAAAAAATTCCTTAATTTAGTTAGTCTTTATCATCATATATCAAAAAGTAATAAGATGGCAAATATAGCTTGCATCTTGCCATTGGTGCCTGACCTGATATTCTGACATTTGCCTAAACTACAACATAGCCTCCCAAAAGGGCAAATGTCAGAATGTCAGGTCTGGAACCAAGGCTACAACGCATCTTCCTATAGCTTGTATATTTTTATTAGCTTGTATATTTTTATTTCTTAACAAGTAGCATTGTTTTCAGTTTAAAGATAAGATACTTGATTGTTAGAGGTAACGTCTGGCCTTGGTTCCAGACCTGACATTCTGACATTTGCCCTTTTGAGAGGCTATGTTGTAGTTTAGGCAAATGTCAGAATATCAGGTCAGGCACCAATGGCAAGATGCAAGCTATAGGAAGATGCGTTCTGGCATAATCTAACTAGAAACTTTATCATCGGCTTTATAATTACTCATCCACTCCTCCAAAATAACTATTTCTTCAGCAAGAACTTCATCTTTTTTACATTCGCTCTCTAAACGAATTGCTAGCCTACTCAGTCCACTCGCTTCTCTATGAATTAAACTGCTAAGCGCCTCCAACGATAAATGCTCTGAACGACGAACTAAAAGTGCTAAAAGTGCTCGGATATGAGAAATTTTGCGCTCTTTATTAGGCTGACATACTTGCATGAGTGTAACTTGATACCTTGCACACATTCCTGCAATAAGCTCCGATAATTGTATTTTTGGTGTAAAAGCATTTTCATTTCCATTCATATCTCGAATCACGTTAATAGATTCATTGATAAATTCATTTTGGTTTTCGTTTAACATTAACATTTCTTTAATAAATTCATCACTACCAATAATTCCTTTATTTCCTATTTGGAAATTAACTTCTTGTTTTTTATCGACACCTTCTAAGATATAAGAATTATAATTATATATTTTTTCCGTATAATCATTTCCAAAATCTTTAAGCATTTTTTCACGTGTTATCCACATATTTTCTGACTGCAGATATAAACTATGACTACTCCATGGATAGTTTATTGGATCACTAACCAACCCTGCTCGAACAGGATTTAAATGGATATATCTTATGAGTTCTCTAAAATAACGCCCACCTTCAATAATAATTGATTTAAAACGATCTTGAAAAAGATGGCCATGAATTTTCTGCATTTTATTGAAGTATTGAACATAACGAAAAGCTATATTTTGCATTATTGTTGAAATTGATATTTCATTCACTTCTATAGCCAAATGTATATGGTTCGACATAAAACAATAAGCATGAAGACAAAAATTAAATCGTGTCGCTCCATCTTTAAGAAGATACCACATTTTTTCACGATCTTTATTTGACAAGAAAATAGTTTGTCCTTGATTACCTCGTAACATCACGTGGTAAAGTCTTCCAGGTCTATGAATTCGATTTGGTCGGCCCATAATAAGCATGAAATGGATTGTTTATGAACAGTGTGATATTTAAGTTACATTTTTGAAATTTTCAATGCAACGAATTTTGAATCGCCCTTGGTGCTTGACCTGATGGAACCAAGGCTAGAACGCATCTGCCATTGGTGCCTGACCTGATATTCTGACATTTGCCTAAACTACAACATGGCCTCCCAAAAGGGCAAATGTCAGAATATCAGGTCTGGAACCAAGGCTAGAACGCATCTTCCTATAGCTTGTATATCTTCATTTCTTAACAAGAAGCATTGTTTTCAGTCTAAAGTTTAAAGATAAGATGCTTAATTGTTAGAGGTAACGTTCTGGCCTTGGTTCCAGACCTGACATTCTGACATTTGCCCTTTTGGGAGGCTATGTTGTAGTTCAGGCAAATGTCAGAATATCAGGTCAGGCACCAATGGCAAGATGCAAAGTCTTCATTTATAAGATGCGTAATTGTTAGAGGTAACGTCTGGCCTTGGTTCCAGACCTGACATTCTGACATTTGCCCTTTTGGGAGGCTATGTTGTAGTTTAGGCAAATGTCAGAATATCAGGTCAGGCACCAATGGCAAGATGCATTTATAAGATGCGTAATTGTTAGAGGCAACGTTCTGGCAAGATGTAAAGTCTTCATTTTTTTATTGAATTAAATACGTATTTATGAGAAAATGAACATATAATTAAAGGAGAGTCTTATGAAAACTAGATCTTTTTTCTCTGATGGCATGGAACCATTTACAAAAAAATTAAAAACAAACAATGAAGTTTCGACGATTAGTTCTTCTTTGCCAGAAGATGTAATTCTTAATATTTTTTCAAATTTAAGTTTAAAAAATATTTCTGAAAATTCACAATTCGTTTGCAAAATTTGGCACAAAGCAGCAAATTATAAATTCGATCAATGTAGAAACTCTAACAGGTTTGATTTATTAAATTGGTCATTATTCTTAGGATCACCCCCTCCCACACAAGAGGAATTAACAGCAACTTATCTATCACTCCCAAACAATCTTAAAAAAATTATGATGCATCCTTGTCCTTTTTACCCTGAAAAATTGATTCTAGAGACCCACAAACTTATATACATTGCTCCAACTATCGGTGATAAAAAAGTCACTCTTATAACTATTGAAAAAGCTTTATTTAATCATCTTCCAGCAATTGAACAAAAGCTCACACCGAAATACAACGAAAGCCAGCAGAAGTGGGTAGAAACAATTGTGACAAAAAAACGAACAATGGGTTTCACTATTATGCCTATAATCTGGCAACAACTATTCAAAAATGGTGAATTTGATTTAAAAATTGATAAACCTCAATGGGCATTAATGTTGAATGAAATACTTCCTGATAGCTTTAACTTAAAGTCTAATGATCAGAAAACATTACTTAAAATATTTAAGATATCACCCGAATTAAATTATGAATTTCCAACAACCGCACAGGCTATTGGTATTTCGATTACTGAAATAGCTTCAAAAGGTAAAATTTTAATTCACGGTCTATCACGTTGCAAAGAAACGATAGGTGCTTGGAGCAATGTCGTTGTTGGTAATACTGAGGAAACAGAGTATGGAATCGAACTGAGTACAAATAGTGGTGATGGATTAGCGTGTGTAGGAGTTATTCCTACAATTAGACTCTAGAAAAAGTAATGCAAAAGGAATCCTATGTTCATTATAAATAAATTATTAATCCTCCTCATTTTCATCTTCTCCTCAACCCTCTTTTCTTCAGAAAATCTCACACCAATCCATATTGAAGAACAAAGTTCTCTCCGTTTATCAGATTTACAATCTACGATTAAAAAATTCCTCGAAAACTTCGAATTTGCTATTGAACATGATCAAGAGTGTTCAATTACAGATTTTTTGGAATTAAAAATTCTTTATCAGGAAATTCATTCAAAAGTGATCTGTTTAAGCAAAACACTCAACGTTGAACTATTAGAAAGTCTTCAGCTTGAATATCAAACCCTTATTCAGGAGACATTTAACCAAGTTCATCAGCAAGGTTTGAACTACATAGATACACTACATCGTGACTTATTAGAAAAAATTAACACGTTGAATTCAAACACAGATCATATTAGTATTGCTGATGCAATCGAAATCAAAATGTTAACAAATCGCTACAAATTTATTATAAAACTAGTAAACACTTTTATAGATAACTTTAATCTTCTTTTACAGGAAACCCTCGATGACTCCACTCTGCCATCCCGCCTTGCACATTGAAAACGGATGTAAATCCCTCCTTTTGCAACATTGATGCTGCAATTGAAGCGCGGTACCCACTCCCACAGATAATCCCTAAGGTATAATTTCGAGGAAGAGAGGGCATTTCTTTTAAAATATTCTGCAATTCAATGTGCTTCGATCTTGCAAGATGTCCAGAATTCCACTCCTGATCAGTGCGCACATCGATCATCATAAGAGAAAGATCCCCATTCTGCAGTCGTTCAAGCAAATCTAAAGTCGATAGCATGGGAAAGCTTTCGATCGCGCCCATGTATTGAGCAATAGCAACCGGATCCCAAATAAATGTGCCTATCACTTGAGTTGGAAAAACGAGTTTTATCGTCGCTAACGCTTCATTCAGTTGTTTCTCATCTTTAGCGATGATGATTAAATGTGTTTTTTGCGAAATCACTAAAGAGATCCAATTGAGGAATGAGCCCTGATAAGGGATATTGATGGCTCCCTTTGCATGTGCAAGAGCAAACTCTTCCTTATTGCGCACATCGATCAACGTCGTATGAACAACACCAATATGATCGACCAATTCTTTAGAGATCAATTGTTTCAATGGAGCTAATTCTTTGAGGAGTGGCGGGCCTTCTACATTTACCCGTTTCATATGGGAAAAATAGGCTGGAGCTGGCGGCATCCCTTGTAAGATATTCTGTATCCATTTCTCCTTCGACATCTCGCGCAGGTACAAGTTAGTTTTTCTTTGGATTCCCAAAGTAGATGAATCCTCTTTTCCAATCAACTTACCACAAAGAGAGCCGGCTCCATGAGCAGGATAAATTATTAGTGAATCTGGCAATTGTGGGAGGATAGAAAAAACACTATGATACAAGGCCTCGGCAAGTTGCGCTGTGTGCAAATTCCCTAGCAGATCGGGGCGCCCAACGCTATTGAAGAAAAGAAAATCTCCGGTAAAAGCTGCTGCGGGTTTTTCCGCTTCAAAAACTACCCACATCACATGCTCCGGTGTATGTCCAGGTGTATGCCAGGCTTCTAACCGTATATCCCCCAAAATAATTTCTTCTCGTTCTCCAACCGCTACGTCACAATAGCTAGCAGTCCATTCATCTCCTCCAAGAGCAGAGCAGTAAATCTTAGCTTCGCTTCCTAAATGATCTTTGAGTTCCCTCGAGCCTGAAACAAAATCAGCGTGTACATGTGTTTCTACTATGGCAATGATCGAATACTTTTCTTTCTCAACAAGAGCTAATAGTGGATTGATGTTAAGCGTAGGATCAATGACTGCACCTTTTTTTGTCGTAGGATCAACAATAAGATACGTTTTTACAGCCAAATCTTTGGTTTCAATTGTATGTATGATCATTTCTTCCACCTTATGTTAATACAATTTTATAGTAACTAATATTTTTATTTCATGCAAATTTTGAATAATCGCCCTTTATTTCCCTTAATTTTTCCTTGACACGACTTGCAAAAGAAAGTTATAATAAAAGAGTAAAGTAGTGTAATTATGAGGTTATACGCTAGTGACGTTTCTGTTCTGTTCCTATACAGTGCGTTAACCGGGAGTTCATTATGGGCGAAAAAACTGAGAAGGCATCTCCTAAAAAATTAAAAGATGCGCGAAAAAAGGGTCAACTTGCAAAATCACAAGATTTGCCTGCTGCTTTTACTTTCATCGCTTCCATATGGATAACCCTAGCACTCAGCGCGAGTCTTTATCAACAAATGAGCGTTTTTCTAATAAATACATTTAGACAAATTCCCAGCCAAGATTTATTGACCTTGCTAGGTCCTTTGTGGTTCCAAGCAGTGGAAGCCATTTTCATGATTAGTATTCCCATCTTAATGGCCGTGGTGGCGATAGGTGTCTTGGTCAATTTCTTATCTGTTGGCCCCTGTTTTGCATTAGAAGTATTTAAGTTTGATATCAAAAAATTTGATCCGATTCAAAATCTTAAAGGCAAATTTAAGATGAAGACTCTTGTGGAATTATTGAAATCTTGCTTAAAAATCGGCATCGCCTCCTACATCATTTATCTTGTCATTAAGGACAGTTTGCCGGTTCTTATTCAATCCGTTTCGATGCCCATGGGCTCAGCCCTGATGATTTTTTATTACTTTTTAATGGAAGTTGTCATCAAAGTTGGCCTTTTCTTCATTGTTGTTGCCATCGCTGACTTCGTCTATCAGAAAAAGAACTTTGCAAAAGAAATGAAGATGGAAAAATTCGAGGTAAAACAGGAATATAAAAATAGTGAAGGTGATCCTCATATTAAAGGTAAAAGAAAGCAAATTGCTCAAGAAATTGCTTATTCTGATGGCCCCGCCGGAGGAGTAAAAGCAGCTTCGGCTGATAGTGACTAATCCGACAGAACTTGCAATTGCCATCGGATATGACCGTGATGTGGATGCTGCCCCTTACATCATCGCAATGGGAAGCGACATTTTAGCTGCACGAATTGTCAGTGTAGGCAAAAAAAATGATATTCCGATTGTTCGCAATATCCGTTTAGCCCATAAGCTATGGGATGAGGGCGAAATTTATGAATTTGTACCAGAAGAGACCTATGAAGCGCTTGCAGATATCTTACGATGGATTGCATCTCTCAATACAGAAGATGCCTATGATTACGTCCCACGTGAAGCTTAGAAACACTTGAGGTAACAATGAACTTTCATTAAAAAAATTCTCGATGGAATCACAGCTCGGTTAGGCGGAGAGCGTTCATTCGAAAAAATTTCTCGCTCGAGCGATCTTTTCCTAGCCTTCTTAATCATGGCTATTTTAGCCATGATTATTTTGCCGGTCAATCCACAATTATCGACTATCTGATCAGCCTTAACTTGACGGTCTCGGTCGCACTCTTGATGGTTTCTCTTTATATCCCTAGCGCTGTACATCTTTCGATCTTCCCTTCCTTGCTCTTAATTACAACTCTCTATCGACTGGGAGTAAACATCGCCTCCACCCGTCAGATTCTTTTACATGCCAATGCGGGAGAAATTATCTCACAGTTCGGTAATTTCGTCGTCGGAGGAAACTTCGTTGTCGGAGGTGTTATCTTTTTGATCATTACGCTTGGTGAACTTCATCGTGATCACAAAGGGGCTGAGCGGGTCGCTGAAGTTGCTGCCCGTTTTACCTTGGATGCGATGCCCGGTAAGCAAATGAGTATTGATGCCGACATGCGAGCCGGAATTTTGGATCAAAACCAAGCGCGTGAGAAACGTCTAGCTATCCAAAAAGAAAGCCAATTATATGGTGCGATGGATGGTGCGATGAAATTCGTCAAAGGGGATGCCATTGCCGGGATTGTGATTACATTGATCAACATCATTGGTGGGATCATCATCGGAATGACGATCAACGGAATGACTGCCGCTGATTCAGCTCGAACTTATAGTTTATTATCCATTGGTGACGGTCTAGTTTCTCAAATTCCTGCTCTTCTGATCTCGATTACTGCCGGTCTTGTAACAACTCGGGTTTCCAGTGAAGCTGCAGATTCCAACCTCGGAAGTGAAATTTCTGGCCAAATGCTTAAACAGCCCAAAGCTTTAATTATCACTGCTGGAATTCTTATGCTCATGGCAGCTATTCCTGGCTTCCCAAAACCTCCTTTATTGATCTTAGCCTCTGCTGTAGGCCTCATCGGCTATGCACTTTGGTCTACTGAACAAATCACTGGAAGTGCCGGCACCGCTATTGGCGGCGGCATGGGAGGAGGCGGTGGTGGTGGTTCCGGAACAGGTCTTGGTGCTGGCGGAAGTTCAATCTCAGCAGTCGGAGACGCTTCACCTTCGATCGATACATCTGTCAAGGGACATCGGGTGATCACTGGCGGAGGGATTGATAGTTATGTTTGACCTTGCCGGTTATCTTGGAGGCCGGAAAAGGAATTACGCGGAGATATCCAAAAGGCGCAAAAAGGACAAAGCTTTGTCGACCAGATGATCCCGCGGATGCGACAAGCCCTTTATGCTGATTTAGGCGTTAGATTCCCTGGGGTGCATGTACGAACAGACTCCCCTATCTTGGAAAAAGATGAATATTCCATTCACCTAAACGAAGTGCCCGTCGTACGTGGAAAGATCATTGACAATCACTTTTTAACAAATGAAACAGAAGAAAACCTAAAACGTTATAATTTACCTTTCGTCACATACAAGAACTCTCTAGGCATGCCTTCCCTTTGGGTAGACATAAAAAATAAAGAACTTCTGGATAAAGCAGGTATCAAATATTGGTCTTCCTTAGAAGTCATTATTTTGCATCTTTCCTACTTCTTCAGGCATTATGCTAACGAATTTGTGGGGATCCAAGAGGTCAAGTCGATGCTGGAATTCATGGAAAAATCCTTTCCTGATTTGATCAAGGAAGTGACTCGACTGATTCCTCTGCAAAAACTGACTGATATTTTCAAACGTCTGATCCAAGAGCAAGTTTCCATTAAGGATCTGCGAACGATTCTGGAAGCATTGAGCGAATGGGCCCAATCAGAAAAAGATACAGTTCTGTTGACTGAATATGTCCGTTCGTCACTGAAACGCTATATTAGTTATAAATATTCTCAAGGTCAATCTGTCCTGTCAGTCTATATCCTCGATCCGGAAATCGAAGATATGGTGCGTGGAGCTATCAAGCAAACTTCTGCAGGTTCCTATTTGGCCCTCGATCCTGATTCTGTTCAGCTGATCCTGCAAGTGTACGCAATACGGTTGCACCGCCCCCTCCTGGAGGGCAACCTCCAGTGATTCTCACCGCCATCGACGTACGACGGTTTGCCCGCAAACTCATCGAAATGGAATTTGCCGATATATCTGTGGTTTCTTATCAAGAGATTGTTCCTGAAATTCGAATACAACCACTTGGGAGGATACAAGTCTCTTAAATAGCATTCATGTGAAGGATAATTTCTTCATAGGGAGGTTCATATGGGCATGGATTCATTAAGTAGGTTCGCTAGCGTTGTTAAGGATATAGATGTATTAACCGGCGTCACGAAAGCCGGAGAAGCAATTTCCAAACAAATAGAAGCGAAAAATGAAACGTTACTAGCTATATTAACAAGTGCAGATGCAGGAGAAGAAGTGTCTGGAGCACGCACTAGATCAAAGAGCGAATTGCCTGCGAATATTAAAACCAAAGATGTTAAAAAATCGGAAGAAGTTAAAAAAACCGAAGAAGCTCATCCGGAAAAAGAAGTTGATGATCAATCTAAAAAATTCAACAAAGATGCTGAAGATTTTGCCCAAGGTAAGCCCCTATTTAAAGGTAAAGCCGAACTTTTAAAAGACCTTGGCACCAAAATTAATAAAGATGACAAACCTGATTCAATTTTAACTAAAGTAAAAGAAAGTTTTCCAAAAGCGACTGCCTCAGAAATATTTGATGTTTTAGAATTCCTTTCTAAAGCAATTACAGATACAACGACCAAGGAAATAGTCGAAACTGCCAGAGACAACTTCAAAAAAGCCAACAAAGATCGAATCGAGGACGGACGCACGGTGGAAAACTGGGCAATCGGTGGTGCCGCTGTTGGAGGTGGTGACGCTCAAAAACTCTATGGATTCTTTACTGACATTGTTTCGAATGAAAATAATGCGCCAGATCTCTACAAGCAACTTTCCGCACAATATCCTCGATATGCAGACTTAAAGAAGATGCTTATCTATGTAGAGAAAGAAGCAGGAATGGCCTTACATGATTCCAAAATCGAAAAGCCTTTTCTTAGAGCTATAAACAACAAAATTCACGGTGTACAGAGCATAATAATGATTTACCGAGGTTTTGAATTGAAAATGCCTCAAATGGAAAAACAATTGGTTAGTGAAATTAATCGTTTTAATTCTAATCGTGAAGCGTATTATAATGCCACTGCTGATAACAAGCCTAAAAATTAACAAAAAAACCGCACAGAGGATAATTCATGCCGCCACACATCACTTTTGAAGTCCTAACAAAGGGGTTTATGGATCTTTGTGCTGATCGCTATTATTCTTCGGCAAAAGTCCTTGACGTTGCGAATAGAATTGTAGCCGGCGGAGTTTCATCACCTGACAAGGAATATCAAAGATTTTTTTCAGTTTATCTCAAAATCGTTATTCTTAGTCGCTTTAGAGATGCCGTTCGAGAAGTCGCTCTCCTACAAATTTTTGAAACGCCTCAACGTCGGGACGAGCTTTATATGGCTATCATCGAAGCCTTAGAGGACCTTGAAGATGAGTATGAGGAGATTGAAGCCAAGTATGCTATTGATAATGATTAGTGAAAGGAGGCTTTTATGGTTAAAACAGCTTTTGAGACAATACTGGAAGAACTTGGCCGTACGGCATTAATTGCCATCAGTTCCTTACGTCCGAATGACAAAAATACATGCGTCATCCCATTGCCTGATGGAATAGAAATTCAAGTAGAAATGGACAAGTATGAAAAAAATTTAATTGTGGGATGTATTTTAGGAAAAATAGAAGCGGGGCATTATAGAAATAAAATATTCCATGCTGCACTAATCGCCAATGGATTGCCATATCCGCGCTATGGAATACTTGCCTATAGTAAAAAAGCAGAATCACTTGTACTGTACGAGTCCCTGGATATGCGTGAACTTAACGGCCAAAAGGTCGCTGATTACCTAGGGTACTTCCTAGAAAAGGCCAGAACCTGGAAACAAGCTATTGAAGGAGGAAATATTCCTCATATTTCAGCTTTACATACCTCTCAAGGACCTATCGGTGGAGTATTCGGACTGAAATTTTAAACAAGGACAGCAAGGACGGCAAGGACAACAATGCAAGAATGATTTGGTTCAAAAAAATACAGTGTCGTCCTACCTGATGAGTCGCCATTCTTGCCGTTGTCGTCCTTGCCGTCCTTGTTGTCCTTGCCGTCCTTGTCGTCCTTGCTGTCCTTGCTGTCCTTGCTGTCCTTGCTGTCCTTGCTGTCCTTGCCGTCCTTGCTGTCCTTGCCGTCCTTGCCGTCCTTGCCACATTAAACTCTTGTATTTAAAAATTGACTCACGCAAAATAGAGAACAGAGGTATTGATTCACTATGGAAGCATGGGAAAATTTTTTAAAACTTTTAGAAGCTGATCTTGGTGAAGCCACCGTTTTAAAATGGCTCCACCCATTAAAAATTATCCGCTTTGATGCCTGTAACCTATACCTCGAAGCAACAGATTCTTTTCAAATCAACTGGTTTGAAGAACACATTCGACCTAGAGTCCTCTCTTCCCTTTATAACAACAACAAAAAAAAGATCAAAATCCATCTTACTGTTGCAAAAAAAGAGCTCCCAGGTACTGCCGAAAACACTCAAATAAAAATCGCAAGTAAACATAATGCCCTCCCACAACAGGAAGAGCTTACTTTTGACACCATCGACCCTTATTTTACATTCGAACAATTCATCGAACCCTCAGATGCCCCTCTTCCTTTCAAATTACTCTCCATGTTAAATAGCAAAGAAACTCCACCATTCAACCCCATTTATCTCTATGGAGAATCTGGAAAAGGTAAAACCCACCTGCTAATGGCCGCTGCAACCCATTTACGAAAGCAAGGATTAAATGTTGTTTATGCTCGAGCCGAGACCTTTACAGAGCATGTTGTAGCTGCGATTCGTGCCGGAGAAATGAGGGCCTTTCGTCAAGCTTATCGCAATGTAGATGCACTCTTAATTGACGACGTTCAAGTTTTTGCCAGAAAAGCTGCTACCCAAGAAGAATTCTTCCATACATTCAATACACTGCATTTAGCTGGCAAACTCATTGTAATAGCAGGAGACTGCCCTCCACAAGCACTTTCAAACATCGAACCAAGACTTATAAGCCGATTTGAATGGGGTATTGTATTGCCAATGGGCTCTCTAGATCAATCAGAGTTACAAAAAATGATTGAAAAGAAAGCTAAAGCAATGAACTGCCCTCTTTCTCAAGAAATGATCACTTTTTTATTGGAAACCTTTCCAAGTAACACAAAATCACTCACTAGAGCCCTCCAGGCACTCATTCTCCGCACACATCTTGATGAAAGTAACTATCATTTACCAGTTCGAAATGTAACAACGCACCAAGCAAAAGTGTTGCTAAATGATTTAATTACAGAAGAACAAAAGTTCAAATTAACACCACCAAAAATCCTTCAGCACGTCTGTGAACATTCTGGACTTTTACTTGACGAGTTATTAGGTAAAGCACAGAGCCGTGAAAAAGTCCTCCACCGCCAAATAGCCATGTACTTTTGCCGCAAAGAACTTAAACTCTCTTACATTAAAATCGGAGAGATTTTTTCTAAAGATCATTCAACGGTCATGTCAAGTGTTAAATTGATCCAAACTAGCATTGACAATGGAAAACGTGATATCATTGATCCTGTAGAATCAATACGGAAGCGTCTGCGCTCCCATGTAGGAACTAAAGAACTATGTGGCAAAAAATAATTCAATTTTTTCAAAGACTTGATCTGCGCATTGCCGTAAAAACTGCTATTGCTGCAGGATGTAGTTTTTATGTTGCTAGTGTATACTCAAGCTTTTTTTCAAGACCAGACATCATCGCAAGTGGACTATGGTGTGTGGTTGCATCTGTAGTTGTCATGCAGGCGAATATTGGAGGCACCTATAAAGCCGGAGCAATACGCTTTATGGGCAGCATTATTGGCTCTGTCATCGGCGCTATTTCTTGTTATTATTTTGCTGCATCTCCAGCAACTCTTGGACTGAATGTTGCAGCGACCATTTTGGTTTGCTCCATACTTCAACTTCAAGAAGCGTACCGTATCGCTGCATTGTCAGCCTCTGTCGTGATGTTGTCATGGGCTATACACTCAGACCTCGCGACACCTTGGGAAATCGGTTTCTTTCGCTCTTTAGATGCTTCTGTGGGTATCATCATTGCGATTATCGTTTCTCATATGGTTTGGCCGGAACAAACATGGGTCAGCATTCAGAATCATTTCATCCAATCCATTCAAATTGCTAAAGTTTATTTTCACGAAGCTGTTGAAATCCCCGCCCCTAAAACAGAAGATCCCAAGATAGAATTAGAAAATGAAAAAGGGAGAAATGAAGAACTTGAAGAACTTTTAGACTTGCTTACCAAATTACGTGGCGAAATTAATGAAGTTAAACTTGATATTTTTTCTTTTAGCAATAAAGGGAATGACTGGCTTTTAATTATTCGAGATCTCGACATCTTGGTTGAAGCCATTGCCATTGTAGAGGAAATCCCTAAAGATAACTTTAACAATATCTTTGATGAAAGTTTAAAGTGGCACCTGGATGGCTTTATTGAAGAATGCGACCGTGGCTTTAATACCATTCAATCTATTTGTTTGAAGATTTCTTCACCCCACATCCCTGAAAGATCTCCGGAAGTCGAACAACTCTTCACAAAAGAGCTTGAACGTTTCCGGCAAACATATATTACTAGAAACTTTTCTTTAACAGATGTTGAGAATCTCTATTCCTATTTTTATCATCTTCGCTATATCGCAAAGTTGTTGCGAAAAATCAAACAAGAGCTTTTAATATAAATATTCATCTGATTTATAAGGACCATTTGCATCGACATTTAGATAATCAGCCTGTTCCGAAGAAAGGGTTGTTAACGTCGCTCCTAGCTGCTTTAGATGTAACCGAGCAACCTTTTCATCAAGCTTCTTTGAAAGGCGATAAACCCCAACAGGCCATCGCTCTTTTGCACTCCAGAGTTCAATTTGCGCAAGAATTTGATTTGAAAATGAATTAGACATCACGAAAGAAGGATGTCCATTTGCACATCCTAAATTAACTAATCTTCCTTTGGCAAGAAGAAGAAGGCTTTTCTTTTTGTTTTTCCATATGCAGCGGTCTACTTGCGGTTTTACCGATTCCACTTGTACATCAGGGTGATGAAGCAGCCAATCTACATCAATTTCGCTATCGAAGTGACCAATATTGCATAACAAAGCACCATCTTTCATTTTTTCAATATGTTCTGAGCGAATCACTCGAATACATCCTGTTGCAGTGACAAAGATATCAGCTAAAGGAGCAGCCTCTTCCATAGTAATCACAGAATACCCTTCCATTAAGGCTTGATAAGCACAAATGGGATCTACTTCTGAAATGAAAATACGTGCCCCCAAGGCGGAGAGGGCTGCAGCACATCCTTTACCTACCGCACCATATCCGGCAATTAAAACTTTCTTTCCAGCGATCATTAAATTAGTCGCGTGTTTGATTCCATCTACAATCGATTCACGACACCCATAAAAATTATCAAATTTTGATTTAGTTATCGAGTCATTGACATTAATGGCAGGGATACCAAGAAGATTATTTTGTAACATCTTTTGCAGGGTGCGTACGCCTGTGGTCGTTTCTTCAGAAAGCCCTTTAATTCCAGCGAGAAGTTCGGGGTGTTTTTGATGGACATAAGCAGTTAAATCTCCTCCATCGTCAATAATCATATTGAGAGGTTTATCTCCGAAGAAAATCGTTTTGCTAATGCACCATTCGTATTCTTCATTAGTCATTCCTTTCCATGCAAATACAGGAATTCCTTTTGCAGCGATGGCTGCTGCAGCCTGATTCTGAGTAGAGTAAATATTACAGGAAGACCAACGTACCGATGCACCTAAGGCAATGAGCGTTTCAATGAGCACCGCGGTTTGAATGGTCATATGCAAGCAACCCGCAATTCTGGCTCCTTGCAAAGGTTTTAAGTCCCTAAATTCATCACGAAGAGCCATTAAGCCGGGCATCTCTTTTTCAGCTAAAGTAATCTCTGCCCTTCCCTGCCGTACAAGTTCTTTTGCGACATCTGAATTTACATTGAGATCATCAACGATCCGATATTCATGTTGCAAAATCTGTTGCATGTCCCCTCCAAAAGTAAATGCTAATCATTTTACTCTATATCTAGTAAATATTTTTTAAACAATTTTTTTTTGTTAAAGGCAAGACACGTTAGGTTCGCAAATTACCGGGAAATAACAAATTTTTAAAGCGCCTTGCCATTGGTGCCTGACCTGATATTCTGACATTTGCCTACAATGATAACGTAACCTCCCAGGAAGGCAAATGTCAGAATATCAGGTCAGGCACCAATGGCAAGGCGCTTTCCTTAAAAAAGCGAATTTGTTATTTAGGAGCCTACGTATGTGTCCGTGCCCGAAAATTAGCCGGAATTGCTGAACTTTTTGGTGAATTGCTCCACATAATTCCTGAAGTCTGAATTCTCAGCATCAAAATATTCAACATGATAGCCAGCATTCTCTAATATATGACGTTTCATTTGAGTCGCTCCAAGGTCCTCATGTGTATTGCATGTACGATCAAAGGAATTTCTAATTTCCAAAACAACCTTTTTCCCATGAATTGTAACTCCTTCAATGAAAAAATCTACAGAAATCGGAGATGAAAAATTTTGATGAATAATAATTTTTGAGCTTATTTTTGGACAAACTTCATTTAAGATCGTTATCAACCCAAGCCTTGCTTTATCCTTAGAATAATCTACATCCCTAATAAAATTCAAAACACTATCAGGAATCAACTCTTTTGGATACTCTGTCAAAAGCGTGACAATTTGCATCCTCTTCAAAACCTTTATGCCTTGTAAAAAATTTTGTTTATTTTCAAAAGCGTGTTTTATAACATCAAAAGTAGATGAATCTTTTGTCATTTGGAAGCTTGCAATATAGGCTAACCAAGTGAAATTAATTTCGGGTGTAATTATAGGATGGCAATTTTGGCACAAATCCTTGGCGGTATTTTGCGTAATTTCATTACGTATCCCTAAATATGTCATTCCAAAAAGAAGATCTAATTTCTCATTCAAAGATAGCTTGTAATTAGCTAAATGATCCATAGCTTTTTTACAAATTGTTTCATCTTTAAAATTAATTTGAGCGAGAAATAAAAATAGAGGGTAAAAACTTTTATCATCGAGTTGAAAATCTTTAATTCTTTCAATCACCATGTATTTAAAAGACACAGGTACTCGAGAAAGAATTTTATTATTCTCAAACTCTGACAACCCATTAAGCAACTGAAGGAGTTCACTTTGACTAAATAATTTTAAATCAATTTTATAAAGTACATGAAGTATAGCTGGATGACCATGTATCCCAAGGGCGTGAATTAGCCCCGCATAAGCCTGTGTAGAGATTTCAGTGCTTTGAAGAACTTGTTCAACAAGGAGTGAAAGGAAGCGTTCCATTTTTGCACTCCGTGACATCTGCCCAATGCCTCTTCCAAGACTATAAATACCTATAGAATCAATGGAATGGATGTGGGAAATTCCTTTTTTGATCATATACTCCTCCAAGGAGGAATCAACAGTATACCAACTATTATGTTTAAATGGCTTGATTCTTAGAAATCCGTAAGTGCGAAATAACTTACTGATAAATTTTTGATTGATATCAAAATGACACTCGGATAGAAAATAGAGTGCATCAAGAATTTCAATTCTTTCTGTTTCCTTAATTTCTTCTCCCCCCTTATCACACCGTAAAAGTTCAGATATTTTATCTAAAAAACAATTCCAGTTCTGCAAATTAAAATCATTTTTATACTGATAATACAAAGATAAAACACTTTGGACCGTTTGAGATTTTCGAAGGTTAAAAGTCACCAGTTTGGGTTGGTAATCATTCGTAAAGGGATCGTCATAATCAAAACTAATCGTATAAATTGCACATAAATTTTTCAAACGGATAAATTCTTCTGAGGATGTCACCATTGTTCTCCAAACATCTGCTAAATCATAATGTAACTTTATACGAAGCTCTTGTGGTTCATAGCCTGAAGCAAAAATTCGTTTTAAAGCAATTTCCCATAGATCAATTGAGAATTTTGATTTAAAATTTTTGATAATCATATAAAAATCTTCTTTGCTATTTTTGGTTTGCAATAAACATTTAAGGAAAGATTCTGTTATGGTTTTATCAGCATCCCAAATAGAACAAGTTTCAACTATTGCCTTTAAATCTGAAAGTGGCGTTGATGAATCTATTTTTAATTGAGATAAAAAAAATTGCATTTTTTCACGCTGCAAAGGTGAAGCTTTATCTTGAAGAGCATTAATCTCATATAAAAATGAGGTCAAAAAAAATGTTTCACCCCGTGCTATGTGCTTTCCAATCTCTTTCAAAAAATAAGATATATCTGAAAATGTATTGAAAGGGCGGTTGTTAAAATGTTGTACAAAAATTTGAGGTTTTTGATGACAATCGTCAATAAAATCACACCGTTTATTTATAAACTTAGAATTTGAAACAAAAGTTTTTTCTAAATCTTCTATTTTATTCGATAAATTTCTCCAACTCTTTTTTTCA
The DNA here is from genome assembly GCA_963752155.1 of uncultured Parachlamydiaceae bacterium. Lineage (GTDB taxonomy): Bacteria > Chlamydiota > Chlamydiia > Chlamydiales > Parachlamydiaceae > JACCRY01. The sequence goes on along the minus strand of CAVVXH010000010.1, from coordinate 581,139 downwards.
GTTAAATTTCGATGTTCTTTAAATTCAGTAGAATTTATTTTATATTTGGACACATCATTAACATGCATAACAGACTCCACAAGATAATTTGTTAAAAATGCTTATTTTTCTTACACAAGAAGATTTATGCTCGATTTCTCGATCTATTAAATAGATGAAATCATGCTATCATACGCGAGACTTTAAGTCTAAAATAATCAATTCCGCAACTTCTCAAAGTGGGGGTTGCATTTTTTTTGTAGATGAAACGTTCATCTGGAAAATGGTTATACCAGATTGAGAGATTGTAATGCAATAAAAAAGTCAAATACCGCAAAAAAAAACTAAACTCCCATCATCCACTTGATACAAACAAATTAAAAGCATTTGTACTTCTGAGTGATATCAACGATACAACGATAAAAACGATAAAAACGATAAGAACGATAAAAACGATAAGAACGATAAAAACGATAAAAACGATAAAAACGATAAAAACGATAAAAACGATAAGAACGATAAGAACGATAAGAACGATAAGAACGATAAAAACGATAAAAACGATAAGAACGATAAAAACGATAAAAACGATAAAAACGATAAAAACGATAAAAACGATAGGAACGATAAGAACGCCAATTCATGATAGGATAATTTCTTGTCTTCTTCCATTGTTATTATCGTTCTTATCGTTCCTATCGTTCTTATCGTTCCTATCGTTCTTATCGTTCTTATCGTTCCTATAGTTCCTATCGTTCCTATGTTCTATCGTTCCTATCGTTCCTATCGTTCCTATCGTTCCTATCGTTCCTATCGTTCCTATCGTTCCTATCGTTCTTATCGTTCCTATCGTTCTTATCGTTTTTATCTCTCTTTTCGTTTATACCGTTGATCTACTTCTAGAGCTGTCAAAGGCACGATCCTCGAGCTAAATCACCTTCACCTTCACCTTCCACCTTCACCTCCATTTTATGAGTAAGTTGCTCAATTCCAATATTTAGAGAATACTTGTAAAGTACGCTCCGTCGATCCTTGCATAGCTTCTATTAATCGTAAAGAGGCGTCGCGCAACTTATTCATTTCATTTTCACTCTTTAAAAGAGTTTTTAACTTTGCACCAAGAGATTCCACAGGCATCTGAAGCGCTGCTTGATACGCCGAAACAGCTTCAACAAGGTCTGGTTGACCAAACATGTACGGTCCGTAAATTGTAGGAACTCCAAACCATAAAGGTTCCAATATATTATGTCCCCCAACAGCCGATGTAAAACTGCCCGCAACAATGGCTACAGTAGCTATTTGATAACATTTCCCCAAAAGACCCATGGTATCTAATAAAATAATAGGACCTCTATCCCCCTCAGGAACAGAATAGCGGCAACAAAAACCATATTTAGCTTGTATGAATGACGCAACTTCGTCAAACCTTTCAGGGTGGCGAGGCACAACAACAACTTTAAAATCTGATTTATTTGCCAAAAGTTCTTCCATTGCATTAAGAACCATCATTTCTTCTAAATGGTGCGTCGAACCTACAACGATCAGTTGATCATCATTTTTAATTCCTAGTCTATTCCTAAAAGCCAATTTCTCATCGTCAGACATCAGCGAGGGTTTACTGTCGAACTTTAAATTACCAGTCACAACAATATTATCCTTGGAAATACCTAAAGACTCAAATCTTTCAGCATAGAGTTTACTTTGCAAAGCAAAAACATCAAAAAATGAAAATAATCGATTGGAAAAGAAAGAAAACCACTTAAAGCGTTCAGCAGAAGTTTGTGAAATCTTGCCATTCACTAAAACTATGTAAGCTCCATTATTCTTACAAGCTCGTAAAAAGTGATACCAGAAATCGGTTTCACAGAGGACAACAATATCTGGCTGAACCTTATTCACAATGGGTGTAATGATCCAATAAAAATCGTAAGGCAAAAAAAGGTGATAGTCGGCTTCTGGAATCGAACGTTTAGCTTCAGCATGACCTGTTTCTGTAATCGATGTGATCAAAAGAAGGGAACGAGGAAACTCTTTTTTCAGGCGTTTAGCTAATACAGCTACAGATTTAACTTCTCCTACTGAAATGGCATGAATCCATATGAGGGTACGTTCCCCCTTATCGATAGAAGGGAATTCTCGACCCATTCTTTTAGAAAAACTCTTCCGATATTTTTTCTGAACAATCCAGGCATAGATCAGCTGGGGAAGAGCTAAAATCGCCAACAACCAAAGCAATATTTCATATAAAAATGGGATAAACAACGGATTCTCTCATAACGATGCAAAAGGATTATTATTAAATTTTTTCTTTTCTTGCCTAGGTGCTGCTTTTGAAAAGTTAGAAGTCGATTTCTGTTTTGCAGTCAACGCTATACGTTTTCGCTCTACATCGACACTTAAAACCTCAACTTTAATCTTATCTCCGGTCTTCACTACTTCACTTGGATCCTTTATATAACGATCTGTAAGTTCAGATATATGCACAAGGGCATCTTGATGGACTCCTAAATCTACAAAGGCTCCAAAAGCTGTGACATTCGTCACAATCCCTTCGAGTTTCATTCCCGGTTTTAAGTCTGCAAGAGTACAAATATCGTCGCGATAACAAGGCTTTTCAAATTGGGCTCGAGGATCCCTTCCAGGCTTCCGAAGCTCTTCTAAAATGTCTCGCAGGGTGTGTTCTCCAACAATCGGAGCATACTTTTTAACATCAATTTTATCTATGCAAGTTGTATTGGAGATTAGATCTCGAAGACCAACTCCAAGATCGTTAGCAATCGATTCTACTAAGTCATATCTTTCCGGATGCACAGCTGAGGCATCTAAAGGGTTCTGAGCTTCCCTGATGCGTAAAAATCCAGTGGCTTGTTCAAAAGTGCGCGGGCCAAAACCTGGAACCTTTAATAACTCCTTACGACCTTTAAAAGGACCATGTTTCTGACGATAATGAATAATTTTCGTTGCTAAGGAGGGACCAATTCCAGCGATATAACCTAGCAAAGAAGCGCTCGCTGTATTGAGTTCAACCCCGACATGGTTTACACAACTTTCGACAACTTCACTCAATTTATCATGCAACAAAGGTTGATGGACATCATGCTGATATTGACCCACTCCGATTGCTTTTGGATCGATTTTTACAAGTTCTGCCAATGGATCTTGCAAACGACGCGCAATCGAAATGGCTCCACGTATGGTAAGATCTAAATCAGGAAATTCTTCTCTTGCAACATCTGAAGCACTATAAACACTGGCTCCAGCTTCGTTAACTTGTACCACAATAAGATCTTGTAGGTTGGCTTCTTGAAGCAACTTCTTTACAAAAGCTTCGGCTTCACGCCCACCTGTACCATTTCCAATAGCAATGGCTTCAGGATGATGAATGGAAATAAATTCCAGAAAATCTTTCTTTGCTTTTTGCAAAGAAAAATCCCCTGCACATAAATTTAAAACGACAGAGCTCTTATAAGTCCCTGTGGGGTCTAAAGCTACACATTTACAGCCTGTACGTAAACCTGGATCAATTCCAATGACTGATCTGCCTCCTAAAGGAGCCAAAAGCAAAAGATTGCGCAAATTGGAAGCAAAAATATCTACAGCAGAGCGATCAGAATTCACTTTGAGCTCCACACGCACATCTGTTTCGACACTTGGCAATAGAAGACGTTTGCATGAATCTACAATGGCAGATCTCAGTTGCTCTTTATAGGGAGAGGCAACGGTAAGTTTTGCAAGCCGTTCTACGACTGCCTCTGCTGCAGCCGAATCTATCTCAATCTGAAAATCAAGCACCCCTTCCCGTTCCCCACGTCGAATCGCCAAATAACGATGGGATGGGATTGTCGCAACGCGTTCCTGAAAAGCATAATATTGTTCAAATTTTGTCGCTTCGTTCTCTTTGCCGGCAACGACTTTTGAGATCACTATTCCATTAGAAGCAAATTCTGCACGTATAGCTTGACGAATAAGTGCATTCTCTGCAATGAGTTCTGCAACAATATCCCGAGCACCAGCTAAGGCGTCTTCGACTGTTTCAACTTGTTTTTCAGAAGAAATGTAGTCCAAAGCCTCTTTTAAAGGATCCCCTTGCAAAGGTTGTTCTAAAATTTTCAAAGCTAAAGGCTCTAAACCTTTTTCACGAGCAATCATTGCACGTGTGCGCCTTTTGGGCTTATAGGGAAGATAGAGGTCTTCTAATGTGGTTTTTGATTCGCACGCTTCTATCTGGGCGCGTAAATCATCGGTCAATTTCCCTTGAGATTCAATAGAAGCTAAAATGGTTTTTCGACGATCTTCTAATTCTTGCAAATATGTAAGCCGTTCTTGTATTGCACGGATCTGTACTTCATCCAGATTACCTGTTGCTTCTTTACGATAACGTGCAATAAAAGGAACGGTATTGCCACCTTCTAATAATTCGATAACTGCCAGAACAGCTCTTTCAGAAAGCGCAAGCTCATGACTTAGCTTATCAGCAAAACGCCTATTTACCATAAATCTATTCTCCTATTACAGTTTAGATTTAAGATTGTCTAAAATTATCTCATAAAATTCAAGATAAATATACCAGGCTAGGTCATAAACTTGGATTTTGTGGATGCAGATTTTTTTGCCTGTTGATTTGTGCAAAAAAGAGACATACATGTTTGTAGGCCTTTTTTGCACAAATCAACAGGCAAAAAAAGATGCGTTCACAAAGTCCAAGTTTATGACCTAGCCTGGTATATATAAATAATGGAAGCTAAAATTCGAGCCGACGTATAGCTGTGCTACGCAAACGTTCAATCTTTCTTTCCTTGACATGAACACATTTCACAAAATGATCATCATTATCACAATAACTAATCGTCCGAAGATTTAAAAAATTTGAAATATTTTCAAATTTCAAATGCTCACGTTCGATAGAATCACAAAAAGTAAGATCAATCACTTCTATCAATTTAATATCATCTTTTACTGAAGAGAGAAATTCTCCCGTCACTTTTTGTTGAGATTTGGAAATTAATGTTTTAATGTTCGGAGTTTTTTTAAGAATTTGCGCTATCAATTGATCGTTAATTTTTATTATGCTACGACTTGAACCCATTTTAAATGTAGAAAAGCGATTGCTTGAGATTCTTTTAGATTCATATTGAAATAGAATAGATAGATCTAAGAAATTAATTTTATCGCCGCATTGATCTACTAATCTATTTAAATCATTTACACTTTTAACTTGAATTTTATTAATATTCGTAAGTTCAGCATGGAGACTTGGTGAATGCATAACTTTATTTAAATATTTACAAGTGGATGCCATCTTCAACATCACTACAGCATCCGTCTTTGATAGATTTTCCAATATATCTAAAGGGAGAAATGTTTGTTGAGGTTTCTCTCCGGGTTTGTTAAAAGTTTGCAATGCAAATCTGTAAACTTGAACATCTTTAGTTTCTGGGACTAAATGAAGTTTTTTTGCTGGAGATTGTCGGGCTACAATATTTCGAGGTCTTTTAGGAGATTTAATGATCAAATTATTTTCATTAGAGTTGATTTCTAGAAGTCGAGCTTTTTTTGTAGGAGATCCAGCTGGAGATGCTTCGACCTGTCTTTTTTTTGGAGATTGAGTTTGCTGTATTTGCGAAGCTCCCAATGGAGATGCGTGATTTAAATTTGTCAGATCATTCATGTCATTTTCCTTTTTAAAATAGTTTTTAACAATAAAAAGATAACATAACTCCATTTAAGAATCAAGCCTTTCATAAAGAAAAAAAATAAATAAAGAATTTGACAATGAAAGAGATTTCGCATTACTTCAAAAGATGCTGCGATATTAGGGTATAAAGTATAGGAAAAAATTCAACGCAAAGACACGAAGGCGCAAAGAGCACAAAGAGATCTATACGCGAAGAATTTTCATTTAAAAAAAAATTGGTGAATTTTATTTTACATGTAAGATCTCTTTGAGCTCTTTGCGCCTTCGTGTCTTTGCGTTGAATTTTTCTTAGTACTCCGCATCAGTCGATTTTGTTGCCAGGCTACTTGCTCGTTATAACAAATCTTGCTAAAATCAACTTCCTAAGAAAAAATGGAGGCTACTATGGTACGAACAAAAATCATGGGGATTTTGAACACCACTCCCGATTCCTTTTATTTTAAATCGCGATGTGAAGGTATTGAAAATGCACTGTTATATGCTAAAGACTTAGAGGCTAAAGGTGCAGATATCCTAGACATTGGAGGTGAATCCACTCGCCCAGGATCTACAGCCGTTACCATGGAAGAAGAACTCAATCGTACAATCCCCCTTCTAAAAGAACTCAAACAACATCTTAAAATCCCTTTATCAATCGACACGACAAAACCAAAAGTGGCTTTAGCTGCGCTCGAAGAGGGGGTTTCCCTCTTAAATGACGTCTCTGGATTCTCATCCCCTAAAATGCGCGAAATCGCAGCAAGCTACGAAATAGATGTCTGCGCCATGCACTCCATCCCATGGCCTAAAGATCAAAATGTAAATACATTCTACGAAGAAGGAGTCATTACTGCCCTCCTACGATGGTTTGAAATAACAGTGACTCAATTAATTCAAAGCGGTGTACCGGAAAAACGGATTATCCTGGATCCAGGGATCGGCTTTGGGAAAACAGTTGCAGATAATCTCGAAATCCTTTATTCTTTGCGAAAGTTGAAGGATTTTGGTTTCCCATTACTTCTAGGAATCTCACGCAAATCATTCATGGGAAAAATTTTAAATCTTCCTCCTGCAGAACTCTTACCGGCAACACTCACAATGAATGCCCTTGCAATTCAGGCAGAAATAGATTACATTCGCGTTCACGATGTTAAGGAGCACAGAGAAGCCGTTATTGTTTTGAATCAATTGCTGACGGATAGACATTAACATACTTTAATAACTTTATGCACTTTTTGCAACATACAATTCCATTCCTTGAAATATTTATCATCACACTGATGATTTACTATTTCCTTTCCTTCTTTTGGAATACACGGGCGATGGATTTGATTTTTGGTTTAATGGCATTTCTCATTTTCTATGCGATTACAAGTTGGGTGCATTTGCCTGTATTAGAAAAGTTAATGTTATATTTTATAAATGTTGCTGTGATTGCCCTATTAATTATCTTCCAACCGGAATTGCGCCTTGCGCTTTCTCGTTTGAGCGTTAAAGGGAAAAAATATCATGAGGTCACAGAGTTCGATAAATTTTTAGATAATCTAGCACAATCGATTTATAAATTTTCTGAGAGGCGCATTGGTGCTTTGGTAGTCCTCGAAAATCAAGATTCCCTCGATGAATATGCCAACAAAGCGGTATTGATCAACGCTGAATTTTCGTCGGAACTCCTAGAATCTATTTTTACCACGACAACTCCATTACATGATGGTGCTGTCATTATTCGTGGCACGACAATTTTATCCGCAGCAACCATTTTGCCCCTGGCCGACGATCCAACTCAGCTATCTAAATCCATGGGAACTCGCCACCGCGCCGGACTCGGATTTAGCCAAGTGACGGACGCGTTAATCATTGTTGTTTCGGAAGAAACTGGCAAGGTCTCGATTGCTCGTGATGGGATCATGACGCGTGGAATTAAAATTGATCGATTTAAAGGGATCATCCGCAGCGTTTTCACCCCCCCTAAAACAGCTATTGAATCGAGCATTGATGCACTAGGATGGTTCAAAAAATGGAATCAATAATCTCATCATTCTTTTTCCATAATTGGCAACGAAAGCTCCTCGCTTTGCTCACAGCCATCATCATTTGGTTTTTTGTAAACCATTCTATCACAGAAACTAAAATGATTAGAAATGTTCCTATCCGGATCTCAAACCTTCCTAATGATAAAACAATCGTAGGACTGCTCTCCAATGGAATTTTAAGCAAACGAATCAACTTAACTCTCACAGGATCAAAAGATGTCATTGAAGAGATAGAACCTGGCGACTTGGAAGTCAATATCGATGCCTCCTCTATCGATCATACTGACTGGGTTGCCCAAATCAGTAAGAAAAACTTATTAAGTTTAAATCCTTCTATTGATCTCGCCAATAGCATTAGCTCAGTGACTCATTCGGAGTATGTGATCAAATTAAATCGCTTGATGACGACAAAAGTGACGATTGAGATCTTACCTCCAAAAGGTGAACCTCCTCCAGGCTATGAGTTTCTTGATATTTGGCCTCAACAACTTGAGCAAACGATCAGTGGACCTGAAGCCGAAATCAATCGGCTTAAAGCTAAAGGCTTACATTTAGTTTTTAATTTAGATGACATCACTAAAAATGATCTTGATAGCCTTAAAAGCCAGCAACAAGGGGGAAATAACAATGAAGTCAGCTTTACTGTCCCTTTGAACTGGAAACAGGTCGCCATTCCCTTTCGCAATTATGCCCTAGAGGACATCAATGATCCAAATGCTCAACATCTTCGCATAGACTTTTTACGTCACGATTTCCTGCCTATTGAGCGAGAGCTGCCCGTGCGGGTATTTTTTCCAATAGAAACATTGGCCGAACTCAATCCGGAAAAAATCTCTCTTAACAGAGGAGAGATCCTAGTCTCTAGGTTTGGGGTCGATCTATTTTCATACCCCTTGTATGTTAAAAATGTAAGCAGATTATTTTTGTTTGTCATTCGAGACTATTTGGAGATTGTTATCCTGGCGTCCTCCGCAAATGAAAACGATATCCTGCCGTGGAGTCTCGAAGTCATGACACCTCATGATCTGGAGGAAACTTTTGTGGCCTATCAGATGGCCAATGGAAAACAAGTGAGCAGCTCTTTGTCGAGAAGCCGAGAAAAACTCTATCGTAAGCGATTTAGGGAATACCTACAGCGTTTAGCTCTATTTATTTCTAAAGAGCACAAACTTAACATTGAAAGTTCTATAAAACATCACAAAATCGAAATTATTGACTATTAAATTTACCCATGCCAAAAGAAAGATATTACATTGCTCAAGAATTATCTCCACATCAAGAAATCATCTTAAGTGAAGAAGAATTTCATCATCTCACGGTCATGCGTTCAAGAGAGGGTGAGATAGCCGAGCTTGTCAATGGTCGAGGCTGCTGTGCACAAGCTAGAATCCTACATATTGAAAAAAAACGTGCCATTCTTTCCATCGAAAATCTTTATATTTCCGAAAAAAATCAAGCGGAAATTATCCTTGCCCAAGCCATTCCAAAGATGAATCGTTTAGATTTTATCATTGAAAAAGGAACAGAGCTTGGCATGAGTCAATTGTGGCTTTTCCCCTCGGAACGAGGAGAACGGAAAACGCTTTCTCCAACGCAATTAGAACGCTTACGACATCTTTCTGTGGCTGCAATGAAACAATGTGGAAGACTCTATTTACCTGAGATTAAGGAGCTTCCTCCTCTTTCAAAGTGGCAAATTCCGGACTCCCCTCTCTTTTTCGGATCTTTAAACCCTGGTGCTCCATTATTTTTAGAAGAATTGCAAAAAAAGGCTTATCCTCGAGTCATTTTTTGTGTAGGGCCCGAGGCCGGATTTAGCTTAGATGAGGAAAAAGCCTTAATTGCATTAGGTGGAATTGGCACAAAACTTAATAATCATATCCTGCGCACCGAAACAGCTGCTATCGCAGCCTTAGTGTTATACCAGGCTCGGTCATCCTAAATGACAACCCCTTTGTAAACAAGATGCTTTTGAGGATCTAAGGTGACAAGCTGTCCTTCCTTAAGCACGCGGAAAGCAGCATCTGCACGCGTGAGCACCGGCTTATTGTATTTTTTTGCAATTTCCAAAAGATAACGTTCTGATTCAACATCATTGACAAGATTTTGCAAAATCACTCCCGATGAGGCCTGTATAAATGGTAGATAAGTCTCATCGCAAGTTGTAATCACCAGAAGTTGACCTCTAACTTGATATGAGAGGCTTGATTCCGGAGATATCAGATGAGCAATATTGCCATATACAGCTGTCCCAAATCCATTTTCACCTCTAATGAGCACATCCCCAATATTTTCTACAAGCATCATATTCGTTGTCCCTGAAATTCCAAAAGGGGCTCCTGCTGTTACGACAACTAAATCACCGTAAGAAACTAATTCTTGCTCTAAAGCAAACTCACTCACTTTTGCAAAAGCTTCGGTCACACTTCTTAGATTTTCCCTAAATACCGGAATCACACCCCATACACAGGCCATCTGATGATAACATTTCTCACTTGAAGTGAGCGCTATAATGGGTATTTGTGGACGCAAACGGGATAATAGGCGAGCGGTAACCCCGCTATTCGTAAAAGCAAAGATCGCTTTAGCATCAGAACTATAGGCGGTTTTAACGGTTGCCAAAGTCACTGCAGAGGGAACATCATGAAAAGTCACCTGCCTATAATTATCAAAGAAATTCCGGTAATTAAAGTCAGCTTCAGCTTCCCTCGTAGTATTTTTCATCACATTTACAGCTTCAAATGGATACTTCCCTATCGCAGTCTCCCCTGAAAGCATCACCGCAGAAGTACTATCATAAATAGCATTTGCGACATCCGAAACCTCTGCTCGTGTCGGTCTCAAATTATAAATCATTGACTCAAGCATCTGCGTGGCTGTGATCGAAGGTTTGCCAGCTAGATAACTTTTACGAATCATCATTTTTTGCAACCGCGGCACTTCACTTAAGGGGACTTCGACCCCTAAATCTCCGCGCGCAATCATGATCCCGTCAGCCACTTGCACGATACTATCGAAATTCCTTACGCCTTCACCATTTTCAATTTTGGCAAAGACTTGGATATCCGATTTTTTTTCTTCAGCAAGCAAATTTTTAATGATTAAAACCTGCTCAGGTGAGCGCACAAAAGAGGCTGCAATGATATCAACATCCTGCAAACAACCAAAACGAATATCGCTAATATCTTTTTCGGTCACTGCAGGTAACTGCAGATCAACATTGGGTATATTGACCCCTTTGCCAGAGCGTAGTATTCCGTTATTGTCGATTTTTACTGTGACTCCGTTGTCATCCAGTGAAACGACATGAGAAGAAATATAACCATCATCAAAAAGAATTCGCGTTCCTATAGGCAATAGCTTCAAGATGAAACCTGGAACAATCGGAATTCCTTCCTGAGATGGGTGTTCTTCGGCAGAATACAAATGAATTTGATGACCTGCTTCCAAGGAAAGTTCACCTTGTAAGATTTTTCCCACACGAATTTCAGGCCCTTTAGTGTCTAACATAATCGCAAGAGGGATGCCGAGTTCACGACGAACTTGTTTCAAGAGGTCAAAGACAATAAGATGATCTTGATGAGATCCATGGCTAAAGTTAATTCTTGCCACACTCATTCCAGCCTTGCAGAGCTTGGTGATTTTCTCATGCGTATTGCAAGCAGGTCCTAGAGTGCATATAATTTTCGTGCGCGTTGTATCTCTCTTAAACATATAAACCTTTACTTCCCAAAATTTTAGTAATTGAAATCTCAAAAATACAACAATTTGAATGAAAATGCAATTTCTTTTATAAGAAAGTTATACCAGGCGCGGCCATAGATTGTATTTTTTTGCGCGTCAAAGCCCCGCGGTTGAACGATCAAAAATGACCCAATTGCAATATGGGGTCATTTTTGATCGTTCAACCGCGGGGCTTTGACGCGCAAAAAAACACAATCTATGGCCGCCCCTGGTACATACGCATTCATCTTTATAGGCGGTAAAATATATGAATCAAGCACAATGGAAAAGTTTCTTATTTTTCGTACTGACGCTACAGATTTTTATTTTTCCGTTAGTCGGAGAAATTGAACGCATTACCGTAAAATGGGAGCCTCTTGTTTGTCGAGATTCTTGCGCTCAAGGCATTGCGAGGCAACTGGTCTCAGTCCGTGGAGTCGCTGAAATCGTTATACAACCCCCACAAGGTGTTGTGCATGTCCGTTGGAAACCACGCTTTCCCTTCAGTTTTGATTTTATTAAAAATGCCATCTCAATGATTGGGCCTCATATTCTCGATGCTCGAGTTCAGGTGCGCGGAACTCTCATTGCAACAAATGATGCTATTTTGTTGGAATCACTAGGTGATAACACAAGATTTGTATTGTTGAGCCCTGCAAAACAGAGTTTAAACTATAATGTTCCTCAATACAGCTTCGAAACACATGTCTTAGCGCCAGAATTGCGTCAACAATTTCTTCAGGGAATTCGAGATTCATGCGTAGTGACAATTAAGGGTCCTTTGCTGGAATGGCAAACAGGTGGTCTTTATTTGATTGTCGAAGAGGCTACTTTTAATCGTTTAGGGGGAAATTCCATTCCGGGTGCAGTATTTCCCTAATTAACTAGATGATAATTTTAATGTCCAGTATACTAAGCCTATGACATCTTTATTAAGCGCACATTCACTATCAAAATCTTTTGGAACTCAACAACTGTTCAGAGAGATTTCGTTTTCCATTTCTGCAGATGACCGTATCGGGCTACTCGGCCCCAACGGATCTGGTAAATCGACTTTATTAAAAATTCTTATGGAAATAGACTCTCCTGACTCCGGATACGTTTCTCAACGTCAAGGTTTAAGGGTGGGTTATGCTTGTCAAGAACCAGAATTTCCTGCTATAGGGCTCGAAGAACTTTTGTTATCACAAAATCTGCAAGGTGACGCCATTGAATTACGCACTCGCGCACAAATCTTGCTTTCGAAAATGCAGTTTCCTGATCCGGAGCTAAAGGCTTCGTTGTTATCTGGGGGATGGAAAAAGCGGCTCGACATTGCAAGAGCTCTCATGGGGGAACCAGATTTACTCCTGCTCGATGAACCCACTAACCACTTGGACCTAGAAGGGATTCTATGGCTAGAAAAGTTTCTTTTACGTGAAAGAATCGCCTATGTGGCTGTGAGCCACGATCGTTATTTTCTAGAAAATATCTCCAACAAGATCATCGAATTGAATAAATGTTATCCCCAAGGCTTGTTTAGCTGTGAAGGTACCCTCAGCGTCTATATGGAAAAAAAAGAAGCTTTCCTAGAAGCTCAGGCTCAACAAGAAAGAGGCCTTGCCTCAAATGTCAGAGAAGAAATCGCGTGGCTTAGAAAATCTGCCCCTGCCCGAACCTCAAAATCTCGATCCCGCATTTCCAAAGCTTATGAGATGATTGAAGAGCTTGCAGAGGTGAAACAAAGGAACAAAACTCCAAAAGTCAATATCAGCTTCCTTGCCTCAGAAAGAGAAACACGTAGGCTGTTGGTTGCAAAAAATATCCATAAAGCCTATGGCGACCGAGAACTGTTTAATGGCGTAGATCTCACTTTATCTCCAGGAAGCAGAATTGGAATTGTTGGAAAAAATGGAACAGGGAAAACAACCCTTTTACGTATTTTGGCAGGACAAGTGCCACAAGATAAAGGTACAATCAAGTATGCTGACGATCTTAAAATCGTTTATTTTGACCAACATCGGGCACATCTCCCCTTACACCTAACGATTCGCGAAGCTCTCTCCCCTATGAGCGACACGGTCAATTATCGAGGACAACAGATACATGTTAACGGTTGGGCAAAACGCTTTTTGTTCTCTGCCGATCGTCTAAGTTTGCCTATTGGCTGCCTTTCCGGAGGAGAACGCGCACGTATTCTAATTGCGAAGCTGATGCTTGAACCGGCTGATTTGCTTTTTTTAGACGAACCCACGAATGATCTCGATATCCAAACTTTAGAAGTCATGGAAGAGAGTCTTATGGAATTTCCTGGAGCCGTCATCATGATTTCTCATGATCGATGCCTGATGGATCGTGTATGCACTCAAATTTTAGGCCTAGGAGTGAGCGGAAAGCCCGAATACTATGCTGATTATAATCAATGGGAGAAAACGCTAACTCCCATAAATCCCAAAAAAGAAGTGATTCAAACTTCGTCAAAACCTTCTAGTGCTTCTCCATCTGCGACATCAGCTTCTAGCTCTTCACGACCAAAAAAGCTCTCTTATAAAGAACAAAAAGAGCTTGAATCGATGGAAATGACCATACTAAAACAAGAAGAAGAAATCCAAGTTTTAAAACAACAACTTGAAGAGCCTTCTATAATTTCTGATTCTCAAAAATCTCTGGAACTTTATCATCTGTTAGCTGAGGCTGAGGGAAACTTAGAAAAGCTTTTTGAACGTTGGCATTACCTTGAGGAACTTCAAGGATAGAAATAGTCTTTTTCTTCAAATCGGAATTGTAGGATATTCGGTAGAAAGGATTTTTTTTGCTTCTTCATCTGAAAGCCACTGCTTTTGATTTATGATAGTTTCATACTGAAGTTCTGCCACTTTCTCATCAATAGGATCGAGATCTTTTGGAAGGTAGAGGAAGCCAAGAAAGGAAATACCACGCTTTTCGAGTTCCTTTTTGACGCTCTCGATGTGATGTTTTCCGTCATCTATGAAAACAATTTGTTCTGGATTCCAATCAAGCCAGTCTAAGTACAAGGAAAGAATTTTCCCTTTATTGTCTTTGTCTTTTTTATAGATATTACCGCAATAAAGAGTCCCTTTCTCGAAGGATGGTGGAACAAATCCATTTTGAATTGGAAAAACGAATTCTTTTTCTATATTAAAATTTATTCCTAGCTCTTGCAAATGCCTAGAGCGCCAATCTGGGATTGATTTAACAATATTTGATTCATCCATAGCAAAAGATGTAAACCCGATTGTTGGAATGCCTTTTTCATTTAACATATTGATAAGATTAGGTCCAGAAGGATCCATAATTTGGAATTTTGCGTTCATCCAAGCGATGGTGTCTTCTTCGGCAGTCCACGCCCTCATGCCTTCAGGTTTCCATTCTTTTCGCCAATTTTGCAATAAGGCATCTTGTGGGTAAATGAGTACGTCATCAAGATCAAACATGACCAGCGTTTTCGTTGAAAATTCATTTGTAGAAATTTCATCAAGAGTGTGAATCGTTCTAATCTCAGAAGATGCTGAGACTGTCGAGAATAAGCAATACAAAAATAAGAAGCACAAAAAATGGTTTTTTTGAATCATAAAGCGTACCAAAGTTGTTAAATATTAAGAAGCAATTGCTATTTTTTTCAGTCTTGTATAAAGTATTTTCAAGGTAAAGCCCATCCTCAAAACAAATTGCTCTTCTTCTGGTGTCAATATTCTCCTTGAAATGAAAAAGCTGGTGATGAGAATGATGTGGGATAATCATTAAGTTCGAGAGATAAAATCTTTTTTATTATCTTTTCGGGATTCGTTCCTTGAAGTATTGAGAGAGAGATATTGGATTCTTCTTTAATTGCTTCTACTTCACCTTTCATTAGTTCTAGAGGATCTGAGGACATTTCCGAAATAAATTCCTGAATAGAAATGTATTTAGGATTGAGATATTCCATATTGATTCTATCTTGTATCTCTGCAATCTGCTCTTTGAGGATTGCATTATATATCTTTAATTGATCATCACTATACTTATTTACATCGAGATTTCCATTTTCAGAGCGAGTTGCCCATGTTATTTCAAGAGATATAAGAGTGTGAAGATCGTTATTTTCATATGCAATCGATAATTTTTTCATCACCTCTTCTTTTTCTTTTTTAAGAACCGGATCCTGTTCAAGATCGGGATGTAAAACTTTCGCTAGCTGTTTATAAATTGTTGAAAGCCCCTTTTTTTGAAGATTTTCCAACTCTTGGATTTTTGTTTCTTTCTCAATCTGTTTTTTAGTTTTTGGTTTTGACTCGAATTCCGATTCTTCGTTTAAATCGTCAGGATTTATCTTGCTTTGTGCTTCTGCCATCGACGCCATGAGTTTTCTTATGAGATCAAATTGATCATCCGATTCATTTAGGTCCGAGAGATCGATATCGAAGCCTTGATCTTTAAACATGTTTTCAAGATCTTTCAAACCACAAGCGTGGTCTTTCTCGACAAGATCTTTATAATCATCTCCCGTAAATTCTTTGTAAATAGCACAAAGTTCAGGATCGAACTGTACGCTCCTCAGCCTAGAAAAAATTCTTTTAATTTTTCTAATAATAAGTTCCTTTAATAACTTTAACTCCTTCTTGGTAAGGGTATCGGATGCTTTATAGTATTTATAAAAAAGTTTCACGCATTCGCCGCGATTAGCCAATTCTATTTTTTCCGTGGGTTCATAGACCGTAAGATAATATTCTAATGCTCTATTCAAAATTTCTTGAGTACCCTTTAGAGTTTTGTGGAGTTTTTCGACATTTTTCCTTAGTCGATCAAATGTCTTTTGAGTGCTATTTAGGATAGGCTTGTCGATTTTAGAAGATTTTTTGGTT
Source organism: uncultured Parachlamydiaceae bacterium (assembly GCA_963752155.1). Taxonomy (GTDB): domain Bacteria; phylum Chlamydiota; class Chlamydiia; order Chlamydiales; family Parachlamydiaceae; genus JACCRY01. Next base: position 564,889 of record CAVVXH010000010.1, on the reverse strand, counting down.
TTTGTTGCTTGAGGCATTAAATTTTTCATGTTTTCTCATCGTTTAAAGGGTGAAATTTTTATCAAGGCATTCATCATGAACAATTGGCGTGGCTGAATAGTTGTGATGCCCGGAAAAGTTTTTTCAAAGTTCAGTGTAACAAAAAAAGAGATTAAATCCAATTAGCTTCTCCTCTAGCTTCTCCTTCAGCTACTTGCTCTGCAATATGCATAGAGAAATTATCATATCGAAGGTCTTCTTCGTCATAATTTGTTTTAATAGCGACGGGAAGGCTTACTAGTTTTGCTAATTCGAAAGCTTTTAATACCTCTTCAGTATTGATAATTTTTTATTTTCGAGTCCCAAAAATGTTAGCTCACTGTCAGAAGCACAGAATATCTGCACTGAAGGCAGTATTTCTTTAATAGGTTCTGTTATTTGGGAAAATTTACCGATGCAAACTAGACGAAGAGAGGGAAGGTTTTTTAACGACAGCAACCCTTGAGCTGTAATATGTTCGCAGTAATTTAAGTTCAAAAGTTCAAGATTGTGAAGGGAAGAAAAAGATCTAAGACATTCATCCGAAACTTGAGTCCCTCCAAGATCAAGGTATTTAAGCTTTTTGAGAGAGGAAAGGAGTTGAAATCCCTTGTCGGTAATATTTGTTGCAAACGCCAACTCTAAACCTTCAAGATTTATAAGAGAAGCAACATAAAGTAACCCTTTATCACTCAGAAAACGGGAACCATCCAGATTTAAAAAACGGAGATGGCTAAACTTGGAAAAAATCTTCAACTCATCATCCAAGATAGGCTCACAAAGTTCAAGATTAATTGAAACAAGCTGTTGCAGCCGACAAAGATTTTTAAAGAATTTTAAATCAACACATTCGCAACCATGCAAGGTTATATGAGTTAACTGTGATATGGAACAAATTGCTTCAAGCCATTTTCCACTAATTGGCACATCATCTGTATCCTTTAAGAATATTTTTACAATATTTGATAGGAGAGGTAAACATTGTAAAGTTTTTTCATCAAAGGTGCTCAACGTTAGCGATGTTAGATAAGGGCAATGTTTTGCTAATTGTTGAATATCATCGGCTGAGACTGCCTCTTCTATTGGCACAATAAGTTCAGAAAGAAAAGGATTTTTAATTGCTTTCAAAACTGTTTGATTCATTGCTCTCTGCTGGCTAGTGCGGGGTTTGAAACTGCTTGCATAAATCTATACATATCTGATACTATCTAATCAAATGACTAGATTTATCAAGGTCGGCGAAGCCGCAAAAGTTTTAGGGGTCAGCATTCAAACTCTTCGACGTTGGGAAAAGACAGGCTATCTAATGCCCGATCGTAAATCGGAGGGAAAAACACGATATTATGATCTAGATAAATTATTAGGCAAGAAAGTTTTTGATAACGGTTTAACAGTTGCTTACGCAAGGGTTTCAAGTCATGATCAAAAAAAAGACCTCGAGAGACAAGCGGATGTTCTGACTTCTTATTGTGTAAAACAAGGATGGGATTTCCAAGTTATTCAAGATTTAGGTTCAGGAATGAATTACCAAAAAAAGGGTCTTAAGGCCCTCATCAACTTGATTCTTGAGCAAAAAATCTCCCGTCTAGTATTAACGCATAAGGATCGTTTATTACGTTTTGGTGCAGAATTGATTTTTGCACTTTGCGAGGTAAAGCAAATTGAAGTTGTTATTATTAACAAAGGCGACGAAGCTTCTTTTGAAGAAGAGCTTGCACAAGATGTGCTAGAAATCATTACTGTTTTTTCTGCTCGTTTGTACGGTAGTCGCAGTAGAAAAAATAAAAAACTTGTAGATGCTGCAAAGGTGTTGATTGGCGATGACAAATGAAATGACTTTAACCTATCAAACTCGTCTACAGCTGAATGAAAACCAAGAAGAAGTTCTTCAAAGTTGCGCTTATTTGCTGAGTAAAGTGGAGCGTTCTTTATATGCAAAAGTAGCTAATGGAGAGAGCTCCTCAGCATCATGTAAAAATAGTTTTCTAAAAATTTATGGCATTACAGCGAGGCAATTTAATGCTTGTCGAGTCAGCCTTGAGGGAAAAATATCTGCCTGCAAAAGCGGGCAAGAACAAGCAATTGCAAGTCTAAAACAACAAATCGCTACTCTTGAGAAAAACATTAAATGCTTAGAAAAAAAAACTTCAAAACAATTTGTTCTCCATCAAAAAAAACGACGCAAAGAGAACTTGTCTCATCGTCTTTCTTGTTTAGAAGAAGATCGGAAGCAAGGTCGTGTTCGTCTTTGTTTTGGAAGTAAAAAACTATTTCTCGCTCAATTTTATCTCGAAAAAAATGGTTTTGCCTCACATCAAGAATGGAAAGAGCAATGGGAAGCCAAACGCAACAGTGAATTTTTTGTTTTAGGATCAAAGGACGAAACGGCAGGCAATCAAACATGTACTGCCAGTATTAGAAATGGGAGCCTATGCTTGCGGTTACGTTTACCTACAGCTTTGCAAGAAAAATGGGGAAAATATCTAGAGATTGAAAATGTTGCCTTCGCTTATGGACATGAGGCCATCCTTGCAAGCCTCAATCATCCGGAGGGCCAAGCATTGTCTTACCGATTCAAAAAAGATAGAAAAGGTTGGAGAGTATTTGTTTCAACAGCCTTAAAAAAAGTGGCTTCCGTTTCAGAAGAGCAACGTGGAGTTATTGGGATCGACCTTAATACAGATCACATTGCCTATATGGAGACAGACCGCTTTGGCAATCCTGTAAAAAGAAAAACGTTTTCATGGGTTTCCTACGGGAGAAGCAAAAATCAGCTGAAAGCTCTTACAGGTGATCTTTGCAAGAGCCTTATTGAGAGAGCAAAAGAAACAAAAAAACCAATCGTCATTGAGAAATTAGATTTCCAAAAAAAGAAGGCAGTTTTGACGGAAAAAGGAAATTCTAAGTGGGCACGCCTTTTATCTAGTTTTGCCTATGGGTTATTTTTTGTTTTTCTCATGGCACGAGCATACAAACATGGAATTACAGTCCATCAAGTCAATCCGGCATTTACATCTATTATGGGCCGCATTAACTATGCCACGCGTTATGGTCTAAGTGTCCATCTTGCAGCTGCACTTTGCATTGCAAGGCGTTATCAACAATTTTCTGAAGCACCCTGTTCTCCCGAAGGGAAAATTCCCGACGGTAAGGGAGGCCATGTCACTTTTGTTCTACCCGAGAGGAATCGAACTAAACATGTATGGCACTTCTGGGGGCAGGTGAAAAAGAAATTAACGGTGCTTGCAGCACACATTCGGGCGATAGATAGAAATCGATCCTTGAGTCCAATAAACTCGACTCTTGAGACAAAGAAATCCCGATTGATATTGGTGTGATTCCAATACGTGAATCGTTAGCAAAACTGCTTGGCTAGCGTTCTGATGCTCTTCTCTGTAATGATGAGATTTGTACAGATTTTTAGTAGCGGCTCAGGAAAGTTCCGTCGCCACTTGAAATTCAAACAACTTGCCGACGTGAAAGCTAAGCAACCTGCGGCCTACATTAAGCAAGCCATTGCCTTGCTGGCCAATGATTGATCCTCAGCTGCTAAGGCAGTTCACCAACGTGTCTACAGCCCCTTTCTTAGCGAGTACTTTTCCTCAAAGGTCAATGGAGAATTTCCTTCTGACCATTTTCCTGTAGTTGCCGATATTTTTTTTAAATGATCTGAATGTGAGTCTGTTGTTGAGTGTAGCCACGTAACCTCTTGCTGGAATTAGGAAGTTGGATTACAATGAGTCTGTATTAAGTTGTCTTATTACATGAGATCCTTAAGCCAAAAAAAGACTGAGATATCACTATGATCCTTTACATCTATAGTAAATGTTCAACTTGTCAAAGTGGATTGAAATTTTTGGAACAGAAAAAAGTTTCATTTGTCCGCAAAGAAATCGTCGAAACCCCCCCTTCGATAGAAGAACTGTGTGCAATGCTACATTACATGGGTGGAAATTTAAAAAAGATTTTCAATATTTCTGGGCAACTTTATCGAGATATGCAGCTCACTGAAAAATTAAAATCGATGCCGGAAGAAAATGCCATCTTATTGCTAAGCCAACATGGCATGCTTGTGAAACGTCCCTTCTTACTTGGAGATAATTTTGGACTCTTAGGCTTTAAAGAAATTGAATGGTCCAAAAAAATTTAAAGTGATTCTATGCTTAACTAGGGTTATGCTTGTGTTAAATTTAGATATGTGTTATAATTGATCAGGATGTGCAAAAAATAACAAAAATTAGGGGGGAAAATGATAAATCAAGACAATTCATATCAAAAAACTACAGTTAGCGTATTAGTGAATCCAGATTACATCAGTTATACGACAGATGGAAAAACAAACATTATGTCTTCTTTTAATCCACACGGAAACGAATATGCTTTAAGATTAGCTTCAGAGGGTTCTGCTGAGAAAGTTCAAACTGTTACCAAAAAAATTTCAGCACAATTAAAATCTGGCAGCATATTTAAAGAATTGTATATTCAACACAAAACTGATGGCTTAGTTGAAAATTATCATGTGCGTGTTAAGTATGAACCACAAGATGAACTCATAGTTGAGTTATTTAATTCTAGACCAGAAAGTAAACAAGAAAGACCAGACGGAACTGGTTACGTTTTGCATCTCGATCCTAAAAACTCTCTACGAGATAAGGAATTTTTCGATAATGGAGAATATCAAACCAAATATATTCCAGGCATTTTAGCAATCATTAAAATGGCTGAAGAATTAGATATGACGCAACCTGGAGAAACTGAAAAACTAATGAATGTCCTAAGAAATGCAAATATGATTAAAGGCTAATTTGTAATATAAATAAAGTGCTTTTGGCTCAATCTTTTTTTGAAATGATAAGCCCCATTCGGGGCTTATCTAATTTAGGCACTTCATTTAATCTTCTTTAACTCAAACCACCTGGCCCTGTCTCAATTTGTCATTGGGCTCTTTGAAACAATCACTCATCTGCAGTTGATCCCAGAACAGCCTCAATGCCGATATATCCGAGCTTCGCATAAATCACACCATCCGCAGAAATTGCGCTTGGGTCTAGTTTTAAGTACTCCTCAATCCATTGAGTATAAAATTCCCTAACTATGTCCTTTGGAATAACTGGAGGGATAGTGCCTCCTAACCAATCTAAAATTTCCTCCATATCAACAAATGAATCCATGGTATGTACAGCTTCAACACTGATAGCTTTTAGATTTGACTGTTCCAGTACTTCAATGTATTGTTGCGGGGTAAGAAATTTACGCGGAGAGAAATTTTTCCAATAATCAGACCATTGTGGACGATTTTGCACGATACTACGTGCTTGATTCCATGCCGCATTATTCATGAGAGGGACGAGTATCAGCAATTTCCCATTAGGTTTTAGGGCTTGACTTAGTGTTGTTAAAGCGCTTTTCTGATCAGAGCAATGCTGTAAAGCACAAAAAGAAATGATTAAATCAAAGGATCCCAGATTAGATTCAAGAAAACTTCCCTCCTGAAATGTCAGGTTGGGATACTCTCGCTGGTGATATTGTTTTTGTGCCCAGCCTATCATAGACGTAGAGAGATCAATACCTATAATAGAGCCTGTGGGTATAAACTTGGAAATATCAGCTGTTATTTTGCCATCGCCACAACCGATATCTAAAATTTCCTCATCTCCTTTTAAACCCTTGAGATGTGGGGCTAAAAATGAGATTGCCCATCGACGTTGTAGGTCAGAATGATGAACATAAGATCTTACAAGTCCTGCATCCCAGTAAGATGCATCTGCATGTAGCTGTAGACTTGTGTGAGACAATAAAAGTAATAAAAGTAACTGTATGAACATTTTCACATCCTTAGAAAAAAATAAGAATACCAGAATTCAGGATTTTATTTAAAACCTTTTTCTAAAAACATGTTGACATCAATTGATAAGTTCTTTACCACTAAGTTTATATTTCACCACTAAGGAGGTCCTCATGATAAGAGTTTTGTTTGGTTTGATGTGCTTTTCAGCGACAGTATACGGTACATGCGACTGGCCATCCGTTAATCATGACTATAAAAATACTCGCACAAATCCTTGCGAAAGAATTTTAAGTCCTGAAAATGTTGCAAACTTGGTGGAAGTGGGTGCAATTCCATCTGCCAATAACGTTCAAGTTTGTCCGATTATTGTCAACAATGTGATCTATTTTGGGGATACTGGTGGTTTTGTAAGAGCCTATAACGCGACTACTCTAACCCAAATTTGGGAGTTTAATACTGGGGCTTCTATAGACGCTCCTGTGACTTACCATAAGGGGATCATTTATGCTGCTAACGTTGCAATTAATTTATTTGCGTTAGATGCAGCGACTGGAGAACTTCAAGCTGGATGGCCAGCCGTTGTCGATCCAAATAACGTTGTCGGAGCAGATATTTTAGCTGCACCGGTTATCGTAGATGATATTGTCATCGTCTCAACATGCGATGGTGTACCTCCTCCATTTGGCACAGACACAAATCCTAGTCGTCATCAATCAATTAGCGCATTTACCACAACGGGTGCTCTCATTTGGCGTAGAGTAATCCAGCCCTTCCCTTCAGGAGCTCAAGGGGGATCATTCTCTACTCCGGCTATTGATCCTAAATTGCATTTAATGTTTATTGGAACTTCCAACGCTGATAATCATCCTGTCAGTAATCAAACCGACGCACTTTTAGCTCTGGATTATAGAACCGGAAAGAAAGTTTGGAGCCATCAATACACCAAAAATGACTCTTGGGGTGCATTGTATCCGATTGATCCAGATGCTGATATTGGCGCAAGTCCGAATTTGTTTCATATAAGACGACATGGAAAAAAAATTCCAGTTGTCGGTGCTGCAAGTAAAAAAGGGGATTACCGAGTTTGGAAGCGAAAGAGCGGGAAACTTGTTTGGAAAACAAAAACAGTTCCTGATCACTGGCATTTTGTCTCTTTCTCTGGTCCAGGAGCTGCTTACGATAAGTCTACAGGATTAATATATGTTCCTGTGATGATCGACAACACTGATAACAATTATCAGCTTTTGAGCATTTTATCATATAATGGAAATGCGAGCGCTTCTTATATCGTTAATACTCTCATCAGTTTCGGTAGCCTCGGATCATCACCTCCAATTATTCCTACAGGAAATTTCTGTGTGACAGCTTTGGATGCAAACACAGGAAAAAAAGTATGGCAGTTTAAAGCTCCAACATTAGGATCAGGCTCAGTGACAGCCGCTAATGGAGTTGTTTATTTTGGAAATTGGAATGGCCAAATTTTTGCACTTGATGGAAAGTCCGGAGATCTTCTTTTCTTCGGTGATTCATTACTTCCTATATTCCCCTTCGCAGTTTTAGGTGGTGCTTTTAGCATAGTAGATGGCAAACTATATGTTCCAGTTGGGATTGGAGGTATTCCGATTCCTGGAGGTATACATATTTTTGGCTTGCCTTGAAGCTTTTTCATCTGAGGCGCTTAAAGTTTAAGCGCCTCTTTCTTTGTTTCCCTCTTTTCTACGATTCTAAAAATTTGCGTTAAAACATTTTGTAAGATTCCTGCATCGGGAATCTTCTTTTCGTCTTTTCGTTTTGCGGTTCCTACGACGAAGATTTTACGTTACGATTTAGAAAATCGATGATGAGGGATGAAATTTCTTTTCCGTGTGTTTCAAGAGCAAAATGTCCTGTATCCAACAGATGAATTTCTGCATCCGGTAAATCTCGACGATAAGCTTCTGCTCCGGGAGCTATAAAGATTTCATCGTTTTTCCCCCATACAGCTAATAGGGCTGGCTTGTATTTGCGGAGCGCTTCTTGCCACTTTGGATATAATGGCAAATTAGTTTGATAATCATAAAAAAGATCTAGCTGAATATCACTGTTGCCTGGGCGATCCATTAAGCTTTGGTCGTGCTGCCAGCCATCAGGACTGATTTTTGAAAGATCTTCAGGGGGGACTCCATTTTCATATTGCCACTTTGTTGCTTTAATGGAGGTAAACCAGCGAATTGCTTCACGTTCTTTTTCTGCAGAAGTTTTCCAATAAGCTTTAATAGGATCCCAAAATTTGCCTAAACCTTCATCATAAGCATTACCATTTTGCGAAATGATGGCTGTAATTTTATTTGGATGTTTCATGAAGAGTCTAAAACCCACAGGAGCGCCATAATCAAATACATAAATTGCGTATTTATCGATCTTTAAAGCAATGAGTAGTTTATCAATAAGTTCAGCAAATTTATCAAATGTATAAGCATATTGCCGATGATCCGGATTTCCGCTATGACCAAAACCTGGATAATCAGGTGCTATTACATGGTAGTTTTTTGCTAGTTCGGGAATAAGGTTGCGAAACATGTGTGACGAAGTGGGGAAGCCGTGAAGCAATACAATTGTCGGCTTACTTTTCTCTCCCGCTTCACGGTAGAAAATGTCTATTCCATCTATTGGCATAGTATGATAAAACGTTTGAGAAGGATTCATTGTTGTTAAATCTTGTAATGTCTTCATAGATTTTTATCCTTATGTGATTTTATTTATTAAAATTGGCAAGTTTTGCTTTCTTCTTGCTTTGAATTTATATATATAAATTTAAATAAATATTGTCAAATCAAGCCGTATTAGACAATAACATTTTGATAAGCAGTTGGGATAACCATTCACTGAATTTTCTCTGTCAAAACTTGTTCATCTATTTTGTTGTACAAAAAATTTAGAAAAATCTACATTTTAAGTTTAACTTCATTAGAGAAAATTCAGGTCTAGAATGTTCGTCAAGCTCCTTGCTTTAAACCTAGAAACGGCAGTTCAAGATGATAAAGTGATGCAAGATTTTGAGTTAGAATCGCTTCTGATGGGGGGCGATCATTCCCAAAAGGTGAAGGCGCCCACCATCAGAAGCGATTCTGGCTCAAAAGATTGCGTCAATTTATCGTCTTCAACTGCCGTTTCTAGGCTAAAGGCCCTAAAGATTTTACATTGGTATTCTATCCTCTTTTTAGTCCTCTTTTGTGGAATTTATTTCGATCTAAACGCTGCCCACCATAAAACTAAAGAACCCGCTCCGATTTATATTCGCAAAGGAGGTGAACTATTTGTTCCTGAAAATTCACCCCTTCGTGAACGATTGACGGTCACTCCTGTTGAAGAAGTTGATTCTCCTCATATCGTGATTCTGCCTGCTGTCGTCGAAGCAGATCCAACTAGAATTGTTAATATTCTACCACCACTAACTGGGCGTTTAGCTGAACTTAAAGTCAATCTTGGGGATATTGTCGAAGCTAATCAAGTACTAGCAATTATCCATTCCGGTGATTTAGATCAGGCTTATTCAGATGTTGATAAGGCTCGTGATGCGCTCGATCTGGCTAAAAAAGTTCTAGAACGGGTTAAAAACGTCCATACGATTGGTGCAAACGCGGTAAAAGAAATCGAGCAAGCTACTAGCAATTATACTCAAGTTCAGGCCGAGACCAAACGTGCAGAAGATCGCCTCAAGTCATTACTTGGCACAAGCGCTGATAACGACACAGGCATGCTGAGTCTCAACGCCCCCATCTCCGGTACAGTGACTGCTTTGAATTATGGAATTGGATCTTACATTACAGATCCAACTGCCGCCTTGATGACAATTTCTAACCTCGAAGATGTTTGGGTGACAGCTTATGTTCCTGAAAACCTCATAAAATCAATGGCTAAAGGACAAAGTGTCGATATCGCATTATCAGCTTATCCTAAAGAGACCATGCAGGGAACTATTCATTATCTCAGTCCTTTGTTGGAGCCCGATTCTCATCGCAATAAAGCTAGAATTCTCTTCTCGAATCCTAACAATAAGTTAAAACCAAATATGTATGCAAATGTAAGCGTCTCGATACCAGAAGAGAAGCAGATCATCGTTCCTCTCTCAGCTTTACTCATGAACAATGATACCGTTACAGTATTTGTTGAAATAGCTCCTTGGACGTTTGTTCGAAAAGTCGTTGAGCTAGGCCGTGAAGACGGTGATAAAGTACGTATTTTATCTGGTTTAGCTGCAGGTGATCATGTCGTCGTCCGCGGCGGAGTACTCCTGAATGATTAATACATTCATTTCGAAATGTTTTGAGAAACGTTATTTAGTTTGGATATTGGCAATTCTTATCGTTTTTTGGGGATATTTCTCTTGGACTCGCATGGCTGTAGAAGCTTATCCCGATTTGGATGACGTTACAGTTCAAGTGACAACTCAGGTTCCAGGGCTTGCTGCAGAAGAAATTGAAGAGCAGATCACCACTCCGTTGGAACGAGCTCTTAGTAATACACCGGGCCTTGTGTCGATGCGTTCTAGCAGTACATTTGCTTTGTCGTTAATAACATTAGTATTTAAAGATGGTACGGAAGATTATTTTACTCGACAACGTGTTCTTGAACGCATTGCAACCGTCACTTTGCCTCCGGGTATTCAACCTGGACTTGATCCTGTAAGTAGCTCTGCCGGTGAGATTTATCGCTATACGTTAGAGTCAGATACTAAGAATCTCATGGAATTATCTGAAATTCAACGTTGGATTGTGATTCCTGCTTTAAAACAAGTTCCTGGGATTGCAGATATCAATAATTTTGGGGGTTTTACTAAAGAGTTTGAGTTAGTACTTGATCCTAACCAATTGCATCATTATGGCGTCACCTTAAACGATGTAATGAATGCAATTAGCAACAATAATGGCAATGCAGGCGGCAGTAGAATTACTCGAGGAGAACAAAGTTATATAATACGTGGAATTGGTCAGATTCATTCTCTAGATGACCTCGGAGCAGTGGTAGTAACACAAAATAATAGCATTCCTGTACTAGTAAATCAACTAGGTAAACTGCAGTATGGACACCAAGAAAGAGAAGGGATATTAGGCAAAGATAACAATCCTGATACAATTGAAGGGATTGTTCTGATGCTCAAGTATGAGAATCCCTCTCGGATTTTAGAAGGCGTGCATGCAAAAATCGAGCAACTACAAAAACAACTTGCACCGATGGATGTACGAATTGTCCCTTATATCGATCGCGATGATTTAGTACAACTGACAATTCACAAAGTTTTTACCACTGTTTTTGAAGGGATTGGATTAGTCATTATTGTGCTTGGTTTATTTTTAGGAAGCCCTCTTTGTGCTGCGATTGTAGCTGTTTCCATTCCCTTTTCCATGGTAGCAGTGTTCATATTCATGGAAATTTCAAAGATGCCGGCAAACCTTTTTTCTTTAGGAGCAATTGATTTTGGCATTATTGTCGACAGTTCTGTCGTGGTGATGGAAACGATTCTAAGGTATCGAGAAAAAAATCCAGAGATTGAGTTGGAAGAAGAAGATATTGTTAAAACCACTAAACCGGTAGCGCGCCCTATCTTTTTTGCAACGCTCATCATTATCGTCGCTTATTTTCCCTTATTCATTTTTGAGAGGGCTGAGGGCAAATTATTTAGACCAATGGCCTATACGGTCACTGTGGCTTTGTTGGGAGCTCTCATCTGTTCGCTGACTTTAGTTCCTAGCCTTGCTTATGCGGCGTTGCGGAAACCTCGAAAGATATTCCACAACAGACCTTTGGAATGGTTAACCGAAAAATATCGGCTGTTGTTAAAAAATCTGATGGAAAATCTTTGGATAGCTTATCTATGTGGTGCATTGACCTTGACTGCAGTTATTTACCTTGGTGCGACAGCCGGCAGAGAATTCTTACCTGAATTGGATGAAGGAGCTTTGTGGCTGCAAGTACAACTCCCCACAGGACTTTCTCTCGATAAAGCAAATCAGATGGCAGCTGAATTGCGTCGAACATTGAAAGAATATCCGGAAATTTCCTATGCCGTAAGCCAACTTGGTCGTAGTGACAACGGTACTGATCCTTGGACGCCTTCGCATATTGAGGCTGCGGTGGGTCTTAAACCTTATGGAGAGTGGCCTGATGGAGAAAGCAAGGCTGAATTAATTACACGATTGACTGAACATTTTAATGAGATGCCGGGATTTTCAGTTGGGATTAGTCAACCTATCATTGACGGAGTCAACGATCTGATAGGAGGAGCCCATAGTCCGTTGGTATTACGCGTGTACGATAAGGACTTAAATGAAGCACGACGGATAGGTGCTCAAATTGTCGAGATTTTGAAAAGTATACGAGGAACAGCTTCGGCCTCTATTTTCCAGGAACCGCCTATTCCTCAAGCTGTAATTAAAGTGAATAGAGAAGAAGCTGCGCGTTATGGAATAAATATCTCGGATATAGTAAATCTTATCCAAACAGGATTAGGTGGGGCTCCTGTGACTAGCATTTATGTGGGAGACCGTATTTATAATGGAACCATCCGCTTTCCAAAAGAAAACAAAAACAGTACTGAAGTTCTTGGAAATCTATTTCTCAAGAATTCTACAGGGGCAAAGATTAATTTATCCCAATTAGCAAGTATTGAATTACAAACAGGTGAGAGCAATATTGCACATCAATCAAACAAACGTCAGATCACCGTCCGAATTGATAATCGAGGAAGAGACCTTATTTCTTACCTTAAAGAAGCTCAAAAAAGAATCGATGCAGAAGTCAAATTTGATCCTCAGAAAGCTGAGTTGGAATGGGCGGGTCAATTTGAGAATCAACGACGAGCTCAAGCGAGAATGTTTATTATTTTAGGCGCTGTTTTATTGCTAATGGCAATTTTACTCTTTTTTGAATTTGGTAAAATTCGTTTGGTCGCTTTAATTTTGGCTGTGGTTCCCATGGGCATGCTAGGAGGATTGATCTCTATCCATCTTATGGATCAAACATTGAATGTGGCTTCTGCGGTCGGGTTTATTGCATTATTTGGTGTAGCAGTGCAAAACGGAATTATCATGATCTCGAATATTAAACGAGTCTACGAAGAGGGATTGCCCCTTAAAGATGCCGTGATTGAAGGAGCTTCAGAACGTCTAAGACCTGTGTTGATGACTGCGACCGTAGCCTCTTTTGGTATGTTCCCCGCTGCTTTAGCAATTGGTGTTGGGACTGATGTGCAACGGAATTTGGCTACTGTAGTCGTTGGAGGCCTACTAATCGCAACGATGTTGACATTGTTTATTCTGCCGACTTATTACTTTGCATTGGAACGTTTTTTTAACAATAAACAACCCTCCCAGCCTGTTTCTTTAGGGGGGCTGCAAGAATGAATTCATTTTTTAATGCCCAGTCCCTTAAACTGGCTGTGCCTTGCATAATGATGTTAACAGGTTGCATGGTAGGACCAAGTTATGTAAGACCAAGAGATTCTTTACCGTCAACTTATATTGAAGAACCTCTAGAAATCAAGACTGAATCAGAAGAATATAAACCTGCGCAAAGTTTTGTCAGTGAACGCGAGCTCCCCACACAATGGTGGAGATTATTTAAATACGAGCCATTGAATCAGCTTGTGGAAGCGAGTTTGATCAATAGTCCAACTGTGAAGGCAGCCCAAGCAGCTTTAGACGTTGCTGTTGAAACTGTTTATGCTCAAGAGGGATTTCTTTATCCTACAATCAATGCAGAGTTTATTCCCACAAGGAATAAAACTTCTAGAGATTTAGCCAGTAATACCTCTTCCAATGCTTATTATTACAGTTTGTATACTCTTCAAGGAACATTAACTTACACTGTTGATGTGTTTGGAGGGATTCGGCGTCAAATTGAATCCTTAAAGGCTTTGTCTGATTCCCAATGTTATACCTTGGAAAATACTTATTTAATCTTGATCTCAAATGTGGTTCAAGCAGCAGTTCAAGAAGTTGGATTACGTGGACTCATTGCTTCGACGAAGAAGATTATTGAAATTCAAAGAAAGTTTTTCGAGACATTTAAGCAACTCTTTGAATTTGGACATGTTTCACAAGCAGATGTGATCACTATAGAAGCTTTACTTGCTGTTTATGAAGCTTCTTTGCCTCCACTTGAGAAACAATTAGCCATAGAACGAGATCTGATCAAAATTTTAGCCGGTCGTTTTCCAAATGATACTGAGACTCCGGAATTTCCTATTGGTAGTTTGCAACTTCCGGCCGAATTGCCGGTGGCTTTGCCTTCGACTTTAGTTGAATTTAGACCTGACGTACGTGCTGCTGAAGAGCAATTGCATTCGGCTTGTGCAGATATCGGAGCAGCTAGAGCCAATCGTTTGCCGAAATTCACATTGACTCCTAATATCTATGGATATGCCTCTACATCATTAGGGAGTTTATTCGATACAGGGAATGTCTTTTGGGAAATTGCCTTAGATGTTTTACAGACGGTTTATGATGGAGATACTTTAAAGCACAAAGAAGATGCTGCCTGGGCTGCTTATAAGCAGGCCGTAGAGCAATATCGAGTTACAGTGCTTGGCGCGTTTCAGGATGTAGCAGATGCATTGCATTCGATCCAGCATGATGCAAAAGGGTATGCTGCTGCGAAGAAAGCAGAGAATGCAGCAAGTAAAAGTTTAAAGATTGTTCAAGGGCAATTGGAAGCAGGAGATGTCAATTTGTTGATAGTGTTAACAGCTGAACAAATCTATCATCAAGCTTTATTGAATTTAGTTCAAGCAGAGACAAATAGGTTGAGCGATTCAGTTGCACTGTTCCGAGCTTTAGGAGGGGGCCGTTGGTGGGAGAGTTCTGAGGAAGATTGTGAACTATGCAAAGAAATTGACGACTCTCATTAATCGAGCAATTCCCTCCAATTCTTAAGATCAACAGGTAAACTATGATAGTACACGGTGGCGTTTTCTGCGGAGATTGCTGAATTATTTCTTGACATTTAGATGACATTTTTATTAGTTTATTGATATGAAAACATGAGTATTTCGTATTGCTGGACCGCTTGATCCTAAGTTCTATTATTTTATTCCCCATCGACTAAATTGGGTCGTGATTGATCGCTTAATTCGCAATTCCGAATATTTTGTATTGCATGCACCTAGGCAAAGCGGTAAGACAACAGCAATTTAAGAATTTAGCCGACATCTTATTCATGAAGGTGTTTATAATGTCTTATATATAAATGTTGAAGCGGCCCAAGCGGCACGAGAGGATGTTGAAAAAGGTCTGCTTGCAATTCTTAATATTCTATTACATAGCATTAAAGATCAGCTTCCTCAAGAAGTGACTGTTATAAAGTATCTTGAAAATAGAATTTCAGGAAAAATACCAATCGATATTAATGTTTTAAATAATGCTTTGGAATTTTTTGTTAAACACTCTTCAAAACCTATTGTTCTATTAATCGATGAGATCGATTCTTTAATCGGTGACACGCTACTTTCGGTCCTTAGGCAAATTCGTGCAGGATTTAGCAATGCTCCGAAAGGTTTTCCTCATTCTATCTGTCTGATCGGACTTCGTGATGTACGAGATTATCGGATTTGGTCAAAGCAAGAAGGAAAAAATATCTCAACAAGTAGTCCTTTTAATATCAAATCCGAAACTCTGATACTTACAAATTTTACTCAAGATGATATTAGAATGTTGTATCAACAACATACAGCTGAGACAGGACAGAAGTTTTCATCAGAAGCCATAGAATATGTATATTATCTTACTAAAGGACAACCTTGGCTAGTCAATGCGTTAGCTTATCAAGTTTGTTATCGAGATGTTGAAGATTGTAATCAAATGATCACAAAAAGTGATGTCGAGCGAGCTAAAGAAGCTCTGATTAAAAGACGAGATACTCATATAGATTCTCTTTTAGATAAATTATGCGAGGAGCGTGTCCTCCCTATTATTGAAGCGATCATTACAGGAGAAACACATCTTGGCAATATTCAAGCTGATGATTTACAGTACGTTAGAGATCTTGGACTTGTGCGACATGAGATTACTCTAGACATCCCAGAGCATTTTAAATTACACTAAAGAGAGATCTTATGAATTTTTAGTGATGGTATTTTTGTGACATGCATTGAAAGCCCAGATGTGATTCGTATCTATCACGGAATAGCTATTGATATCCAGAGGCAGCTTACAGCTAATTTAAGTAAGCCTCGAAAACGCATCATCGTCTTAGCAGGTCCTACAGGTGTCGGTAAATCAACGTTTGCAATGAACTTAGCTCAACTTATAGGTGGAGAGATCGTTTCGGCAGATTGTATGCAAGTTTATTGTGGTATGGACATCGGAACTGCAAAACCCTCCATTGAAGACCGACTCACTGTACCTCACCATCTTATAGACATCAGGCATGTTCGAGAAAATTTCAATGTCACAGATTTTTACTATGAAGCACGTCAGAGCTTTCAAATCATTCATATGCGTGATAATGTGTCAATTGTTGCTGGGGCTCGGGGTTTTATTTGCATTCTTTGATCTATGGACCACCTGATGGACCTCCTTCTTTTCCTGAACTTAGAAAATCTTTGGAAGACGAATATGTAAGTTTAGGCCCCGAAGCTGCATTTTTGAAACTACAACAACTAGATCCTGAGTATGCGGCTACAATTACTAAACATGATAAACAAAAGATTGTAAGAGCGTTAGAGATCATCACATTAACTGGAAAAAAGGTGAGTAAGTTACCGTGGAAAAGTCCTAAGAAAAGACCTTTAAATTACGACTTTCATTGTTGGTTTTTGCACCGTCCTCGTGATGTGCTTTATAAACGGATTGATGCTAGATGTGATGAAATGCTTAGGGCTGGTTTCATTGAAGAAGTGCGAGCGCTTAAAGAGATGGGTATTGAAACGAATTCATCGGCATCCCAGGCAATCGGTTATCGTGAAGCCTTAGAGTTTCTTGCGACTCATCAAACTGAAGCCGATTATAACGATTTTGTGGTCAAATTTAAGCAGGCTTCGCGTCATTATGCCAAAAGACAATTTACTTGGTTTCGAAATGACCATGAGCCATTATTTCGTTGGCTGGATCTGGAGTTGCATGATCCGGAAGTCGCCATGGAAATGGTCATTCAAGATTTTAACGCACGCTAAAAAGCCTTCTAACCTCTAAGCAATCCAAACAATTGCGTAAAGTCGTAACAGCTAAAAATTTTGTACAAACCGTAGCTCATCATTCCGATTCTGATGTTGAGTGCAGCTACGTAACCTCTAAAGCACAGATTGATTATGACATTGCCAGATTTACGCGATAAAATAAAGAAATAAAACATCATTTTTTTTGGGTATACGCAAAATATTATCTTGGATATTGTCTGAGGGATTTTTTGGAAATCTCCCAATAAACTCACGCTAGTTGCAATGAATTACGCCAATTTTAATCGTTTTCCATCTTCATGCTTGGGAGCAAAGCGAGCAATTCCCGCCTAAGATTCTATTCTAACTCTTATAGCAAAACGAAAGCCCAAAAAACAGGAGAAAAATAAAAATAAACCTGATACAATAAAAAATAAAAGAAATAATATAAATTTCGGGTTGGCATTTTAGGGACCTGAAAGTGGAAAACAATTTAACTGGTAACATTCAAGGAAGAGAAGAACGGAGAATATCACAATCCGGAAGTGATTCCTTAAGATTTTGAATGACTGATGAGTCAATGTTTCCATTTTTTATTCGTTGAAGATTTAGGCTCTTAAGATGAGTTAATGAATGCAACGTTTCAAAACTTGCTAACGATAGAGTACATCCTGAAAGATTTAAAACCTCTAAAGATTGCGGTAAATCACTGAAATTCGCTTTACTCATTTCAGTGTCCGCCAAGGAAAGTTCTTTAAGAAGAGGCAGAGCTAATTTTTTTATGCTCACACCGGTGATGCTGGTCGATCCAAGATCCAGTGATTCGAGATATTCTAGTTGTCCAATTTGTGCAAGATCCCCTCCGGTGATATTGGATTCTCTTAAACTTAATCGTTTAAGATTGGGAACAAAAGAGGACAACCGGGATCCACGGATATTACTGTTGTCACAAATCAGCTCTTCAAGGGTAGGAAGAGATACGTACTGAATTTGTTCTTTATTTTCACTCGTGAAATTTCCATTGGTCATATTCAAACTCCGAAGTGAAACAAGGTGCGCTAAGTCCCTAAAATCCCAGCCTGTGAAATTACCATCTATAATATTCAGTTTTTGAAGTGAATCAAGCTGAGTGAAAAGATTAAAACTCCACCCCGCATCTCCGTGAATACCCAAGTCTTCTAATGAATGAAGGCCGGATAAGGTGTTGATGTGATAATGGTTAAGATTCGATACGGAACTCAAATCCAGTTTTTTTAAATCAGGAAAATTACTGAAATCAATTGTAGATCCCTCTCTTATATCTCCTTTTAAAGAAAGTTCTTTAAGATGAGGAATGTTTTTTAATGCATTTAAGATGTGATCACCAACACTGAAATATTTAGCTCCCAAGTATAAAGTTTCAAGGTTTTGAAGCGAGGCAATAGAGGATAAAAAATGATTGGATGCACTCTTAGATGGACTTAAAGAAAATTCGTTTATAGAGAGGTGTTTAAGATTGGGGGCAAAAGTTTCAAAAGGAAAGATTTCAATGCTATTGATACCCTGCAGATTGAGCTTTTCGAGATTATGCATTGAAATATTTTCTAAAGATATGTTTTCGAAACAAATTCTTTTGGGATCACTAGGAATAATAAAGGCACTCATTTCTAAAATTTTTAAAGAAGGAAGATTGGCCAGTCCTCCTAAATCAGCAGTTGTCATAAGCGTTATGTCACGCATTGAGAGCTCTTCAAGATTTTCAGCAAAGCTTTCCGAATGAATCCAATTTTCAACGGAAGAGTTAGCCATGCTTAATTTCTTAAGTTTTGGAAACGATCCTGAAAAGAATAGCTCCATTAAATTCGTTCCCCTTAGCCATACGCGATTCATCCGGAGTTCATGAAGTTCAGATTGTTGGGCTAAAATTTCTTGCATTTTTTCTGCTACACTAGAAGGAGGATGGAAATCAACGGTTGCTGTAATTTGTTTGTCTATGGCGGCATCCGGATTATCTGTATTTTCCGTAAAAATGACTGAACAAGTGTAAATGTTAATCATGGAAATGAGACTTAAAATAAGATGTTTCATTAGATGCCTTTTAATATTTAAAAAAATCAAAAAATCAGTTTTATATATCTTAGATTTGTTAATAAGATATTTATTTTACAGAAAAGAATTATTTATGTCAATGCATCCTTTTTAATATGTAAGTTTAGGCCCCGAAGCTGCATTTTTGAAACTACAACAACTAGATCCTGAGTATGCGGCTACAATTACTAAACATGATAAACAAAAGATTGTAAGAGCGTTAGAGATCATCACATTAACTGGAAAAAAGGTGAGTAAGTTACCGTGGAAAAGTCCTAAGAAAAGACCTTTAAATTACGACTTTCATTGTTGGTTTTTGCACCGTCCTTGTGATGTGCTTTATAAACGGATTGATGCTAGATGTGATGAAATGCTTAGGGGTGGTTTCATTGAAGAAGTGCGAGCGCTTAAAGAGATGGGGATTGAAACGAATTCATCGGCATCTCAGGCAATCGGTTATCGTCAAGCTTTAGAGTTTCTTGCAACTCATCAAACAGCATGAATTGAAAAAAACAGAATCATCTGAAGACCAAGAAAAATTAGCCATACAAGAAGATTTATCAGAAAATTTTGAAGAATTATCTTCTTGTTTAAAAAATGGTAATCCAACAGAAAATTTTTTACTTTATTTATTTGTGAAATCATATGATAAAATTAATGAGAATGAAGAAATAGAAATTCAGAAAAAATTTGCAGGAGTACTTACTTACAATGTACCTAAGAATATGAATAGCATGAAATAAGTCATGGGGATTTTTCCGAATTTTAATTTCAAAAAAA
Source organism: uncultured Parachlamydiaceae bacterium (assembly GCA_963752155.1). GTDB lineage: Bacteria > Chlamydiota > Chlamydiia > Chlamydiales > Parachlamydiaceae > JACCRY01. The sequence continues at coordinate 545,105 of CAVVXH010000010.1, read as the reverse complement.
ATGTTGTACGTAAAATTCAAATTTTACGTAAGTAGCTTTTCAACATTTAAGAAAACATAAGGAGTCTAAAATGTTGTCATTAGTTCTAATCGTACCTGTTAATTTAAACCGCTACTAAAAATCTGTACAAATCTCATCATTACAGAGAAGAGCATCAGAACGCTAGCCAAGCAGTTTTGCTAACGATTCACGTATTGGAATCACACCAATATCAATCGGGATTTCTTTGTCTCAAGAGTCGAGTTTATTGGACTCAAGGATCGATTTCTATCTATCGCCCGAATGTGTGCTGCAAGCACCGTTAATTTCTTTTTCACCTGCCCCCAGAAGTGCCATACATGTTTAGTTCGATTCCTCTCGGGTAGAACAAAAGTGACATGACCTCCCTTACCGTCGGGAATTTTCCCTTCGGGAGAACAGGGTGCTTCAGAAAATTGTTGATAACGCCTTGCAATGCAAAGTGCAGCTGCAAGATGAACACTTAGACCATAACGCGTGGCATAGTTAATGCGGCCCATAATAGATGTAAATGCCGGATTGACTTGATGGACTGTAATTCCATGTTTGTATGCTCGTGCCATGAGAAAAACAAAAAATAACCCATAGGCAAAACTAGATAAAAGGCGTGCCCACTTAGAATTTCCTTTTTCCGTCAAAACTGCCTTCTTTTTTTGGAAATCTAATTTCTCAATGACGATTGGTTTTTTTGTTTCTTTTGCTCTCTCAATAAGGCTCTTGCAAAGATCACCTGTAAGAGCTTTCAGCTGATTTTTGCTTCTCCCGTAGGAAACCCAAGAAAACGTTTTTCTTTTTACAGGATTGCCAAAGCGGTCTGTCTCCCCAATGTGATCTGTATTAAGGTCAATCCCAATAACTCCACGTTGCTCTTCTGAAACGGAAGCCACTTTTTTTAAGGCTGTTGAAACAAATACTCTCCAACCTTTTCTATCTTTTTTGAATCGGTAAGACAATGCTTGGCCCTCCGGATGATTGAGGCTTGCAAGGATGGCCTCATGTCCATAAGCGAAGGCAACATTTTCAATCTCTAGATATTTTCCCCATTTTTCTTGCAAAGCTGTAGGTAAACGTAACCGCAAGCATAGGCTCCCATTTCTAATACTGGCAGTACATGTTTGATTGCCTGCCGTTTCGTCCTTTGATCCTAAAACAAAAAATTCACTGTTGCGTTTGGCTTCCCATTGCTCTTTCCATTCTTGATGTGAGGCAAAACCATTTTTTTCGAGATAAAATTGAGCGAGAAATAGTTTTTTACTTCCAAAACAAAGACGAACACGACCTTGCTTCCGATCTTCTTCTAAACAAGAAAGACGATGAGACAAGTTCTCTTTGCGTCGTTTTTTTTGATGGAGAACAAATTGTTTTGAAGTTTTTTTTTCTAAGCATTTAATGTTTTTCTCAAGAGTAGCGATTTGTTGTTTTAGACTTGCAATTGCTTGTTCTTGCCCGCTTTTGCAGGCAGATATTTTTCCCTCAAGGCTGACTCGACAAGCATTAAATTGCCTCGCTGTAATGCCATAAATTTTTAGAAAACTATTTTTACATGATGCTGAGGAGCTCTCTCCATTAGCTACTTTTGCATATAAAGAACGCTCCACTTTACTCAGCAAATAAGCGCAACTTTGAAGAACTTCTTCTTGGTTTTCATTCAGCTGTAGACGAGTTTGATAGGTTAAAGTCATTTCATTTGTCATCGCCAATCAACACCTTTGCAGCATCTACAAGTTTTTTATTTTTTCTACTGCGACTACAGTACAAACGAGCAGAAAAAACAGTAATGATTTCTAGCACATCTTGTGCAAGCTCTTCTTCAAAAGAAGCTTCGTCGCCTTTGTTAATAATAACAACTTCAATTTGCTTTACCTCGCAAAGTGCAAAAATCAATTCTGCACCAAAACGTAATAAACGATCCTTATGCGTTAATACTAGACGGGAGATTTTTTGCTCAAGAATCAAGTTGATGAGGGCCTTAAGACCCTTTTTTTGGTAATTCATTCCTGAACCTAAATCTTGAATAACTTGGAAATCCCATCCTTGTTTTACACAATAAGAAGTCAGAACATCCGCTTGTCTCTCGAGGTCTTTTTTTTGATCATGACTTGAAACCCTTGCGTAAGCAACTGTTAAACCGTTATCAAAAACTTTCTTGCCTAATAATTTATCTAGATCATAATATCGTGTTTTTCCCTCCGATTTACGATCGGGCATTAGATAGCCTGTCTTTTCCCAACGTCGAAGAGTTTGAATGCTGACCCCTAAAACTTTTGCGGCTTCGCCGACCTTGATAAATCTAGTCATTTGATTAGATAGTATCAGATATGTATAGATTTATGCAAGCAGTTTCAAACCCTCTAGGCTCCGTTCTGGATCCTGCAACTTATGGCCTTCGCTAAACTCCAGGCTCACGTGGGCTTTATAGGAAAAGATGCCGCAAAACGAATCCTCAAGGTAGTATAGGACACCGCCGTACATCATCCTTTCCTCCGCAGTCTTTGCCAACTTGAGTATTTCCTGACGTAAGGCGAGGGCAATTTGTTGCATCTCGGGGTCAATAAGACCGAGATCACCGAAGAAGTTTTCTACTAAGGATTGTTTGGAAGACATGCTGTTACTCCTTTTGAATCGTTATAAAAATTCTCTTTAAAAATTCATCATTTCTTTCGTTACTTGTCCATGGAATCTTTTTCCTGCTTGTGATCCATCGAAAGTTTTTTGGGCTACATCTTCAGCGGACATGATAGAGAGATTTGACATCAAAAGACCTATAAAAAAAATGAATATTCTGATCATATAAACCTTATAGTTATTGAATGACGATTTTGGCCGATGAACCTTTCTAAGGCAAGGAAATTATCAAAATCATCCACAGAGATTAGGAAAAGGGTTTTTTAAACCAAGACATAATAGATTTTTTTGGCTTTACCATTGGTAAATTTAGTGGTTCAAGCATAAATTTTCGGTCTCATTGACTATTCTATTGCGCATTGGTATCATATGATGCTATAATAATATATGGAGAGATCGAAATGCACAGCCAGCGCCCATCGGATCGAGAGTTAACCAAACGACTCTATGAAGCAAAAGAGAAGATTAAATGAAATGCTTAAATTGTGATTGCGAAAAGTTTGAGTCAAAAAATGTTCGCTTTACTCCCGAAATAAAAGGAGAAGAAGTTGAAGTAGTCGTGCCTTCTTTTGTTTGTACGAAATGCCAAACTCCTTTAATGGATGGAGAACAGATGAATGTGCTGCGGAGAAGTACAGCTGATAAATATCGCAAGCAACATAATCTTTTAACATCTGAGGAAATCATCAAATATCGAGCATCGCTTGGAATGTCCCAAGCTGCTTTTGCCAACTACTTAAAGGTTGGAGAAGCGAGCATCAAGCGTTGGGAAACCTATTACGTCCAAGATGTCGTGCAAGACGATCATATCCGTTTAAAATGTGATGAAGCTTATGCAGAACTTAATGCCCTTGAGGTTCATTGGAAAAGCAATTCTTCTGACATCTATAGTGGTAATAGACCCTTTTGTTTAGAACTATTTAAACAAGCTGTGCGCTATTTAATAGGTTTCACGAAGAGTCCTTTGTTTCTAAATAAATCTTTGTTTTATGCAGATTTTAAACATTTTCAACAACATGGGATGAGCATAACGGGAGCTAGGTATGTTCATTTAGAATATGGTCCATGCCCAGATCAGTTTCAAAACATATATCAGCTATTTCTTTCTAAGGGCGTTTTGATTTCTGGGGGTCACCACATTTTAAAAAGCATTGAAAAGCCTGATTTAAGTGTATTTTCCGATTCAGAAAAAGAAGTTTTAGAATTTGTTGCACAACTTGCTCATAAGGATGGAGGACAAAAGCTTTTAAAGGTCTCTCATGAAGAACAAGCGTTTAAAAAAACGGAACCTTTACAGCTTATCAGCTATGAATTTTCAAAAGAGTTAAAAATATAAAATAAGAAATATTTTGCAAATAAAACTAAATGAAAAAACCGGACAAATCCTCTTTGAAGAGAGTTTGTCCGGTGAATTGCCCCTCAGCGGACAGTTTCAGAACTTTTCTCGAGTTCGATTGGAGTTCAATTGATCGGAGTTTGCTGGCTTTAGCATAATAGTCTGTTATTACCTCAAGCCTTTGGAATCGTAGAAAAGCTCAATCTTTGAGATCAGGCCTTCTTGAAAACTCAGAAGGGAAGCGGCTTGCAATTTTTTGGAGAGACCTGGAATCTCTACTTCATAGACAATCATAGCTTGCTCTTCTGAACCAAAGGGTGCACGGATTGTTAGAGTTTTAAAAATCCCTGCGAATCCTCGTGCTGCTTTAAGTACTGATTCTCTGCCGATTACTGTTTCCTGTGGATCGGTAAATTGAATATCAGGGTGTAAGTATTTACTCACCTTTTCGATATTTTTCTCTCTTAGAGCCGTATAATAAGCTACTCCTATTGCCTTTGTATCTGTCTTCATGATCTTCTCCTTTTTCTGGTTTTTGACAAACAATATTGATTATAGTAAACTATAATCATTAAGTCAACATTGAATATAGTGAGCTATACCCAATATGCCAGAAATCAAAAAAAGATCCTATAAATCAACTGCTAGAGATACACAAGCAGGACAAACAAGAGCCCGTATTTTAAACTCTGCAAAAAACCTTTTTGAATCAGAGGGATTTGAATACGTGACAATTGAAAAAATTGCTCAAGGAGCAAACGTATCAATTCCCACCATTTATTCGCTCTTTCAGTCTAAACTTGGTGTGCTTCGAGCTTTAATGGACGGAGCCCTTCCTCAAAATCAATTCGAGGCTCTTGTAGAAGAGAGTATCATTGAGAAATCGCCTAAGAAACGTCTCAGTATTTCTGCTAAAATCGCACGTCAGATATATGATGCTGAAAGAACACAAATGAGTATTTTTCGGGGCGCTGCTGTCTTAGCTCCTGAGCTTAGAGAGCTCGAAAAGGAAAGAGAAATGCGTCGTTATAATCGCCAAGAAGTCACTATAAAAGCAATGGTCAAAGAAAACTCATTGATTAAAGGCCTTAGTGCAACTAAAGCGCGCGATATCCTCTGGGCTCTGACTGGTCGTGATATGTATCGTATGTTTGTCATAGAGCAAGGATGGACATCAGACGAGTATGAGAAGTGGTTAGCTCATCTACTCATCAGTAACTTGATAGATGAAGGTTTGGGTTGATCTGAAAAGGCTGATAGAAATTAAATAATAGGGGGAATGGAAAAACTGGGATTGAAAAGCAAACGAGGAAACTCAGTCGTTCTATCCAAGATAGACGACGCCTTATCGGATTTTCTGATGTTTCAGGGCTAATAGTGCATAGAAACCTGCTTTCACATAGACAGCAACTGCAGAAGGATGATAGCCTGGATACAAATACTTGAGCCTATAAAAATACTATTCCTAACGATAATGAGTTTTTTACAGATGAGTACCTTATCACCTATTATTGAAAATTTCCTAAAACAAAGCCCTCCAATCCCTTGTTTTGAATCACTGTCTATTCAAGAATTGAGAAATCGTTTTGACGAACGACAAAAATGTTTTAATGAAAATCTGCCGACGTGCGATTTGCTCATTGAAGATGAACAAATAAATGATTTTGAAAGAGTTATCCCAATACGTATCTATCGATCACAAACTGAAGGTCTCTCTCCTATTTTAATTTTCTTTCATGGCGGAGGATTTGTATTTGGCAATCTTGACACCTTGGAATGCTATTGTAGAGAAATTGCCTCTTTTACGAAATGTACAGTTATTTCAGTAGATTATCCTCTTGCACCAGAACATCCATTTCCAACGGCTCCTGAGGCTATGTATGCCGCTATAAATTGGATTTATAGACATCTAAACGAATGGCAAGGAGATCCTAAAAATTTTTTCATTGGCGGATCAAGTTCGGGAGCGACTCTTTCTGCTGTAGTGTCTATCATGGCAAGAGATAGAGAGGGTCCAAAAATCAGAGGACAAATTCTTCTATGTCCAATGACTGATGTTGATTTTAATACGCCTTCCTATCATGAAAATGCTGTTGGATACAATTTAACACGTGAGCATTGCATCTTGTTTTTGTCTAAATATTGTCCAGATGTTGCTTTACGGGACAATCCTTTTGTTGCCCCACTACGAGCTTTAGATTTTAACAATTTACCTCCTACACTTATTGTCACAGCAGAATTTGATCCCCTTCGAGATGAAGGACGAGCTTATGCAAAAAAACTCCAAGGAGCAGGAGTGAAGTGTTATGATCTTTACTATAAGGGAATGATTCATGGTTTCCCTACTTTGCCACTTGAATTGCCTGAAAAAAAGGATGTATTGAACAAAATCAAAAAATTCATCGAAGAGAATTTACTTGTGTAAGAGAAACAAACACAAAATGCCTATAAGTCATCGCTCAAAAATGATCGAAGAAAGCTGAGAGCCAACATAACCACTAACTCCTGACCACACAATTTACCTTTAATGTGCATGTCAATAAAGTGACTAACAGGTAAAAGATTAGTATCCCATAATAAATTTTCTAACTGCATTGAACGAATTCTTCTTTGGTCTAAATCTAAGATAGGGGATTCATATGCTGGAAAATTTGAAGCAAAAATGCGAAGCGTATTAATTTTCTTCATTAATTTAAGCAAGTAAATTTCTTGGACCGAGGGCTTAACTCATAAGAGGTCAATTTTTACCATACCTGGCGACCTAATGCAATGAAAACGTAGGCTATATTCAAGTTCTATATTTTGTTCTACCTCAAATGGCTGAAGCTTCCTTCAATAAGCTTAAGTTTTTCAATTTCTTTTAATAGCTCAGATCGATTGATTGAGGTTAAGTTGTTTAATTCCACTCTTGTTCCCTGAAAGGTAATTTCATTCGTATTTCAGAACTTGGAGTTGAAGGATAAAAAGCTCTCCGTAACTCTACGTGAACCCTTTAAAATAATAAAGGACACTTCTTTATTACAGAAGTGTCCTGGGATGTGCCCAAAGCCGGAGCGTTCTCGAACCAATTTCTCGAAGGAATGAAGCAACTTTATGAGTTAGAGCCTTTTATAAAGGTGAAACCCTACCTCACAAATCAGTGGGAAAAGAACAGCGATAAGATCAAAAGCGCTTCCTAGCCCTTGTAACTATGGCATTTTAACCTTCTTTTCTACCTCCTCTACAGAAATAGAACTTTAGCCGAGGGGGTTCCTAAGGGGAAGTGTGGAAGTTGTTCATAACTTCGCATTCCATTTGCTGATTAGCTACATAATAACAGCCGAATTATGATGGCTAGAATTCTTATCAGTCACATGAGCACGATTGATACCGGCTGTTACACGTATTTCAACGAGATTTTCTCGTTCCAATTCGGCAACATAAGCTTGCATAGGCACCTTTGTAAGCGCATATGAAATAAGATCGTCCGGGATTTTATGTGCTTGCATGATTCTTGCAGTTATCTCTTCCAATGAAAGAGGGCATTCAAGCAACATTGAAAGAATCATATTTTTTGTTTCAAGGATACGCTTTTCGTGATCATCTATTAATGAAGTCAGGTCCGTTATCATTCCTCCGTGATAAATGATGGAAACGTCGACAGAAGGAATTAACGATCTAAGCTTTTTAAATGAATTCAGTGTGTCGCCAATGAAGGTATAGTACAAAATAGGATATTTTCTAAAAGTATCTTTCCCAAAAATAGCATCTCCGCAATAAAGAACATTATCGGGTGTTTTAACTGCAATCATCCCACGAGTGTGACCCGGCAAGGCGATGATTTCGAATGTTTCTCCGTATATGACGATCTTTTGATCTTCATAAGGTGCAATGATATCCGTGACTTTAGAGGCTTGCTGTGGTGTGATAGGCTTGCATTTTTTAATTTCTTCGAACGCAGCAGCGCCACCACAAAAGCAAATAGGGGCCATCAATGGATCTTCAATAAACGGCCTTTCTGTTTCTGTGCTAAAGATTTTTATCTGTGGATATTTCTGCTGAAAGAAGGCATTCCCCCCACAATGATCCCCATGACAATGGGTATTAATGATTGCTGCAACTTGAAAATTGGCTTGTATCAAGGATTTATCAATCTCCTTAGCAATATCCCTGCTGATCCCGCTATCGATCAACACAGCCATTCTCTCTATGATGTAAACACCTATGGAGAAAATACTGTCGCAATAAAAACTATTACCTTTTGCCTGAATAAGATTAATTTTTGCCATTATCTACCTTTAAATCGATAAATTTTCCATCGGTCATTTTTTGTATTTCACTTGAACGAAGTCGAAACACTGCAAACGGCGTACCGGCTGCCGCCCATATCCATTCGTAATCCATCGTTTACTCATGATAATTACCTGAACAAGGAAAGTTTTTTAGTCAAATTGGTAACGATTTCTTTTGGACCGAATAACACGATTCCGTAATAGACGATCTCTTCCGGCTTAGTGGCGAGAGTTCTTGCTTCTTGATCCTCCCATGTTCCTTCAGTCATCGTGTTTGTGAAAACTGAGTATTGAATACCTGCTTCCTTGGCTTCCATAAGAAGCTTTGCAATTTTATTTGAATTATCCTCCTTCAAAATGATGAAAGGCATCTTTGAAATATTGGGATAGATAAATCCTTCTGCATTCTTATAGTCCATGAGATGCAATTCAGTAGGGCCAGTATGAGCACCAAAGCCTAGACACATATGTGCAAGAGCATTCATGAGAATGCCCGTCTCAATCTTTTTATTTACAACCGCTACTAATTTGTATTGAAACATCCAATCCTCCCTATTTTTATAGATTAATTTCTGTCGAGAAACAGTGCACAGCCTGCGCAAAAACCTTAGCGTGATACTTTCCTCGTTTTTTTGAAAATTCCACCTTAACAACCCCCGGCCGTTCAATGAAATGACCTTGCTCTACCCGAAAACTATGTGAATCTTTTGGCAAAAGACCGAATGTATCGACATAGGCGGTCAGTCCTCCTAATACCGATCCTGTAAAGGGATCTTCAGAGATTCCTACGAAAGGTGCAAAACAACGCATGTGGAATTGATTTTTTTGATCAAAAGCTTCTGGAGATAATGCGCATAAAGCGATAATATCGTGCTGCTTAGAGAATTGTGCAAAGGACTTTGGATCACATTCGATCTTCTTTAAATCATCTAACGAACGAATGACGATAAATAGGTCTTTATTTGTCTCCTCATACATCACTGGAATTGATTGATCGACTAAATGCAATTCAAAGCCCGCAGCCTTCGCAACCTCTTCGTGAGTAATTTTGACTTTTTCTAACTTGATTGTGGGTGTCTCATAAGCAACGTAGATTTCCTCACGATCATTAATCCCCACTTCCATTTTGAGAAGCCCACAAAGGGTTTTTACATCAAATTCATAGTCACCGATCTTTTTAATGCCAAACCGCCGTTCTTTGGCAATCATGTAAAGTGCTCCCACAGTAGAATGTCCACAAAATGCGATCTCGTGTCCCGTTGGAGTAAAATAACGCATCTGGAAATTGCCTTTATCGCTAGACAAAACAAAGGCTGTTTCAGATAAATTCAATTCTCTGGCAATTTTACGCATAGTCGATTCTTCTAGCTCTTCCGCATCCAAAACAACACCTGCAGGGTTTCCTCCAAATTTTTCGTTTGTAAAAGCATCAACTTGGTGAACGTGAACTTTTCTAAAGTTGGCTGCAGTCTTTAAATAGTTGTAAACGGTTGCTCGTGAAATCTGGAGTTTAGAGGCAACGTAGGCTGATGATTCCTTAAAATCAAATAATCCTTTGGTTTGCAGTCTTGAGATGAGTTCTCTTTTCTGCTTTGCAGTTGTGGCTTGAATATTGATTTTGTTTTCAGTGTGATAGTGAGCGATGATCTGATCAATTGATTCTTTCAAGATGGAAAATATCGAACCGATGGTTTGAATCCAGCATTAGCGATTATCTTGCAGAAAACCAATGGGTTACAAAATGAAAAAACCGGAAACGCTTTCATTTCTGAAAATGTCTCCGGGGATGTGCCGATGACCGGACTCGAACCAGCACCTTGTTGCCAAGAGTAGATTTTGAGTCTACCGCGTCTACCATTTCGCCACATCGGCATAAAAGACATAAATCACATTGTAAATAAGAGGCTAAATTCCTGCAAGCAAAAAAAATCAATCAGCAATTCTCATTATTTCAGACCACATGACCCCTATGCTACGTATGAGGGTCATGTGGTCTGATAAGGTTGATTCGATATTTAGAGCATGAATCTTGCCCCTAGATACTATAGATCTTTTCACATGACTTCGTAACAAAATTCTGCATCTTTTGACATATCTTGCAGATGAAGAAAACGCGCCTACATCCATGTATGTCACATTTTCTTCATCTGCAATCTATGTCAAAATCTGCTAGAATTTTGTTACGAAGTCATGTGAAAAGATCTATAGGCAACTCCTGCAAACGTTTAGCTAGTTTAAGCTCATCCCATTTGATCAGATCTTCAAAACCTTTTTTGCGATTATTTTCAGAAATCGGGATGTTTGCATCTAATAAAACTCTAATAAAAGCAAAATCCATAGTATCAAAGCAATTAATATATCCCTTTGAGAGCTCGCTATTAAGGGCCTTGGTATCCCCTACTCTGGCTGCAGTAGAAATGAACATCGATGATTTATAATCATTCAATAATCTCTTTAACATTTCTGTGCAATCTTCTCTGTTTCCATCTATCACTATCGACATATCTTTCAATAAAATTTAATTGATTCGAATTTTGGATAATATCTAATAGAGCAGGAAGGTTCGAATTAATGTAATCTCGCAAAACCTTGTCGTCTCCTCCTGCTGCTTCGATTTCCTGCAGAAGGAAAATCGAAGGGGGTCCCTCTATAAACCAATGTGAAATGAGGTCCGACTGTACAACCCTTGGATAAATGGCAATAAGTGTGATCTTACGCTCTATGCTACAATCTGGATCTTTAAGTCGATTAATAATTTCTTCTTCATGAATACTGAAATCATATCCTAACTCCGACATCAGTTTTAATTCTTTATCATAATATATATTTTTTAGCGCGTTTGCAATAACAGCTGAAGGATTTGGTAAAACCGGTCGAGTTAGGCTCATTAACCGAGCAATTCGTATAATTTCAGCTAAAGATCCTTCAGGATCACTCAAAATATCTGTCGCCTTTTTATTAATATCATCACGCATTGAGGTAGGATTCCAACCCAATGCTAAAAAGGTGTCGAACAATTCTTCCGGAAAAAATAAAAGAAACTCCTCTAGTAATGATCTAAGGTGTTCTAAAATTATATCGGTAAACTGAAGAGGAACATTGAGTTTTTGTAATCGCTCGACAAGCTTCCAATTTTTATACATCACTGCATTATATAAAGTAGTCATGGCTATTTCGGATTTTGGGTCAGGATGTAGATCTCGATAGATAAGATCGTTTAAACCGTAATCCACATCTCTCCAATAACGTGTTAAACACTCTTCACTTGACGGCTTTACCCCCTTTTCATAACGTATACGCTCCAGTTTCTCCAGCGTATAAGAACTCAATTTAGCCAAAATTGGATGATCGGCTGCTAAAAAATCTATTTGAATGTATGTCATTAAAGCTTCCGGAGAAGGAGAATAGATCAACTCATCTTCAATCTTTTGATTCCAGGAAGCTCCTAATTTCATCAATAGAATCATTTTTTCCTGGAAATGCTTCGGCATTTTTTTATAAAGTGCAATGCAGGCTTGATTCAAAATAAACTCTTTATTATCTATTTGATATTCTTCTAAGTGCTGCAAAAGCGATAATTCCCAATATTCACTGCCACTTTCTAGAATTCGAGAAAAAAGTTTTGTCGCAAATTGATTTGAAATTTTAACATCTGTTTCTCTTAAAGTGATGAGAAATTTAGATCCTAGCAAAAATGTTAATTCTACTAATTTATCTTCTGGAATTAATTTATAATCTATTGAGATGTTGTTATTATATAAAATTTTAAGATTTTCAATAGTAAGATTGCCTATACGAAACTCAGTCTCGAGATGGCTTTTCAATGACTGACTCTGCTTCAATTCAGGATTCAACTCGCATGCTTTTAGCAATACATTAAAAGATTTTAGATTGTTTTGTTTTAAAAGGGTGTCTATTAGAGTAGGATCGTACTCAACTCCACGTTTAACGAGTAATTCAACCGCTTTATGTAAATCGCCACCTACTCTCTCTCTTTCCTTAATAATTCTAAAAAATAAATAACCAAGACCAAATTTTGCCTCATCTGAAGTTGGATCGAATTCATTTTTAGCAGCAATGATTTTGGCGAATTCAAGAATGTTCTTAGGTTCTTTTTGGATCCAAGAAATGATTTGATCCGAAGTCATCCCCTTCGTTGTGGTTGAAACATCGGGTTGAACACCACATTTCATTAACAAGCTCACTTTATAAAAGTCCATTTGCGATAAATAAGCGTTGCAACAATTTTTCCAATTCTCATCTTCGGACAGATCAGGAAGAAACTTTTCGAGCTCTTCCAGGATTGCTCCATTCTCTTTCCATGCTTTGAGGGAAAGGTGGGTGCCCATTTTACTCCAATTTATTTCCATGCCAGCATCGATAAATCGCTGAGTAATTTCTCTACGACTATTTGTTAGAGTTTGTAGAAACACCTGATGCCAAGATTCCTTGGGAACAAGGGGAATTTCAAGTATTCTCATCATGTTAAAAAATTTAATTTCATCAGGATTTATTGTCAGCTTTTTAATCCATTCCTCTGATAAAAGAAGTTTATCTTTTTCTGATATAGGGAAGTATTTAACGAGTAATTTAAGATTTTCTTCCTTAAACTGACTCCCTGTCATTAACATGCGCATTAAAAGATGATGCCCATTCTCATCTACTTCTTTTGCATCTAAATAACCCGCTTCACCTAAAAGCACTAAAGATTGAGTGAGTTTAGCATCAGTTTGACATGATGATAAAAAATGTTCTAAGAAAGATTTTGGGATTCGTTTAGAGGCTAAAATGGCTTGCAATAGTGAAGGGTCTTTGCTTGAAGTCACTAACAGACGAGAAATGCCGAATGAGGCCGCCTTCTAAGTGTCAACCTTCGTTTCGTCTTTAAAATTCAATGCATTGAGAAATATTTTTTTTTGTTTACTGTCTTTAAGAATTCTTCCCAGCAATCCGTTTGAATAACAACATTCATAATTAAGAAGAAAAATTTCAGTGCAAAAAGAATAACAAACATCCGAGGTGGAGCGAATTGAAAATTTAAACGAATGCTTTTTATAATTTAACTTCTCTATAACTTCATTATCTGCATGTTTTCTTCCACTATCTAAAACAAATTGACATTTGTCATAAATTCTATAGTAATCTATTGTTTCAATATTATTTTTCTCAAAACATACTACTAACCGAGTTTTTAAGATGCCTGCTGATTGTCTTGTATTTTCAGATGGAATCAAAGAGTGTTCAATCACCTGAAGAGGAAGTTGGAATGTCAGATCTTCTATATCTGTTAGAGTTAATCTAGCTGTAGACAATGCAAGACTCAATTTATCTGATATTGGAAAATCTGCCACAATGTTGAAGTCTATGGAATTAAGTGACTTTTTGTTCTTTGAAAATTGAATAAATATCAAGTTTGGAAAGTCATGATAATCTTTCATCATTGTTATAACCTTCATTTCTCTTTCCCCAACAATTTTAGAGTCGGTAAACACGTTCAATGTGGTAAAAAATGGATTTATTTCAACGTTATCCTCTTTAATTTCTTCTATTCTTGTTTTTTTCGTTAAATTGAAGCTTTCGTTTTCTCTAGTTCTCTTCCTTTTACATCCAACTGTTCTTTCATTATCAATACTCGGATTTTGAAATTTACTATCCAATTGAACTGTTTGTAGATTTTTTTCTTGATCGCAATTAAAAGGTGTACAAATCGTAGGATTGGGTATTTCCCCTAAATCTAAAAAAACTCTATTATTTGTGTCACTCTTTAATATCTGAACTCTCCTTCTTGCAAGAGAAAAATATTCACCTCCTATAAATTTCATTTCCGATAAATTTTGTTGACCTATCCTTATTTCTTGAGGTATTTGGAAAAGCTCGCCTTTGTATGTTTTTAAAGGATACTCAAACGGTTGATCATTACTATTCTTTTGATTTTCGATATCCCCAAATGCCAAATTTGAATTAACAGGATTATACATATATTAATTCCTAAGGTGCAATGTTTTCTAAATTAAATGTTATAGACTCATTACCTATGGGCTAACCTGAAGCCCATTTTGAGCTATAAATTTTCGCAAACTAACCGGCCGGAAATCCTCTTTATCACTTCTTTAACTGTATCTAAGGTGCTTTTTATTGCCAAGACAAATCACAAAAATACAAGTCACACCAAAGGTGAGAATTCCTATAGGATGTTGATTAGCATTGACTCAAAATTTCATTTTGTTGTAAAACATTAAATAAAACAATTTTACAAAAGAGATATTTATGAATATATTTTCAAAGTTTTTTGATGGTATAACTTATTACATGACTTCTTCTCCTGTAGTTCCAAATTCTTCCCCTCTTGAACAAGCAAAGCAACTTGATGGAAAACAACAACTCGATGTAAATCAAACAATTCAGGTTCCCGCCGGAGATCAGCTACATGCTCGTCATCTTCTTTATGTATGCGCTCCCAGAGCTGACCAAAAAATAGAAGGATTAGAGAAATGCTATGCCAATATATTTCAAAAAGCTTTGAAAGAAGGGCACAAAACTATACTTCTTCCTTGCTTTAGCGTGGATTTAAAAGGAGGCTTTACACCTCAAGATGCTGCCTACACGGCAGTTAAGTGCCTTGTGGATTTTTTAAAGCAAAATCCCAATACTCAGATGAATATAAAATTTGTAGTTCATGATAATGATGACGCAAAAAGTCATCTTAAAGCTTATCTAATTGCATTAACAGAAAATAGCGAGATTTTTGTAGAATTCCCAAATAACGTTATTGAGCTAATCAAGGGTAATATCACACAAATGGAGTGCGATTTACTCATTATTCCAGTTAGCAAGAACTTTAATGGAGGAAGAATTTGTCAATTAATCGAAAAGCTTTCATTTGAACCTAAGGCTAAAGCTGAATTTTCACATGTTAATTTTACAACCAAAAATCTTTCTTCATTAATTTCAAATTCTTTACAATTACCAACATCTGAAACTCCATTTCCTGTTCCAAAGGATCTAAATATTCATATTTTTAGTTTTCTACCCACCTCAGACTTAGTTTCTGCTCGTTTAATAAGTAGATTTTTTTTAAAAAACATCAATGAGATTTTAATTCATAGATATTCACAACCGATTGATATAAATGCAGTAGAAGCTCTATATGATGCTACTAAAGAATTACCCTGTTTCCTTGATGCTGCTAGTGAAGTTCCCTCTTTCCTTATCGAACAAAAAGCACTTCGCTTCGCTCAAAGTTACGAAGCCCAAGCTTTAAAAGAAAAGCCAACTGTCGGGAATAGCCGCTTTGGAAAACGAAACTATATTGCACATATGCATCAGGCAAGAAAGGAATATGTAACAGCTGCTAAACTAGGAAATGAACTTGCACTAAAATGGCTAAAGACTCAACAGCAAGAACCTGACTATGATCCAAAGAGCACTGCGGGTATACATGTCAGAATCGGCTTAAATGAATTTTCTAATGGGATAAATAGAAATAAAGAGAACGAAGAAGCCATAAAAAAAGATTTAATGTACCTATTTGAATCGTCTCCAGGAAATGTTCTTGAAATGCTTGGTAACAAACATGATGAATGGGAAATTTACCTAGACATGAAGCAAGTAAATAATATTATAGAAAATGAATCCAATAAAATTAAAGTAGAGCCAAATTTTATGAATCACAATTTCGTGATAAATAATAATGATTGGGTAACAAATTTTTCGGATGCAAAAGTTGTTCCCAACTTTTTGTTGTCTCAACATCGAAAAATTATATCAAATATTATACAAAAACTAGATTTTACATTAGCATGGAAGCTAGGTCGATATGAATATCAGAATGATTCTGGCTTTAAAATCGCAATAAGGAAATTTATAACCACTAAAATCGATCAATTTGCCGGTGAAAAAGTATGTGGCAATTTCTTATCTGCAGGAGCAACTCCCCATACTTGGGTGATTTATGTTAGTAAAGACTTATCTAGCAATAAAACTCTAAGCTCTTTTTTTACTTCTAAAAAAGACATAATAATGGATTATGGTATTCGAAACGGTCTTTACTTTACAGCTGAGAATTGGGATGAATTTAAACGTCTTTTAAAAGATTAAAAAATTGGATAAACTGCTCTAGAGATAGCTCTTCTGGGCGCGCTAAGGGAATTCCCATCATTTCCAATGCCTCTGTTATCACTTCAGGGGCATAAAGTGATCTTAATGAACTGCGCAGCATTTTACGGCGTTGTTTAAAAGCTGTGCGTGTCATCTGAAAAAAGGAGATAACATCCGAAATATCACCTGGCGGATGTTTTAACCTAAAGACAACAATCGCCGAATTGACTTTAGGAACAGGATAAAAACATTGATTGCTAACTTTAAATGCAAAATGGACCCTAGAATAAAAATATAAAAAGAGTGTCAAAGATCCATACTCTTTTGTGTGTGGCTGTGCCGTAAAGCGACGAGCGACTTCCTCCTGTACCATCAAAGTCATCGAGTCTATCATTTCATGCATGTCTACAAGTTCAGCAATGATCGCTGTTGTGAGGTGATAGGGTAGATTTGCAATCACTTTTGCTTTCTGACCTGGACGCAAAAAAGATTTCAATTTCTCTTTGATGGGAAATTTCATGATGTCTTCACAATAGACATGTAATTTATTCGATTCCCCTTTCAATCTATCAAGGGCCTTCGACAACACATCATCTCGCTCTACGGCAAGGACGGTTGCCCCTTCAGCCAGTAATTCTTCAGTTAGAGATCCTGGACCAGGTCCAATTTCTAAAACTAAGTCCCCCGGAACCACGCCCGCACTTTTGACAATCTTTCTAACAACATTGCCATCAATCAAAAAATTTTGCGACAACACTTTCTTTGGACTAATACCTAGTTCCTGTAGAAAATCACGCAATTCTGTCGGTTTATAAATAGCCATAATAGGCTTACTTTAAGGCAAAAATTGTATTTTGTAAACACTTTTATTCTCTATTAGCTTTACATAAAATTCTATTTTCCCTTATGAAAAAATTGAAGGTTTATACAGCAATTCCCATCAATTTTCGGGCACGGGCACGCACACGAGCACGAAAATTAGTGGGAATTGCTGAATCTTGAGGGAAAAATGAAATTTACTTTTCTAGGATCCGGTTCAGCCTTTGCTGATGAAGGAAATTATCAATCTAACATGATTTTGCAAGCAAAATCAGGCAAAAACCTATTGTTGGATTGCGGCACAGATGTGCGTTTGTCACTCCATGAACAAGGATTAAGCTATTGCGATATCCATGACGTCTATGTAAGCCACTTACATGCAGATCATGTCGGAGGTCTTGAATGGCTTGCTTTTACAACAAAGTTTGATCCTAAATGTCAAAAACCTACGATCTATGGCGCCGAAGATGTCCTTAAGGATTTGTGGAATAAAACTCTTGTTGGAGGACTTAGTTCAATCCAAGGTATTCATGCCGATATTTACACTTACTTCAATCTCAACCCGATTCCAGGAAACAGTTTCTTCACATGGAATAGTATAAAATTTTATATTATTCAAACCGTTCATGTCCTCTCAGGCTATTGCATAGTCCCTGTTTATGGCTTACTTTTCACTGTCAATGAAAAAACTGTATTTATCACAATGGATACTCAATTTGTTACTTTTTACTTAGATAATATTTATGCAAAAGCAGACATTATCTTTCATGATTGCGAAACTTCTGCTTATAAAAGTGGTGTTCACGCACATTACTCAGAATTAAAACTGTTACCTGCAGAACTCAAAAAAAAAATGTGGCTCTATCATTACGCCGGAGATTTTCTACCGGATTGTAAGAAAGATGGTTTCGCTGGATTTGTCGCCAAAGGTCAATGCTTTACATTTTAAAGCAAATTCTTTCTTTTCAAAAAAAACCTCGTCATGTAGAAGGATGATAAGGGACTGTGCAACAATTAGTTATTGTTACACAGTCCCTTAGCCAATGGAGGTAGGTAGAATGAACTCTAAAGCCCCTGAAAAATCTTTTGGCGAGGCAATGCTCGCTAACAGCACTTTTATGGAGGAACAGTACAACCGCTACCAAAAAAATCGAAATGAACTCGATAAATCATGGCATGATCTTTTCTCCAATCTCGAACCAACGCAAAGTACTCCTCTAACACTAATTGAAAAGGGCGATTGTAAAACTGCAACCATTCATGCTTTAATTGAAGCTTATCGCACGTATGGTCATTTAAAAGCCCATCTCAATCCTCTAGACAATAAAAATACCTACCAACCCTGGCAACTCGATTTAAATCTATTTGGATTGCAAGAATCTGACCTAAATAATCTCTTCCCCACCCTAAGCCTCATAGATAAAGATGAGGCGCCCTTAAATGAAATTATAAAAGTTTTAGAAGAGATCTACTGCCAAACTGTAGGAATCGAATACATGGGTCTGGATCGACCCGAAATGGAAAACTGGCTGCAAAAACAAATTGAACCTTTAGGTTTTAAGAAGAAACTTTCGATAGAGCAAAAAAAATTGATCTTGCAGCATTTGAATAAGTCTGAATTGTTGGAGATTTTCCTTCACACTAAATACACCGGTCAAAAACGCTTTTCTCTAGAAGGTGGAGAAACCCTCATTCCAATGTTAGCAGCCATCATCGACAAGGGGGCTGAAGAAGGCGCTTCAGAGTTTTACATCGGCATGGCTCACCGAGGAAGACTAAATGTGCTCTCCAATATCTTGCATAAATCCTATTCACTCATTTTTTCTGAATTTGACGAAAACTATATTCCAGAATCTTTTGAACTCAGTGGAGATGTTAAATACCACAAAGGATTTTTCTCCGATGTGGTCACACTCCATGGACATAACGTTCAAATCTTTTTAACCCCCAATCCAAGTCATCTTGAGGCCGTAAGCCCTGTGATTGAAGGGCAAGTTTATGCGAAACAACTCCTTGTAAAACCCTCTCAGAAATCCTCGGTGATCCCAATCGTTGTTCATGGTGATGCAGCTGTAGCCGGTCAAGGTGTCGTTTATGAAACGCTTCAACTTCAAAACCTGAAAGGATACGGAACAGGGGGCACAATTCATTTAGTCATCAATAATCAAGTCGGTTTTACAACTTTACCCGAAGATTCTCGCTCCACCCGCTACTGTACGGATATTGCACATACGTTTAGAGCTCCTGTCTTTCATGTGAATGCCGAAGATCCTGAAGCTTGTATTTACGCTACCTATTTAGCCACCGAAATACGCCAAAAATACCAATGCGATGTTTTCATTGATTTGGTTTGCTATCGTAAGTATGGGCATAATGAAGGGGATGAGCCTGCTTTCACTCAACCAAATGAATATGCAATCATCTCTCAAAAAAAATCGATTCGCCAAATTTACAAAGACGAGCTTATCGAACAAGGGATTTTAGAAAAACAACTGTGCGAAACTTTGGAAAACGATTTTAAAGCATCCTTACAAGAGGAACTGAAGACTGTCAAAAATACTTCTCCAACCTCCACCGAAGTCCCAACACTGACATACAAAAAAAGCAATTTCACTCATATTGCCACAGGTGTTCCTTTGCCAATTTTACAGCAAATAACACAAATTGCGAGCGAAATTCCGGAAGGTTTTAACATCCATCCAAAATTAAAACGCCTTCTTGCTGATCGTCTTGCAATGGTTCAGGGAGGAGAAAATTCGCGGCCTATGGATTGGGGAATGGCGGAAACGCTTGCGATTGGTTCTCTTTTATGGGATGGGATGGGGGTTCGCTTATCGGGCCAAGATTCCTGCAGAGGAACTTTCAGCCATCGACATGCCATGTGGGTCGATCAAAAAAGGGAAATTTCCTACTTTCCTCTCCAAAATTTAAAACCTGATCAAGGAAAATTTGAAGTCTACAATTCAGCTTTATCAGAATTTGCCATTTTAGCTTTTGAATTTGGATACTCTATAGCCAATCCAAAAACATTAGTGGTTTGGGAGGCCCAATTTGGGGATTTTTGCAATGGGGCTCAAGTTGTCATCGATCAATTTATTTCAACCGGAGAACAAAAATGGGGTCAACAAAGTGGCCTAACACTGCTTCTCCCTCACGGATATGAAGGTCAAGGTCCAGAGCACTCCTCGGCTCGCATCGAACGTTTTCTTACTTTAGCCGGACAAGACAATTTACTCATCGTCAATGCTTCTACGCCTGCCCAATTTTTCCATCTGTTGCGTCGACAACAACTCATGAAGGAAAAAAAACCTCTGATCGTTTTTACTCCAAAAGCTCTATTGCGGCATCCTGAATGCGTAAGTCATGTTGATGATATTGCCATGGGTTCATTTCAAGAGATTTTAGACGACCCTAGACCTCTAGAAAACGTTCAACACCTCATCATTTGCAGTGGACATATCTACTATGATTTATTAGCTGAAAGAGATAAGGTCAAAGCAGATAAGGTGGCCATTATTCGTATAGAACAGTTTTATCCCTTCCATGCAGAAAAATTGAAGGAAATTCTCGAAAAGTATAAGGGTTTTAAACAACTTACTTGGGCGCAAGAAGAGCCAACAAATATGGGGCCCGGAAACTTTATCGAAGCACAGCTTCGCGAACTAATCCCTCCCAATGTTGTATTTAACTCGGTTGCACGGCCCCGTAGCGCCTCACCTGCTGTAGGTTCGCACGTTGTTCATAAAAAACAACTTCACGATCTATTAAATGCTGTATTCTTTAGAGAGCAGCCATCGATTTTTGAAATCGCAAGTCAAACTAAAGCAAGAAGTTAAAAATGAAAGAAGAAATAAAAGTTCCTCCACTTGGAGAATCAATTGTCGAAGCAACCATAAGTGCAATTTTAAAGCCTTCGGGTGCTGCAGTAAAAATGGATGATGAGATCATCGAGTTGGCAACGGATAAAGTCAACCAGGTGCTCTACGCCCCCCAACCTGGAATTTTTATTCCTAGCGTCAAAGAAGACGATGTTGTCAGAATTGGTCAAGTTCTAGGCTACATTGAAGCAAAAAAAGAGGATGCTCCAGCAAAAGAGTCCGAGCAAAAACCTGAAAAATCTGAACCTAAAGAACAAACTATCCAGCCAACTCCAGCAGATAAATCTGATGTCGAAGCTTAAGAAATAGTATCGATGATTATATCAATGAACTACGGAAGCCAAAACAGAAAGAAGAGGCTGTTGCCAAAGTAAGTTCTCCTCCAGCTGCAAGAAGATATCACTCCTCGTAATGGAGAAGTCCGACGCAAGATGTCGAAAATTCGCAAGCTCATTGCAACGCGTCTTGTCGAAGTTCAAAATACGACTGCCATGCTGACGACATTTAATGAAGTCGATCTCACAGAAGTGATGCAGCTACGTGAAAAATATAAGGAAACTTTTGTTAAAGCTCACGGAGCTCGTTTAGGTTTCATGTCCTTCTTTGTAAAGGCTGCTGTTTCAGCCCTAAAAGCCTTTCCAGGTGTCAATTCATATATCGATGGAGATGACTTAGTAGAACGTCAGTATTATGCCATAGGAATTGCTGTAGGAGGCGAAAAAGGATTGGTGGTACCGGTAGTGCGAGATTGCGATCTCCTTACATTTGGTCAGATTGAAAGTACAATTGCAAACTATGCCCAAAAAGTAAAAGAGGGAAAGCTATCGGCGGATGATCTCCAAGGTGGAGGGTTCACAATTACAAATGGAGGCGTCTATGGCTCCTTGCTTTCGACTCCCATTCTTAATCCAAATCAATGTGCCATTTTAGGCATGCATAAGATCAGTAAGCGTCCTGTTGTCATCGATGATCAAATCGTCATCCGTCAGATGATGTATCTGGCCTTAAGCTACGATCATCGAATCATTGATGGCAAGGAAGCTGTTTCTTTTCTTGTACACATTAAAAATTGCTTAGAAGATCCTAGAAGAATGCTTCTTAGATTTATAGGATTAAGGAAGAGCGAATATGAGTGAAAAATACGATGTTGCTGTCATTGGATCAGGCCCAGGAGGCTATGTTGCTGCCTTACGTGCTTCCGAACTTGGATTAAAAACCGTATGCATAGAAAAAGATGCAACGTTTGGAGGGACTTGCTTGAATGTAGGTTGCATCCCCTCGAAAGCTTTGCTTCAATCATCCGAATACTATTCGCTATTTAAAGAAGATGGGCAAATGCATGGGATCCTCGCCAATGACCTTCATTTTGACTTCACCCAAATGCAGAAACGCAAAACAAAAATCGTCGAAGATTTTGTTGCTGGAATCGCAGGGCTTTTTAAATCAAATAAAGTGACTGCTAAACGAGGTAAAGCTAAATTGATCACTCCTACACGCTTGGCTATCGATCGTGACGGCACAATTGAAGAAATAGAAGCAAGTCATATTATCTTAGCGACAGGTTCATACCCCACCCCCTTACCTTTTTTACCTTTTGATGAAAAAGTGGTTTTATCTTCCACCGGAGCCCTTGCCCTCACAGCTCCTCCCAAAAAAATGATCTTGGTGGGGGCCGGAGCCATTGGTGTCGAACTCGCTTCGGTGTATAGAAGACTCGGAACTGAAGTGACGATCATTGAAATGCTCGATCGAATCTGTCCCACAATGGACCATGCTGTAAGCAAAATGCTAGGACAACAGCTTAAAAAACAAGGATTGAACTTTTATCTAAATGCTAAGCTTCTGGAAAGGCTCCCAAGTAACGAAGGGGTCACTTTAAATGTCGAAATCGACAAAGTTCCACAATCATTTACCGCAGACGTCGTTTTGGTGGCTATAGGAAGACGTCCCAATAGCCAAGGTTTAGGATTGGAGGAAATTGGCGTTCAATTGAGTCCACGCGGAGAGGTCATTGTAGATAAAGCTTTCAGAACAAATGTATCTAATATTTATGCAATTGGAGATTTGATTGAAGGGCCCATGTTAGCACATAAAGCTTCTACAGAAGGAGTCGCGGCAGCAGAGATCATTGCTGGAAAACATCCCCACGTGAACTACATGGCCATTCCGAATGTCGTCTATACCCATCCAGAAGCATCTTCTGTCGGGTTAACAGAGAAAGAGGCTTTAGACAAAAACCTAAAGATTAAAATTGGATCTGCCTCATTCAGGGCTAATCCTCGGGCTCGATGTATGGGTTATTCCGAAGGAATGGTTAAAGTGATTGCTGAAGTTCAAAGTCGACGCATCATAGGGGTGCACATTGTAGGATTACAAGCTTCTGAACTGATTGCAGAGGCCTCTTTGGCAATAGACAAGAAAGCGACTCTCGATGATTTAGCTTCATTATGTCATGCACACCCCACACTTACAGAAACAATTCATGAAGCTGTCTTAAACGCTTTATAAAATGAGGCTCCATGATTATAATAAAGAATATTAAAACTTTATCCGGAGAAATCATTACTCATACCATTCCTTCAGATAAATACACAGAAATTGATGGTGAAAATCGTTTATTGCTATTGCCTGGAATCATTGACCCACATCTCTGCTTGGGACCCTTAGAATCTATGAACTGGAATAACGTGATGGAATCGGCCATAAAAGGAGGAATCACCTCATGGATCGATATCCCATATGAACACTCCTATCCAACGACTAAAGAGAGGTTAGAAGAAAGAAGTCTGAGAGTGAATGACAAACTCAGTAAACTTAACATTCCTCCCCATTACTCTCGGTACCTTACCTATTCAGATGAACAGGAAGATGAGCTCGATGTCCTCGCTTTTAAAAAAACCTTAATCAAAGGTGTTGTGATTAACTTAGAAAAACATAATGCAGACTCATCTGAAAAAGGTTGGGAGAACTTGTTTCGATTGGCAGCTCAAGAAGATATTCCGATTGTCTTGAACTCTTGTGACGAGGATCTAGAAAAAACACACGGAAAGGGTTTTAGGCTCTCTTTGATTGAAAGAGCGATCAAATTAACAGAAAAATGGAGCAACCGACTCTATGTTCTAAACGTCTCTAACGACAAAGAAATTAATTTAATCCAAGAAGGAAGAGAAAAATCTTTGCTTATCTATGCCGAAACCAACCCCCGACATTTGTTCCCAGATCATCTTTCAGATGCAGACAGCCTCTGGGAAGCCTTAAATAATGGGATCATTGAAACCATCGGAAGCGGTTTCAATAATACAGAAATGACCGAAGATAAAATAATATTCAAAGAAAAAGAATACTCTTTTTTTAATCCTTATTTTTTATTACCTATGCTGTTAAATGCTATTTGGGAGAATAAACTTTCAGTACAACATCTTACCCAGCTTACAAGTTTTAATGCTCAAGCAATTTTGGAGTTGGACAAAACTCCAGATTGTGTAATAGTCGATTTGGAAAGAGAAGAAGCGATCCAAAAACTTCAAAATGGCAAAGCTGCCGAACAGAAGCTCATTGGATGGCCTCTCTATACGATTATCCAAGGCGATTTATGGAGCAACAATGAACTTATTAAAAAAATATTATAAACTGAATGCACTCTTCTGCTTATTTGCTTCATTTGAGGCATCAGCTATCGTACCACTCCCAGGAAATGGGGCAAAATCCCAAGCGATGGGAGGAGTTGCAGTCGCTTATCCTCTAGATACATTTGTAATGGCTACGAATCCTGCGGGAATAGCTTTTCTCAATGACAGATATGATTTAGACTTAACCTATGTTAGACCGGATGATGATGTCAGAATTCATGGCAACCCATTCGTCTTCCACGAACAAAAGTGTCATGAGCATAAAACTCTATTAGTTCACGACAATTCCTATAATAGCTCTCCAAGCCTATATGTTCCCGTAGTAGGAATAAAGAAGGATTACTCTTGTTTTGCTTTAGGGGTCTGTACTTTTGGCCGCGGCGCAGCTGTGAACTATGGACGATCCATTCCCATCTATGGGACAAGCAAGTTTAAGTTGAGTTTTATGCAACTGATTGTGAAACCTTGTGCTAGCTGGAGAATTAACGAAAATCATGCCATTGGAGTAGGCGTTAATCTCTCTATCTCCCAATTCAAACACAACGGAGCTGAAAATTTAAAAGCGATCAGCTCATCCCCAAACCATGTTACAAATAAAGGGTACGATTATAAAGGAGGAATAGGATTTCATGTCGGATATATCGGACAATTTTTTGAAAAACTTAAATTGGGCATTGCGTTTGAGACGCAAATTTACAATCAAAAATTTAAAAAATATCGAGGACTCATCCCAGAACATGGTAGAGCCAATGGGCCTTATGTGCTTAATGTAGGTTTTAGCTATGAACTTCCCTATAACCTCACTCTTGCGTTCGATTTTCAAAGAAACTTTTGGAAACCTCTGCGAGCTTTTTCAAATCCTCTCACTTTTGAGGAATTGCTAGGAACGACTCATGGATCGGGCCAAGGGTGGCACGATGAAAATAGATATAAAGTGGGACTAGCGTACCAATTTAACGAAACTTTAATCTTTAGAGGCGGCTATCAGTATCAAACAAATGTATTTGCAAATTCCCAACTTTATAACAATGTGAATGCTGTCACCAACTTTCCCTCAGAGTACATCAGCGGGGGCTTTACTTGGTCTCGTGACTGCAATGAGTTCACTTTTGTGTATATGCAATCCATAAACTTACATCTTCATGGAAATTTACCCATCGCAGTAGGTGGTGGAAGGATAAACACAAGAACTTTAAACCAAATCCTTGGATTTTCTTGGGGTCATATGTTTTAGAAAATTAATTGACATATAAGTTTATTTTCAACTATGTTCAAATTAAGAGGACATTATGTCCTCTACATTTGTTCACCTAGTATAAAATAAAGAGATTAATATGTTTTCAGAACAAGTTAATACCCTTACAAATCAAGATCTTTTCATCTTAACTCCTCTGACTGAAGAAGAAAGCTATGTTGCGTCCAAACGAATTAAAATAAAGAAAAGACTTGTAAGTGTTTATAAAGCTTTCCAACAATTAGAAAAAAATCCCCATCACGAAATTCATATTGAAAATAAATTTTTTGTTTTGAAAAGTCCGATGTTAAAAAATGACGGTACTCAATCGACTCCGGCTACTCAAGTCGATATTAAAGATTACATCTACTCATTATTTGTCAAGTCCAGAGATTTAAAAATTTGTTACTTCCTTGATGAAGAAGGTTGTCTTTCTTCCTTATTAGAACTAGAAACTAAACTAAAAAACAAATTCGAAAATGCCATCTCCTTTACTTCAAAGTCTCTTGATAAACAATTAAAAAGACAACTAAAAAAAGATCCCTGCTGGAATGAAAACAAAATGATGCTCGCTGAGCAATCACGAGTCAAATCTAATCCTGACTCAAGTTTCTTCGATCCCCTCTCCCAAGAAGATAAAGGCAAAATTAAAACTGAAAATGAGATGCTTTTCTACACATTTTTGCAGAATATTTTCCCGATTCGCCATGTTACCAATACTACTGTTCATAAATATCATATGCTCCCTCAATTGACATTACTTTCTAGTTATATAAGACAAATTTCCACTTCTACTCTCTTCAAACTAGGAGCTTTAACTTTAAAACAAAAAGGAAATCCTCAACAAATATTAAGAATTTTACATTTTTTTCGTACCTGGTGCGAAAGCAATCTACATCAGAAAGATAAAAATCTCAAAGAGGTTCATTCTGCTCTGGCTGAGCTCAAAATAAGTTGTGCAAATCTAAACAATAAAGAATTCGTTAGGTTTTTTAATGAAATACAAATGCTTTTTAAAACTTCAACTGAGCCTTCATTTACCTCTATCATTCAGTTCGATAATCAAAATGAGTGCCTTAGCACAGACCAATTACTAAATAGAATTGCAGAATATGGAATCGAATGCGATGAATTTCAACTATTCATTAAAGCAGCTGTTCCAAAAATAAAAACTTATTCTGCTTACTACGCTGCAGAGCTTTCACCTTATTTCCTATTAGATGATAAATATATCCCTTCTCTAAAGGATGTGGGGAATTTTTCTGACAAAGTCGGAGAATATATTATGAACACCTATCTAAGGTTCAAAGAAAGCTTCTCAAAGGATCCTTCAGACTCATCAAAGAGAGATTCTCCTATATCCTTTATTGAGTCAGAATCTCCCTCAACCCAATCTTCTATTGAACGAAATTCTCGAAGTCTCAATAAAGATATTTCTAATCTTAAAGATGCTGCACGTAAGCATGCCTCGATCCATTCAGCTTCCCCACACTCATCTTCACCACATTCTCCCTCTCCACACTCAGCTTCCCCGCACTCTCCTTCTCCGAATTCTGCTTCCCCACTTTCGACTTCACCAGAACTTTCTCCCAAGGAAAAGGAATTAGATAAATTGCAAGCGGTACCATCTGATTCGCAAATGACTACAGAAAAGACCCAACAATTCGCTATCTCAAATCGAAATGGTTCTGAAGCTTCAAAATCTTTTATACCTGCTTTAACTGCACATAGTAACCCTTCAATAGAAAAAGGATCGAGTAAGGCCCGTAATCTTCGTCGCGTCTCAAGCTCTCCTGATAAATCTCCACCCCCTCGTCGATATCGTTCTAAAGGAGAAGGTTCATTGCGACCAAAAGAAACAAAATCCTCTTCCTTCTCGAAAGAAGATAAAGTATGCAATAATCTTATTCTTCTCTTCATTTCACTTGCACACGAACTTAAAGAACAAAATGATTTCCTCACCTCTTGTCCAATTTATCATAAATTAAATTCAGATCCAATCCGTCCTCAAATATTAAAATTAAAATCAAAATTTAAGGAAGGTTGGCTTCGAAAAAAAGAAAAAGATCGTAAAATTGCTGACATATTAAAAAATTTTGATTCTCTTTCTGAACTTTTTCCAAGTACGGGTGTGATAGCTCCTTTAGTTCATAAAATTAATAAATGCCAGCGTAAAGAAAAATATGTTATTCCACATATAGGTTGTTATAAAAATTTTATCATTCGAGAAATAGGACCCACCCCAACGACTATAAAACTTGAAAATGAAGAAGAAATTATTAACTATGAACAAATGCATCATGCATCAAAGATCATTTGGAAAACACATGATTTGCTCCAAAGTATACGTTTTTACCTCGCTCAAGATCTCGAAAACGAGGAACTCAAAAATTCATTAGTTCATAGAGATGTCATTAAGAAAATTTTTGAACAAAATCTTAAAAATTAGAGGAAAAATTCGATCCTGAATAATTAAAATTAGAAAAAAAATTTAAAAGTTTCTAATTTTTTAAATTTAAGACTACTGAACCTTCCGCTGTCCCATTGCGTATAGCTGCAAGTGCCATATTTGCATCTTCTAACGAAAAAGGGGTCACTGAAATTCGAAGCTTTAATTTTTTTACGAGCTCTATGAAGTCAATTCCATCTTTTCGTGTTAAGTTCGCAACAGAAGACATCGAACGCTCTCCCCAAAGCAATCCATAAGGAAAGGAAGGAATGTCACTCATATGGATGCCAGCACTAATCACCTTCCCTCCTTTCTTTATTGCCTTAAGCGCTTCTACATAAAGTGGTCCTACTGGAGCAAAAATGATTGCTGCATCAAGTGCAACAGGCGGAAGTTGATCCGACCCACCTGCCCATTTAGCTCCGAGGGAAAGAGCAAATTTCTGAGTTTCTTTGTCCTGAGGTCGCGTAAAGACATAGACTTCGGTTCCTAATGCATTTGCCACCTGGATTAACAGATGAGCAGATGAACCAAATCCATAAAATCCAATTTTCTTAGCAACCCCCGCCAGCCGAAAAGCTCTATAGCCAATGAGTCCCGCACAAAGCAATGGTGCTACATGAAGATCATCATAATCCAGAGATAATTGCAAAACATAGTCCTCATGAGCCGTGCAATAGTCTGCAAATCCTCCATCAAGCTGATAACCAGTATACACAGCATTGTCGCATAAGTTCTCTCGTTCTGACTTGCAAAATTCGCAATGATGGCAAGTTCCTCCAAGCCATGGGACCCCAATGCGATCTCCAACTTGAAATTTTGTGACTTTTTCTCCTAATTTAGCGACAACTCCAACAATTTGATGTCCTAAAATCAAAGGTAATTTGGGCTGTGGAAGTTCTCCGTCGACGATATGCAAGTCGGTACGACACACACCACAAGCATGTGTCTTAATTAATACTTCAAATGGTCTTGGGCTTGGACAAGGAACATCCCTCAAAATAAGAGGAGAACCGACTTTCTCTAATACCATTGCACGCATGCGTTTACCTCATAATCTAATAATGCCCTTGCACTACATCCGAATAAATGTCCGATGAAATTTGATGAGCACACCCGGAAAGCAGTGTTACGGTTGAGCACAATGTGATCAGCCGGATCGAAGCATGAAAGAATTTTGAAATATTCATTTCTATTCCACTATTTTAAAACGTTTGCACTTGGAATTACAATTGTAGCAAGTCGAGATAAATTTGTCATTTATGTTTGTGTTGATAAGGTTGTTTGTGCTCAAAGTGAGGTTTAGGGACACTCTTTTTTGCTAATGATATATGAAAATCATGCCCTTGTAGCTTGGGACTCAAGCCATATTTTTCTCTGAGTTTTTCTAATTCAGGGGATTCTACCTCTAAAATAGCGTAGCTAGTGGCTTTAGATGTATGGATAATGGCTATTTTTTTTAATTGAAAATGAAAGAACTGACCTTTTTCCTCCGGCTTTACATGTTCATTCTCATAAAATACGCTGATGTGAGCCCCTGGGGATTCCTTAGTACGAAAGTAAGGAGGAGGTCTAAATCCTTCTTTTTGAAGCCCGAGCTTTGGGAAAAGAGTGCGTATATAGTTATCATCTACTTTTAGATAGCCAAATCCTCCGGGTTGTACCATTAATTGCCCTGTTAGAGGTAGATGTTCTCGAGCATAGTCTACAACCTCGGTAAAAGAGGCAGAAGAAACTGGAGGGGAGTCATTTGGGCGGGTAAAAAATATGGCCACTGCAGAAAGGATAGAAAAAAGTAAAACGGATAATGGTCCAATCCATTTCTTCATGTGTTCCTCCGTGTATTTTCAAGCATGAAGCGTGCTGACAAGGTTGCGGCAACGATGGTCAGATTGGCGTTCGAATGATTTCTTTTTTTGAATAAGAGAATCTTATTTTATAAATAAAAAATTATCGTTTTTTTGTCAAGTTATCTTAAATATTCGTTGCTTGGAGATCGATTATCATTTGGTGTAATTTAAGAATCATGTTTAGATTGATCTAATATTTTTTATCTGTTAGAGGTGAGGTCAGAAATGAAAATGCAAATTTACAAATCTATTTTAAATAAAGTCGGCGCTCTTTTTTCTTGTTTTTGCATGAATGCTAAATGCCCTTCCTCCTCTAAAATAGATGCATCATGCGTTCGTTCCACCATCGATCGTCAAATTAGCCCCAGTGATGTAGGACGCTTCGGGGCCAGCAATAAATGCAACAAGTGAAGCCACCTCATCTTTCGACATATCATCAAAAGTACTTTCGACATCGTTGTTAAATTTTCTACTGAATTCTCTGATAAACATTTTATTCTACAAGAGCAACTTGACAATAAATTAATATTCTTTTATTTATCAAATATAAGTTCTTTCTTTAAAGGCGAAAAAATTTGTTAAATGAATTTAGATAAAATTTAATCAAATAAAATTATTAAGGAGAAATAGCATGTCTACATTAACCAACAAAGTTGCACTTGTTACTGGTGGTTCTCGTGGAATTGGCGCCGCCATCGCAAAACGACTCGCAGCAGACGGCGCAAAAGTAGCTATCACTTACACCAAAGGAGCTGACGCGGCCGCAAAGGTTGTCAAGGAGATCGAAGATGCCGGTGGAAAGGCCATTGCCATTCAAGCGGATGCTGCCGATGCAGCCGCAGTTAAGGCTGCGGTCGATAAAACAGTCGACACATATAAGCAACTCGACATTCTAGTGAACAACGCCGGCACGGGCTTCCCCAAACCCTTCGTAGAAGCAACGCTCGAAGAAATTGATCGCGTGATCGACATCAATATCCGTGGAGTATTCGTAACCACGCAGGCAGCACTTAAACACATGAAATCAGGCGGTCGCATCATCATGATCGGTTCCTGCGTTGGTGAACGCTTGCTTACACCTGGCTTGGTATCGTATTCGGCCACTAAAGGAGCTGTCAAGATGTTCTCTCAGGGCCTTTCACGAGAAGTTGGAGCTCGAGGCATCACGGTCAATAACATCCAACCTGGTCCAATTGACACTGAATTGAACCCTGCTTCCAGTGAATGGGCCGTTCCCCAAAAAGCGTATACTGCCCTCAACCGGTATGGAACGGTAGATGAGGTGGCTTCACTTGTTGCATTTATTGCTGGCCCCGAAGCGTCCTACATCACTGGGGCTAATTTGACGATCGATGGTGGAACGAACGCATGATACATCTGTTTTAGAGAAGGAGGGGCATTTAGCATTCATGCAAAGTACCCCTCCAGCCCTAGCAAACTTGAATTATTACTTTTTTTTCTTTAATTCATCGGCATGACTCAACAATTTATGAGCAACATATTCTTCAGCTTTTATAATTTGTCCTTTTAAAACTGGTGATGCCACGCTTACAATTTTATCTTTCATTTCTAAAGATTTCTTTTCTATAGTCGGAACTGCACTTTCGAATTTATCTGCCATTGCAGTAGTTGCATTTACTACTACAGCTTTTAATTCTCTATACTTTCTGACTTGTAAGGGATGTTCATCTTTTGAATAGATAGGAGCATAAAGCAAAAAAGCGTATGCGATTGCTGCAACTGGTGCTATAATAAAGTGACCCACTGCAAGAGAGGATACAAGAGGAAGAATCGGCAGTGCTACAGAAGATTGATGAACTAAAACAAAACCCCAATCAACTGCATTTGGCTCCGGCTCACACTTGTTCTTCCAATACCTCATATAAGAAATTTTTTTATTAACTTCTTGGAGTGAATCTTCATTCTTTTTAACCAATGCCAAGGATGTTTCAGTAGCTTCCTTAACATCTATATCCTTCTTAACATCCGAAACTTCCTTAACATCTGTAATGTCCTTAACATTTGTCAATCGTTTTACTTTAGGTGGGAGAGCTAGATTCTTATTTAATATCTTCTGAGATATTTTAACATTTTTTTTGAATAATCTCTTGATTGCAAAAGAATATTACTTTGGATTTTAGGTGTATTTCTTACATTTAACAATGACATCATAATTGAAGTTTCCTTTTGGTTAATTTTCACAACTTTTTATATAGAATAAAAAAAAGCTGATTTTTCGTCTTTGATAGATAAACCATTTATCCACAAACAAATCATACTAAATTTGGTTACATTAATGCAATAAAAAAATAATAAAAAAATAGCACTGCCTTTATTTGAAATAGATTTATAAATTTGCATTTTTATTTCTGATCTCACCTCTAACAGAAAAAAATATTAGATCAATCTAAACATGATTCTTAAATTACACCAATAGGAAAAATTAAACACAAAGCAAGACAGTTGCCTGTGGCGCTCCTTACCGGAAAATAACAAATTTTTAAAGCGCCTTGCCATTGGTGCCTGACCTCGGGAGAAACGATTTAATTTTCTTGGTATTTTGTTGCTTCTTTAAAATACTAATCATTAGAAGACTCGCAAGAAGATTCATCAGAACTGCTGGTAATTTTATAACGAGCAAGAATTTGATTCTTCATAACCTCATCAGTAATCAAACTGGCAAATTTCTCAATCTTGCCAACATCTAATTTCATAAAAATAATATCAAAAATCGTGAGTTTTTTATCTTTGACGGCAATTGTATCTGCAAATTGAATGATCTTATTAATAATGGTATCATCAACAGTTTTCATTTTTGTAGATATTGTCTTAAAGATTTCGACTATTGTTGAAAGATCAGTGATTTCAATAAGAAGTTCAAGGGCTTCATCAATCTTGTTTTCTTTAATTAAGCATTCACAAATAATACCAAAAATTTGATTTTTATCTTCTGAAATTCGTATCTCTCTGGCGAATGCTACAGCAAAATCAATTTCTTTGCAATTGATGAGCATTTTCGAAACCTCTAAAAGTTTTTTGCTTATTGATTCCTCTATTGATATATCACCTTTGATTTTCTTAGAAACCTCAACAGCCAGAATGTAAATTTCTTCACCCAACGTTAATTTATCAAAAATAACATTAAGAGCTTTATTTTTTAATGTAATCTCTTTGATTGCCTCCGCAACCTCAATAGCCTTATTATAATCTTTTCTTCCTGTTAATATATCGAAAATAGGGTAAAGAACTTGATTTCTCAATCCATTATCTTGAATTGTCTCAGCAATCTTAATAAGTTCATCAATAATATTATCAGGAATCCCAAGGGCCTTGCCCTTGTATTGATATGACCCACAGGTTTTGTCATCAAGAAACAGTTTTCTAATCTGTGTCAAAGTTTCACTTTTTTGCTTATCAAATGGGAGTTCCTTAGCTAACTTAAGGGCCTTATCAATAGCCTCATGAAATTTTGGATAAAGAGTCTTATCAAATTCTCTATTTATTGCTAATATTTTAACAATCTTATTTACTAATACTCTAACAATTTTATCGAGGGCGTTGCTTTTTGTTGTAAGGTCATTGATTTTCATAGCAACTTTTGAAGCATTATCGATTGCTAAAAGGGCTTCTGAGGGATCGATTGGTCTTTCTTTTAGTAAATCCTTAGAAATCTTAAGAAGAACATCTTTTTCTTCCATACCAGGCATTTTATTTTCATTTACAAACTTACTGAGTTTATCAGTATCGATGAAGTTATTATTTAGTAGCGTATTAGGTTTAAAGATTTCGATAATACGCCAAAAAGCTTTATCTTTATCTTTGCAAGAATCACTCATAACTCGCATCGCTTCAATCATGTTATCGAGCCCCATAAATTTCGATTGTATACAAATATTAAAAACTTGATCCCTTATTCCAACATCATTGATTCTCTTAGAAAATTGAATAATCTCATAAGCAAAGGCGTTATAATTTTCTTTGTATTGAATTAATTCGGAACAAAGAGCATCTTTTTTTAATTTATCATCTATCATTGTAGTCTCTAGCTCTTTGTAATCCTTAACTTGAGTTTGGTAACGTATAGCTAGATCAATGATTTCTTTAAAAAAAAGAGGTTTTACTACTTTTTTGAAATCTTCATCTTCTTTTAACTCTATCAAATTGCCTTTAGCTATACCCGCCAACATATACATTTTTTTTTGCCTTAAGAGAATGATTGATAATTTAACTTGGATTAGGTTTTCAGAATTTAGAAAGGTTTGGCCACTAAGAATATCAAAAGGAGACTGTATTTCTTTTGAAGAAAAATCTTGATTTAACTTTGCACTTAAAAATTCAACAAAATTCTTTATCAAATTAAACTGTCTCTCTTTTGCAGATTCAATCGTCCATTTATTCCAACAGCGATTTATTTGTGCAGTCACCTCCATACTCGTAGGATCTAAAAAAGACAACATAAGTTTGATAGTGTCCGGACTTCTTTCAAAAAAACCAGAAATAACTTCTATAGACTTCACAACACAGGGAGCTTTGTCTCTTTCATCAATATCACCGATATTGGAGGCAATTACAAAACTCTTCGCATTTTTCTTACTACTAGGTAGGCTTTTGGCATTAACTATGCTTCCATAAGTGGTAGATTCTACCGAACATTTATTCAAGCCAGAAACACTTCTTGCAGGCTCCATACTATCCTCCTAATACTTAGATTTGTGCCAACTGCTCATGCAAATTAATGAGACCTCAATGTACCATAACTGATTATTGTGCGATAATAAAAATCCTAAAATAAAAAAACTTTTAGAGAAAATATGGTTTGAGTCCCAAGCTGCAAGGGCATGATTTTCATATATCATTAGCAAAAAAGACTGCCCCTAAACCTCGCTTTGAGCACAAACAACCTTATCAACACAAACATAAATGACAAATTTATCTCGACTTGTTACAATTGTAATTCCAAGTGCAAACGTTTTAAAATAATGGAATAGAAATGAATATTTCAAAATTCTTTCATGCTTCGATCCGGCTGATCACATTGTGCTCAACCATAACACTGCTTTCCGGGTGTGCTCATCAAATTTCATCAGACATTTATTCGGAAAATTCCGTAACGGAAGTTTCGGAAGCCTATCAAGGTGTTGTTATTGATGTCCGTGTAGTTCGAGTAGAAAATGCTGATAATATTACAGGAATGGTCATCGGAGGCGTTACTGGCGGTATCTTAGGAAATCAAATTGGAAAAGGAAGTGGCAATGCAATCACAACTACCGCCGGAGCTTTATTGGGACTAGCCATCGGAGCATCCGTGGAAAAAGATCTTAGTTCACAGGATGCCTACGAATACGTGGTTCAGTTAAACACCGGAGAAATCAAGGTTATCATTCAAGGTATGGATAATCTCTTAAATCCCGGACAACCTGTATTTTTAATCGTTGGTTACCAAGGTCGACCGCGTTTAATTCCGGATAATTCGGCAGTGATTTCACAGTCGTTGGAAGGGGCTTCCATATAACTTCTAATTAAGTATGCACCCATGATTATAACAAAAAGGACAACAAGGACAGCAAGGACAACAAGGACAACAAACAAGGACAACAAGGACGTAAAATAAAGACTCTCGGGTGACGACGACGACATTAATGTCTATAGTAATGGTTTGCTGTCATTGTCCTTGCTTGTTGTCCTTGTTGTCCTTGCCGTCCTTGTTGTCCTTGTTGTCCTTTTTGTTATAATCAGGAGTGCATACTTAATTAGAAGTCACGTATTTTGGATCAGGCACCAATGGAAAGGAGCTTTAGAAATTTGATACTTCCCGACAGGGATCGAGATAAGTCAACGTTTGTGATCAACGACTAACGATCTCAAACGCTGACTTAGGGATTGGCCTTAATTATCTTTACTTTCAAAAGGCTTCGCATCCTCTTCTTCATGCTTACTTTCAACAGAAACTTCATCTGAAGATAAATGTTCATCAGCGATTACTTCTGCAGCATGAGATACAGTGTCAGAAGGAACAATTTCTTCTTTACTAGAAACCGGTTCCTCATGCACTCCACACTCTACCTCATGAGCTACCTCGCAAGCACCTTCAGAGATATCATCTGAATCAGCATCTTTCTCTAAAAAACCATAAACAGGATAATCGAGAGACATTTGGGGAACTTCAATTTCCTCATGTTGCTCACTCAACCCTTCATGCAAAAGGTGCCCATGAGGGCGATCTACATTTGAGTTTTCCTCTTTTTCAACCCCTTCATTGACTTCATCTTCTTCGTTTCCAGAATTTTCTGTCTCTTCCCCTTCATCCTGATCCTCATCTAGATCATCCGTCTCAACTTCTTTTGAGAAAAAAGCTCCTTTGAACAGAACATTATCTTTATACCGAGCAATGGTTTCGGAAATAAGATTTGGTGGAGGTGAAAGCAAACTAGAAAGTAACGCAGCTACCGGAGCCGTAGAAGAAGTTGCAGTAATCTCCTCTTTAGTCAGATGAGGTGCCGGCAGTTCAACATTATCAGCACCCGATGGGAAGGCTTCTCCTGATTCAGCATCCTCTATACCCTTGCCATCTTCTTTTCCACGCCGACGTCGATGATTCCTTCGCCTATCGCGCTTTTTATCTCCTCGAATGTCTAACTTCGCATCCGAAGTCGCAGAATCCTCAGGTAAAGGCAGTTCTTGAGGTTTTGGTTGCACACCTTGTTGCGTTCCATTCTTTTCGGAGGAAGTGGCAACAGGCTGTTCACCTTTTGAAATTGAAACTTCACGCCCTGGATGAAGAGGAGCTTCCCGTCCACCGGCTATTTTAATGGCACGATCAACACTCACATTTTTCAAAAGCAACCGTGTTTCGCGCACTTCTAAAATTTCATAATCGCTTACAGGCACTAAGAAAGCTTTTGGGCGCTCGCGAGAGCGGAAAAAAATAGAATTTCCGAAGGCGACGACTTCGACAGCATCTACAAAATGTTCATCTTGTCCCGAACTTTTACTGCTGCGGACGACAAGTGTACACCCCTCTTTAGGGGTAATGACAGTTTCAATAATTGGTTCACGAGTAAAATCCACGTTTAATTATTCCAAAGTTAAAGGGGTTTCAATGCCGGCTAACGGTAGTGGGAGTTTTAGATGCCATGTAAAGCATTAAATCAACAACGCGAGTTGCATATCCCATTTCATTATCATACCAAGCAATGATTTTATAAAATTTATCGTTTAAAGCGATTCCTGCATCTTTATCAAAAATCGCGGAATAAGTACTTCCAATGAAATCAGAAGAGACAAGCTGTTCATCACAATAACCTAGAATTCCCTTCATATGAGTTTCTGAGGCGGATTTCATGACCTTGCAGATCTCTTCATAAGTAGTAGCAGTACTCAAACGTACAGTTAAATCAACGACCGAAACATCAGCAGTGGGAACCCGCAAAGCCATGCCTGTAAGCTTTCCTTTGATCTCTGGGATGCACTGTGCCACCGCTTTAGCTGCACCTGTAGAGGCAGGAATAATATTTTGGCTTGCCGATCTTCCTCCACGCCAATCTTTTTTAGAAGGACCATCAACTGTAGGTTGAGTCGAAGTGATCGAATGAACTGTTGTCATTAGGCCTTCTTCAATTCCAAAGGCATCTAATAAGCACTTTAACTAATAGGCGCAAGACAATTTGTCGTGCATGAAGCATTAGACACTACAAAATCAGTAGTGGGATTATAAGACTCTTCATTGACTCCCATGACAAAAGTCGGAACATCCCCCTTACTAGGGGCTGTAATAATGACCCTGCCTGCACCCGCTTCCAGATGTTTACCTGCTGTTTCTTCAGTTGTAAAAAAACCAGTTGACTCAATCACATAATCAATTTTCAGGTGATTCCACGGTAATTTTTCTGGGGAGCGCTCAGAGAATACTTTGATTTCTTTGCCGTTGACAAACAAGGAGTGTTCATTGTGAGAAACATCCCCTTCAAACTTTCCATGAATCGAATCATATTTCAGCAAATAGGCTAAATTGTCCGCAGGGACGAGATCATTTATTGCAGCGATAACGATATCATTGCGTTCGATGAGATTACGAAAAACAAGCCGTCCAATACGTCCAAAACCATTAATTGCAACAACAATTGGCATAAGATCCTCCCTAGACAAGAATTAAATAAAAAGGGCTACAAAGCCTTCACTTGAGCTAAAGATACTGCATATTGGATTTGAAATAAAGAAAAATAACACTTAGCTCTTAGACGGCAAGGACGACAGGGACAGCAAGGACAACAAGGACAACAAGGACAACAGGGACGTTAAAAACAGCAGGCAAGGAGAGACGGTAACACAGGGAATTGTCCTTGCCTTGTCGTCCTTGTCGTCCTTGCCGTCCTTGCTGTCCTTGCTAATCCTGAAGATATTCAATGACAGCCATTTGAGCGTTATCACCCAAACGATGTGAACTTTTCATAATTCGTGTATATCCACCATTACGATTCACAAAGCGTACTCCCAGCTCGTCAAACAGCTTCTGAATGACTTTACGATCTGTATTGTAAGCTGAAGTATCACCGTTTCGGGCTGCACGCTCCTCTTTATCGCTTAATTGATTAAAACGAATCATTAGCGCACTAATAGCTTGTCGCCTAGCAGCTAAAGTATTCTTTTTTGCCAACGTGATCATCTGATCAGCATAACGCCGCAAAGCCTTAGCTTTTGCAACAGTTGTTTGAATTTGCTCATTTTCAATTAACGATTTGAGCATATTAGCAAACATACAACGACGGTGCGAAGTCGTTCGATTAAGTTTGCATGTATTTTTACGATGTCTCATGATTTATTCCTCGTCATCCTCTTCATCTTCATCATCCTCTTCAGTGAAAGATTCCCCTTCCATAGATGATTTAGCCCTTTCGCTATAGAGCTCTCTTCGACCTTTTCTTTCTTCATTGTACAAACGTACTTTCTCTTTAATATTATCTGAAGTCAGACCAAAACTAGTTAAATCCATTCCTAAATGTAAACCCATTTCGGTCAATTTAGCTTTAATTTCATTAAGAGATTTCTTTCCAAAATTTCGAAACTCTAACATGCGCCTTTCCGGAATCGAAACCAACTCAGCAATTGTATCAATGTTCGCTCCACTTAAACAATTTGTTGAACGAACAGAAAGTTCAATTTCATCGATTCGAAGGGACAATTTTTCCATCATTTCATCTTGATCGGATTATGCTCTCGAAACCTTCGTCAAAAAGCACGGGATGTGTTTTATCCTTCGCGAAAACATCAAAATGCGTTGCCCAATCTGTGCCGCAAAACTTATCGCTTCTGCAGGGGTCACTCGACCATCTGTATGCACTTCAAAAATCAATCGATCAAAATCAGTATCTTGTCCTACCCGTGTATTTTCAACATAATAATTGACTAAACGAACAGGAGAAAAAGCCGCATCGATGAGAATTTCATCCGAAGTTTTATCTGGCACATTATGACGTTCTGAAGGCACATACCCTCGACCAATTGCAATCGTAGATCAATTTGACGACTCATAGGCTTAGTCACCGTAAAAAGTGCAAATCAGGATTGACAACTTCAAAATTGCCTTCTTTGACAAGGTCACCGAGGAGTATTGAAACTTGTCCACCATTTTTATCGAGATCTTCTCGAGTGACTTCAAATGAAGTTGACACATGACGTGGTCCGCCTGCAACATGAACTTGCTCTGATGGTGCACAACGGAAAAGAGCTCCTTTGAAGTTAAGTATGATATTAGTCATATCTTCTATAACGCCTTCAATGGACATATACTCGTGAGGAGCTCCTTCAATACGCATTGAAATGATTGCCGGAGCTTCTAAAGATGAGAGCATCATTCGCCGCATTGAATTACCGATCGTATGTCCAAAACCTCTTTCAAACGGCTCAGCGATGAAACGAGCATATGTTTTAGATTCAGATTCTTTATCCACAGTAATTTTTTGTGGCATTTCAAATTTGCCATACTTTACTGACATAAGTCAACTCCTGAAATTTGTCGTTTGTAGGGGTGCTAGGTAATAACTATACCCGACGACGTTTGCGTGGTCGGCATCCATTATGCGGAACCGGAGTTGTGTCACGAATTGCTGATATTGTCAATCCAGCACTTTGCAATCCTCGACAGCAGATTCGCGACCAGCACCAGGTCCTTTTAAATTGACTTCAACTTCCTCATTCCAGAAGCTGAAACAGCTGCCTTTGCAGCATCTTGAGCAGCAACAGTGGCAGCAAAAGCAGACGATTTTCGAGATCCGGAAAAATTTACCTTTCCAGCAGATGACCAGAGATTACTTTTCCAGCAGGATCTGTGATAACAATAATCGTGTTATTAAAATGTCGCTTTGACATGAGCGATTCCAGCTGGGACTGTTCAGAGCTGCTTTCGTTTGTTTTAACAGGTTTTTTTGCCAGCTTGTCGGTCTGCTTAGTGGCTTAGCTCAAAGTTAGTGCACTCCTCTTAATTATTTTTTCTTGTTAGCAACTGTTTTACGTCTGCCCTTTACGTGTTCTAGAATTCGTTCTAGTCGTTGTCCGCGAACAGGCAATCCAAAGCGGTGGCGAGTCCTCGATAGGAGTGGATATTAATCAAACGCTTAATATTATTTTGCACTTGACGTCGCAGGTCTCCTTCAACGACATATTCCGCTTGCAACAAGCCGATTGATACGAGCAATATCATCTTGAGTCAATTTATGAGCGCGCATGTCAGGGTCAAGGCCAAGTTTTGTGATAATTTCATTTGACAAGATGGCGACCGACTCCATAGATGTACGTCAAGACTGATCTCTAATCTTTTATTATCCGGTATATCGATACCGATAACTCTTGGCATTGATAACTCCTACTCTAATTCTTAAACTGCCAATCGAAATTTTAATATTTTAACAGATTCTTTTTCAATTGCAAACTATTAATTCTTTTAACGACCTCTGACTCGTCCGTTTTTCATGAAGCCATCATATCGCTTCATCAGAAGATGGGATTCCACTTGTTTCATGGTATCGAGAACAACACCTACTAAGATCAACAGAGCTGTTCCGCCAAAAAAGTAACTGATCGTTTGTGGAACTCCAAGCATTCTGCCAATGATAGTCGGGCAAAATAGCGATCAGAGCTAAGAAAACAGCTCCAATCAATGTGATTCGGTTCATTGTGCTTTCTAAGATAATCTTGAGTTGGCTTTCCTTGTCTAATGCCAGGAATAAATGCTCCATTTTTTTTCATATCAGAGGCAATTTGATCGGGTCGAAATTGAGTAGCAGTCCAAAAGTAGGTGAAAAATATGATCAAGGACAACATAAAAAACCATATATAAAGAACTTCCTGGAGACAGCCAAGCGGCAATTTCGCCAAGCCAATTTCCTCTTCCAACAAAAGTGCCAAGAGTGGCAGGGAACATAAGCAGCGAAGAGGCAAATATGACAGGAATAACACCAGCATAATTGACTTTTAACGGAATATAAGAGTTTCCTCCTTGCACTTCTTTTCTTCCCACGACTCTTCTAGCATATTGCAGAGGAATACGTCGATGACCTTGGATAATCAAAATTGTTGCGATAGTGACCAAGACAAATACTGCCAACTAAAACAAGGACAGATGCAAAATTCATTTGTCCTGGCTCTTGGGAGTCCAAGTTAAGCTGTTGGAAAATCAAGCCCAAGGCAGTGGGCAATGAAGACAGATATCCCAATCGTGATAATTAAACTCATTCCATTGCCGATTCCTCTTTCAGTGATCTGTTCTCCAATCCACATTAAGAAACATTGTTCCTGTAGTCATTGTGAAGATAACAACTAAGTAAAACAGCCATGGGAATCCCAAAAATTTGAATATCGAGAAGTTCGCCTGCAATAATGCCAGGACGCTAAATTCATTTGCAAAGCATATTTTGCAAAAAAGGCCGACTGAAGAACGAAAGAACTACAGTTAAAAGGCGTGTCAAGTTTATTGACTTTGCGCTTTACCTTGCTCTGATTTTCTCTCATTTCCTTTGAAGCGATGGCCAAAGGCCACAAGAACTGCATAATGATCGAAGCAGAGATGTAAGGCACCACACCAAGGGCGATGACAGTCATCTGCGAAAATGCGCCGCCAGAAAAAATATCGACCATCTGAAAAAGGTTTTGGCCGCCACCTGTAGCATGTCTGAAAAAACTCACAGCGATTTCACCATTGATTCCTGGAACCGGAATAAATGCTACCGATGCGGCAAACAGCTAGCATCAACAAAGTGAACAGAATTTTTGATCTTAGCTCAGGGACTTGAAAAACTCGTTGAATTTCTTGCAGCATTGGTATCCTATATGTCTTATGGCATTGGATCTTCACCGACTACTTGGCAATTGTCGAGAGATTGAAGGCAATTTTGCAGTGTTCAATTTTTCTCTTGCACTGTCAGAAAAAGCATGAGCTTCGATTGTCACGTTTTTTTGTCAGCTCGCCGTTGCCAAGTATTTTGAGCCATGCGAAGGCCGTGAAAGAAATCCACGTTCTTTCAAAGTTTGGACATTGACTGTCTCGCCGTCTTCATACATTGATTCGATTTGTCCAAGATTAACGACAATCGATAGGTCTGTCGGAACCGTTCTTGCTTAAATCCACGCGATGGTATTTTCATGAACGTCCTAAACTGTCCGCCTTCATATCCTATGACGGCGTTTGTAACCAGATCGAGATCCAGCCCCTTTTTCGCCACGTCCACATGTTTTTCCTAGTCCGGAACCAGGCCCCGACCTACACGCTTCGTCGCTTTTTGAGATCGGGACATATTTTTTAAGATTGCAAGAGTGATCATGCTTTCCAGCGCTCCTCTATCTGTTTAATCTTGTCTCGGCTGTCGCAATTTCGAAATGCTTTAAAGGTCAGCTTTAACTTGGTTGATTGGATTTCTTGCGACCCAAATTTTTGGCCATGACATCTTTATAATTCCTGCCATTTCGAAGACAGCACGTACTTTTGATCCTGCGATAACGCCGCACCATCAGGTGCTGGTTTTAGTAATAGTATTGCGCCATCCCATTGTCTAATGACTTCATGAGGGATTGTGTGCCTTCGATGGGCAATACTGATCATATTTTTACGGGCAGCTTCTCCACCTTTGCGGATAGCATCTGTCAATTCGTTTGCTTTTGCGAAGCCGTAACCAACACGACCTTTTCCATCTCCTACTAAGAATTAATGCAGAAAAGCTGAACTTTCGTCCGCCCTTTCACAACTTTAGAGCAGCGATTGATATAGAGTACCTTTTCAGTCAGATCGCTTTCGGCTTTTCTTTCTCTTTTCTTTATCTGTTCTGTCGAACTATCTCGTTTTTGCGGATCACTCTGCTTTGCCATATTTAATCCTCAAATTTAGCTGACTATTTTAAAATTGTAATCCTGCCAGTGCGAGCTGCATCGGCAAGTTCCGCGAAGATGCCATGATATTTGAAAGGCCCGCGGTCGAAAACCACTTCTTTAATATTGTTGCTCTTTGGCGATTTCGGCGATATTTCGCACCAAGTTTTCGGCAGCTGAAGTTTTATTTTTTTTCGCAGAATTCCGTTTCTCGAAATTCTTTGGCAAAAGTTGCAGTCCATGCCAATGTTTTGCCGTTTTCATCATCGATCAGTTGCACTTGGATATGGCAATTGCTCTTTGACGACACAGAGTCGTGGCTTTAGTGCTTGTTCCGCGAATTCTTGCGCACTCGCATTGCTCTGCTTGCGTCTTCTATTGATCTTGTTTCTAATGTGTTTCTCATACTACCTTATAGCAATTAACGTTACTTTTTAGCAGCAGCTTTACCCGCTTTCTTGCGGACATATTCGCCTTGATAACGAATTCCCTTGCCCTTGATAGGGTTCAGGTGGACGCACTGCACGCACTGTTAGCAGCAAATTGGCCCACTTTATGTTTGTCAAATCCGGAATAGTGATCGAGATTATTTATTCTTATTCCACTTTTGACTACCTGGATCTCCTTCAGGAATAGTGCAGTTTAGTTGGATGAGAGAAAACCTATCTGCAAATCTAGGAGATGACCTTGGACAGCAGCACGGTAACCCACGCCGATCATCTCTAATTTTTTTTCGAAACCTTGAGAAGCACCATCAACCATATTGTTGATGAGCGATACGATAAAAGACCATGGAAATGTACCTTCATCTTGATGAT
The DNA here is from genome assembly GCA_963752155.1 of uncultured Parachlamydiaceae bacterium. GTDB lineage: Bacteria > Chlamydiota > Chlamydiia > Chlamydiales > Parachlamydiaceae > JACCRY01. The sequence goes on along the minus strand of CAVVXH010000010.1, from coordinate 500,728 downwards.
TTTCAGTCAAATTCGACATGGAACTAAGTCCATCTTTACATCACACTTCAACTCGCGGGACAAGCTTCATGTTGTAAAGTACCTTTAGGGCCTTTCACATGAATTTCATTATCGTTGACTTTAACTTCTACCCCTTTCGGTAGAGGAATTGGGATGTTTACCTTTACGAGACATGACAAATTTTCTCCTTTACTCACGTAAACCCACCATCTTTCTGGGGACGTTATTTTTACAAATCTCTACCACACTAGGCACAAAAGTTCGCCGCCGATTTTGCGCTTTAGCTTCAGCTCCGGCCATAACACCTTGCGAAGTCGAGAAGAATGGATAGCCCAAGTCCACCATAAAAGTGAGGATATCTTGGTGTCCAACATATCGGCGCAAACCAGGCTTAGAGACTCTTTTCAATCCTTGAATAACCGGACGACGACCAGTCAGCGTATTTCAAGAATACGCGCATTGTTCCGCGCTGCTTGTTGTCATGCTTTACGAGAAAGTTTTCGATAAATCCTTGATTTTTGAGGATTTCAGCGATATTTTGCTTCATTTTGCTCCAATGCATATCGACATATCGGTGCTGAGCCTTGATGGCATTGCGAATCCTTGTGAGGAAATCGGCTATTGGATCGCTAATTGCCATGTTTCCTTCTCCTTCTTAAGCTGCTACCGCTATCGGTAAATTTTTAAATGGTAGACCGAGCAATCTTAATAGCTCTACGCATTCTTCATCTGTCTGCAGCTGTGTCACAAATGTGATATTCATCCCTTGCGTTTTTTCACCTCATCGAGGTTAATTTCAGGGAATATCTGCTGGTCTTCTAGTCCTAAGCTATAATTTCCGCTTCCATCACACTTTGAGGAAAGCCTCTGAAGTCGCGAATGCGAGGACATACGATATTGAAAAAGCGGTCAATAAATTCATACATTCTCACACCACGAAAAGTCACCTTTATGCCGATAGGCTGGCCTTCGCGCAATTTAAAGTTCGAAATCGCCTTTTTGGCTTTCGTGACAATAGGCTTTTGCCCAGAAAGCATCGTCATCTCTTTGACGCAATCTTGTATCGAGTTTTTATCTTTTGAAGCTTCAGCAATACCCATATTGATGACGATCTTTTTCAGAACGGGATCTTCATTGGATTTGAGTAAGCAAACTTCTCTTGCAACTCTGCCTTAACGACCTCATGATATCTTTTCTTTAACCTAGACATTTTCCTTTAACTCATTAAATGGTTGCTTTACTTGTTATATACTACAGCGTATCGCCTTCCATGTAAGTACAATTCACGGTCCCCTTTTCGTTCACACGTACTTTTATTTACAGGTTTGTCGTTGACACATATGCGTAAATTCGAAACATGAATTGGTTTTTCAATTTAAATGGTGCTTCCTTTCGGATTTTCCTGAGATCGTTTAACATGTTTCTTGACCATATTGATGCCTTGAACGAAACTTTGGGACCCTCTACAGCTAGAACAGTACCTAATTTCCCTAATTCGTTACCGGCAATTACCATAACTTGTTCGCCCTTGTGGATTCTTTTACTACCTGGGGCTGCTAGCTTTCTTTTTCTTCTTATTGAATTTCTATTCATATCTACTGCCTTCGCTTTAAATCACTTCTGGAGCCAGTGAGGCGATTTTCAAAAATTCGCGATCACGCACTTCGCGAGCCACGGGTCCAAAAATACGTGTTCCTCGTGGATTATTTTTATCGTCAATGAGCACACAGCTATTGGTATCAAAACGGAATTTTGTACCATCTTTACGCCTAATGTACGTTTTGTCCTAACAATGACAGCTTTGACAACATCGCCTTTTTTGACATTACTATCTGGATCAGCCTCTTTAACGGAGCAAACGATAATATCACCGACATCGGCATAACGCCGCTTGAACCGCCGAGACTTTAAAGCATTTTACCCGCTTTGCACCGGTATTGTCAGCGACTTTAAGCTCGGTTTCTTGCTGAATCATGACTCAAAACTCCGATTTTTCTAATTTCATCTATCTTTAGCTTCTGCACTCTAATTTGCGATTCTTATCATTTGCTCACTAGACAAATTTTTGCAAATCTATGCAGTCGTAGCAACTACGCGCCAACGCTTTAACTTTGATAAGAGGGCGTGTTTCAACGATTTCAACTTCATCGCCAATTTTCAAGGAGTCATTTTCACTGATGGGCATAGAATTTGCTATTTCGAGTAACCACTTTACCATATTGTGGATGGCGCATGGTTGTCTGAACTTTGACAACGACAGTCTTTTGCATTTTGTTGGAAACGACTATTCCTTTTTTAACTTTGCGATTTCCTCGCTCTTCTGATTCCATGATACTTCCTTAATTTACCGCAGTTGACTGTTTGCTTTTCATGCAAGACTGTCAATAATCCGTGCAATTTCCTTACGCGCATAGCAGATGCGATGCGGTTTTTCGATTTCTTCCACCTTTGGTCACTTCACTTCTTAGCTTGAAGAGTTCCTTGCGAGCTTCATCAAGAGCGCTTCAAGTTCTTCTATGAGTTGATCTCTCAAATCTTTTGCTTTTGTCATAATAATCCTCAAACTTGTTCGACGCGTTCAACAAATCGCGTTTTTATTCCTAATTTTGCAGATGCACGCCTTAATGCACTTTGAGCCATATCTCGCGGAACGTTGGCTACTTCAAAGAGGACACGTCCAGGTCTAACAACAGCAACCCAGTGATCAACGCCCCCTTTTCCTTTACCCATTCGAACTTCTGCAGGCTTTTTTGTAACAGGCTTATCAGGAAAAATTCGAATCCACACTTTACCGCGACGTTGAAAGTATCGATTGATTGCTACGCGGCAAGCTTCGATTTGTTGGTTTGTGATCCATCCTCGTTCGAGAACTTGGATTCCAAATTCACCAAAATGAACAAAGTTGCCGCCTTTGCTGATGCCGGCCATTTGTCCTTTTTGCATTTGCGATGCTTTGTTCTTTTCGGCATTAGAGCCATGGTTAAGCTTCCTCCTTCTTCGACGAACATTATCTTCACCGCGATAAATCCAAACTTTGACTCCGATACTACCATAGGTCGTTTCTGCACGCCCTGTAGCATAGTCGATATCAGCACGGAGAGTATGTAGAGGCGTACTTCCCTCTTTATACCATTCTGTCCGAGCAATTTCTGCTCCGCCAAGCCGACCTGAGACTTGAACTTTAACACCTAGTGCACCCGCATCCATTGCCGACTGCATGCTTTTTCGCATTGCACGGCGGAAAGGAATTCTGCGTTCAAGCTGCTTTGCGATTCCATCTGCTACAATTTTAGCATCTAGATCTGGGCGCTTAATTTCTTCGACTTCGATCCAAATCTCTTTACCTGTAAGGCGTGAGGAGTTCACCTTTAAGAACTTCAATTTCAGCCCCTTTTTTACCAATGACCATTCCTGGTCGAGCAGTGTGAATAGTGACTTCGATTTTTTCACTCATGCGTCTAATGGAAATTCTGGAAGCCCCTTGAAGAGCACTCTTCTTCAAGAGAATAGTTACGAATTAAGTTGATCTTCTATGAAGCAAAGTTCCAAATTCTTGTTTATTTGCATACCATTTGGAGCGCCAATTGCGATTGCGAACGAGTCGAAAACCAATCGGATGTGTTTTTTGTCCCATTTACAATACTCCTTACTTCGCATACAATTACAGTAAAATGACTTGTGCGTTTCATGATCGGATGACGGCCACCCTTGATTTTTCGGCTTTGCGCGCTTTAAACGTGGGCCTTCATCGACGCGAACCTCATCAACGATCAGATGCTTCTCTGCGCAAATCATGCTGTGTTTCAGCATTTGCAACAGCACTATCGAGCGTTTTTTGCAAGAGGCGTCCGCCTTTGAGTTTGCAAAATTTCAACTGTGTATGTTGCTTGTAGACACAGATTTTCCACGGATGAGTCCTGCAGCTAAGGCGAGCTTTTCGAGGACTGATTCGAAGATATTTACTTATAGCATTAGCTTTATATCATTTGCAGCGACCTTTACTTCTTAATTGGGTGCCCTTTAAATAGACGCGTTGGCGAAAACTCTCCCAGCCGATGCCCGACCATATTTTCAGTTACAAAAACGCTTAAGAACTTGCGTCCATTATGCACTTCAAAAGTATGACCAACCATTTCAGGAGTAATCATTGAACGTCGGGACCATGTTTTTATTGGCTTTTTCGAGCCTTGACGATTTTGTTCTTCCACTTTTTTACGTAAGATGGTGATCAACAAACGGGCCTTTTTTTAGGGATCTTGCCATATTTACTTCTTCCTTCGATCTTTAACAATGAACTTATTGGACTTCTTCTGCGATCGTGTGCGCAGACCACGTGTAAAAAGTGCCCATGGTGTTTGAGGGATATTACCTTTATGTTTACCTTCACCACCACCGTGAGGGTGGTCGACAGGGTTCATAGCAGTACCACGAACAGTGGGGCGAACACCTTTCCAGCGCATACGTCCAGCTTTTCCTTCAACACGCAAATTGTGCTCCGGATTGGAAACGGCTCCGAAAGTTGCCTTGCATTCTTCATTGATCATGCGCATTTCACCCGAAGGCATACGCAAAGTCGCATATCCACCGCTTCGTGCCATCAACTGCGCTGAAAGCCCAGCAGAACGGACAAGTTTTGCACCTTTACTTGGCTGCATTTCAATATTGTGAATCGTCGATCCAATAGGCATATGCTTTAAACGCATGCAGCAACCGACGTGGAAAGGAGGCTCTTTGCTTGTTTGCACTGTATCACCGACTTTTAGACCATGCGGGGCTAAGATATAACGCTTTTCTCCATCTGCATAATTCAGTAATGCAATATAAGCAGAACGATTTGGATCATATTCAATAGAAGCAACGCGCGCAGGAATATCTTCTTTATCGCGTTTAAAATCGATGATACGGAATTGCTTTTTATGGCCTCCGCCCTTATGTCGACATGTGATATGCCCATTGTTATTTCTTCCGGACGTTCTTCTTTTTGCTAACAACAACGATTTAGTCGGTTTTACCGTAGCGCGAGAACCTTCAACACGTGTAAGTGCTTCATTCATTGGAAGAAGTAATTGCCGCGTACCGGGTGTAACTGGTCGATATTTTTTTAACATTTCTGCCTCATCCTTGGAGAACTTATCCGTTATACATCTGCTAAGCTGTCACCAGCTCTTAGGGTCACAATAGCTTTCTTAATAGCAGGACTTTTACCCAAACGTCCACGACGACGTCTAACTTTACTTTTGATAAAAATTGTATTGACAGCTAGTACTTTGACATCTTTATCTTTATATACCGCTTCAAAAGCAGCTTTAATCTCATGTTTTGTTGCATCTTGATGAACAACAAATGTATATTTTGGGGTCTTACATCTAGAGACCGATGGATTGCTTTCTGAAGTCTGTAATTCATTAAGCACTCTAGCCTTTTCGGTCATATGTTGCCGCTTGATAACATCATACGGGTTTCTTGTCATATTCATTTATCCTTATTTTTGATATCAATTATTTTGGCTAACATAACCAATCATTGAGCTCATTCAGCGCTTTTTCAGTTAATACAATATGATGAGCAACAAGGACATCATAACCGCTGATATTCTTTACGAGCGAAAAATTTGCTTTTGGAATATTGTTCACACTTTTGATAAAATTATCATGAGTATCCTGGCCGATGCTGAATGTTGGACCTTCATCGAGCGAAAGATCTAAATAAGCACCTTCTCCAAGAAACAATACACGACCGGAAAGGTTTTGCGACTTCATAAATTCGACGACGGCTTTTGTTTTCGGAGCTTCTAAACTAAAGTCTGAAACAACATGCAGTTTACCACCTCGCAATTTTTCAGCGAGAAGGAAGCGAATTGCAGCTTGCCGTTCTTTTCGATTAATACGCGTATGCTGATCAAATTTTGGTTTTGGACCAAAAACTCTTCCTCCACCCTTATATTGAGGGGCAACGAGCGATCCCTGACGAGCGCGTCCGCCACCTTTCTGAGGATGAGGCTTTTTGGTACTGTGGCTTACCTCTGAGCGACCTTTCGTATTGGCAGACCACTGTCTGGCATTTTTTTGCAAGGCGACGATATAATCTTTAATCATCTGCCCATTCGCTGTCGCTGAGACAAGCTTTTCATCAAGCTTAACATGGCCATGTTCGTGACCTTCTAGGTCATATTTCTTTAACGTCGACACAATTATATCTCCACACTAACATTTATTTCTTTGTCGCTGCTGACAGATAAACTAAGCCATTTCGCGTTCCAGGCACTGCACCTTCAACGACCAGCAAATTCTCTTCTTTATCAATTTTGATAATTCTGAGATTTTGAGTTGTCACACGATTATCACCCATGTGACTGGCGCGTGGACTATCGGGAAAGCTACGTCCAGGTGTACTGCGATGTCCTGTAGATCCTGCATGTCTATGAAATGAGGAACCATGTGCAGCGGGACCACCTGCAAAGTTATGTAACTTCATAACTCCTTGGTAGCCTTTTCCTTTGGACTGTCCAGTAATATCTAGGTGAGTGACCCCATCGAATACTTCCAATCCAATTTCTTGTCCGGCAGTATAATTCTCGACAGATTCCACACGGGATTCCGCTAAATAACGTCTTGGTTCGATGGATGATTTTTGGAAATGACCAAAACGTGGACTCTTTATTCGACGTTTTAATGTCCTTGGATCTTTAGTGATCACTTTGTCATACCCGAGCTGTAGAGCCGTGTAACCGTCTGTTGCTTTCGATTTAATTTGCGTAACAACATGAGGTTCAATTTCTATCACTGTGCAGACGACAACATTTCCTTGCTCATCGAATAGCTGCGTCATGCCTCGTTTCTTACCCATTAGCTTTAGCGCCATATTTCAATCCTTGAAAAAATAAATCATTCGAAACGCTATCACTGCTTTGCGTTCGTCTTTTGTACTTGTTAACATCTTAATAGACAATATCCATCTTCCTCATGTGTGAAGGTACGCACGCAATGCGTTCTCCACAGTGGCAAGACTGGGATTGAAGACTTTCGGACTTTCAAAACCGAGCATCTTAAATAGTGATATTAGCAAAGCAGTATTTTTTGCACAAGCTAGAATCTTCATTATTTTATTTTTTTTTGTTAGTCCCTTTTCTAGGCTGTTTAGAGGCCCCTTTTACAGGAATGATAATTTTTTCCTGATCTTTTAAATAGCGCTTCGAGTCAACTTTACTGCAGTCAGCATCCTCATTAAATTGAACATATTTGGATAGTTCATTCATCCGTGTGCCTTTTGGGATACTTAACGTAAGATTTTCTTGGGATATGGCTCCAGAGATAGAAATGGATATCATTTCTCTTTTTGCTACTACGATCTTTTGACCATTGCGCAATCGGCTTGTTGACTTTATTTTTCTCAAATCTGCTTCTAGAAGGGGTTCTGCTAGGGCTATAGCTTCTTTCACTTTGGTGCCGACTTTTACGCTGTACGTTCCAGGCTTTGCCACAGCTCCTTCTACATGGAATTCAACTTCTTGAGGCTTTAAGCTGGCTCCTTGAGCTGTTTTCAGGTCTTGATGGTCTATTGCATAATTAACATAGGCAATGAATGTCAGAAGGCACAAGAATCCCAAGATGAGTACTATAGCTAACCATTCGTGGACGTAAAGCTGTTCAGGTTTTTTGGGTTCAGAAGATTGAGATATTAATTCCATAATGACCAAATTGGTGAAAAAAAGGACAAAAAGGACGACAAGGACTAAAAGGACAACAGGGACGACAAGGACGACAAGGACAACAAAGACGTGTAGTCATTACTTTATGCTTTTGGCCATTCGTGACCCACCAAATGGCCCCAATGTTCCTTACGATTCTAAAGTCCGTGGATCTTTGTTGTCCTTGCCGTCCTTGTCGTCCTTGTTGTCCTTGTCGTCCTTGTTGTCCTTGTCGTCCTTGTTGTCCTTGTTGTCCTTGTTGTCCTTGTTGTCCTTGCTCCCCCCTTTAGGTTATAACAAGTTTTTCTCTAAACTGGCAGCAAGCTTTTTTTCTTGCTTGATGTGAGGATATAGAAATCACGACCGAACTTGGCAAAATCTAAAATCCCTGCGAATGCGCTAATTCCTTCTACAATCTTCGCTCCTTGAAGAGTAGTCACTCCAAGTTTTATTGCAAAATGAGCCGCCCCATAATGAATATTACACATGAGGATACCAAAAGAAGCCAACTTAACTATACCTACTGCAACATTGATCCAATGCTCCTTATTTTCTGAGGTTATATTTAATTGGCTAACATTGATGTTTAGAATTTTTTCTTCAGCAAATTTTTCGTTATCCATTTTCATCAATACATTTGCTGAATTTAGATGTTTTCTGCCCTCCTCAAGTTCAGCTGAATGATATACTAATTCGTGTCCTTTCTTCAAGGCTTTTAAGATAGTAACTTTCTTTGCACAGCTATAAGAAGCCCCTCTTATCTCTTGAATAAACTCTCTCTCCGGGTCTTTCTTGTCTAAAGGTGCAAGAACTGTATCCAATTCAACTAAAAGCTTATCTAGCTTTTCACCATATTTCCTTTCGATAGCAGCTTTGACCTTAGCATTATATTTAGACGATCCCTCAGCTAGGTTAGTTTTACCATACTCTCCATTGAAATAGGCTATTTTCTTTTGATTGTAAGTTGCTTTTATGTCATTTTTACGAATATTGTTAAATTTTTCACGTAAATCCTCTAACACCATGAATGTTGCTACAACTAGCTTCACAGGGATGGCATGTTCAACAACTGTACCTATACAGAATGACCATGTTTTGATTGGAGGAGTCACATAATCTACACATTTCGATACATTTTTACTGACTAACTCGGCTAAATTTAGTACTGCCATCAAAATGCCCATCATTCTTTTATTCAATTCAAATAAATAGTCCCAGAATTCTTTCTGTCCTTGCTTTAAAGACTTAACAAAAAGATCATTACCTTGCTTAAAAAATGAGAAAGAATTCTTTACACTTTTTAATCCATCGAAATCCTCAACTATACGGAATGAAATCTTAACACCATAACGTTGAAGGCTGATAAATGCGATTAACGGCTTTGCGAAAGTAGCGACTTTATCAAGTCCTTCAAGAGTTGATATTTTTGTACCGAAATCAAAAAACCCTCTTAGCAGTTTTTCACCATAGTTAGGGATAAATTGTAGACTATTGTAGATTGTACCCATAAAACGATCTCCAGTTGTTGCTAATATATTTATCGCACCTATAGTTCTTTTCACAAAGTTAGGTGCATTCCATTCATAAGGATTGCAGCATATTTTATTTAGATATATTTCGCAAGCTTGAACTTATATTATTAGAATCAAACTTAATGTTTGTTCCAATCTTCATACAGCTGTTGCAACGCCTTCGACTCTTCCATCCAGTCTGCTTTCGAACGATCTGCACGTGGATCACCCCTCGGATACCCATAAGGATCATCGGGTGGAATCCCCAAATAGGCTAAACTGCGTTTTGCTATTTTGGAGAAAACAGGTGCTGTAGAGGTTCCTCCATGGTGAGTTTTACCAATACCTGGCACATAACCGTAGGAAGGTTCATCCATCATCACAAAAAGAACAAAAGCTGGATCGGAAACTGGTACAAAACCCACAAAAGAGGCTCGATATGTGTCGACATAAATTCCATTAACGATCTTTTTCGTGGTACTTGTCTTTCCAGCCTCTGTAAAACCATATATTTCAGCTTTTGCTGCGGACCCTCCCGGTTTAGTTGCGTATTTCATTGCCTTGACAACCTCTTGGACTATTTCTTTGTTGATCACTTTAGGAAAAGAATGGATTCTATCTTGCGTGGTGTTATCTAAAATGACTCTTTCTTTCCCATTCTGATCTTGCCCCACAATCTTCCTTACAAATGTGGGCCGCACTAAGTAACCTCCATTTGCTAACACCGAGTAGGCTCGCAGAAGCTGAATGGCATTCACCTGCAAATTATAACCCATTGCTAAAGAAAAAGGTGTACTTGTAGACCACTCCAGAGCTCCATTAGGATGCAACTTACCGATCATAGGCAATACACCTGGTGTTTCAGCAGGAAATTCAATATCCGTTTTTTTACCAAATCCAAATCGCTCTTGCAAAACTGTGCGATACCAATGACTTCCTAAAGTTGCAACAATTTTTTCAGCAAGTCTTGCCATGTAAATATTAGAAGACTTTTGCATAGCCATCGACATATTCAAATAACGATGCAAGTGGGTATCCACGAGCGGCTTAGATCGCCCTGGAAAATGTCCATTTGAAGTCGCCGTTTTCTCCAATGGATCAAATAAGGGCTTTTCGTTGCGCCTCTTCAGTTCTTCATTTGCAAGCAACGCCACACATGCTGTAAAAGGCTTCATTACTGATCCTGGCTCCAATGCATCCACTACAGCTCCAAACTGAGCATGCTCAAGCCTTTGTGGATTGTTATAATAATCTTGGTAATGGGTTGGATCAAAAAACGGGTAATGAGCGATTGCGAAGATTTCTCCATTTTTTGGATTCATCATCACCGCACGACCCGCCTTCGCCCTAGATTTTTTAACCGCTCTCTCCAATTCTTCTTCCACGATAGCTTGCAGACGATGATCGATAGTCAAATACACATCAGCACCTTTGACAGGAGCTTTTATCACTTCACCGGTTTCAAAAGAATTATTGGGAGAGCGCATCAGTCGTCTTTTTCCTGAAACACCTTTTAAGTAGCGATCAAAATAGAGTTCTGCGCCACCCGTAGGCATCTCTTGACTTTCATCTTTACAACCTCTTATCGTATGTAAAAACTGACCTAAAAGAGGTCCAAACGGATAAGAGCGTTGATAATCTGTGACAAAAAAAAGTGCGTTATGCGGGATCTTATTTTTTTTCGCGAAAGGCCGCCACCAAGATGAAATAAGCTCTTGCTGCTCTTTATCAAGCCACATAAGAAGTTTACGATTACGGCTTTTTTTATAAAATTGATCTGCAATGTAAGATTTTTGAGCCTTGGGCAAGTTCAAAAGTTGGGTAAGCTGATTCGACATCTCTTGTTTAATTTGAGGCGATAGAGATTGTGGATCGATGTGGAGATGAAACTTCTCAATGTCAACTACAAGAGGTTGTGGTTTGCCTGGATGCTGCTTTCTTAGCATAGGATTTGAATAGAAAATCCCTCTTGGAGCAGGTTCTTGAATGGTAAAATAATGTTGCCGACTAGCGATTTTAAGCCACTTTTCGTTTTCGTCGACTTGGATAGTATAAAATCGTGCTAGCAGCAATGAGAAGGCAAAAATCAAAAAAAATTGCAGCCAGGCAAGACGAAAGCGATCATAAGAATTTATCACAAATGTTCCGGGACTTATTTTTTACTATAAAATTCTCATCTTTAGATAGTATAACTGATTTCCAACATTTACCTCATCAATATAGTTAAAATAAAAAATAATCACGTTTGATTTCCGGAAACCTAAGGCTTATCGGTAAGTTTTTATTTAAAAATATTAAAAAAATTTATAATTTGCGTACATGTTAATCCATTTTTTTCCCACTAAAAGGCATATCAAAAATAATGACGAACTTTATCAAAGTAATTTTGTATAACTGGAATAGATTGAGACCTGAACATTTCTTCGATTTTCTCTGAGGCCAATACTTTTCCTTCAGATAGAAATAAGGCCCAATCAGCAATTTTTTCTGCAAATGATAACTGATGAGTAACAATGATCAATGTACACCCTTCATTTTTCAATTCTACAATAAGGTCAAAAACTTCTGCTGCCATGAGTGGATCCAATGCTGAAGTAGGCTCATCTAAAAGAAGTATTTTTGGATGTGCAGCCATCGCTCGAACGATCGCAACACGTTGACACTGCCCTCCCGAAAGTTCATAGGGTTTTTTAAATGCATGTTTTTCCATCGAAAATCGCTTTAAAAGCTCATGCCCAACGGTGTTAGCTTCTTCCCATGCCAGTCCATGAACTCTGTAGAGGGGTAAAGTAATATTCTCGATAGCTGTCAAATGAGGGAAAAGATTCCATGATTGGAAAACCATTCCTAGCTTTCTTCGATGGGCGAGGAGCTCTTTTTCGTTAAATACAATAGGTGCTTCATCTAACAAAATAGAACCGCTGTCTGGATGTTCCAAGCCTCCAATGAGTTTAAGTAATGTCGACTTACCCCCTCCTGAATGGCCTATAAGTGCTAATACTTTGTAGTCAGGGATAAAAACATTGACATTTTGCAAAGCTCCCTGCTTTCCAAACGATTTGCAAAGATGGGTTATTTCAAGTTTCATAGCGAAACCTTTCTTCAAGCCGTCTACTCCAAAGTGAAATAGGTAAGGTCAGCACGAGATATCCAAGTGCCAAAGGAAAAAAGCTTTCTAGAGTACTGTAGGTTGCACTATTAATCTGCTGAGCACTATTCGTCATTTCGTTAATCCCTATGATTGAAAGTAATGACGAATCCTTGATGATAGAAGCAAATTGTCCAGAAAGTGGAGGCAACACTTGTCGCATAGCTTGAGGAAATATGACAAAGCGGTAGCACTGATAAGTTGTAAGGCCGATAGCTCTTGCAGACTGTAATTGTGTTGCGCTCACACTTTCAATACCTGCTCGAATCATTTCGGCAATATACGTTCCACTAAAAATCGATAATGTCAAAACACCTGCAACATATCGATTTTCCATTCCTATGCCATTGGCAATCACATAATAAAAAAATAATATTTGAACAAGCAAAGGGGTTCCGCGTATGAATTCAATATAGAGCTTTGCAAGGTAATAAAGAATGGGAACTCCTGAACCATAGCAGAGAGCGCAAAGCAGACCTATCAAAATACTCAGAATAAGACTTATAGATGACAAGGCAACGGTCATTAACCAACCTTGCAAAAAAAGTGAACGGTATTCCCAGACACTATCCCATTGGTATGAATGATTAAAAAAAAAGAAAAAAAAGAAAGAGAACAGCAAGCCAGCAACGAGTATTACCTGAATAGCAACTGAGATATATTTTGTAAGATCAGTGGGTTTAGTTGTTTGTTCCTCCATTAAGTTATTTCCTTAAAATACAAATGGAATACCAAGTTTCCTAAAAGCTTCCATTTGCTGTTGCAGATATTTTTCTCCAATTTTTTCAAAGCCACCTTGTTTCCGGAAATCTTTAATAAAATGATTGACTTGATTTAAAAGAATGACATTTCCTTGCTGCAAACCGATTGCCCAATACTCTTTTTTAAAAGGGTCCAAAAGAGCTCGAGTGGTTGTTTGGTGCTTCTGCCAATTCGTAAAAATAGAAAATTGATCATATATAAATGCATCCACTTTCCCTTGCACAACCTCCAACACTGCGGAAGATTCCTTATCTAAAACCACTATCGTTGCTAAATTCAAATATTGTAAAGCATAAATTTCACCACTTGTGCCAGCTTTCACTGCAAGAACTCGCCCTTCTCGATTCGCCTGGCTAATATTTTGCAGGTCAGATTTCAAGCTAACGAGCAAGCAAAGTCCAGTCGTAAGATAAGAATCGGAAAAAGCGATCGATTTTTTACGCTTCTCGTTCACCGACATGGAAGAGATAATTAGATCAATTTTTCCTGTTTTCAACGAAGGAATGAGGCCGATGAATGGAATATTTTCGATCACGACTTTTCGGTTCAGGTACTCCCCGAGAGCCTTAGCAATTTCAACACTTATCCCTTCAGGGTTTCCATCAGGACTCATCATTTCAAAAGGAGGATAAGAAAGTTCCATTCCAACAATTAAAGGAGGGTTATCACCCAATGCAGTTGATGCAAAAAAAAGACAGAGGAAAATAGGGATAGACCAATTTCTTTTCATCTATAACTCACTTTTCCTTTGATGAACAACAATCACTTCAGAAGGATTAGGAAATTTTAGATAACTCAACTCGGGTCTTTTAGCTAATTGCAATAAATTTGCAGGGTTCTCAAAACGATAAATAGAATATTGCAAGCGAACATTATTTTCGGTTACCCCCTTCAGCTCCTTACTGACAACCGGAATCAATAAACGCACTTCAGTTAATTCATTTTGCTTTTCAATGTACCCATAGACAAATCCAACAGCAACAACAATGCAAAGTAAGATTCGGATAGAAAAGCCCAAAGATAGAGAAGTCATTTACAATTTTTCCAACACGCGCAATTTTGCACTGCGGCTTCTAGGATTTTGATTAATTTCTTCATCTGTTGCTACCGCTGCTTTTCTAGTCAATATACGTACTGTAGGAATTTTATCAAGAAAAAGTCCTCTGCCATCTCCTTCAGTATTATATTTATCGGCAGCGGCTAGTTGGAAAGCATTTTTAACCAAGCGATCTTCCCCGCTATGAAACGAAATGATCCCTGCTCTTCCGCCAGGACTTAAGCAATTGATGACTTTGGGAAGCACATTTTCTAAAATAGTTAATTCACTATTTACAAAAATCCTTAAGCCTTGGAAAACAAGAGTCATAGGATGAATTCCACGCGATTTTTTCCAACCAAGCAAAGGCATCAATACTTCTGATAATTGTGTTGTGGTGACGATTTTTGTTTTTTCACGCTCTTGGACAAGGCATTTGGCAATAGCTCGCCACTGTTTTTCTTCACTATATTGTCTAAAAATACGACCTAACTCAGCTTCACTGTAGTTATTAACTACATCTAAAGCGCTCAAGGAAGCATCGGGATCCATGCGCATATCTAAGGGACCTTCCCGCATAAAGCTAAACCCTTTTTCAGCTTGATCAAGTTGCATTGAAGACACTCCCAAATCTAAGAGGATGGCTTGAACCCGAGTTATTCCGACTGAACATAGATGGTTTTCAATATCGCTAAAGTTGCCTCGCATTAGACAGAGTTTATCTTTCCATGGAGCAAGCCGTTCTGTAGCTATGGCTAGGGCTGTTGGATCTTGATCTATACCTATATATATTTCAATTTCTGGATGTGTTTTTAAAAGGAGTTCAGCATGCCCCCCCGCACCTAGTGTCCCATCAAAGACATGACGACAAGAGCACCCGGAAAAATAATGAATGACTTCATTGGCTAACACTGGAAGATGTGGAAAATCCATCGATGATTCTTCGGAATAAATTTAAAAAGGAACTAATTACTTGCCTTAGTTTACTCCACACAGTCATAATTGTCTATTCGTATTAAGATTGGTCTCATGGGTTTGTCTTAATACGACCTTGTATCTGTTCGAGCACTTCTTCAACGTAATGGGTATATTTATTTAAAAAATATATTTTAGAAAAAATGCGTACACACCATTCTGCCGAAACGTTTCTTATAAGAAAAAACGTCAAGAAAGCCATTGCAATCAAACGGAAAAAAGAAAAGAAAAATGACTCCAAGGAATGAAGCGTCACATAAAAAAACAAACCGCTCAACATCAAAGAAAGAAGAAATATCGGAGAAATCAAATCCCTGCCGGCACCTCGTATTTTTTGCAATAGAGTATTTTTTGACGACGGAGACAATTGCTTTAAAGACTTTGGACCTGAATGATAGGATAAAATGTATCGGTCATAGCTGTCTAAAATCCCTGCGGGTAACAGAGAAGTTAACAAACAAACGCAAAGTGTGAAAAATAGATGTACAAAAATATACCCTACAACAATAGCTCGAAGAGGCATATATTCAAACCAAAGAAGTTTAGAAACAATCATTTGATCATAATAACTTCCCATACTAAGAAAGACACTGCCATAAATAATTCCATAAATAAGTGCAGGTTGAATGATTGGCCATAGGCTAAGTAGGATAGATCCTACGCATCTGCCGACTAAATTTTTGCCAAAAAATACAATCCCAACATTAAATAACAGTCCTTGCATCGATATTGCTAACATGGGTGTGAATTTTTTCCCATAAGGACTCAAAGTCTTTACGATTGCAGCGGTATTCGAGATCGCGATAGGTAAAAAATGTGGTGTCGAAGAAAAGGAGGAAGAAGGATGAAGAAGAGCTCGATTCAATATAAAACATTGATTTAGCGAAAGAAAAAAACCAGAAAAAGGAATACGAAATGCATGCAAAATGGAACCTAGGCCAATTTCCATCAACGACAATTGCAAGGCATAATGAGAAGCTATATCAAATGGACGGAACATTGTTTTTATTATGGTATAGGATGACACTAAATTTTTAGAGTACTTTATCGTCAAAATTAGTAGCAAGAGCGCAATTTTTTTGCTGATTAAATTATTCCATTGACACATTTACTCAATTTTCGTATTGTCAAGAAGCTTTCAATTAAAACAAACTTCAAATGAATAGATTCACTATGAACCTTATTTTCCTGTTAGCTCTAAGCTTTATCGCTTTCTCTCATCTAAATGGTGAAGAAGGATCTGAAAAAAAAGAAGAAAAAAAAGAAGAAAAAAAAGAAGAAAAAAAAGAAGAAAAAAAAGAAGAAAAAAAGGAAGAAAAAAAAGAAGAAGTAAAGCCTCCACCCATCGGAAATTTTTCCCTACCTTTATCTCAACAACCCGCTGCACTTTTTGGATTTGGAGGTAATATCATTGAAAAGGGTGAAGTCCAACTCTATTTTTTTGCTGATTATTTTGAAGGGAAACGCAAAGCAACGAGTGACTTTATTCCTGGCATTTTATTTGGTATTACTGATGCATGGTCCATTTTTTTTAATTTCCCTTTTACTCCCATCATGAAGGAAGGTTCTCATCAATCAAGAGGTTTTGAAGACTTTTTTGTTCAATTAGAATACGCTTTTTATGATCAATCAAGTCTAAGTTCGACCGACACTGCAACCATAGTCACGAACGTTACAGTTCCAACAGGATCAACTAAAAAAAATCCGCCCACAGGCTTTGGCTCCCCAAGCTTATTTATTGGTGCCACTTATTATCATATGCGAGTCGATTGGTTTGTATTCCTAGCCCCAGGTGCTGTATTAACAAGTTCTGAGCATGGCACAAAAATTGGAGATCAATTTCTTTATCAGTTTGGTTTTGGGAAAAATTTACCAAGTCCGAACGGTTGGATCAACGCTTGGATGTTGGAAATTGACGGGCAATATAACAAAAAAGATAGAATCAAAGGAAAAATTGATAAAAATTCTGGAAAAAACATGATCTTTGTTACACCTTCCATATGGATCTCATCAAAAGAATTTCTTTTACAGTGCGGAGTTAGTTTTCCCATCAATCAAAACGTGTTTGGAAGACAAGGTAAATTTGATTATGCTATCAATTTCAACTGCGCTTGGTCCTTTTATGAAAAATGAAGATAGAGGAATTATTAAAATCCATTGCCTTCATTCCATAAGTAAGGTATTGTATATTGAAGGAATTCCCTAATAACTTTACCGAGAAAAATATGCATAAGACTACCCAACTGAATACAATATTTGCCACTGGCTTTGCGATGTTCTCGATGTTCTTTGGAGCCGGCAATGTTGTATTTCCCTTGGCTTTAGGACAATACGCCCAAGGAAACATCTCTTTTGCCATCATTGGATTGCTAATTACTGCAGTCGGGGTTCCCTTCCTTGGACTCATCGCCATGAGTCTTTTCCGTGGAAACTATCAACATTTTTTTGCTCGAATGGGCAATGGCCCTGGAACTATCGTCACGGCAATCATTATGGCCCTTATTGGTCCATTTGGAGCAATTCCACGTTGCATTGCCTTAGCTTATTCAACCGCAACGACCTTCCTACCTGGCATTTCTCTGCCTGTCTTTAGTCTGTTCTCGTGTCTGCTTATCTTTTTACTGACAATCAAACGCAATAACATCGTCAACATTTTAGGATACATCTTAACCCCTTTTCTTCTCATCTCACTGGGAATCATCATCGTTATGGGACTGATTTATTCTCCACCTATGACCCCTTCCTCTGAAACACCCATCACCGTTTTCCTCGAAGGGTTGATGCAAGGATACCAAACAATGGACCTCCTTGGAGCATTTTTTTTCTCTTCAGTCGTGCTTGTTGGCTTGAAAAAAGATTTGCCTCCACAAGATCTGAATAATTCAAAACTTCTACTAAAATTAACTTTATGGGCAAGTGCTATTGGAGCCCTATTACTCAGCGTTACTTATATTGGATTTAGCTTTCTGGCCTCTTTCCATACTGAAAATTTGATTGATATACAACCTGAAAATCTTATTAGCCATATTGCCATTTTAGTTCTTGGAGATCAAGCGGGCATTGTCGTATGCGTTGCTGTCGCATTAGCATGCCTCACAACTGCTATAGCGCTCTGTTCTGTCTTTGCAGAATATCTACATGAAGATATCACCAAATATAAAATGAGTTATACAATCTCTCTTATTATTACTTTAGCTATCACCTATTGGATTTCTACACTCAATTTTATGGTGATCATAGGATTTTTAGGCCCTATTTTAGAAATTTGTTATCCTGCCCTCATTATATTAAGCATTTGCAATATTGCCTATAAACTTTATCATGTCAAAACTGTCAAAGGGCCTGTCTATGTAGTGTTCTTAAGTACGCTTGCTTACTTTCTAGTAAATAAGAACGTGATTGGATAAAGAATCTGATGTATCTTAACCTCCGATTTCATTTCGCCTTTAGAAGATTTTATGTGCTATTTGACATCTGAGAAAGGGTCCTCTCCACATACAATTGAATCGTATCGTCGTGATCTGCTCAATTTTATCGAATTTCTAAAAAAAAATCATTTTACTTCATTTACTGAAGTCAGTTCTAATGAACTGATTGAATATCTTGCCTACCTTTACTCGCTAAAGTATGCTCCGGCATCGATCAGTCGAGCTCTAGTCGCAATTAAAGTCCTCTTTCGGTTTTTGAAGAGAGAAGGAACAATTCCAGAAAATATTGCACTCTATTTTGAGACACCCAAAATCTGGCAGGCAATCCCTACAGTCCTAAGTGTAGAAGAAGTGAATGAATTGTTAAAACAACCGAATCAAAAAACTGCTTCCGGAGCTCGAGATGCTGCAATCTTAGAACTACTGTATAGCAGTGGTTTAAGAGCTTCAGAACTGTGCAGTCTCAAAATTATCGACATCGGTGAAGATTATGTGAGAGTGTTTGGAAAAGGAGGAAAGGAACGTTTAGTTCCCATCGGCCATGCAGCCCTTACAGCGATCGATTATTATTTAACTGAATTTCGAGATCAATTTAAGGAAGATCAAGAGACTCTTTTTGTCACGACTAGGAGCAAACCTTTAAATAGGGTCGAAATTTGGAAGATTGTAAAGAAACATGCAAAATCTGCCGCCATCAATAAAAATATCTCTCCACATACTTTGAGACACTCTTTTGCTACACATTTGCTGGATAACGGCGCAGACTTACGCATCATTCAAGAAATGTTAGGTCATTCCAGCATTAATAGTACCGAAAAGTACACGCATGTAAGCTGTAAACAACTGCAGGAAGCATTTCATCGCTGCCATCGACGACCTTAGGACCCGGGCAAGAATAATTGTACTTTTAGGCTTTGGCGCAGCCTAAAAGTACTTAAAATTGTAATAATTTCTGGCAAAGATTTGATTGAATTTAATAAAACAATTAAAATCAAAAAACAATACAAGCAATTTTTAGCTTTACACGTTGAAGAGAGCAATTTTGAATTAAATAAATTTAAAGATTCAAATTTTGGTTGATTAATTTAGAGCAAGGCAGGCGCTTTCTTTAAAAAAGCGAATTGCCTTGCGTTTGATTTTTCCTAGTTTTTATTTAGTTTCTTTAGATTGTTAGAAAATGGAGTATAAAGTGCTATGCGTTGATGGATAATATCTTTATAATGCAATATATTTTGTTTTAACTTAGAAAATCTATCTTTCTCAATAGAATTCATGAAAAAAGCAGAAATAGCTTCCAAATTTTCTTCCAATTCAATTTTTTGCGGCTTATTACCCATTGGTTTTGTTGGGAATTTATTCAGAATTAAAAAATTACTATAATCTTGATATATATTACTCTTATACAATTCTTGTAATTCATTCAAGTCAGCAACTCTATCCATTTCATTGATAAAAATCGCTGATAAATCAGAAATTCGTTTATATTTCTCATAATATATCTCTAATTCTTCAAAATATTTTTTATCAATTTCATGGGCTATAGTATTGCCTGCTAAATCTAAGACTTTGCTGGGTAAATATTTCCCAAGCAATCCTTCTCTTTTATCAAATCCTTTCAACTGAATTAATTCTTTGAATGATTCAGCCATCTTACTAAAGCCTTCACTCCATTTCTTTTCAGCATTTTTAACTTCTTCTAAAGTAATCTCCTTAGGAAATTCAATGAACTCACCCTTAGCCCCAGCTCTATAAAGCTCTTGTTCCTGTTCAACAGTTAAATCTTCTTTAAGAGCTTTCTCCCATTTGGTTTGTTCACTCAGTCGTTGTACAGGATAATTGATTAATGATATAGCCTCCTGCCTATCATACTTATCTTCATTTTCTCGAACATCAAGTTCATCAATGAATAGTAAAATTTCACAAACACCAATTTGAGAGTTTCTAAATTTTATCGATTTACAAGCTTCTAAGGCTTGATTGTACTTTTTATATTCATCGGAAAAATAAGCTTTTAATAAAGACATTTTATCCTTTTCACAATCTTCCGAAGCACATGCCTTCTCGATAAAATCAAGAAATTGTATGGATGCCTTGAATGCAGCTTCATACTTGCTCTTTATCTCATCTAATTTATCCTTTTTATCCTTATATTCATGTTTTGCAAAGCACGTTCTCTTTCTCATTTCATCTGCCCATTCATAAGCAGCTTTATATTGAACTGAAAACATTTTTTCAGCTTCAATCAATGAATCGACTGTTTTTGTCTCAGGAATCGGAATTCTCTTACAATCTAAACTCTGCATCAATTGATGAATTTTCTCACAAGCTGCTTTAATCGAACAGGCTTGCTCTTGTGTCGTCGTTTCATATTTATTAATTGCTTCGAGCATATCTTTATATCTATTACCACGCTGAGCTGCAGGTATTAAATTCTTTAAAAAATTGTTCTGCAAAAAATTAGCTGTGAATTTCAATTCAGAGTCTTTTAATTCTTCTTTTGTGGGATTGTCAGGCAAACGCTTATACTTTTTAAGATCTTCAACTTGTCTATTAAAATTGATAGTAAATTCTGGATATAATGTTTTCAAATTGACTAGACTCAATCCTTCTACTAAAGAATGTAATTCTCGATACTCTTCTTCAAATCGACATTCTTTTAAAACGTTGAAATGTGCAACAAATTCTTCTGATTCAAATACATTGGCAATTTCCATCAATAAATCATAATTGTTTACTTTTCCATTATAGTAAATATCAGTTAGTTTATCCAACATTTTCTGTGTAGACAATAGAGCATTATGATATTTTTTTTCTAAACGATTTATAATGATCAAATCACGCCCAGAAAAAATTTTTGATTTTTTCATTTTAGAAAGATCGTTATAAATTAATTCTACAGAATTCAATAATGTCTTTTCTGTTAAAACGATCTCCTTAATTCGAGGAAAATAATCACTGGTTGGTTTTACTTCAAATTTTTCACTAAAAAATTTTAAAAACAAAGGCGCATCAATCTTTATAGAAGGATCTGTCTTCAAAATTTCTATGATGAGTTTCAAAACTTCTTCTCTTATCACGTCAAATTCAAGAACTTTTCCATTGCTTAATGAATTGTTTAACTCGGATTTAATATGCAATAATTCATTCATTGACGACTCCAAGCTAACCATTCTTTCAGTTAACCTAAATTCTTTTTCGAGGTCTCCCCCATCATTTTTCGTTGCGAGAACTTCTTTAATTTTTTGTGTGATCGATTTTAAATCGTCAAACTCTTGAGATTTGTCCTTTGGAATATTTAGATATTCCTCTAAAACACTATTTCGCAACTCTAAGCCTTCAGCTTTATTATTTAAAGATTTAATTTTAACATCATTTCTTAAATTTTGGATATAGTCGGTCACGAGGATTGCAGCCGGAACAATTGAGACTTTGATAGTCAAGACCACAAGTGCAAAGACCAGAGCTATTTTAGCTAAGGTAGCCCCTGTTTTATTAAAAGTTGCATCTATTTTCTTAAAAACGCGGCCTATCATTGTAGATTCTGGAAAGTCTAATGATGAAATTCCCAAGAGAGGGCTTGTTTGATTTGTTATATATTGAATCATCGTTATACCTTATTATTAAATGTTTTTCAATCGGACTTATCCTATTTTTTTTCAAATCACCGAATGAAATTTATTACTTACAATCAATTATACCAGAACGCCGTATATATGTAAAGAGAGAAGACAGAGAGAACAGGGATATGAAATCTGGCGCTATTTCAAGTTGACTTAGTAAAAATTTTTGGAGTGCGTGTGGCTCTGCCACCGCGCGAAAGGTCTTTTGTGAAAAGTCCGTTTCTACAATCAGCAAGGACAACAAGAGACTGCTGTCCTTGCTGTTCTTTAAATTTTTCCCATCAAAAGCAATATGATAAGAATCAAAAGAATTAATCCTATACCACCACTCGGTCCATATCCCCATCCTGCACTATGCGGCCAGGTAGGGAATGCACCTATCAGTAAAAGGATCAAAATAATGATTAAAATGGTCCCTAACATGTTCATCTCCTTGTTAAACACAACATTAAGACTTCAAAATGCATAGATTAAAAAAAATTGTCAAGTTGATAAACATCTTTAAAAATTACAACATCCAAAGGATGGCAATTTTATCGACAGAGATATCACTTTTGCGTGGTGTGATGACTATTTTTTCTGTCTGCATGTTTTCAATTTTATTGGAATCATAAATTAAGTCTGTTTCTTTACGAAATCCCTCTTCAAGTTCCTTCAATTGGCTTTGATATGATTCAAGGTCTTCTTTTGCTTGAGAGGTCTCTTTGTTTCCCATACCAATTTTACCAGCACGTTTAAGCGAACTACTAGCTTGATTAATTGTCCCTTTTGTAACCCCTCGGCCCATTAAAGCTCCAAGTATCGAACCACAGAAGGAAATAATTGTTTCGAACATTTGCCAGATCGTTTTATTTTGCTTTGCAGCGACCTTTTCCTCTGCATTTTTCAGCTTTTTGTTTAGAACGGCACTCTTTTCTTCATAGGTTTCTCGCAATTTCTGAATCTTAGCCTCCCTGTTTTCACGCATGGCCTGAGTCATCCTAATGCGAAAATCGTCCTCCGTCTCGCCTATTTTGGAAAATAAATTGAGATCTGGAGCTCGATAAATCGTTAGCTCTTGACTTTGATACAAAAATGATTCAAATGACTTTTTAAAAGAAACATAATTTTTGATTTGCATTAATCCTGCTGGTAGCTCTGTAAATTGACTTTCTGGAAGAGGCGTTTTTGCTAAATCCTCAATCCATTCCAAACATTTTCTCCTTTGTCCCAAAGAACTGAATGTCCATCATCCTCTAACGAAGCCACCACACAAACATCCTGCCAAGTATCAATGCCATACTTAGTGTTGATAAAGTGCAACTTTCCCCTTCCAAGCACGTGTCCAGAATAAGCGCCTCCTTTAGATTGATTTTTTTCATTCAGATAATATTCAGGAATTTCTAAAGGTATAATCGGTTTGCTACCGAATGCTCCTCCTTCTTTTTTTTATCATAGGCTCCTTAAAATTTTCGTCCGTAGACATCTGTTTCTTCAAAATTTGAACCTGCGCTAATGTCAAAGGTCCGCGCAAATAAGAAAGTGTCCAGCGTGTTGTAAAGACTATAGGTTCTTTTTCATAAATGCTACGCATAATGAAAGTTCTCTGAGCTAGATCGATAGAAGTTTATCTATAACCCCTTCGCTCCACTTCTCCATTAGAAGCAATCCTAAGCCCTCTGTTACCCGAGCTCTATCTCTGCTCGTTTGTAATTTACCTATAAACCATGTTCCACAGTTAGAAAGACCTTTGTAATCAAGATCGACCGGATTTTGAGTTGCCAAAACAATTCCGAGCCCATAAGCCCGAGCTTGCTTTAATAATGTCATCATCGGCATTTTTGATGGAGGTGATGAAATTGGAGGAAAATATCCAAAAATTTCATCCATATAGAGCACAGCCCTCAAGCTCGAAGTTCCGGACTGCCGTCTCATCCAGGAAATAATCCCATTCAATAATAACGTTACAAAAAACATCCGTTCGGAATCTGAAAGATGTGCAATCGAGAAAATAGAAAATCTAGGTTTTCCTTCTTTCGAAGTTCAAGAGTTGTTTAATGTCCAACGAGGCTCCCGGTCCATCCAGGCAGCAAATCCCGGAGAAGCCAACAAATTATTAAGGCGGATGGATAATTCAAAGCGCTCTTTTTGAGGAAAAAAAGTTTCTAAATCCAGAGCACCGATTTTACTGAAAGGTGGCTTTAAAATTAGTTGAATTAATGCTTGAGATGTCGAGATTTTCACCATTACTCCAAGCTTGATCGATAATTGTCGAAATCAAGATATGCTCACGACTTTTAATCGGATCAGCATTCACTCCGATGAGTGCTAGAAGGCTGGATACTAATGATATCATTCGATCGCGAACTGCCCCGCTATCCTGCAATTCTTCTTTTGAAGGAGCGCTAAAAGAACTAAGGATCGATATTGGCATGCCGGAGCTATTTCCTGGAGTATAAATAGCCATCTCTACCGATTCTTTTAAGCCTACTAATACGTTCAGGCTTTTCGCCTGAACTCGCTAACCCTTCTTTCCACGATTTAGCAACTGCTGCAGCATAGTCATCAGGTGCTAGATTTCTTTCTTTCAGCCTCTTGTTCATCTACCCAAGGACGAAATTCTTCTGCAGAAAGTTCTGGGAAAATTAAAAGCAAGTTACTGACATCCCCTTTCGGATCGATGATGATTGCGGGAATTTTTTCGAGTGCAGCTTCTTCTAATAATGCAATTCCAAGCCCAGTTTTACCACTACCAGTCATCCCAAGACAGACAGCATGAGTCGTCAAATTTTTGGAAGGATAAAGCAATAGATCTTCAGATTTTTTACCGGTTTTCGAGTTAATTATCTGTCCCTAAATACATAGCTCCAGGTTTTTCTAAATCTTCCATGTTCATTTTTCTACCTTTTATACCTGGTATATATCTCAACATAATGCTGTCAAATTTTTTCTGCAAATTTAATTTTACTGCAAATAAACTAAATGTTATAGATCTATAACTTACGGATAAATTGTTATTCAGCTGAGCGAGGGCTGTCAGCTAGTCTTTAATTTTTAGCGGGAATTGCTGAATTATTATATGAGGACATTTTGGAAATCTTATCCCCACCTCACGATCTCAAAAAAAAACCATTTATCCCTCTTTTTGTAGGTGCTCTAGGAGTCGTCTTTGGGGACATTGGCACAAGTCCCCTCTACGCATTCCGCGAAGGGCTCTCCTCGCACCACTCGCAGACAATTACCCCAGAATTCATTTTGTCCCTTTTGTCACTGACTTTTTGGACAATTATGATTATCGTCTCCATCAAATATGTCACACTAATTATGCGTGCAGACAACAATGGAGAAGGAGGCTCTCTTGCTCTACTTGCGCTAATTGTCGATTCCACCAAGAAATCTCCATTTGCCTATTGGGCTGTGATTTTGGGCCTTTGTGGAACAGCTTTTTTCTACGGCGATTGTATGCTCACTCCTGCCATTTCGGTTTTAAGTGCTATTGAAGGACTGATTATTATACAACCCAATTTCCAGCCCTATATTATCCCTATTACGCTACTTGGGCTCACTGGATTATTTTTGATGCAGCGTCGCGGAACAGAAAAGATAGGCCAATGCTTTGGACCTGTGATGACCGTTTGGTTCTTGACAATTGCTGTACTTGGGATAGTCAATATAATAAACGTTCCTAGCGTGCTAGCTGCTATTTCTCCGACGTATGCACTGAGTTTTCTCCAGGCGCACCCTATGCTAAGCTTTTTTGTACTCGGCAACGTCTTCTTATCTGTGACAGGTGGAGAAGCCTTATATGCTGATATGGGACATTTTGGGAGAAGTCCCATTCGGTTAGCCTGGTTTTCTATCGTCATGCCGGCGCTGATGCTCAATTATTTTGGGCAAGGGGCCTTATTACTAGATAAACCTGAGAGCATATCTAACCCTTTCTTTTTGTTAGCCCCCCCTATGTTTTTATTTCCATTGGTTATTCTGGCTACTTTAGCAACAATTATCGCTTCGCAATCAGTTATCTCCGGAGCATTTTCGGTCTTTAGACAAGCGGTTCAACTCGATTATTTACCTCGCATAACGATTGTGCACACCTCTGGGACAGAAGAAGGGCAAATCTATGTTCCATTTGCAAACTGGACTTTATATACAGCAGTAATGGCCTTAGTCATTTTTTTTCAAACTTCCAGCAATCTTGCTGGGGCTTATGGCATTGCAGTTGCAGGTACAATGATTATCACCACGATGTTAGTATCGGTCGTTATGAAACATAAATGGAATTGGGCGACTTGGCAAATTGCATTAGTTATAGTGCCTCTCTTTTTAGTGGACTTCGTTTTCATCTTGGCCAATTCCATTAAGATTCCAAATGGAGGTTGGTTCTCTCTTCTAGTGGGAACGATTTCATTTATTTTTCTGTATACATGGAAACAAGGTAGAAATTTTGTTTGCAACGAAGTGGCCAAGCAAAGCATGCCGTTAGATAAATTTATCTCACAAATTGATGAGAAGTTGACACGTGTGCCTGGAACGGCAGTTGT
Organism: uncultured Parachlamydiaceae bacterium; assembly: GCA_963752155.1. Classification (GTDB taxonomy): domain Bacteria; phylum Chlamydiota; class Chlamydiia; order Chlamydiales; family Parachlamydiaceae; genus JACCRY01. Next base: position 474,038 of record CAVVXH010000010.1, on the reverse strand, counting down.
GTTAACTGGACAATCCTCACAAGTGCCCTCAGGGTTGTTAACTAATCTTAAGCATAATCAAGTGATGCATGAGCGGGTTATTTTAATCACTGTGATCACCGAAGACATTCCTCATGTAAAAAAAGAAAAGCAGTTAGAGCTGACGACTTTTGAAAAAGGTTTTTACAGATTAGTTGTACGAACAGGATTTATGCAACATGTGAATATTCCACATGTGCTGGCAAATTGCAGTCAAATTGGTTTGACAGTAGATTTGGCTAAAGCTTCGTATTTTTTAAGTCATGCGACGATCATACCTACGCATAAATATAAAATGGCTACATGGCGCAAACATTTGTTTGTATTGATGGCGAAAAATGCAACGAATGCTGTTGATTACTTTCATATACCTTGTGGCCAGGTTGTGGAATTGGGTGTCAGGCATGAAATTTGAAGGTGAAATAAAGTTAGATCTGGCGCTATTTCAAGTTGACTTCCTAAAAATTTTTTGGAGTGCGTGTGGCTCTGCCACCGCGCGTGAAGAAGGTTTAGATCATAAAGTATGCAATTAAAAATTATAGGATGTTGTCTTGCTTTATGACAGGCCTCCTACTCGTAGCTTCATTCAGACCATAAATATATGTCAGGACACGTATTTTGGATGCGGAAATGGAGGGAAGAAATGGCAAGGTTTTGGTCGAAAAACGTCGTTTCGTTTCTCCTCAGGTCAGGCACCAATGGCAAGGCGCTTTAAAAATTTGTTATTCCCCGATAGGGGGCGTCGCAGACAACTGTCTCGCTTTGCGCTAATACAACACGATAAATTTTTTAATGTGGGCGCAATGTAATGTTGCTAAAAATTCCTTCTGAGGCTGCTGAGCAAAGATGCCGAAAGAAGAAATAGGTAAAGAACCCTTACTTATTTTTCCTAAAATTTTGTCCAAGCAGTTCGTCCACCCTCACCCTTTGTATTACCGCCTGTTTAAAACTTTTTTAGATTTGAATACCTCATAGCTAGGAATCAAATCCATCTCTTCGTGGTACCTTAAATTCAAAATATACAAAACTATTTCTTTATTGAGAAGGCTCAGTGTTGAATTTGAATCAGAATGAGCAACAGATATCAAAATAAAGTCATTTTTTATTTTTTCCTTACATTTACTAACAGCTTGATTAAAACAATTTGGATTCAAAAATGGTAAGAAAAAACGACTTAGTCCGCGCCTTTCCCTTAAACATTTTCTAATTTTAAAAACAGTAAGAAATTCCATTTCATGACTTGAAAATTCAATAGCTTTAGATTTCTCTGCTGCAACCACAGACACCGTAGCTATTTGAGGAGAAAGTTCTACAATTTTAGGCTTTTTAATCCAATAATAATCATCTCTTACAAGTAGAAGTAAAATTTGACTAGCAATTTCTGAGATAGCAAGAAATCCCCAAAAAGAACCATAATAAAAAAAATTCTGAGGAGGTGAAATGAGCTTAAATATTTCAAAAGCAACTCTAGAAACACATAAAAGGTTTCCTAGTATTCGAACGGCTATTTCTTGATCCCAGACTTTTCTTTGATCAAAATTTTTTTTTATAAGAAAAATATTTAATCCTGTTTCAGCGACTCTAGAAGTTAATTCAAATAACCTAGGAGGCAGAAAAACTTCTCCTGCTATGTTACTTATACAATTAAATACACTTGTGGGAGAAGAACGCTGTGATAGCTGTTTACGAAGAATAGACAGACGCTCCTTGTCACGTGAAGTATCTTTCTCATATCTTTCATATGTATTTTTAATATCTTCCATCGCTAAAAAACTTAAACATACGTTTAACATAGGTGATAATTGTTGTATCATCTTAATTTTACTCTATTCCTTGATTGATTTCTAGAAGCTCTGCCTGTGTAATTTCGGCTTCTTTAACTAACATTTTTAAACATACATTTATTTGACATTGAAAGCTTTTATTTGATTTGATATTTTCTTTTATAAATTTCAAACTTCGTGGCCAACTTTGAGGAATTTCATTTCTATTCAAATATATTTCTACCTCTTCCTTTTCATACAAGGACCACATCAGTATAATCCTCAACTTCATCATTTCCATTTGGTTAAACAACATAGCGAATAGCTTTTCCAGTGATTTTACATCTATAAAGTGTAAAAACAGGATCAATTTCTCCCCATGGTTTTGGTATTCTGTTCAGATTTTTCCAATCAGTAATTAATCTTGGATTGCTATCTGCATTCTATGATTTCAGGTCTTTTAAATCAACGATAAATTTTTTAATGGCTAAAAAGAAAAAGCCTTGCACTAAATAAGAGGATGCTTTAAACTAAGCCTGAGGCTGCTAAGCAGTTACCATCAATAAGAGCTCCAAGAAACCAAAATAAAAGGTGGAGTAAAATTAAAATGATACAATTAGCTCCTATATTAAACATGTCTATAAGTTCTTTAGCAATGGAAGATATTAATTACATAGAAGAAAGATATGAGAAAGATTCTTCACGTGACAAGGAGTGTCTATTTATTCTTCGTAAACAGCTATCACAGCTTTCTTCTCCTACATGTATAGTTAATTGTACGACCAATCTATTTGGAGGATTAGGAGGGGTTTTTCTGATTTCTAGGTTAGTTGAACTAACTTGTAGAATTGCTGAAACAGGATTAGATATTTTTCTTGTTAAAAAACAATTTGATCAAAAAAAACAATGGAATAAAGAAATAGCAGTTCACATACTATGTAACATTTTGTGTGTTTCTAGAGTTGCTTGGGAAATATTTAAACTCTCTTCACAACCTCAGAAAATTTTTTATTATGGTGATTCTTGGGGATTTCTTGCTATCTCAGAAATTGCTAGTCAAATTTTACTTCTACTTGTGAGAGAAGGCTGCTTTCAGAAAAGCTCAGTAACTGAAAAAACATTTAACAATTTAAGAGCAATTGCGGATTGGAAAAATTTGAAAAGAATACCAAAACCATGGTCAGATATTGATCCTCTTTTTAAACTTACTCGATGTAAAATCACTGGAGAAGCAATTCGTTATGTTGCTCAACCAAATGGAAATGATGAAGTTGAAGATTGTGCGGATTGGATTCTTTATGAAAGGGAAGAGGTGGAAAAATATTTAAATAAAAACAAAATTCCTCCAAGTTGGCCACAAAATTTGGATTTTATAAAAGATAATATCAAACCAAATAAAAGCTTACAATGGGGAATAAATAGATCTTTAAAAGAGTTAGCTGAAGAAGTCGCAATAACAGAGAAAGAGCTCCTTGAAATTAAAACTGTTGAATTTGAATCAGATAAAGGAGTATCTATAATTCTTATGGTGAGCAAAATTTTTAAGATTTTCAGATATATGGCTAAGTTCCACTAGGTCTAAAAATACAAATTTATCTCAAAAAAAGCCTTAATTTACAGCAATAAATGTTGTCTGTACAAGTTCCCCATACTCATTTGCCTTCTGCTCATCCCCTGCACAGTGATAAAACAGCTTAGCTTGACGATAAAATTGCCTCTTTTCCCATATAAACGCATTCGAAAACCAATTTTTACACCCATTAATATCTTGCTTGCAATCTCGATTGTAAAAATGGCTAAAAAGTGTCCATGAACGAGGATATGGCGTCTCCAAAAACGCTGAAAAATGAATGGTTGTAATTTTAACCCCCTCAGTGACATAAAGCCAGCACCCATACAGAAAATGGAGAAGATTTATTTCCTGAGTAAGCTCTTCCAATGGATGCTCTTGCAACAACTTCCCAGCATATTCCCAATCGTTATCTAACAAAGCTCCCCATATCTTATAGCTGTGAATTTGTATATAAAATGTAGAAGTCAGCGCCTCTTCTGAAAAATGATCTGCCACTGAACTTAAAACCTGCAGGTTGCCCTCATCAAGAGCTTTTTCCATAAGGTAAATCATCACCCTTTCTTTGCATTCTTTACCCTCACCGGGGTGTTTACTCTCATATTCTAACAGACTCACAACAGCCTCTTTCACCCCATCTCGATTAGCTTGTAAAGCAATTTGCAAAAGAGCAATTGTCGTTGCGTCAAGATTAAGTTCCTTCATTTTCTTTTCCGCAGCTTCCCAAGCTCCTAATTCAATTAAACTAAATAAAAGATTTCTTTTAGTAATTGCTGGAACCTCTATAGCTTCTTTTGCCTTCTCCACATTAACCAAAGAGGTCTCAATTTCTAATAGGGTCAGTGGCTTTGCAAGCCAAAATGCCAATTGGATCGAAAGATTTAAATTTCTTAAGGGGATATTTTTTTCACATTCAGGATCCCATTCGATGAAATACAACATTTCCCAATGCTTCTCCAAGCTATTCAACAATTTCTGTACAGGTGAAGTTTCTGTCTTTTCGGGAAGATGTCGAATCACAAGCAATATATAACAGTATGTTAAATATCTGTTATGGCGCGAACATTCGTGCATTCGATATAAAATATGCTCTTTAATCATCTCTAAAAGAGGATGACCCGGATATCGCCTAAGAGCTAATTCGTAGCATTTAAGCTCCTCGTCCGGATCATTCAAAGACTGATAAATAAGCGCTTTACCTAAATATTCAAAAGGAGCCCCAGGGGTTCCATGAAGCTTTTGGAATTCTTCAAAAACTTGCTCATAAAGGACTTCTTGCTCCTTCCCAGAAGATGCTTTAGCCTGTTCAAGCAAAGTGATCCCGGCATGAAAAAGAGCTTCGCGCCCTTCTGCACGCCCTGGAAACGAATTTCCAATACGCCGATATTCGCTGAGCGCCGTTGCATAATCTTTATGTGCAAGAAAAGCATCCGGCACAGCAAGACATTTAACCATAACATTCTGTCCACCAACAAATACCTTGAGAGGCCTCATTTCAAAATCAGCATCTCGAGAAAGCAGCCCAATATGAGTTCCGACGACAGGTAACAAGCCCAAATAAGAAAATTGGAGCTGTCCGTTCAAATATAGATAAATATAGTGATCGATTTTTTCAATTCGAATAGTGTACCACTCATTCCGTTTTAATATCGCATCAGAAGATTGAAAAACTTCGACGGTCGAACGCAATAACTTGGTGCTGTTATGTAGGTCCGAGCTAATCCAAAGGGTGTATCCATCGTTAATTTGAACTCGCTCTACCGCTTCAGGTACGCTTAACAAGAAACCAAGACCGTGGGAAGTGGGGCCGAGTTTAATCTCTACTTCAATTTTGATCGGTTCATCAAAAGAAGCCTTCGAGATCATCAAACTCACCCAATCTGAAATGTCCACACTTCTTGTGATGGCCATATGTTCAGCAATCAACACATTTTCCTGAAATTCCCAATCTTTTTTATGCTCGATGGCAAGTTCAGCTGCTAAAAACCATTCTGCGCGCCCTTCTATATAACTTTCTAGATCATGGATAAATTGATCGACTTGCTGATACCGTTGAGCTGGATCTAAATGTAAACATTTCATAGCCATTTGAGCTAAAACTCGGGGGACATCACGGTAGGGAGCAATTGCAGAAGGATCATGTAAAACCTCCAGATGCATCGTTTGTCGAAATTCTTTAAGATTCTTACGATGAAAAGGGAAGCGTAGCGTTAAAATTTGATAGAGAATAACCCCTAGAGAATAAATATCGGTCAAGACTGTTGCAACACCTCCCATACCTCTCTCTGGCGCCATATAAGGAACAGTTCCCACCACTTTTCCAAGATTTGTCAACGCATGGAGAGGATGCTTCTCTTTCTTTTCAGACCCCTCTGTGATGACCTCGTCATCATCATCACTTTCATTTTTGTGATGCTCATCTTTATGGATCAGTTTAGCAAGGCCCCAGTCTAATATGAGTACTTCTCCGTACTTTCCGACGATGACATTTTCAGGCTTTAAATCTCTATGGAGAACACCTTTGGAATGTGCGTAACCTACAGCTTGACATACACTCAAAAATACCCGAATAAGTGAAGTAATCGATCCTTCATGTTGTTCCGATTTAACCCCTTCCTTTTCTCGAGAACGCGCACTACGCAAAATTTGTTTTAAAGTTTTTCCTTCGACATAAGGCATAGTATAATAAACAAGATTCTCTTCATCGTGAATGCTATAGATGGGAATAATAGCTGGGTGAGTCAATTGACTAGTGATTCGTGCTTCTTTCAGAAAACGTCGATGCATCTGACGATGAGTCAGTAAATCGCTACGAATTCTCTTTAGAGCTATGCGACGACCACAAATTGTATCGTAAGCTAAAAAAACTTCACCCATCCCTCCTTGCCCGATTTTGTTCAAAATGCGGTAAAGCCCGATGGTGAATTGAACTTGATCCTCTTGAGGTAAATGTCCAGCCACTAAAGTTACAGACGAAGTGATCTCTGAACCTGATTCCTCTCGAGAAAGGTCTGATGATAATTTAGGGGATTCTAAAGGGCGTCCACAACTAGGACAAGACCCTTTAGTGGTTGAAGTACTATTATTCACAAAACCACATTCAATAAGTAATACACCTATTCCCCTTTTGTTTTCATCCAGGGAAAAAACAAGACATCTCGAATCGAATGAGCATTTAGCAAAATCATGGCCATGCGATCCATACCTATTCCTAGACCACCCGTAGGAGGCATCCCTTGACACATTGCTTCGATGAATTCTTCGTCAAAAGGACTAGCTTCTTCATCCCCCGCATCACGACGTGAAGCCTGTTTCTCCAAAAGTTTTCGCTGAAGTTCTGGGTCATTTAATTCTGTATAGGCGTTACACATTTCTTGACCTAAAATGAAACTTTCAAACCTTTCGATCAATCCTTGAGAAAGTTTTTTAGGATCACGATGCCCCTTGCACAAGACTGTTGTTTCCTGAGGATGGTCGATCACATGATGAGGTTGAATAAGATGTGGTTCAGCAAAAACTTCAAATAATGCAGCAATGAGTAATCCTCTAGAAAGATTATGGATCTTTTTAGGGTCCACATGTCCGCTGTCAAGCAAGATTTTAGTCATTTCTTGTTCTGAAAGATCTTCGACATGAATATTCGCATAAGTCGAAAGACATTCCTGCATATTCATCCGTTTCCAAGGGGCTTTGACATCAATTTCGACGATTTCATTATTTGCCGGATTAAGTGCCGAAATAACTGTCGTTCCGTGAATAGCGAGCGCGCAATGTTCGAATAAATTTTCAGTTAAACGCATCATGTCATTATAATCCCAATAGGTTGCGTAAGCTTCCATCATGGTGAATTCAGGATTATGATTGCGGTCGATTCCTTCATTGCGGAACACTCGGCCAATCTCAAAAACACGATTCATTCCTCCAATGATCAGCTTTTTTAGAGGAATTTCAAGAGAGATACGTAAAAACATCTCCTGATCTAATGCATTAAGTTTGGTGACAAATGGCCTTGCTTCGGCTCCCCCATAGATGCTTTGCAAAACTGGGGTTTCGACTTCCATAAAATCATAGCCGTGAAGGAAATCACGAACGAGTTTGATCATTTTGCTACGAAGCTTAAATGTTTTTGCAACATCGTCATTGGAAATGAGATCGAGCCATCGCTTTCGATAGCGTGTTTCCTTATCTGCAAGACCCCCATGCTTATCTGCTAGGGGTAAAAGGGTTTTGCTTAAGAGTTCGACTTTTTTCACAAAAATCGTCAATTCCCCTTTGTTAGTGCGGAATAAATGTCCTTCAACGCCGAGAATATCACCTAAATCAATTTTTTTCTCGATTAATTTTAAAGGAGTGGCAGCATCTTCTCCGGTGGAGGTGTACCCTTCGAACGCAGTCAAGTCTCGATTAAACATCACCTGAATGGTTTCTGTATCTTCTTTAAGCTGTGCAAAGGCGTTTTTTCCCATTGAGCGAAAGAGGGTGAGACGACCGGCGACCTTCACTTCAGGGGTTTGCCCTAGAGCAGCTTCTTCGCTATGACCCATTGATGCGTTGCCGTAGCATTGATTGAGCTCTGATACGCTGTGTGAAGGAGTATATCCATGAGGATAGGGGTTGATGCCAAGATCACTTAGTTCTTTGCTCTTGCGCAGACGATTTTGAAATTCTTCATGTTGATGATAATCGGGTAATGTAGACATATGACTCAAGGTTTAGGGGGGTTTTTGATTGTTACTCTCTTATATTGTCCTTTGATTTCTTTTTTTTTGTAAAGGGGAAAGAAAACCGGATCCAAGATATGTGACTTCTAATATTAAGTATGCACCTCTGATTATAACATCCAAAAGATCGAAATGAACGAACTCTTTTGCACGTAATTAGCACCCCACCATTTGGATTAATTACTACCTGTTGTAACAACATCTCGCTTTGTGTTTCCAATCCCTTTAAAATAAAATAGATCTATGCTATAATGAACTTAGAATACCTAGCATGTTATTATTATTCAGTCCTTAACTAGGACTGATTAAAACGGTTACTAACTTAACAAAGGAGTTACTCATGTCTTCTACTCCTACATCTGGTATTATCTCTTCCCTATTTGGGCTCATTACTGGAAACACGGATGCAACAACCAACACCTCCGGAGCCGTCGATCAATTCTCTACCGATACCCTAAGCACCTCCAATGCTACCCAATCCCTCGTTGTGCCCCATGCATCCACACCTGTCTTGCCCGCCCCTTCAACAGATGTTAACTTGCTTCAATGGCACAAAATTATATCGAGTGCAACAGTTGCGCTAACCAATCAACTGCAACTGGCAGATACACAGTCAATGCTTTTAAGTTCTTCCATGTGGCAAAACCTCGGCGAATGGGCAACCGCCATTCGAGCATTACAAGCTAGCATGGAAGTTGTCGCTAATAATGAAATCGCTCAATCCGCAGATTACAATACCAATACCGCCGATCCCTTTAATTCTTTTATAGATGGAATAAACGTTACGACGGGCAATATGAATACTGTACAGCAAGAATATATTGCCGGAACGATTACCACCGCTCAATATAACGCTGCCGTCACACAATGGAATAGCAACGTTGGAGGCCTTAATACCCAAATTCAAACTCAATACGATAATTACATTGCTGGCACTAATGCTTATAACGACCAAGTCACCACAATCAATCAAGCAATCACAACCATCAACGATCAACTTACCGCAGGAGGAGTCACTAATCTCATTCCCCTCGAAACTCCCGTAGTATCACCTTTTAATTCAGCGCCCTTGCTTCCAACAAACTTGCCTCCAGGTCCTCCCCCTCCCTCAACACTAGTCCCCGCTTCAATAGCCACAGTTCCAGATACCACCGCACCCGCCGATGCTTCTAGTTTTTTGGAAACATATTTTGTTCCCATCTTTCAAGCAACCCTCAGTACGCTCTCCCAATATAGTTCTCAAATTTCATTAGTTGAAGCTTACCGACAATTCAATTACTACACACTTCAAGGTGGAAAAACAAATTTACTTCCAAACGATGCTTACGTAGAACCCTTTCCAAAAGCCTTCTTTTCTACTAATCAAGGATCGAATTCATCCACCATTGCAGGTGTCGGACTGACTACAACAGTTTTGGGTTTAAGTAATCCCAATCTTACCTCTGTAATTACAAATTCCTTGGCAGCTCAATCGGCAAAAGTTTATCCTTTGGATAGTGGCAGAGTCGTTCCTACTAAAACCACCATTAATTCTTTGCTTCTTAGCGTAGCTGGCTTAGAAAAAGCTTCGATTGCCTCTGCCTTACCTGCCTTAACTTTACTTGGAGGAGCCCTCAACCCAAACCAACTTACCGATAATCCTGCGGCGACCGCAGCCCTAGGTCTTACAAATTTAAATGCAATTAAAGAATTTTTGGATTCAGGCGTTCTTGAAAAAGAACTTTCGGCCTCTTTAATTAGTTCCGGGCTGACCCAAGATGAAGTCAACTCTGCTCTCCCCTCTATAAATGCTGCCGTCACAATTGGGCTCTTGCAAGCTGGTGTCACACAAGTGGCTATATCTCAGGGACTCCCTGGTCTTCTTCCTCAAATTTTAGGAAACTTACCCAATGTAAATTTACAACAACAGTTGATCTCTGCTTCGGCAAATAACTTCAGTGATTTTTTCCAAAATGAAATAAATGTATTAAATTTAAAGTCTACACTAGCAGCTCAGTTAATTAAAGATAATCTATCACAAGAAAATGCTGAAAACACTGCGAATAATGCCGTTAATGCAACTTTAGCTAATCAAACGGCACTGAATAATGCAGATGACTTGCGCGAAGCTTTACAAACTAACTTGATCAATCAAGGATTGAATAGTACTACTGCAACAAATTTAACTCAGCAAGCTTTGAATTTTGTAAACACCGGACAACAACTTCCAGGTCTCGATACAACTATTAATCAGCAAGCCATTCAACAAGCCGCACTCAATAGCGACAATACCATCAAACAAAATCTTCAAGATGGGATTAATAAAGCTTTAGCGCAAGAGAATTCAACCAACCGAGAGTTTCTCAAAAATCTGACGACACAACTTGAACAACAAGGGAACGACAGCACAACAGCTAATTTTCTTGCAACACAGGTGCTCGTTGCCTCTCAGACGAATCCATTTTCTACCGATCGAATTAATAAAGATATATTAACAAACTCTATCAATTCTGCAAATCATCTAGCTTCTCCAGGCGTTAGTACAACAAATCTAACTGCAGCCATCAATGGAACTCTAGCTCTTGCTCCGCAAACAGAAATTCAATTTCGTCAAACTCTGGCTCAGCAACTTCAAAGCAACGGAATCAATAAATCTACTGCCCAAACAATCGCACAAAATGCTGCGATTACTCAAACTGGGAATGATCCTTTAAAAAGTCTCACCATTGGTGGATTTTTAACACGCGATCAACTCGCCGCACAATTGACTCAGGAGCTTAATAGTCAATTTAGCGGCAATATTAATCCAAATGCAGGAGCTCATCTAGGAAATCAACTTGCATTAGCTCTTGTTGGATCCACAACACCTACTGCTGCAGCTGCAGACGACATTCAACGTCCGACCTCTGTATTAAATAGGCTGAATCAAGCATATGTTCAATTAAAAACAACTTTAGCAAATAATTTTGATAATCAAGTAGCCACTAATTTTACCGACTTCATAGCCCCAAAAACAACAAGTTTCTTTGATTTTTATAAACGCATTTCAGATCCGGGCACAAGTCTATTTCAACTGTCTTCCGGAATCATGTATCAAGGGATGGGGCGAAAACCAACTAATTATAAGGAGAGCATTGATATACCAGTTTAAAATAAAATGTTTACACAAAAAAAGTTATTATACTATAATTAAATTATAAGAGCTATTGAGTTTAATTTCTTAACTCAAAAAAAGGATATTATTATGAGCAGCGATATTCAAACAACCGATGTTGGACCAGCATTTATTGCTGTTCCATCAGAGCTTACTACACAACACAATTTGGGTGGATTGGTCGACTTAGTATACGTTCGGGTTGGTAATGAGGTGATGGCAGGAGCCCTTTCTCAACTCCAAACCCAACTTTCTGCTACGCAATCAGCTTTAAACGCCTTAACTACTATACAAAGCTTACATAACCAAATTTCTGTAGGAGCGTCAAGTTCCATTACAAATTTATTCAATTTTGGTGCGTCGAATCAAACAATTACTTTCTCAACAAGTGTCACTGAAACCGGTCCGGCGATTACGAAAACGATTACAACAGGAACTGTCACTACAACATTTAATTTCGGAACAATAGGTAGGTACATCGAAACTATAACCACTTCAAAACACAAACATTTGTTCCCACAGTTCAATCCTCACCACAAGTGCTTTGAGTGGTTCAAATAGCTTATGTTAGCGGATATAACATTATTGCAAGTGCCTATTATGCCAATCCGGTCAGTACTTTTTGGTCCGTGACCGTTCCTGGCTCAACTACTGCAGTTCCCGATCTTAGCCGCCACTTCAGCTGCGATAGACACCTCTATGCAAACTGCATTTAATTATTTTGTGCAACAACTTGCAGAGACCAAACATCGATTTCGGACTTATCGCAGAGCTTCACCCCATATCACACCTACGTTAGCTAATGGACAAGCGGATCCAACAACATTGCTGGCTAAGCTAAAAATCGTCTATGCAAATTGCCAAGTGGAAGTTATGCCTCCACTAAAGCCTGGGCTTTGGATGGATATACTTCTAACAGTGCCAGCTCCCTTGTACAACAAGGACTCTTACAACAACAAATTACTGATGCTATAACCGCCGGAGAATCAGCAAATAGCTCACAAAATGCTAATATCAGAAACTATATGTTCGTTTTTGAACAATATTATCAGTCTGCAGCATCTATTATTACGGCACTTAACCAAGCGATTATGGGGTTCTCACACAAAATTTCAGGTTAAAAATATGTTTCTATCGCGCCTATTAAGCGATAGCTAAGGAGGATTATATGAGTGTAAACTCTCTTAACGAAGAAGATCAGATAGATCCTAACAATCCCTACCAACTCGGGCAAATCGGACAAGCCACTTTTCCTATAAAGGTGCCCCAAATGGAGTAGCAGTGGACAATACATCTCTTAATTCCGGAAAATACCTGCTGACTCTAACTTTAAATAGCGTGATGAAGCTGCTTGTGGGCATGATCAATAGCATGCAAAGCGTAGCTGTTGCTCAATCTAATCGTCTCACATTTTTACGAATTGGCAAAACGCTTACACGACCCAAATGAATGGTGTTCATAGTTTCGTTCTCAAACAATGGCGATGCTTTTATTTCATCCACTTCCACAACATTCACAAATGTTCGCCAAGACTTAAATACAACAAATGGTGCCTATACTGAACAAATGCGTTCGAATAATAACCTTGTTGCTGATGATGCGAAAGCATTACAAACAAATATTAGTTCGACTCAAGATGCTGTGAACCAACAATCTAATATGGCAACTTCACTTCTTCAACAAATGAACTCTATTGTAACTGCTATATACCAAACGTTCGTCTTGATTTAGAATTAGTTATTTTGCAAAAGTTATAAAGTTGGCATATATTTTGCAAGATTAAAGATCGTAGGAATCGAAATTAAATTGCAAGGAGGGGACCATGAAAGGCGGACGAGAAGATGTCAGAAAAGCTGTCGAAGAGATGAGCCAAGGGATGGAACCTGAGCAAGTAGAAAATCTTCAAAAGCTCGCCTCAAAAGTCGTCGGTCGTGGGGTTACCCCAAGAGATGCTATAGGTTTAGACGATCAGATGATCGAAGGAATTTATGCTCAAGCTTACCGTCTTTATAACACAGGGAAATATAAAGAAGCGAGCCAGCTCTTCCGATTATTGATCATGCTTAATGGTGCTGAACCAAAATATGCCCTCGGCTTAGCAGCTTGTTTTCATATGTCGAAAGATTATGAGACAGCTGCTGAAGCCTATAGTAACTGTGGTATCCTCGACAGTAATAATCCGATTCCTCACTATCATGCTTCCGATTGCTATATTCAAATGGGCGATAGGGTCTCAGCAATCATAGCATTAGAAATGGCAGTAAAAAGATCCGGTACTAAGCCGGAATTCGCTCAATTGAAAGATAGAGCTTTACTGACAATCGAAAGTCTTAAACAGGAGATCGTTAAGCCCAAAGAATTATAGGAGATGGAAAAATGAGTGGTTTATCAATATTCCTTCGATTCTCTATACCACTGGCCTAAATCAGCTGTATCAAACCTCTGTTCAAACTGATTATTCAAAACAGCCTCCCCAATAAAGGATTCAATTGGCGTTAGTGGAGTTGGTACTGATGCAACAAAGCGGAACCTATACGGCTCCGACTGGTAAACCTCAACTTACCAAGCCAGTCCCTGGCGCGGATCCTACTTCCCTTAATACCTTATACATGCTTCAAAGTTTTCCTGATCAGATTTTGCAGGCATCCGGCAATCTTCCCACTTCTCCTGATGATAAATTTCCGGATGATATGGAGACTGAGCTCAATAATGTCAGCGAAGAGCAATTGGCAAAAATTGGTGGATGGAGATCCTGAAAAAGGTAAACAAATTTTGCGCTTTGCCGTTATGCATAATGATTCAAATTTTAACTTCCCTCCGGAAATCAAAACACTGGCAGATACTATTTATCAAAAGGCAGCTCAAGCGGCTGGAACAGGTCCAAGCCCAACTTTTGGCGCCATAAAAGACACCGCCATGTCAGTCAAAAATGCTCTAGATTTTCAAGGCGCAGTCATTCAACAACCTTACAGATAAAGAGCAAGCACAAGTCTATTTTGCTTATTTTGTTCCTAGTGCCGCCGCATCATTGCCTCCCCATCTGCAAGAAGTCCTTAAGCGAGCTAAAGCAAAAGCCCTTCTGAAACTCAGAAACAATTTGGATTCCCGATAACTGGCAAGCAAATCCTGACACTGAAGAGTTCATGAAAAGAATAGAAACGACATTGACACCTCCATGGAAAACAAAATAGTTGAATTAGCCGTCAAAAATAATCTTCCTCGAGCACAAGTCAATGAACTGAAAACCATGTTTTATACAGGAGAAACCAATACACCTCATGCCGCAACATTGGAACCTATGCTTGCGGAAATTCTTAAAGAAGCAACAGCAAGCGCACAAGAGACATTTGGATTTCCAGATGGATTTAACCCTCCAAAAGATGGACCTCCTATAATGCTATTTTGAATGGGGCCTATGGAGCAGAGTTCAATAAACAACTTGCAAACCCAAGTTTAAATCTAACTGCGGAACAAAAGTCCGAATTAAAAGCGGCTCTCATTTCACCTGACGCTGAAGCTGCCCTACCTGAAGAACTTAAAACTATCTTTGACAATATTCAAGCTGCTGCTACAGCCAAAATTGGAGCCAGTTATGGAGTCTCCTCGACCTGGAAACCTGACACAGAAATGTTAACAAAGGCAGCTACAAATACTAATCCCAATTTAAATTTTACACGCACATATATCAGTCAAAGACAAGAATGGGTTGGATCCGCGTCTAAATTGCTCACTTCTATGAGTACTGGAGATGCAAACGGAACAACAACTCTGCCTCCAACTTTGAAAAGCCAATTGATGAGCTATCTAAAGGCTGTTAACGGAGTGCTCGTCAAAATGAGTGAAATGCTTTATCAGGTTGCGATCACCGATGCCAATTTGGCTACAATCACGAATAAAATTCAAAATGATGCAGAAGTCGGCAGATTAAAGCAACAACATATACAACTTCAAAAAGTCATGGCGCAAGAGAAGAAAATGGCAGCCCTAGGCCCTTTAGGGGTACTTATCCAAATGATTATTGCCTGGCTCTTAATCATGTTTTTAGGTCCATTAGGTGTACTGCTTGTCGTTGGAATGGCAGCAAAAGCAATCACAGAAGCCGTAAAAGCAGGACAAAGAGGCGTCGTTGGAATAGCTGAAAGCGTTAACATCATCGATGAAACTATGAAAACTATGCAACAAATAGGCAATGCGATTGGTGGGAAATTTGGCAATTTCGTTTCTCACTGGGCACAAATAAGCGCCATGGCAATTCTCGCAGTAGCAGCACCCGGAGCACTTTTAGTGGATATCTTATTAGGGAATGGGACAAGCGTCAAGGATTTCTGCCAAGCCTTAGGGATGAGTGAGTCTGCTGCTGAAAAGGTCACGATGGCTGTTCAAATCGTTGCTGCAATCGCTATCGCAGTTGTAACGTTTGGTGCAGCCTTTGCTGCCTCCATCGAATTGCTGGCTGTTCAAGTAGTAAAAACTATCGTTGAAATTGTGATGGAAGTCGTTAGAGCTTCTGCAAATCTTGCCACTCGGGTCTCTGAAATGGCTGAACAAATGGGCGTCACATTCTCCGCATCCGCCGCTCGGCAAGGAGCTGAGTCCGTCGAAGAAGCAGCAGCTAGGGCTACAAACAGGGCAGCAGATCAAGCAGCACAGTCGACACAAGCTGGAGCAGGAAGCGATGTAGCACCACAAACAACAGCTCAAGCTTCTAAGACAACAAGTGGAAAAATACAAGACTTTCTGCAAAAGATTATCGATCAATGTGACACAACGATCGGTGAACTCAAAGACGCAGATAAAGTGGGAAGGGCTGAAGAAGCTGTCGAAAATGCCAATAAAGACCGAGCCATTGCAAATAATTGCTTAAAGGATGCAAAAAATGCTTTATCAATAGCTGAAAAAGGAAATGAAGACGCTGAAACAATCGAGATATTAGCCAAAGAAGTTAAAGATGCTCAAACCAGAGTTGAAGAAGTCGCTAAAAACGTAGAAAAAGCAAAAAAAGACTTGCAAGCCGCAGAGAAGGAAGTAGAAGAATCGCAAAGTAAAATGTTAAATCAGATGAATGAACTTGTGAATATCACTTCGACAATACAAGGTGTCAACGAAGCCTTCCAAAGCGCATACAAAAATATTATAGATGCTCAGATGACACGACTAAAGGGAGCCATGGATGCAGCTCAAGCACTGATCCAAGCATTCGTAAAAATAATGAAGGCATTGGTGGATAAACTCATGGCTATGGCCTCTGGAGCTACTCAACAAATTAAAGATGTCGGAGACCAGATTCGGCAAATGTTTGCAGATGCTGCTAATACGATAGAGAGTATGTGCAGAGCCTAATTATAATGAAGGAGTCCATATGGAAAAATTCAAGAAGAACAAATTGTCGATAATGAAGTAGAAAGAATGGCTGGTCATTGCAAAAAAGAAGAAAAGGATCAATATCGTCAAATCCTAGGGGATGTTATTTTTAAAGGCTATAGCATCATGGAAGCCATTAAGTTTCCCCCAGCATTAATCGAACTGATCTTTAGCTTTGCGAATGACTTATACAGCGAAGGGAAGTATGAGGATGCCAATAAACTCTATTACTTGATCCTACAGCTCAATCCCAAAGACGATCGATTCCTTTCGCGTATGCGGCTAGTTTCCATAAGCTCAAAAAGTATAAGGAAGCGGCGGCATTTTACATGATGAGTGGCAATTTAAGAAGCTTTAATCCCTACCCTTGGTTTCACTGCGCCGATTGTTATATGCAACTGCAACAGTATGAGGTTGCAAAAATCATGTTCTACAGAGCAATTCAAGAAGCCGGTGACTCGTCACAGCATGAAAAAGTTAAACAGCAAGCAAATGCTTACATCAGCGCTATCAATGAGGCTATTCATAAGCAATAGCTAAGGGGGTAATATGTCCATGTCCAGCGGAGCAGAAATAGCGGGTAGCAGTAAACAACTAGACTATCGATCACTCGTCGAAACGACCGCGGCCAGAGACAGCG
Source organism: uncultured Parachlamydiaceae bacterium (assembly GCA_963752155.1). GTDB lineage: Bacteria > Chlamydiota > Chlamydiia > Chlamydiales > Parachlamydiaceae > JACCRY01. Next base: position 456,832 of record CAVVXH010000010.1, on the reverse strand, counting down.
CCATGAAAACGATGAAAATGGTCGCTGATACAATGGAAGTTTGTTTATTAATTGTCGATGATCCACAACTCCTTAAATACTCAGCGAGTGCCAATAGGCCTGTTCTTGCACCCTTAATCAAAAATCGTGTGGCGACTTCTTATGATAGGCCTGCAGATGATAGCTGGCAACCTTTTCACGAAGGTCTTGTTAACGGTTTGCCTCAAAATTTTCGCGATTTATTTCAAGCAGTGATGCAACTGCCAAAGGGGCAGCAAAATCGCAATGTTGTTTTGCTCAATGGCACATTGACAAACGAAGCAAAACTCCTTTCCTTTCTCTCAAAATCGGCATTGCCAGTTGAGCCGGGAAGTTTAGCAGATATACGTGCCAGTGAAAATTCAGCGCTCCCCTACATTGCGCTCAAAGGTTTTATTGCTGATAGCGAAACGCTCTTTAACCAAACACAACTCTTTTTAAGTGCGGTAGGCCCCAACAATCCTCACTTTGATACCATTTCCGGATATGTCGGAGCATTCTCGCCGTTGATGGACGATTTAAAATATGCTTTTGAGCAGCTCGGCGAACCTGCAACAGAAAAATATGGGCGTTACTTAATGTCAGATGTGGGAAATAAGTTAGATAGTTTAGCAAACAGTTTTGACCGCCTCTACGGAGGGAATGAGCTTCTATTACTCGGGACTTCATTGCATGCAGCAGCGCTCCAAGCTAAGGCTCTTTCCCTAGAGCAACCTGGAGCTGCCCCGCTTTTGATTTCTCTTTCTTTGGCTAATCAGGGAATTAGAAGCAGTGAATCCGATTTGGGCATTCTTGGCAATGGACTTTCGGCTATAACCGATGCTTTCACTTCAGGTGCAGGACTTATCTCCAAGGGAACTCTTTCATCATCAGGCAGTACAGCACTGCTGAGTGAACTCGCAACGACCGCATTTACGGCTACATTAATTCTTGGATCCCTCAATTATAATTCAACTGCCACTGCGAATCAAAAACAAAATGAAGAGATTAAAGATGAAGTAAGAGCAGAAGAGGTAAAATCTGAAAATAACTTCGCCTATAATCTGCAACTGGACATATTAAACCATTCAAGGGCCCTTGCAGCCCTTTCCTCTACTTTAGTCAACGCAGCTGAAATCAAAGGTGCAGCCAAAGAAGGCACACAATCGCTTCTCAACACGACACTGCTTTTACTGCTACTATCTCCCTCAATATCGGGAACTAGCCTTACTTCAACAGAGCCTCTTGTGAAAAGTCAAAGTTCTTCCATTGGAAGCGGTATCAAAGAGGCATCTTCACTTTTAAAATCTGAAGATGTACCTGATTTTAAAGTGTACTTAATGCAAGCTTCTATAGCCCTGGAGCAAGGCAACAGTGAAGCTTTTCTGGGAGCTCTGAATTCGAGCATTGAACTCAGTGGAACGAATACAGAAAATCTTATAGCCGATAATAAAGAAATAAATAATGTTTCTCAAACTCTACAAAATGGGGTTAACACGGGGACCACAAATCCAACTGATTTTACAACAGGAGTGCAAGTGGCAGCATAGTAGAGTTTCACTATAAAAAGGAGATTTATATGAGCATGAATCCAACATCAACACCCACCCCTCCTCCAACAACCGATACAACACCAAAGGGAGGAACCAGTACAGGAACAGGTCCAAGTGTTACAGACGCCTTTGAAAAAGTTTTACAACAATTAAACGATAAGTTCTCAAAGGGTACATCTGGAACAAGTGGTGGAACTGGAGCGGACGGAATTTCTATCCCTTCGATTCAAACCAATATGGAGATGCAGGTAGAAAGTGGAATGTTATACGCCGGACAGAGTAGTCAAAGCCCCTTAGATATTAGCAATCCTCAAGTGCCTGGAACTCATAGCGAGGTGATCGCTGACTACGTCACCAATGGATTAACTCCATCTACGACAGGGTCAACCAGCACTTCGATTGATGATCTCGAAAAACTGACCAATGCACTGGCTTCAGGCGCACCTGCAGCACAGATTGCGAAATCTTTAGCCAGTGGTGATATGGAAGGAGTACGTCAAGGTGTAAAAGCTTGTCTTTTAATGGGAGGCCTAGTCCAAGTATCCTTAGAAGAGATCATGTCCAATTTTGCACACATCAATTCGATTATGAAAAAAATGTCTTCCAACTTATTTTTAGAGACCCAGGCCGACATCATGGATTTAGCAAAAGCTATCGCGAAAGTCATTGTAGAGGAAGCAGACACACAAGCGGCAGCTAAAATTGCGCAAGCTGTTGTCTCAGCAGTCTCTGCAGGTGTCCAATTAAAATTCTCAATGGATTCCTTAAAGGGATTTGAAGATAGGCCAGCTTTCAAAACAGATGAGAATGGACAAGAAGTAAGAGATCCACTTACGGGTGATAAGATACCCTTGTACCATGCAAGAGAAGGAGACAAGATACAGGCTAAAGATGATAATGGTAAACCATTATTTGAAACAAGGTTTAAAACAAAACTACAAGATAAAGTAGGTGAAAATGGCCAGCCTGTCTATAAAACAAAGAAAGATGATCATGGCAATGACCTCACGGATTGGGAACACAATGTTGTGTATGAAAAAGACCCTCAAGGAAATAAAATACCCGAACAAGAACCGGTACGGACAGGGGAAAAAGAAGAAGTGCCTGTCTATGAAGTAGATGAAAATGGAAGACCAAAAACACATGATCAAGATATCCCCATGATGAGGGCTGCCACTACAGCTGAATCCAATAAGGCACAACAAATGGGTCAGTTAAGCCAAATCGCTAGCGCTATTGGTCAAGCGGTTAATAACATGGTAGATGCCTATAGCACTTACGAAACAGGACAATTTGAAGCAGATAAAGAAATCTTAAATACTTTAAAAGATCAAATGGGCAAGTATCAAGATAGCTTTAAAGGAATAGAATCCGATGCCAATCAAAGAGTCGATCAAGCTCTTGATTTGTTGAAGACGATGCTCAGCAATTTAATGCAAGCTTTTAGATCATTAACAGGTAAATAACTATGCTTGATAACTTTATGCGTCAACTAGGCAAAGATCTCCAGATGGAGGAGCCCTTTGTGGCTACTCGTCTCGGAGTTTATGAGTACTGGGTTGGTGAGGATCTTTGCATCCTCATCACGCCCGTTCAGCCCTTCGGCTTTGGGCTTACATGCGTCCTCGGCCCTTATCCTAAGGCCAAAGAGGATGATTTTCTTCTTTCCATGATGACAGGTAATCTTTTTGGTAAAGAAACTTTCGGAGCTACTTTAGGTTTGGATGGCGACGGAAATAAAATGGTATTGTCTCGTGAGATCAATCAACGAGTCAACTACTCTGAGTTTAAAGAAACTCTAGAAGATTTCTACCATATCGTCAATTTTTGGCGTGAAGAGGCAGCTAAAGTATAGGAGAGAAAGATGCTGCGATATTGGGGGATAAAGTATAGGAAAAATTAAACGCAAAGGCACGAAGGCGCAAAGAGCACAAAGAGATAATTTTTAAAGCGCCTTGCCATTGGTGCCAAAATATGTGACTTCTAATTAAGTATGCACCTCTGATTATAACATCCAAAAACTTTTTGGAGTGCTGTGGCTTTGCCACAGCGCGTGAAGAAGGTTTAGATGATAAAGCATGCAATTAAAAAAAATTTCCCTTTCGGTTGGCAACGGTTTTGTTGTTTTACAAATCCGTTCCTGACATACATTTATGGTCTGAATGAAGCTACGAGTAGGAGGCCTGTCATAAAGCGAGACAACATCCTATAATTTTTAATTGCATACTTTATGATTAAACCCTCTTCACGCGCTGTGGCAGAGCCACAGCACTCCAAAAAGTGCTTGGATGTTATAATCAGGGGTGCATACTTAATTAGAAGTCACATATTTTGGATCCAGAAATGGGGCAAGGCGCTTTAAAAATTCTTTGTGCTCTTTGCGCCTTCGTGCCTTTGCGTTTAATTTTTCCTAAAATCTTATGGGTAATGAGATGGTCTGTTACATACTCCACAGCTTATTGCCTGGCCTAGTTGTGTTGTTAAGCTACTTGGCACTGAAGTTGCATTAATTTAGTCAAATGCAAAAAGGATCTTACACTAGGTTGCATTTTTATTTAGAGGATGCTAGAATAAGTTTATATAAAAGAAGCATAATAGCTAACTTTTAAAAACTTTTTTTAGTGGATAACTGCTGCCAAGAGAAGTGGCACATTTTCACGAGAAGGGAGGTTGTCCATGGAATCCAATAAAGCTACTGATAACAATAATACCGAAATGAATGAAGAACAACGAGATACTATCTTCGCCGAAGAAGATAGCGACAAGGCCACCCTTGCCGAAATTAATTTTGACCTAGTAGATGCAGGACGTTGGTTATTAAAAGTCATCGCAGGTCCCAATAACGGTGCGGAATTTTCCATGCATTCCGATAGCACTTACGTCATCGGAACAGATCCCTCGTCATGCGATATCGTCTTTCACGACACAAGCGTTTCGCGACAACATGCCCGAATTACTATTGCAGCAGACGATGAGATGAGCATTGAAGATTTAAAAAGTCGTAATCAAACGCTTATCGATGGAGAATCTGTCAAAAGTAAGAAAAAACTCGCTCCGAACGCAGTTATAAGCATAGGAACCACCTCCTTTACGGTTTACGATAGAGAAGGAGAAATGCAAACAATTATTTCTCCATTGCTTCCTGCAATCGTCAAAGTCTTACAAAAAGAAGAACCCATTCCACCAGTAAAAGCACCTGAAAGTCCAATAGAGCAGCCAGTTGCTAAAGTTGAGGAACCAACCCCTCCTCCCCCTCCACCTGTTAAAACTGAAAAAGCTGTCCATAATATCGGAGCATTCATTGTTCTAGGTATTCTTGCCGGTCTTTTTGGGATCATTGGCTTGGGAACTGCAGCTCTCTTTAAGAATGAACCGGTGGTCTTGGAACAAACGACTCAGACTCCAGAACTCATCGACGCAGCGCTTAAAACGTTCCCAACAGTCAAATCCTATTTTAATCAACATACCGGAGTCCTCCAATTGTTAGGCCACGTACTCACCCCACAAGATAAAACCCGCCTTCTCTATAACTTACAAGGTATTTCATCCATTAAGGAAATAGATGACAGCGGGGTGATTATCGATGAGTTTGTATGGCAAGAAACAAACCAAATGCTTACAAAAAATCCCGCATGGAAATCAATTTCTGTTCAAGCAACTTCTCCAGGTAAATTCGTTCTAACAGGGTACCTTCAATCGCGTAATCAACTTGATCAGCTTTCTGAATACATCTCCAACAACTTCACCTATCCGGATCTTCTTGAAAGAAGAATCATTGTCGAAGAAGATGTTGTAAACAAAGCAACTAATTATTTGCTTAATGCTGGATTCCGAAATGTGAATGTCAAATTGGAAAATGGCATTCTGACCCTAACCGGAGGAATCCCCAATCAAAAAGATGAAGAAATGGCTAATGTTCTCGACGACATTTCAAAAATCCCCGGTGTTCGTGACGTTAAAAATTTGACAGTGAAGTTAGCTACAGATGAATCGATAATTAACATCACTGACAGGTACGAAGTCACTGGAGTTTCCCGCAAAGGACAAGACTATAGCGTTGTCATCAATGGCCGTATTCTTTCCAAAGGTGATGAACTCGATGGAATGAGACTGACAGAAATACGTCCGAATGTGATCTTCCTAGAAAAAGAAGGTGTTCACTATCGCATCGACTATAGCCATTAAGAGAATAAAGTCATGACCTCGAAAACGACAACCAAATTTTTTGCAGGATTTCTACTCTCCTCTGAACTGAATATGCATTTGAAACATAGCCCAACGTGGAAAGATCTCAGTCTTTTAGATGAAGCCTCTCAAGAACTTAAAAACATCCATTACGAAAATCATCATTACATCGGCCAATATCTTGATGAAGAAAGGCTTTCTTTGCCTGAAATTAAAGCCCATGAGAGTCGAATATCGCAAAAGCTTCTAAGCTATTGTCCGAAGCTAGATATCTCTCATTTGAAATTTTCGCTTATTTCTCAACTTTTTATTCAATAGACAATTCATGCAACAAACTACTATTCGGCTCATTTTAGCTTCACAATCCCCTCGCAGAAAAGAGATCTTGAGTTATTTTTCACTTCCTTTTGAACAAATGGCCTCTGATTTTGATGAATCAACAATCCCTTTCACAGGTAATCCAGAAACTTACGTTAATACATTAGCTCAGGAAAAAGCCGCCATTTTATCTGCACGATATCCAGATGCGGCGATTCTAGCGGCTGACACCATGGTGTATCGACATGGAAAAATCTATGGAAAGCCCAAAAATGAAGAGGAAGCCATTGCAACGCTTTCAGAGCTCTCAGGACAATGGCATAGTGTCTACACAGGTGTAGCACTTTGCTACAAAGGGGAAAAATACCATCAAGCTGAAGAAACCCGTGTATTGTTTAATCCATTGACTATCGAACAAATCAATGAATATCATGACAAGCTGCATCTTTACGATAAGGCTGGAAGCTATCAACTACAAATGGCAGGCGGCCTCATCGTCAAGAAAATCGATGGATGCTATTACAACGTCATTGGTTTACCGATCAATACAGTACGCAACTTGTTAAAGCACATCGGTTTAGAGCTTTGGAATTATTTAGGGTGAAAAAATCAAACAACTACTACTCATTGATAATTTCGATTCATTTACCTATAATCTTGTGCAGAGCTTTCAATCATTAGGGGTCACTGTTCAAGTATTGCGTAATTCTCCCTCGACAGTCGTAGACTGTCTGGCACTGAAGCCTTCATGGATTGTCATCGGACCTGGACCTGGCCGCCCTTCAGAAGCTGGAACCTCCAACACATTAATCCAAAAAGCAGCAGGAAAAATCCCAGTTCTCGGAGTTTGTTTAGGGCATCAATGCCTAGGGGAAATTTATGGTGCAAATATTGTACGTGCACGACAAGCCATGCACGGCAAACAAAGTTGCATCCAACATGACGGCAAAGGAATTTTCACCGGAATGCCGCAAAAATTTAAAGCTACACGCTATCATTCCTTAGTCGTCGAAAGGGCTTCTCTCTCCCCTCTCCTCGAAATTACCGCGGTCTCTGAAGAAGATGAAATTATGGGATTACGCCATCGCGAATATCTACTGGAAAGCGTGCAATTCCACCCAGAATCAGTCCTCACAGAGTCAGGATTACTAATACTAGAAAATTTCTTACGTTATGACTAATACGATTCAACTTGATTTTCCTATAGATCACCAAAGCTTATTACGCCTTGCCCGTTATTTTTCAGAGTACGAAGGAACTTGTTTACTTTATTCAGGAAAATCAACAGCTCAATCCTCTCGTTCATTTCTATCGCTCTTTCCTTTTGAACAAATTTGGGTTTATGGCAACCAACAATGGATCCAACATTTTAATAAAACGAAAAAAAAATTATTTTTAAATCCTTGGGAGGGCTTAAAGAAACTTCTTCCTGCATTCAAAACAAATGCAGAATCCTCTTATCCCTCTTATTTTGGCTTTTTTGGTTACGAAATGGGACATTATGTCGAAGAGCAACACTCTCCGACAACCTTTGAACCTATTTCAACACCCGATAGTTACTTCCAGCGTGCGGCCTTACTCCTGATTGTCGATCATACAACAGGTTCCGCAGAGCTTGTCATTGAAGAGAATTGGAAACAACTCCTTGAAGGAAAGGAAAAAGAATGTCAAGCGATGGAACAGTTGCTCACTCCAGAGTGGTGGTCAAAGTTTTTGTCATCCTCGGCTTCAGCATCCAATTCCATCCCCCTATCTTACATCTTTGAAAAACGAGAATCTCAAACTCATTACTTAGATAAAGTTAAACAGATCAAAGAACTCATCTATGATGGAGATGTCTACCAGGTGAATCTTTCACAGCAATTTATCCTCCGTTCAGAGAATCTTGATCAATCACCTTTCGACCTCTTTGAGACTCTGATGCAGATCAATCCAGCACCCTATTCTGCTTATTTTAAATTGCGCCAATTCTCTATTGTCTCTTCTTCACCCGAATTATTTTTGCAAAAACGGAGGGACCATCTGTTAACTCGCCCCATCAAAGGAACAATTGCGCGAGGATTGACATCTGATCAAGACGAATTCAATCGTCATACGCTTCTTTCATCAATAAAGGAACGCGCAGAGCTACTTATGATCGTCGATTTAATGAGAAATGACTTAGGGAAAATCAGTCTTCCAGGGAGTGTAGAGACAAAAGAAATTTGGGGCTGCGAAGCTTATAGCAATGTCTTCCATCTTGTCGCCACGATTAATTCTCGTCCGGTTCCCCATCTTCATCCTCTAGATCTCATTCGTAACTGTTTTCCCGGAGGATCAGTGACAGGCTGCCCTAAACTCAAGGCCATCGAAACTATCCAGAAAATGGAAAACCGTACACGTGGCATCTACACCGGCTCTATAGGCTATTTTTGCAACAATGGAGATTTTGAGTTCAATATTGCTATTCGTACGGCAATCGTGCAGGAGGGTCGAATCGACCTGCAGCTTGGCGGAGCCGTCGTCGCTGATTCAGATCCTGAACGAGAATATGCTGAAACTTTACAGAAGGGAGATTCTATATTTAAAGCCTTAGGATTAGCTTATGCAACAAAACGGTGAAGGGATCGTTCTTCATACTTTGAAATATGGGGACTATGATCAAATTCTGACTATTTTCACACGTGAAGAGGGGCTTATTAAGCTATTTGTTAAGGGGGCGTACAGAAGTAAAAGCAAAAGTTCCTTTACGACTCCTCTGACACAAGCAGAGTTTACCTATGTTAAACGTCAAAGTACTCTTTTTGTTTGCCTGGAGAAATCGATCATCAATTACCATCTCAAACTCAGAGAATCTTTACCTGTCCTCGAAGGGGCTTGCGCGTTGGTGAATATTTTGACGACATCACAAAGAGAGCTCAAGCCGGCGCCATTGCTTTACGAGCTCTTTGTCTGTTACCTTGAAAGATTGCCACAGACGATGAAGATTATGAATCTTGTGATGAGTTTTCAATTTAAGCTGTTGCGACATGAAGGGCTGTTTGGCCTGACGCCTTATTGCAACCATTGCAATGATCATCTTATTGACTATTACATTTTTCGTGGAGAGTGCTTTTGCGAAAAGCATCAACCTATGCAGTACTCTGAGCAAATGATCTCATTAACACCATTCGAAGCTAGTACCCTCTTTACATTTGCCTTTAGTCGATCGCTTCCGCTTATTGAGCAATGTGAAATGGATTTGGGCTTAAAGACAAAGCTTGAAAGAATTTTGCTTCAGTGTGAAATGTAGGAAAAAAAAGGACAACAAGGACAATAAGACTAAAAAACACTCTCTGAAGGCATAAAGAACTGTTATCGCTTGTGTCCTTGTACTTGTTGTCCTTGTCGTCCTCACGATACAACGATAAGAGTGATAAGAATGATAAGAGTGATAAGAATGATAAGAATGATACAACAATAAAAACGATAAGAACGATAAGAACGATAAAAACGATAAGAACGATAAAAACGATAAAAACGATAAGAACGATAAGAACGATAAGAACGATAAAAACGATAAAAACGATAAAAACGATAAGAACGATAAGAACGATAAAAACGATAAAAACGATAAAAACGATAAGAACGATAGGAAAGATAAAAATGATAAAAATTATAATTGAAAGAGGGAGGTGACATCATTGAACATAATCATGATGAACTATCATCTCTCAAGATAGCACTCCTGCTTCGGGGATGTCACCACCTTCTTTCAATTATTATTTTTACCATTTTTATCTTTCCTATCGTTCTTATCGTTCCTATCGTTCCTATCGTTCTTATCGCTCCTATCGTTCCTATCGTTCTTATCGCTCCTATCGTTCCTATCGTTCTTATCGCTCCTATCGTTCCTATCGTTCTTATCGTTCTTATCGTTCCTATCGTTCTTATCGTTCCTATCGTTCTTATCGTTCCTATCGTTCTTATCGTTCCTATCGTTCTTATCGTTCTTATCGTTCCTATCGTTCTTATCGTTCCTATCGTTGTATAATTCTTATCATTCTTATCGTTGTATCGTGAGGACAACAAGGGTCGTCCTTGTCGTCCTTGTCGTCCTTGTCGTCCTTGCTTTTGTGTTTAATTTTTTCCTATACCTCATACCATGCAAGTTAAGTTATTTCGAAACTCTTCGTTCCATCTGTTTATTTAAAAATTTCTTAACACATGTCTTGATTTTTATTTTATTTTCTCCACTTTCTTCTGCCTTATACTTAGATTTACATTCTTCATAAATATCATCAGGTAAGTATCTAAGCAATTGCTTAGCATGCTTATAAGAACCTTTACCAATCAAGTTATAAAACAATGTTTCAAAATATTCTTTGAGATGATGAGTAGACATAGGTGTAACTGACAAGTCAGCAACATGGATTACACTTTTAATATCAATCAAATTAGATTTCCATTTCTCTATTAGAGGATCAAAAATGTGCTTTATGATCAATGGTTTTTCAGTTACACATGGTGAGTTTAAAAGCGAAAAATATTCAAAACTAAATTTCACGTTTATAATAAAATTAGGAATAATTACTTCTACAGCATGTTGATTCCAAAATCTAAAAGATTTAGACTCTGTCACATAATCATCTGTATACTCCGTAAGATTAAGCATCAAATAGGAAGGGGGCACCAACCACGGTGTTGATAAATTTTCAAGTGCTGAATATCTTTGTGCAAGAAGCGAATTGACACAAAATTCCCTATCGCAACTAAAATCTCGCAGAATTAATAAATTTTCAGCAGTTCTCCCTTTAAAAATTTCCCACTCATTTAATGGTTTTTTTAATTTAGAGATTTCCGTGTCTTCAAATTTATTAAGCAAATTGACAAGGCCTACAAGTTTTCGTATATTTTCAATACGAATATCATAGGAAGAAGAAGTTGGAAATATAACATCAAATGTACTCAATAATTTTTTACTTTTTTTGTGATTCAATTGTTTATAAATTTCATCAACAACTGAATTAAATTTAGCAAAATTATCATTAGCTAATATTTTAAGGACTGCATCATGCCATCCTTTACTAAAAAATGTATAGTTGACGATTTCATTAAATGATAATGTATTACGTGTGTTATCAAACACCAATTTCAATACGTTATTTTGCTCATTTATAGCATACGAGCAAGATTCCATAAAACTCCTACTTTATAATATACGACCAGTTGGCTAACTTATTTAGAGAACATCCCATCAATTTAACACAAATGCTAATTCTAATCAATCACTACTTAAACATTTTAAGACCCAACCATATCCGAGGCGTGAAATCATAGCAGCCAAAAAACAGGCCAAAAAATCCTTGTCTTTTTTATCCCAGGATGGTACGGAATAGAATAGCAGCAGTTCCCGCTAAAAATAAAGAATATCATGACGTTATCCAAATCCGAAAAATCTCTTTCTCAAATCTTCATTTTATTCATTTTAATTTCAATTTTATCAATTATCATTCTTGCTGGCTCTGCTCTTTATTTCAATAATCAACTTGCAAAGAATAAAGACAACCTATTAAAAATTTCCTCGATTGAAACTGCTCGATTTACAATGAGCTCGGCTCTCACTAACTTTGTTGAAAGGCAAGACAAAATATTGTCTGTCACAAGCCCTGACCAACTTTTACAAATTGAATCTCGCGAAAATGTAGATAAACTTTTTCTTAAAGGTCTCAATTCATTTTTCAGCATCGGGTATAATGCCAAAGATGTTCTCAATACCTACAAGAGTTTAATCAACGAAGATAATAAAATTTTTGTTCTTACTCGAAAAAGCTTAGATAATTTAAATCATTTAAAAATAATTGCCGAAGAGTTGACCAAACAAATTAACAACGTCAAAGAAAAACTCTATAGCATTGCAGGAAAAAAAGCTTTAGATGAAGAACTTCTTTACAATCAACTTCAGAATGACAATTTAAATCTTGAAGAAAGTAAGAAAATCATCAAAGGAATAACTGAAAATAAAACAAGGACTATAATTAATACTGCGAATAAAACAGCCTCTGATCTATTAACACACTCCTCTATCATCCAAGAAATTATTCAAGAATCTGATACAGACATGCTTTATGATTTATATTATAATTATGCAAATCCTCAAATCAATAGCATTTCTTTAGACATAAAAGAATTGCTCAATCATTTAACTTCATCTCTTCCTATTTCAGAAGCATCAAGTCTAAGTGAGATTTCTAATCAACTTTCTTCTGCTACGGAAAAACTTTTTACATTGCGCGAAACTTATAACCAAGAGCGCTTGGAACTGAAAGAAAATGCCGACAGGATGGGAACAAATTTAGATAATATAAAAAATGAAATTAATAAAGAATATGAGATTGTTGATGGGCAACGTAAAAAACTCGTTAAAGAGATCGATATTTTGTCCTTTAGGAATAAATTAGCCACTTATTTGGTCTGCCTAGGGTCTATTGCCTTTATTACAATTATGGGATATTTTTTTCATCGAGAAATCAATCATTCATTAAACTTTTTAATCGAAGGAATTAATCAATTCGTTAAAAAAGAAAGTCGCGACCCCGCTTACCGCCTTCCTCAAACAGAATATTTGGATCTCAATCAAGTGATATCGGCCTTCAATAAAATGGCTTATGAGCTCAACCATATGCACAAAAATTTGCAAAACTTAGTCAATGAAAAAACCAAGGAACTCAGTCAAGCAAATAAAGGGCTTGCTCAACTAGTTAACGAACACGAGAAAGGACAAAGAGCGGCGGAAATTGCCAACAAATCGAAGTCTGACTTCGTTGCCAACATGAGCCATGAATTGCGCACTCCTCTCAATGCTATTATCGGATATAGTGAATTGCTTTTAGAAGATTCTATAGATGAAGGAAATAGTCAACATGTTGACGATTTGAACAAGATTATTTCGTCAGCCAAACACCTACTCATTTTAATCAATGATGTTCTGGATTTATCTAAATTAGAAGCCGGAAAGATCGAACTTTATTTGGAAGATATCAATCTCTATGATTTTAGCGAAGAAATCCATGCTCTGAGTTCTCCGTTACTCATTACAAATAATAATAAATTTGAAATGATTTTAGAACCCAATTTACCCTTAATGTACACGGACCTCATCCGTGTAAGACAATGTGTACTCAACTTAATCAGCAATGCTTGCAAATTTACTGAACAAGGTGTAATTACACTCACAATAAGAGCACAAGGCCCCAACATTCTTATCTCAGTTAAAGATACCGGCATAGGGCTTTCAGAAGAAAAGTTGCAAAAGTTATTCCATGCATTTACACAAGCTGATCCGAGCACGACAAGAAGATATGGGGGCACCGGTTTAGGTTTGCATTTAACCAAACAATTTTGTGAGATGCTTGGAGGCCATATTACTGTCGAGAGTACCTCAAAAAAAGGGTCAACCTTTACTTTGGTATTGCCCATTAAAACGGAAAAAATATGAAAAAAATATTACTCATTGAAGATAATGAACTCAATCGCGACATGCTCGCGCGTCGATTAATTCGCAGAGGGTATGAAGTAATTACTGCAATAAATGGAGAAGAAGGGATCTCTATGGCTCTTGAGAACGCTCCTCATCTCATTTTAATGGATATTAGTCTTCCCATTATCGACGGCTTAGAGGCCACAAGGCGAATCAAAGCCAATCCAAAAACAAGCCATATACCGGTAATTGCATTAACGGCACATGCGATGATTGGAGATAGAGATAAGACGCTTGAGGCAGGTTGCAACGACTACGAGACTAAACCCATAGAATTTGATCGTTTGTTAATAAAAATTCAAGCATTGACCTCAGGAGAAAAGGCGTGAGAACTTACATCATAACCTTCTGTGTTTTCCTATTCGGATACCTTCATACCGATGTAGAGCCGATCAAAATTGGGATGAGCACAGCTCTGACTGGACCTGCAGCGAAACTTGGTCAGGAAGTGAAACTGGGTGTGGAATCTTATTTTAAAAAAATTAACACCGAAGGCGGCATCGATGGACGCCCCTTACAATTAATAGCCTTAGATGACAAATATGAGCCCCTGAATGCAGCCCATAACATGCGCGAATTAATCGAAAAAGATAAAGTGCTGGCTGTCATAGGCAACGTAGGCACACCGACTGCTGTCTTAACTGTACCGATTGCAAACAATCTTAAAACCCTTTTATTTGCCGCATATACTGGAGCTGAAGTTTTACGTAAATCTCCTCCGGATCGTTATGTCATCAATCTACGTGGTAGTTATAAACAAGAAACTGCAACCATCATCGATGGATTATTATCGATAGGCATCAAGCCTGAACAAATGGCTTTTTTCATTCAAAATGATGCTTATGGCATTTCAGGTTATGAAGGGGCGATTGCAGCTCTTAAAGATGCAGGTTATACGGCCTCTGAAAAATTACCTGTCGGCACTTACCCACGCAATACAGTCGACGTTGAAGAAGGTTTGGCAAAAATTATCTCGTTCAACAAAGCTCCTAAAGCGATCATCATGGTTGGAGCTTACGCTCCGGCAGCTAAATTTATAAAATTAGCAAAAAAGAATTTTCCGGATGCCCTATTTCTAAATGTTTCATTTGTCGGAACGACTCCTTTAATAAATGCCTTAGGAGATGAAAGCAATAATGTCATTATCACCCAAGCCGTGCCCATTCTCTCTTCAAATTTGCCAGCGGTAAAAGAATACTTAGAAGTTTTAAAGGCCTTTAATTCGGATTCTCAAGCAGATTTAGGCTCCTTTGAAGGCTATCTAGATGCAAAATTATTTGTGATTGCATTGAAAAAAGCTGCTGACGCCCATGCTATAGATAGGGAAGGCATCATCGATGCCTTCGAAAAGATTCAGGACCTTGATTTGGGCCTCAAGACAACAATTTCTTACGATAAAAACGACCACACCGGTTTAACTGAAGTGTGGCCTTCCATCATTAGAAATGGACAATTGGAATCTTTAAACTGGAATGAAATAAGAGACTGGGCAAAATAACTTGCGCGATTCGGCTGCGCCAAAGCCCAATCGCACAAGTTATTATTGCCCAGTCCCTAAAGGAAAGCCATGACCCCTGAAGAGACATTGACAACTCATTTGTTAGCAATTTCTACCTCCATTAGTAAGGATGTAGATAAGATTTCCGAAAAAATTTCCGCAATTCTTTTGTTGGCAAAATCTAAAAAAGATGTAGACGATTTTAAGAAAGTTGAAGGAGGCTGTCGCATTTTAGAAAATAATCTACTACTACATTTAAATGAAAAAAATATAAGAGAAGAATTAAATAATGATTTCAATAATTTTCTTGTTAAAGTGATTCATGACCTCCTCAACCCAGTGAATGTCATTAAAGGCTATGTAGAAATTATGAGTGAAGAAGAAGAGATCACACAAGTGGAATCGGCATACCTTCTTAAAAAAATACAACACATTTTGGAAACAATCACATCTATCAAAGCTATTTCAAAAAGCGATATTCTTCTTAATGTCGAATCTTTGCCTATTTCTCATTTCGAACCTAGCGGGATTTCTTCAGAAAGTCTATTTACCCCTGATGCCAGTGAATTTATTCTGTTCAAAAAAAATTTCCCTGTTCTTGTCGTCGATGATCTCGAAGAAAATTGCATCCTGCTCAAACGTCTATTGGTCAATCTTGGTTATGAAAATGTTTCTTATGTTAAAAGCGGAGAAGAGGCCCTGAATATCATCGATAAATTTAATCTAGTTCTTTTAGATCTCGAAATGCCTGGATTATCTGGACTAGAAGTTTTACAAAAAGTCAAAAATAAAATTCTTTCTCAAAATTTAATTGTCCTCATCATTTCTGCTGCCGATCAAATCGAAAACATTGTAAAGTCTATAAATCTCGGAGCACAGGATTTCCTTTCCAAGCCATATAACAAACATCTTCTCAGAGCGCGTGTGGGCTCATGTATTGAAAAAATGTGGTTTATTCAGGAAAGAAATCAATTTAATCAAAAAATGGAATTAGAAAAATATCGTTATGAAGGGTTATTACGTTGCATTTTCCCTCCTTCGATTGTTGCTGAACTTTCAAAATTTGGATTTATTCAAACGAAATTTTATCCAGATGTAGCAGTCCTCTTTATCGATTTAGTTAATTTCACGGCTTTTTGCCAACAACAGCCTCTAAGTATCGTAATTAAAAACCTTCAACAGTTTGCGGAAGTATGCGAGACAGTTGCCATTCAAAATAATATCCAAAAAATTAAAACAATCGGAGATTGCTTCTTAGGAGTAGGAGGAATGCTTTCTGTAAGTGAGAATCCGGTGAAAGATGCCGTTGAATGTGCTCATAAGGCACTTAAACTGATGAATCAAAATGAAGGATTTTCATGGGATTTGCATATAGGAATCCATTATGGAACAGTTATTGGAGGAATTGTAGGTAAAAGATATTATTTGTTTGATATTTGGGGGGATGTCGTCAATACTGCTGCGCGCATTCAATCTATTTCTTCTCCTAATGTTATCACTTTAAGCAAGGAAGCATGGAATCAAGTCTCACATCTTTATGCAGCCACCTCTAAAAAAGATTTCGAGATCAAGGGCAAAGGGGTTGTTGAAATCTTTGAGATTCTGTGAAGAAAATTAAACACAAAGCGAGACAGTTGCCTGAGGCGCCCCTACGGGGAAATAACAAATTTTTAAAGCGCCTTGCCATTGGTGCCTGACCTGATATTCTGACATTTGCCGATGCGATAACATTGCTTCCTAAAGGGCAAATGTCAGAATGTCAGGTCTGGAACCAAGGCCAGAACATTACCCCCAAGATTTACGCAACTGAAAGAAGTGTTGTTCTCTTAATAAATAACTTATTACTTACTCAAATATACTTTCGCGCGGTGGCGAAGCCACACGCACTCCAAAAAGTATTTATTGGTTAAATTGTAATGGCGCCAATAGTAATTTTAACGTTGATAATACAAGTTTTTATTTGTTAAATTGCAATGGCGCCGATATTTTAATCACACCCTTAGCTATTATTTTGACTGTTTGTATTTGATCTTTTTTTGTAATCTCGTTATTGTCTTAACAAATTCGGCTATCTGCCGGCTATGAAAACGTATTCTGTTGAAAATATTGAGGTTGTGATGATTATTGTTCGAGAATTTTTAAAAATGAGTTTTGCCGTTGCTATTGGAATTTGCTCAATCAGTTTACAGATGAATGCTCACGATTCCATTGCCCTTCTTGATCAATTTCAAGAAGTTGATCCGGTAGAAGCCGAAATTCAGTTTGTCAAAAGCGCTTTGGCAGAATTTGGTTTTTTTCCCAAATCGAAGGAAGTATTCGTCTTCAGAGGAGATAAAAGAAGTCCTGATGAATTGCGCAAAGTAGGAGGATTTTTCCGGAAAACTTTTGGTGATACCACCAAGATCCCTTCCTATAGAGTGGATGGAGCTGTTCGCAATATGATTGGATGCTCAACCGATTTTAATATGGCTGCGGGTTTTGCTAAATATTCTGCGGATGTTATACGTCGATTAGTCGAAGTTTCAGATTCAGGATGGGTTTATGCCATTTTCCTACCTTCAAATTCATATTATAATCCCACCACTGACTACCCTTATGCCTTTCTTTCTGATTGGGGAAAAGAGCTTGATGCCATTTTGATCCCTTTTGAACATATCATTGGTGCAGTTCAAGTGAAATCGTCTGTAAATGCGTGCATTCATAGTTATATGACACGTATTCCGCAACGTCTTCACTGTGTGCGAGGATGCAATGCTGCCTATGTAGATCAGATAGAACTTGAAGTGTGTGATCTGTGGATTAATGAGGGAATTTCTTCATCGGTAAACACGGTAGAAAAAGAACGCATAAAGCAAAAATTGGAAGAAATGAAATTAAAGGGAACTTATACAGTTCAGACTAAAGATGAAAATTCCAAACGTGCCCAACGTATTACACAGAACTATGATGCTTATTTTCAACTTTGCGCTCCATACCCCGTTCCTGATAAAGATTTAACCGCTCGATTGACTCCAGAGCCAGTCATCGAATATATCGAAAGCATTTTATAGCAGAAATGAGCTTAAAGCAGCAATTCCCGCTAATTTTCGGGCCCGTGCCCGAAAATTAGCGGGAATTGCTAAGCCTAAAGACCCCAGACATTAACGTTTAACGATCCATATTTCTCTATTCTTTGATAGATTTTTTTATCCCAAGATTTTTTTGAACGATCGAAAATAAGTAGATGCCCCTCTGTAGCTCCTTTAGTTCTCATGTACTCTGCCGTCTGTTCAAGTCCCTCTTGCAATGTTTTTGGTGAACGATAAATTTTTAATTCCAAAACTATCCATTGATCTTTGAATTCAATTAAAATATCCACTCGTCCTCGACCTAATGCACATTCGCGGTGGATGCGTCCTCCACCGTTAACAATCCGTTGTAAGTATGCCATTAAAAGCAAGTGAGGACCCGATTCCTTATATAATAGTTCTTCGGCAGTGATGGCTGAGTTCTCGCGATAAAATTGAGTAAATTCGGACAGTACTTTATGCATATCTAAAGAACCATCAGTGTTGAAATAGGTTGCCCTCTGCTGAGTAAAACTTCCTTGCCTTGTGGCAGTCAATTCTCGTGGGATAATTTCTCGATAAATCGGATTAGCAATCTGCAAAATTCCATCTTTTTCAGTAATAAGTCCTAAATCGGTTGCATATTTGACATCTTCTGACGGAAAAGGTACTGGTCTACGTGCTCCAACAAGAATAGCGTCGATAATATGAGCAATGCGCTCTTCTTTGAGACGATCAATTAAAACATCCAAGTGGGTATCCCGTCGAGATATTAACGACTCCCTAGCGCGTTTCATGACATCTTTTGTTATAATTTGAGAGCACTCGTTCACATCCTCCGTTGCAACGTTTCCCAAAGCATTAACTAACCAAGGCTGTCCTTGCGTTTGATCAAATGCATAAACTATGGCCTCTTCAGAGAACTTTTGCCCAGTTTCTTGAGTGTGTTGGAGATAAAGTACGCGTACATCTTCAATGGAAAAGCTTGGAAGAACTAAACTTTCAGCTTTAATGTTGAAAGCACTTCCTCCGATCACCATTGATTGCTGTTCTTCAGAAAAGATTTTGTAGTCTTTCACGTCTCGGACACCTATGAGACATATTGATTGAGGGAAAGCGCTCGGACGCTCGACATACCCTGTGCGTAGTTGACGCAGAACGGAAATTAAAGTATCTCCGATGAGTGAATCTATTTCATCTATAAAAAGGACAATAGGCTTGGGAGCTATTTGAGACCAATTTCTTAAGAACTCATAAAGAGCGGAATAGGGATTGTCAGTAATTTTTTCAAATAGTGCCAGTGCAGGTTCATGAGATCCATATGTATCGAGAATTCTAAATTTAATTAGATCTAGGATAGTATCGATTCCAGCCTTAACGTTACTTCTGGAGGCTTGAGCAGACTCGACATTAACATATAAAGGCAGATATTCATTTTCTTGCAAAAGACGCTCGATAAACTGAAAAATAGCTGAAGTTTTTCCAGTTTGTCTAGGTGCATGTAAGATGAAGAAATACTTACGGACAATAAGTTTATGCACTTTTTCGTAGTCTAGTCGGAGTGGCAAAATGTAGTGCTCTCCGGCAATGACAGGACCTGCAACATTAAAGAATTTTTGGGAATTGCTCATGGGAAAGTCTGCCTTTAGAGGAAGTTGCAAAACTCGAAAAAGATTTAAAAGGCCGCCTTTTTGTTTTGCAACTCCCTCTTTATTTAATCATAATGGCATTTTGTAATTTATTCCATCTAATTTTGCAATTCTTTCTTCCAGATATAGATCTTCTAAAGCTGTATATCGACCGCGCAGGCCGGAAAAAACAGTCCTTCTCGATACCATTAAAAGACCCCTACCCTGTTCTCAATCTATTAAAAACAGGGTTTGAAAAATCTCCTTGAGGTAGGATGAAAAAACAAGCTTTCACCGAAATTTTTCCAAGTTAAAGAAAATTAAGCCTCGGATTTCATGCTGATTTTATTTGCAATAGATTGGAAATCAATGAGATATGAATTTTTATGGTTAGATGAAAATTTTTTCAATAAAAACGTTGACTGAAAAATTAAGAGAATGGTAGAAACTGTACTTTAACAACCCGTAAATTTAACAAAAGGAGTGAGTTTATGGAACTAAGAGGTGTTACATTTGGATCATCTAACAATATCCAAGAGAATGTGAATAGAAAGGAGACAACGAAGGAAAATTTCAAAGGAAAAGGAATTTTACCTCAAGCAAGTGAATTATCATCAGAACATCCAAGGCTCTTCGAGAAAAAGATTTGCCTGAACGAGGATGTTGATGTTTATGCTGTTGATTACAAAGCTAGGGAAATAAAGGTTCAGGACTTTATATCTAAAATGACTGGACCAGGTTGATTACAAGGAATTTGTCAAACCTAAAGAAGTGGGTTTATGCGCCCGCTTACAGGATCAAACCACATGAGCTCTCATATAGGGATCATGTGGTCTGAGGATAAGTCACACTGAATTAATTCTTTCGTTGATGCGTTTCACATGACTTCAGACTTTTTAGTTATGGAATCTTTTTTTTAAGTTAAGCTCAATGTTGATATTAACAAAAAAACTGCAAAAATACGCTGTGATCCCCAATCAAAAAGTCTAAAGTCACTGTGAAACGAGATATCATTCATGTGCGAAAAAATTTACACTGCAGCATCTTTTTTCATTCTGCGCATTCCGACTTGGCCAAGAGATAAGTTTGAGTGCTTTCTTCCGAGTGACCCCTTGGAAATTTACTATGAGAATGAACAATTGCGTGAAGCGATTGCGATTGCTTCTCCCTCTTTATATCACTCATTAAAAAAAAAAGACTCAAAAAATTTAAATCAAGAAGCCAAAAGTTTATCTCATTACATCTCTCGCATGATGATTCGGCCCACTCCTTTTGGTCTTTTTTCCTCTGTTTCTACGGCTAAATGGGGAGGAGCCACCAGTATTTATTTTGACGAGGAATTGCTGCGAAAACGAACCCGTTTAGATATGGAATGGGTTTATCTCCTCATTCAAACGCTCTATCAGGATGAAAATTCTTTTCTTTCCTTACCTGTCCGCACTAACCCCCTCCTCCAATTAAGCGGAGAGCGGTATCGCCTCGATCATCTAAAGCATGTGGATCATACAAACAAGGAATCAACCTCACATTCCAAATCTATTCGTGCTACACCTCTAATCCAGCTTATTTTGGAGTCTGCTAAGGAAGATTTTCTGGTCGATCAACTTTGGTTAAAACTCCAAACGAGCTACCCTATTCTTGAACAAGATAAAACCCTGGCGGTTATCCGTCAATTATTCTCGCAGCAATTTCTTCTACCCGGACTTCTTCCTTCTCTACTCAGTTCTACCCCCTTTGACGTCCTTCTCCCCTACTTATCTTCATTTCCAGGTTTGGAAGCGATTCTTGAGGAAATGAAAAACTATAATGAATTGCCATTCGGAAGAGGGGAGAAAGCACTTGAAAAGTTACAAGGTAACATGGAGACTCTTTTACCAAATAGGAGCTATCTACAAGTAGATACTGCTTCTGAAGGAAACAATTTTGAATTATCAAAAAATGTATTGAATGAGCTTGAAAAAGCTTTAAATCTTCTTTGGAAAATCTCTTGCGTCCGAAAGACGCCAACAATCTTATCGACCTATCACTCAAAATTTCTTGAAAAATATGGAAAATATCGGACAGTTCCCCTTCTTGAATTACTTGATGAAGAAAAGGGCCTCGGTCCTTTATTTGAAAATGCTACCCCTTCCTCATCAGATCAGGAATGGGAAAAATGGCTGAATCGACAGTGGCAAGACTGTTTGTTTCACAAAAAAAAGGAGTGGGAGCTTACTGAAGAAAGTATCGACTTATTTTTGTTGACGTCACAACAAAATAAAACCGATCCGCTGAATGCGCCTCTTTCATTAGATATTCTTTGTAAAGTATTTGCTGATTGTGATCAAAATATTGATTTAGGAAAATTTCTTCTTGTCATAAGTGAGATTACCTATGAAGGGGGAAGTCTTTTTGGAAGGTTTTTGGATATATTCGGAAGTGCTACACAAACGGAAACCGCTCAATTTTTTGCTTTAGAGGAGCAATTAGAAGCGGAATCTCTCTTTGTTGAACTTTCTTGTTTTCCCGCTGTTGTGCGGGGCGCTAATGTAACGATTCACCCTTGTTTAAGAAGCCATCGGTTAGATACCGAGGAGAAGTCTGGGAAAAAAGGGGCGCTAGCATTGGAAGATATCTACATAGGAGCAACCTTTTCTAATTTCTATTTGACCGACAAAGAAAGTCGATTCAATCTCATTACCCGTGCCAATCATGCTTACACTACTTTTTATGATCCCTTGCCCTTCAAATTTATGCGTTATGTCACCCGCTCCCAATACCCATCCATTCCCCTTTTCTCATGGGGATCCCTCCAAGATACGGCGATTTTTTTGCCTCGGGTTTGCTTTGGTAAAACAATCTTATCTCCAGCTAAATGGAATATCGACTCGAAGTCCTATTTAAAAGAATCTTCAAAAAAAAATATTTCTTCAACTGCCGTTTCTAGGTTTAATGCATGGGCTGACAAATGGGATCTCCCTCAAAGCTTTTTTATGGCACATGGGGATCAACATCTTTTACTTGATCGAAACAATCCGAATCACATTGATGAAATCATGGGTCAATTGAAGAAAGGAGAAGCTCTAACGTTTATTGAAAACATAGAAGGGGCATGGATTAAAGGAACTAAAGGCAATCACATGTGTGAAATCAGTGTTCCTTTTGTCAAAAATAAAGAATATGCAAAAAAAGAAAGTTCCATTAAAGCAGATCCCTATTCCTCCCAAGTGAATGAGGATAGATGTGAGTTTCCGGGGAGCAATTGGCTGTATCTTAAACTTTATATGGGACAGGAAAAAATCAACGAATTTCTTATCGGGTATCTTTACAATTTCATTGAGAGTTTTTGTCAAGAGGGCATGATCAAAGAGTGGTTTATTGTCCGTTATCACGATCCTGAGTCACATCTACGTTTGAGGATCTATTCCCCATCCTTTGAAATGATTTCAAAAATTTTATTTGCATTTGAGGAGCAATTTCAAGTATGGACCCGTTTGGGTTGGATAAAAGATGTTTTGATTGCCAAATATGAGAGAGAAACTGAACGTTATGGGGGATCCTCTTTAATTGAAGCTGCTGAAACGATCTTCCATAACGATACCCTTTCCACTCTTTTCATCATTCATGCATTTTTAACAAAACAGCTGCAGTGTAAAGAAGTGGTCTTACATGTTTTATCGATCGTCAATTTCTTGCGCGATTTCGGCTTAGGTGTTGAAGAGATGCTTCGAATCTTGAATATGGCAACAAATAGTAAGAGTGAACTAGAAGGATTCCGTGAATATAAAAGTGAATTAATCTTACTGATCAATGCGTTGCAACAAGATAGCAACAGTGAGATTCCGGAAATCCAAGTGATGCATGCTGCTTCGCAGATAAGGATAGAAGGCATTCAGCATTTTTGTAAAATCGCAGATCACTTAAAACGAGATCGATGGAATTCAATCATTGAAAGTCTATTGCATATGCATTGCAATCGCTTAGGCTGCAACCTAAAGGAAGAGATACGCGCTAAACTTTATGCACGTCAAGCTTTACTTTCAATCTTAAATAAAGGCTCTGCTTGTTTGCATTTTTCAATCAACCAAGCTGCCCGCAAATAATAAAACAGAGCGGTTGTAAAATGAAGAAATGTAAATAATAGCCAAAAATATTCAGCTGAAAAATGCAAAATTTCAATAAAAATATAAATAAATAAAAAACCCGTTATCCAATTAACAACACCCATAAAAAGAGAAAAATAAGTATCCTTAAAAGCCAAAATATAGCTAATTGGCAAAAAGGCAAAAGTGCAAAAGGCAGAGGAAATCCAAACCCCTGTTAAAATAAGCTTAACTGTAGATGGGTCCAGTATAATTTGGGGAAATAGCATTTGAAATGTCCAGCTGGGAAAAATCAATAAATTGATAGATAGGATTAAAGTGGCAATTGTAGCTAATACAATCCCTGGCCAAAAAGCAGAATAAAGGGAATGATAGTTCCTAGATCCTAAAATTTGCGAAACAACTGTTATTTGAACTAAACAAATCGCTTCGCCAAAAAAAGTTGTCAAGAGAATAAGAACTCCGCCAATAGATATAATAAGAAGTGCGTTTTCGCCTCCTTGCACCAACAAATAAGTGATGGCTCCCCAGTTTCCCATGGTCAGGAGTCGATTCATCGCACGCAGAAGTCCAGGCTGAATGCATTCCCAAAAAAGGGGCCATTTAAACCTCCATTCTCTTGTATGGTACAATTGATGGTTCTTTCTATTAAGAAAAATAAAGAGTAAAACTAAGCAAAAAACCAACTGAGTAATAAAAATGCTTAAAGCCCCTCCCATTAACCCTAAGCTTGGGATCCATTTCCAACCAAAGATGAGTGCATATCCTATAGGTAATTTAATGAGATGACAAATAAGAGTTGTGATAGAGACTAAAAGTGTCCTACCTAGGCCTAGAAGGAAGCAGGTTAGAGCTCCTCCTAAAGGAAAAAGGAAACTCATTGCAAGTAGAGAGTAGTAATAAGGGAGAACAATCTCTTCAATGACCATTCCTTTAAAATAAAACTTGCCGTAGAGATACCCAAAAGGGAGGGTAATGGCAAGAGAGAAAAGCGAAAACCAAATGAACTGCCAAATTCCCGGTCCGATTCGATTCCATTTTTTCTCTCCATACCAGTTCCCCACAAAAACTTGGGCCATCATCGCAAGGGATACAAAGGCTAATTGAAAAATTTGAACGGCATAAAAGGCACTAATGGATGCTTCCATATCCTCTTTGGAGAGGCTGGCTAACAATATCTTTTCAACAGTAGGAAAAAGATTTGTCGAAAAAGTCATCAGAGCAATAGGTAAAAATAAAAGGAGATATTGCTTTAAGCTTAAATAGCTGACCTCTTTTTCGTTAGTATTAATAAACACCTTAAATTAAGAAAGATTAGGCTCTTGGCTAAAAGATTTGGCTATATTAAAGGTGCCTGAGAGATTGAGTACAACCTGAAGATCGTTTTTAACTAAACCTAGAGAAGGCTGATAAAATATAGGAATGACAGGCATTTCATAACAGAGTAGCCTTTCAGCTTTAATCAGATAGGAAGAACGTTGAAAAGTATTGATTTCCTGTTCACTTAAGTGCAACAAATTTTGATAATCAGAATGCTCCCAATGGGCAACATTGGCTATATTAAACCGGAAATAATTAAGCTGATGTAATGGATCATCTATAGGCGAACTCCAACTAATGAGTCCTAATTGGAAATTTCCTGAGTGCATTTGATTAAAAAGCTTATTCCAAGGAAGCGATTTCAGCTCACATTCTAGGCCTAAGGTTTCCTTAAACTGTATTTTTAAACAATGAGCCGTGTATTCTCGAATCTCCCCCTCATTGTAGATCAATGTTAAAGGTTGGAGATCATCAATGGATAAATTTAACTCATTGAGCGCCTCATGAAATAATTGTCGCGCTTTAATGGGGTCAAATGTCGGAAAATCGACCTGGCGATTAATGTAACATTGTCGATACAAAAATGGTGAAAAGGCAGGATTTAAAGGTAAAGACGCATTGGAGACAATACTCTCACGATCAATGGCATAACCCAAGGCTTCTCTGAGTTTACGAGAATGAAAGGGGGGACATGACGTATTAAAAACTTGCCAGCAAACCCAGTTATTCGGAAAAACAAAAACTTCCCCCCTTTTTTTAGGAGTAAATTTAGAATGAAACGCTCCAAACGGATTGCCAATCCAGTCCACTTCCTCATTTTGAAAAGCATGGAGGGCTTGAGAGGGAGCTACTTGAATTAGGTTGATTTGATCCCAATTAGCATAACTCACATTCCAATAAAAAGGATTTCGAATGAGTTGAAATCCTTGATTGGACTGGTTAATTTTTAATTGAAAGGGACCATTGCAGGGATAGTTAGACTCACACTCATAGGACCATTGCGGTCTTCTTTGATCGATGGTTCGATGGATAGGAGAATAAGAAGTGAGTGCAGTCAGTTGCAAAAAAAAGGGCGTCGGATGTTCAAGTTCCACTTTAAGCGTGCGATCATCAATGCTTTGGACACCAACGCTTTCAAGAGGGACTTTCCCCTGCTTGGCTTTCATGGCATTTTTAATGGGATAGAACACTTCGGCAATAATTGTTTTAAAATCCGGCGAGAGGATCTTTTTCCATGCATACTCAAAATCATGGGCTGTCACAGAAGTCCCATCATTCCAAAATGCCTGTCTGAGTTTAAAAATATATTGCTTAGCATCAGGAGAAATTTCGATCGATTGGGCCATTCCATTGACCACTTGCTCTTTTTCATCGTAACGCATTAAACCTTCGAAAAGTAGATAGATCATATCAGCCGATAGGTTATCTACCCCAATACGTGGATCTAAAGAAACAGGCATGTATTCGACACCTATTTTTAAGACATTTTTTCCCTCAATCTTTTTTTGGCAGTCTCTTAGCTTTTGCTTTAAGTTTTTAGTAAAAAAGAGTTCTTTTTCTTTTGTAGGGTTTAATAAAACGGCAGTAAACAAAACTCCTTCTAGGGTATTTAAAAGGCTATAAACAATTTCATGCGATTGAAAAAAGTGATCACGGATAAAAGAATCGATTGTGTCACCCAATGAGCAATCATTCCCTTTTACAAAAATATATCTATTCTCTTCTATTTTTGAATCGATGAAAATAAAATCAATCTTTTTCTGTAGTTTTTCTTTTCGATGCTCTAAAAAGAATTTAAAAAATAAAAATAGAATTTCTTGATCTAAAATCGCTTGTTTTTGCAAAGGGGCAATCGAATAGAAAAACTTTTCCAAAATCTCTTGATCAGCTTCTGGGAAAGCGCCTCTGAATTTTTCCAAATGCTCTTGTTGTTTAATCAAAAGCCCCCCATTATAATCTCGAAATGCCCCAATGGCTGACTGAAGAAGAGTCCCGACTTTTTGCCTCGCTATATTAAAATCCAATGATCCATCAGTTCTTAAAAAGGCTGAAGAGCGGCTAAGGTGCAATGAGAAAACATGGGCTTGTATGGGATGATCATCCAAATGCCTGACAGTTGCCAACCGTTTTGGAACAAAAGTGCATTCAACAAAACGTTCTTTTAGAGAAAAATTGTGAAAGGGGGCCGGGAGGACAAGCACAACTTGAAAAATGATTTCATTTCCTGAATGCTCATCTAAGTTAATCACTGCTTGCGGTAAATCTTCTAAAGAACTAATTTCGTTGCTTAAGACCAAAATAGTTTTATAGGTTTCTTCTTCATTTCGCTTCATAAAAGTAGAAGGAGAGAGTTTTTGAATGCTATTACGCACTCTCTCTTCGACATTATTTCTAATCAAATTTTGCTGATCAAGAGAAAAATCTGAACCATCTTTTTTTTCTACTTCAAAATAATGAACTTTAAGATTTTTATTTTTCGTTGTATGTTGGTATAGGGATTCTTTAACCAATCTAATATCAGGATATTGCTTCTGAAAGGCTAGGGAAAGATTTTCTTCATCAAATAATTCATATTTATCTAACGCGTTATAGCAGACCAAGCACCCAAGAACAGATCGTTTAGAAAAAGGAAATTTTAAAATACCTGGCAACCAACGCACCTTAACATGTAATATTTGAGGAGAAAAAGCGACCTTCTGCGCCAATGTTTTCTGCATCAAGTGGATCGATAAAAATAATTTAGAAAGGTGAGAAGGGTACCGATGGTCAAGAAATTTTTTTGAAGCTAACAAGTAGAAAAGATAGAGATCTTGAACAACGGATTGGTCATTGGAATATTTAAAGCGAGTGAGCCAACGATCGACTTTCTTTTCTACCTCACAAAATGAAGAATGGAAGATCACATCATTTGAAAATTTTGTATCAGGAGCGTCAAAAATACTTTGTTTCATTTCAAAATTTGTAGACCTTTGATTAGGAGGAGCGCCCAAAATACTTTGTTTCAATGTTAAAGCCATATCTGTGTACATATGATTACTTTTTTTAAGAAAAGGGTCTTTAGCCTTTCCATCTCATCAAGCTAGCCACAAGAAATCAAAATATGCCAATTCCTTTTTTTCTGCAAGATTTATTTTCAACATTTAAAATTTTTCCTAAATGACGAATTCGCTTTTTTAAGAAAAGCGCCTTGCCATTGGTGCCTGACCTGATATTCTGACATTTGCCGATGTGATAACATTGGTTCCTAAAGGGCAAATGTCAGAATGTCAGGTCTGGAACCAAGGCTGGAACATTACCCCCAAGATTTACGCAACTGAAAGAAGCGTTGTTTTCAATTAATAACAAGCTACTTAATCCTGATAGGTAACGTTCTGGCCTTGGTTCCAGACCTGATATTCTGACATTTGCCCTTTTAAGAGGTCTTGTTTTTGTTTAGGCAAATGTCAGAATATCAGGTCAGGCACCAATGACAAGGCGCTTTAAAAGTTTGTTATTTCCCGATAGGGGGCGTAGCAGACACTGCAAAGACAATTTAGACATGCATTAATAATGCACGGTTTTATATTAAACCGCGCATTGACAATGCACGGTATTTGCAGTACAATGAAATAACAGCAATTCCAGCTAATTTTCGTGGGCTATGTTCAACTATACACGAGAAACTTTCGCTCAATTATTCCTCCTCTGTGATCTCTGTGGTAAAAAAAATCTACCACAGAGATCACAGAGAACACAGAGGAGGAATAATTGAGCGAAGAAAGTGAACAAGGCTTTTTCGTGCGCGCACGCGCGCACGAAAATTAGCGGGAATTGCCTATTGAAATAAAAAGGAAAATATGGATAGGGAAAAAATAAAGAAGGTTATAGCTGATCAGAGGGAATATCAACTTCCTGGCAATTTTTTCGATCGATCGCAGTCTGAAGTGATTCGTCAATATGTTGACGATCCAAATGTTTTAATCATTAGCGGGATTAGGAGATCTGGAAAATCAACGATTATGCGTCTCTTGCAGCAAGAACAACTTAAATCTGATTATTTCTTCAATTTTGACGATGAGCGTTTGGTTCAATTTAATGTGGAAGACTTCCAAACTTTGTTGGAAATTTTTATCGAGCTATTTGGAAAGCAAACGACCTTTTATTTTGACGAGATTCAAAATATTGAGGGATGGGAACGTTTTATCAGAAGACTTTATGAGCATGGGAATAAAATATTTATTACAGGATCAAATGCCAATCTTCTAAGCAAAGAATTGGGGACTCATTTAACTGGAAGGAATATTCAATTAGAGGTGTATCCTTTGTCTTTCAAAGAAATCGTTTATCATGAGCAACCTAATCTTCTCAACAAAAGCATATACTCAACTGTGGATACTGGAATTTTACTAAATCTCTTTTCCGTATATATGAAACATGGGGGGGTTCCAGAGTATTTTAAATCAAGAAAAGAAGAATATCTAAAAAACCTCTATGAAGGCATTCTCTATCGAGATATCATTGTACGGCACAATATTAGCCATGAAGGCCCCATAAAAGAACTCGTTTACTATTTCGCTAGTAATATTGGTAAAGAATTTAGTTACACCAATCTTGCTGAATATTTGGGACTTGGCAGTCCAAATACTGTTTCAAACTATTGCGGCTATTTGGAAGACTGCTACCTTTGCTTCTTTTTAAATCGCTACAGTCATTCTTTAAAAAAACAAATTCAATATAATAAAAAATGTTACATGATAGATCCTGCAATCATTCGATTGATCGGATTTCGTTCTAGTGAAGATCGTGGACGTTTAATGGAAAATATCGTCTTACTCCATTTAAAAATGCATGGAAAAGATGTTTTCTTCCATAAAGAACAGAAAGAGTGCGACTTTATCACAAGGCAAGGAAATCGTGTTGTGGAGGCCATTCAAGTGACAACCCATCTTTCTGATCAAAAAGTTCGAAAAAGAGAGCTTGAGGGGTTGCTAGAAGCTATAAGAACTTATGATTTAAAAGAAGGAATCATTCTTACGGAAAATGAAACGGAATTCATAGAGTTTGAAGGCTATAAAATAGAAGTCATTCCAATCTGGAAATGGCTCCTTTGCTATATCTAAACATCATTGCCATGGAATTTATTCGTGTCTCCAATATGTTGTAATTTCTTTATCAACTGGTCGTTGAGGGTATTTTAATACATTAATAATTAGATTTACTTCATAAACCGGAAAATCCAACGAAATTTTTTCCATTGTAAGATTAGCGAGTATTTTTTCAATTTCAGAAGGATTTTCATTATAAGTAAAAATCACATCCAATGTACCAAGTTTTTGGCTTGTCACTTGAAGTACTCTTAAATCGGGATAGTATTCGTTCATTCCGCATTTCCTGTTGTTCTCCTTGCTGTCCTCTTGGGGGTAACGTTCCAGCCTTGGTTCCAGACCTGACATTCTGACATTTGCCTTTTAGGAAGCAATGTTATCGCATCGGCAAATGTCAGAATATCAGGTCAGGCACCAATGGCAGCAATTCCCGCTAAACTTTCGTGCCCCAAAAATTTCGTAGATTTTACTAATTTTCGGGAATTGCTGCACCAATGGCAAGGCGCTTTTCTTAAAAAAGCGAATTTATTATTTAGGAGGTTATAAATACCTTTTCAACGAAATCAAAACCGAATTTCCTTTCAAATTTTCTTTGAAAAAAATACATCTATACTCAAGACCTGCATACGTGCTTTCAAATATCTTGCGATCTACTCCTACAATCCCTTGATACACCACGTTATTCTTTTTAACATGACGATACCCCCACCAATCTGAATATTTTTCTCTCTCGTTCAAACGTCCATACCCCACTCCTAAGCCAAAATAGGGAGTCCAGCTCTTTCCTAAATCAAAATCATGGTAAGCATTCGCCATTAAAGAATATATTTCTGTCTTATGAGAATTTCGATTGCTAATCCTATAGGCAAATTCCCCTTCGACACGAAAATTTTTTTCAAACTTATAACCAACAGAAAGGCCCCCAACAAAACCAATAGTATCTTTTGGCCGCGAAAAGTTTATTCCTCCAAAACCTCCAACATAGTAGCCTAGGTCACATTCAACTCCTTCCTCGTAACACTCATCCATTGGCTCACAATATTCAACTTCTTGCTCGCAATAGTCATCACCATAGAGTCCAACAAATGATAATGTTGTCAATAATAATGGTATACATTTTTTCATAAAACATTCCTTTTTTGAAAGATTTGATTGAGTCAATAACGTGAACCATACCGCACGTCAACAATTACTACAACAAAAATATCAATATACAATTAAAAATTTATTTCACTAACACTCCATCATTCAATAAAATATTTACAATATAAAAATTTATTTAATTAACTAACCAGAAAAATTAGCGTTGCATCTTTCAAGGTTCGTTTGCTAGGATCAGGCAATTATCCTTACTGGATAAAAAACAAACATTACAACACAACCTTGTCTTGGGAAAATTATGATGAAAAAAATTTTATTTTCAGCATTATGCATATGTCATGCTATTGCTACAGTTATTGCTCACGAGCAATATGAAAACACGGGATATCTGCCCTCTTATACACACGACCTAAATTTCAATGATTCCATTCTTCAGACAGATCTTGGGATCCAATTCGATGATTTTCTAGGCGATGGATCACCTAGTGAAAGTGATTTTGATCCAGAAGCGGATGAGGAGGCAGATGAGATCAAAGAAAAAGCATTTAAAGACTTTGATTCTCTTCCAGATGATTCAGAAACCATCGATGATCAAGCAGAATTTGCTATCGATATACATATTCTTCCAAATGCCATCGTCAACGGTTGTGTAAACGTTCTCAATGGAGAATATCAAGAATCTACAGTTGACTTTTCCTTACCTGGGGCGACGCCCTTAAATTTTCAACGATTCTACTGCGGGAGTGGATCCAGAAAATATTACTTTCTTTCAGGTTGGCAGCTAAATCATGGCGCAAAGCTCTATCATGGCAAAAAAACAAAACACAAGCATAAAGCGGCTATTCTGCTAGGAACCAATAGGCATGGAGTTATGTATCAAGAAGATGTTTTCGGATTATACTCATGTCCGGATAATTTTTTTAAAAAACGCATTACCAATACCGGCTTGGGAGAAATAAATGCTGCAAACAATTTTAAAAACGACATTTTGGTAAAAAATCCACAGGCCTTCGATCTACGTACTTCCGATCGGACGCATTATCACTTTAGAAAATATCTATATGACCCCGAAACAAAAAAAGAAAACACGGTCTATCTATTAGATAACATAAGTTTACCAACAGGTAATTCTTTTGTCTATAAATATGGACATACATTTGGAATGCCAATTACTATCGCTAGTTTTAATAAGGAGGGAATCGAAACGGGCGGCTTTAAACTGACAAAACTTCTTCGAAATGAATTTGAAACCAACCCGGAAATAACTTATCTAACATCTTCAAATGAAACAATCAAATATCGGTTCAAACTTTATAGTGACTGCGATAAAACGCGAGCTATACTCTCAGAAGTTATTCCTCCTCATTCACCAAAAATTAACTACTCCTATGAAATTGTTAATCATCACGTTAAGCAACGAAGGTTAATCAAGCGCGAATTACCCGATCATCGTGTTCTAGAGATTGCATACGATAAAGATGGTAAAGTTAAAGAACTCTTATCTCCATCCGGAGACGGTAGTCAGCTAATTGCCACGCACACTTTCCGCTATTTTAAAAGAGGAATGAGTGGAAAGGATCGCATAACACAAGTTAACACTCCACTTGGAGAGGTTAAATGTTATTTTTCAAACACCCACTCAAGACGTTTAGATGCCATTTCAACTTGGGATAAAAAACATAAACTCATTTTTAAAGAACGGTTCCGATGGGGTGATAGTAAGAATAATAAAAACCACCTTACAGCTCGAATTTTGGAGGAAGGGACTGGCGAGCTGATTGCCTATCAAAGATATCAATACGATCCTTATGGTAACATCAGCTGCTTATCTCTTTACGGAAATCACACAGGTGAAAACAAAGAGCCCACCTATGTAGATAACCTCATGCATCCACCTAAAGAGGATTCATGTGAAGTACATAAAACTCACTATAGCTACGATCTAGGACACAGACGAATTACAGAAGATGATGGTCGAATATTAAACAAATATTCTTACATTAATTCCACTAACCAGCTTTCTGCTCATTCGGTTATCTATGACAGTCGTGTTCAAATTCGACATTTCTATCGCTATGATGCAAGTGGAGCCATTTGCGAAGAGATCACTGACGATGGATCTGTTGACAACGAAGTTGATAACCTTACAGATGTCTCTGAGCGCTTAATCAAAGAGATCAAAAACACACTTACAGGACTCCCTGAAGTCGTTGAAGAATATGCTTTCGATCTTTCTAGAGGCCAAAAGCAACTGATACGCAAAACAATCAATCAATATGACAGACATGGATGGATGATTGCTCAATCTATCTACGATTGCAATGACAAATTGGCCTTTTCCCTTTCGTGGAAACACGATTCCCATGGAAATGTAATTTATGAAAAGGACGCGTTAGGGAATGAAACGCTTTCAAAATATGATGCCAATAATAATCTGATTTACGAACAAAAACCAGATCTTGCGCCTAGATTCCTGACATATGATTTCATGAATCGTCTAATCTTTGATGAGCAAAAAAGTTCTACTAGCAAAAGTTTTCAAAAATCGTATCGTTATGATGCCATGGGAAATTGCATCCAGTCTACAGATCTCTATGGGAACGTTACCCGCAATAAATATGATGCACTCGGGAGGCTTATCAAAACCAGTTATCCTTCCCATGACAATACACAACCCACAACGACGATCAAATATAAGCGCAATGGCTTAGGTTTAGCAACTTCAATAACTAATGGAAATCAAGACACCACCTTAATCGAATACAATGTAAGGGGGAAACCTATTTTCACTCTCTACCCGGATGGTTCTGTCGAAAAACAAACATATACTCTTTGGGGCGATCTTGCTGAAAGCACCGCCAAAGATGGCAGCAAAATCCGAATTTCATATGACCCTCAAGGGAGAGAAACTAAAAAAGAATGGTTGAATTCTAGTGGAAAGATCATCAAGACTACGTCTAAGACCTATAATGCCTTCCATCTAATTGGAGAACAAGATGCCAAGGGAAAAGTAACTCACTATACTTACGATTGTACTGGAAAACTCATCTCTGAAAAATTCGGAAAAAAGCGGATTTACTACGGCTACGACGCTCTTGGGCGCAAAACAGCAACCACAAAATTTAAAGGGAACAAGACTTCTGTTACTTTTGTAGAAATCTTTGATGCACTCGAGAGAGTCGTCGAAAGCTACAAAGTAGATCATAAAGGAGAAATTCGCGACCGAGCTGTGATGAGTTATGATTCTCAAGGGAACGAAATCCGTCATCAAGAATGGAATCAAGCCGGAAAGAAAATCACAACGTCCATATATGATCCATTTGGCCGCGTGGTCGAGCGTAACAGATCCTCTTGGAAATACCACCTATACGACTTATTACATGGAATTGACTCCAAGGATCGAAGTGACCGATCCACTTGGAATCAAAACTGCCACGACATACAATCGATATGGACATCCTATCCTTGAGCAACGTTTCGATCCGATGGGTGTGTTGGTTGAAGAAATTCAATACGCCTATGACGCAAACGGCAACAAAATCCTTCGAAGAATAAAAACCGAGAATCAACCTGTTGATACTGTATGGCATTACGATTCGCTTAATCAGCTGAAAGAGACGATTGAAGCCGCAGGAACCCCTGAACAAAGACGAGTGGAACGTCATTACGACATAAGTGGCAAGCTTATCACTTTAGTAAAGAATGATGGAACCTCTCTACGCTATGTTTATGATGCTTTAGGTCGAAGAACCTCGTTAATATCTTCGGATGGATCTCTTCATTATACCTTTAGGTATGACGAGAACGACAACCTATTGTCTGCAAAAGATAAAATCACAGGCAAGTCAGTCAGACGTGAGTATGATAAGTATGATCAGTTGATCAAAGATACACTACCGTATGGCCATACCTTAACCTATGATTATGATACGCTAGGCCACACTAAGCAAATTACACTTCCTGATCAATCAAGCTTTAGTTATCTTTACGAGGGTGATCGATTGATTGAAATCAAAAGAAATGGGAATCTTACTTACTCTCATCTCTACACTGCATATGATAAATCTTCTAATCCAACCAAAATTCACTTAGCTGGTGATGCCGGAAAGTTAAAGATTCATTACGATCTCCTTAATCGACCTACAAAAATACAAACTTCTCATTGGCGTGAAAGCTTGAAATACGAAGCTCATTTATTGAAGCAACGTCAGCTACATGATCCCTTTGGAGAAACAGATTCTAACTACAAGTATGATGCACGAAGTCAACTTCTGTCGGAAGATGGGACCTCTGAACATCGTTTTGAATATGATTGGCAAGGAAATTCTAGCTCTTACGATGGCAAGTCTCGTAGATTTGATGCTTGCAATACATTGCTTAACCATAATGACCATCATTATAAATATGATGCGAATGGCAATCGAATATCCGATGGCGTGAATTTATATCGTTATGATGCTTTAGATAGATTGATAGAAGCAACTACACCTGCGGGGACATATCGTTACATTTATGATGCCTTAGGAAGACGTGTAGTACGACTTCACGATGAAGAAACGACCTATTTTCTTTGGCAAAAGGAGAAGGAAATCGGGACCATTTCACCAAACGGCATCATCGATGAATTGCAAATTTTAAATCCGTCGAATCAGAGCATTGCCATCGAACTCAAAAGTACATTATATGTACCAATACATGATATCTTTGGACATGTTAGAGCCCTGTTGAATAGCTCAGGAGAATGTGTTGCGACCTACCGTTACAGTGCTTTTGGCGAGGAGCAAATTTCCGGAACTATTTTAAGTCCTTGGCGTTACGCTGGAAAACGCATTGACAGTGAAACAGGCTTTATTTATTTTGGAGAACGCTATTATGATCCTGCGTCGTTGACATGGATCACTCAAGACCCGATGGAAGATGCTGACGGACCAAATCTCTATACATATGTGCATAACAATCCTCTTCTGTATGTTGACCCCGACGGATGTTTATCATGGGATTTTACAAATTCCAAATTATTCCAAGCTGCCATGATATTGTTTGATGCAGCCTTAATCTATACTGTAGCTGGTTCCTGCTTAACAGCCTTTACTGAAGGATTCCTTGCGGGATGCAGCGGCGGACTTTTGGGAACAGCTACGGACTTAGCGATCAATGGAGTAGGGCTTTATGCAGAAGGGGGGATCGCTGCGGCTTGCGCAACCGCTGAAGCCTCTACGATTGCATGCACTATTAGTAAAACGATTGGGCAAGTTGCTGGAGCTGCTTTTAATTGCGCCCTGGCTGGAAAAGTCGCTCATATGGGGATGAAAGCTGCCAGCACAGCTCTGATAAAAGCTAGAGAAATAAATAAAGGTATCATGGTAAAACATGATGATGCTAAGAGTGCATCTGAAGGGAGGTCTGTGGCATACGCCAAAGGACGTCATTCATAACAAATTTAGCGTGTAAAATCTTTAAAAAATCAACATAAAAGTTATTACTGGCGCAATTACAAGTTAAATTAATAAAAAACTTTTTTGGAGTGCGTGTGGCTCTGCCACCGCGCGAAAAGTTGCTTTAAAGACTACTGGAGCGTATTATCTAGCCGAATAGACCCCTCCGGCGGTGGCAGAGCCACACGCACTCCAAAAAAGTTTTTATTAATTTAACTTGCAATAGCGCCAGTAATAACTTTTACGTTGATACTTATCCCCCCACTCAGCTATTTCGAATTGCTGCTCAATCATGCATGATACATCTTGCCCCAGCAAGTATTAAAAGGATAATAGACTCTATGATTAGAAAAGATTATATTTACATCGATACTGAAGGGAATTATAGGTTGCTTGATCCAGCGATGTTGTATTACTTTTCTAAATTAAGTAACAAAAATGTGTTACACCTGCTTTGGTTAATAGGTGAAGGCCTTGAAGGATAAATTCGTTTATCTTTTTCAAAATTAATAGGAATAAAGTGCTCAAATTCCTTACCAAAGATAGTCACAAGCCAAGATTTGCCTACTTGCCTCGCACCTCGAATCATAAGCGGCACTCTTATCGGATCATCTTTCCATTGCCTTAGAAAATTTAGGTGATCTCTACGCATCCATTTCCTCCAATCTTTACTTATGTTTCTTATTTTAGAAAAATCATAGGGATAAATCGACACATTTTAGAAAAATCATAGGGATAAATCAACGCATTTTAGAAAACCATCTCGATAGAGATGTATTTGAAGAATAACTTAATAACTTAATTTTTTTGGAGCCCCCAGCGAACAGCGGGCGCTAATATCAAGAAGTAAACTCAAAAGCTTACTCAGAAGTGCTGTGGCTTTGCCACAGCATGTCCTAGAAGAGTTAATGGTCCCTGAGAGCTATATTAAAAAACTTTTTTCTAGTATTCTGGACTGAACTTCTCGGCAATAGAATTTCCTTGCGGGCCACAATTGTTGGCAATTTCAGTTGCACGGGCAAAGACTGCGCGACGAATGATCGATGCGCCCACAGCTTCATCTCCGGAGAGATTTAAGTTGTCGAGGCTTTCCACAGCTCTGAGAAGCGCAACGTCTTCACTAGGAACAATCCCTTGGGCAACAGCAGCGCGTGTAGCGTCCAGAGCATCTTCAACAGGTGCAAACTTTGCTGAATGAACAGTCATCCAGTCGTTACTAACAATTTTTTGACACCCCAAGCCATTAATGGCTGCTATGAGAGGAACTTCTATTTCTGGACTTAACTTGAGGCCATCGACAGTGCCTCCTCCATTAATGATTTCATTAAAATCTACCCACACAGCACGTTTAATTTCATCGGATGGAGGATTAAGTTTTTTTTGACTAATACCATCAATTAGGTATGCCCAAATTTGATTAATAGCTGGCGCAAATTGATTTTGGCCAAATTCCATTTGACCAATCAGTTTTGGTTCAGGTATTAAATCGTTCTCAATATTAAACCCACCCTCTTCCTGCGCCTCGCGTAATGCTGTGTAGGATGGAGTATTATCCTTAACCGGATCAAAACTTCCTCCGGGCAAATTCCAAGCATCATCTCGACAGACGTTAACTACAAGCAAAACTTTTTTTGCAGTTTTATCGATCAAAAGTGCCGTTGCGCCTATATTATGAGTAGCTCCAGGTGGAATTGAACACTCTTTATTTGGATTTATCCACTCCCAAACTCTTATCTTTTTTTGTTGATAGTCATAAATCAGGTCGCTTTTACCAAGCTTTCCAATTTCAAAAGATTCAGGAAGAATAGAAAAAATATTTGCGTTGAATGGAAGCGAAACATCAACCCAAATTGAATCAAAAGCACAACTTGCTTTACAAGATGCAAATAGTTTTCCGATTGCTCCCTTGAGGAGGATAACGAGCTTAGAGTCAATTTCTTTTATATCAATATGGCACCCTCTATATGGATCTGTGGTGATCGATACTCCATAACCAGGAACTGAATAAACTTTAGTTTTTTTAACCAAATTAACTTCTGGCTCACACTTACAAAATTCTTCGAAAAATTTACTAACTTCAACGGGGGTGACCTCATTCGTGCTAATAATCATTACCTTGCTCCTTTATAATATTTTGTAACTAAAATAATAGTATTACAATCATGTATTTATATGCAATCAAAAAAAAGTCAACATAAAAGTTATTACTGGGGCTATTACACAGCGAGAAGTTGCTTTAAAGATTACTGGAGCGTATTATCAAGCCGAATAGACCCCTCCGGCGGTGGCAGAGCCACACGCACTCCAAAAATTTTTTTATTAATTTAACTTGTAATAGCGCCAGTAATAACTTTTACGTCATGTATCATGCATCTTCATTTTTTGTTGCAGAAAATGGATTCATCAACTATTCTCTAATGAGTTTATACGAGAAAACCACTTATCAGCTGTTTCTAATGACTCATTCACAAACTTTAGAACTATCTATTGATGCATGGACTTCTCGTGCAAAAAAGCATCTCGATTTAGTCGCAGCCCAAGCTGACGCTTTCCTCGAACGACGATCCATCGGACTTAAACACCCCGTTCATGACTTCTTATTTACCTACTACAACTGCTCCCCTTTAAAATTAAAGCAGTGGGTTCCTTCGTATGAAATGAAATTGCTTACAACAACCGAAACACAAATTGAATTTCCTTGGTTCAATCATGAGTGGTTTCTGTTAGATGACAATTTATTATTTCTCAATCAAGAAAAAATTCAACCTAACACCTTTGGTCTTGCAGCATTCGTAAAAGAGCTTTGTGAAAATATATTGCTCAGAACTCCTCGCTTTGGTTGTTTTGGTCTGCATGAATGGGCTATGGTGTATAAATCGTCTCCTGAAGCTATTAGACATACAGGCTGTCGACTGCGTCTATCCCCTCATGAAATAGCTCATTTTATAGAAAGCCAAACAATTTGTTGTTCACATTATGATGCTTATCGATTTTTTACCAAAGAAGCTCGCCCCCTAAATGTCTTAAATCCGATCATTGATACGCGGTTACAAATGGAGCAAAGTGGATGTTTACATGCCAACATGGACCTCTACAAATGGTCGACAAAACTTTGGCCCTGGATTGGATCCGATTTCATAGCTAAAACCTTCCTCTTAGCCATTCAAGGAAGAGAATTGGATATGCGAGCAAGTCCGTATGATTTAACAGAGGAAGGTTTCGAACCCATACGTATCGAAACAGAAGAGGGTCGAAAGCAATATCAAAAAGAACAGCAAATTTATGCCGAACACTCCACTCCTTTACGGAATGAGTTACATGCATTTTGCGAGAACTTCCTATTACTTCAGAAATATCCTTCAATCCATTCAGCGAAATATATTTAAATGGATATAATAAAACCTGGCAACAAGATCAAAAGAAGATCGTCTGAGGAAGCAACCCCATCAATTTTAAAGAAAAACCAATCACCATGTGCACCAACCAAGTAGCTAACAAATTATTTTTGAGAGAATAAATATAACCACAAAGTAAATTAACTATAAAAACAATCAAAACAGCATCGAATCCGAAATAGAAATTGCAAGCCGCTGTGGCAACTGCAATATAGAGAATGGCATTTGAAATTGGCAAATCAACTAAAAATTTTTGAATCGATGTTTGCATGACGCCACGCAAAATAAATTCTAAAAAAAAGACGTAAATTCCATAGCTAAGCAAAATGGATAAAGAAAATTCATGAAATCCATGTGGAGGAACTATTTTGAAATTATTCATAGAAAAAGAAATAAGCCCCAACACACCCGCAGAAGCTGCTAGAATGCCGATTGTCTCACCCAATGATCTAGACCAATTTTTCAACGTGAGTCCAAAGTTGCTTATTGGAAATACTTGAGACTTATTAAATAATCTTACGATGTAAAGAAGCAAAAATAATGAAGCATAATTGAACAGAAGATAATATTTTGAAGGGATTCCTGAAAGATAAGCGACTCCAAAAATTCCGGCAGTGACTTGCATAGTGAGTAGAAGTCGAAGCAAAAGACGACCAAATTGATTATGCATCCTTAAATTTTGTATTCCAATATTCTTATTTTTAATCATCAACGTATTTGTGCCTCTAAGACGTTCAATGACAACTTTCGTAATATTTCGAAGAATTTTTCCATAGACTTCTTGAATGGAAGCAGGACTGGTCTCCAGGGCTTTTCTGGAAATCTTTACAAGAATTAAATTCGAATTGGTTTTAATACTACAAGAACGGGGACTGTCATCCAAAAAAGACATCTCTCCGAAGACATCCCCAGACGTTAATTTTCCAATTGAAAGTTGCTGATGTTTTTTTTCATCATTTTTCAAAAGGTTGACTTCACCCTCCAAAATAAGATAGAGGTCATTAGAATATTCATCCTCTTGAAATACAATTGCTCCAGGATCAAAAGATAAGATTTCAAGATAGGGAGCTATTTCTGTCAAATCTTCGTCACTCAGCCCCTCCATCAAGGGTTGGTTCTTCATAAATTCGAGAGCTCTTTTTGGCTTAACTACAAATGACATAGATGCTCAATGTTTATTACTCATATGCTCCACTTATCAGCTCCCGAATTCTTTCGCAATGAAAACAGGTTGCTTAGAGATGCTGCGATATTGGGATATAAGTATAGGAAAAATTAAACGCAAAGGCACGAAGGCACAAAGAGCACAAAGAGATCTTACATGTAAAGTATAAAATTTACCTATTTTTTCTTTAAACTGAAGATTCTTCGCGTAAGATCTCTTTGTGCTCTTTGTGCCTTCGTGCCTTTGCGTTTAATTTTTCCTATACTTTATACCCTAAATTTTTCGGGCACGAACGTTTAGCGGGCGAAATTTTTTGGTTATTAAGAGGGTTAGACTCAACAATAAAGTGATTTTTTTTAATGCACTCTTATCCTATTGTGAAATTTATTACTCACTATTAGGACTCCACCATGCCTAGAATAAATAAGAATGAAATTTTCGAAGAAGATGTTTCTGAAAAACCTCCCCTTCAAGAGACTTCTTCCTCATTAATAAGGCATCCGGAACAACTTGATGAACTGCTAGTCGTCGTGAATTCTCCTTTTTGGATACTCCTTGGAGGAATTTTTTCAGTGCTTTTACTGGTTGTTGCATGGGCTTTCTTTGGATCAATGCCGATAAAAGCTACAGGGAAAGGTATTTTTATGGGCCTTGATGGAGGCTATACAATTCAAGCAAAACAAGAAGGAATCATAAAAAACCTGCGTGCTGGGCCTAATATGTTAGTCAAAAAAGGAGACCTCCTTGCAGAAATTTCGAATCCCGAAGAAGAACTTAAACTTCAGCTTTCTGAAATAAAATTAACAAGCTATACACAACATTTAGAACAATTAAAAGATGAAATTGCCAGAGAAGAAAAAGCTGTCAAGGGAGGCATTGAATCAGATATTAAATCTAAAGAGTACACAATCAAGCAAAAAGAACAGAACCTGGCAGCAGCTGAAGCAGATTTAGAAAAAAAAAGTGGACTTTTTAAGGAAGGCCTTATAAGCGCAATCGTCTTAAGAGAGCAAGAAGGAAAGGTTCGACAATCTCTAATCGAAATAGAAACAATCAAAGCTGAGGTTGAAAACTTAAAGGCAAGTTTATTAAAAGGATACCGCTCTACAGAGCTCAAAGAGAAAACTGATGAGTTATTTAAAGTTAAAGAGGAACATGACCTCATCGCAAAGGGTCTTGAATTTGCTAATATTTATGCACCCGCCGATGGGTCCATTTTGGAAGTGTTCGTCAGTGAGGGTGATAAAGTCACACCAGGTCAAGCCATTATCTGGCTAGAATATCCACTCTCAAAAGACAATCCTTTAATCGTTTACGGCTATCTGCCAGCAGAAAAAGGAAAAACGATCAATCGAGGACAAAAAGTTGAAATTTATCCCAGCGAGGGACACTTGAAAGGGGTAAATTACATAGAAGGAAAAGTGATAAGCATCTCCGAATTTCCCATATCAAGCGAAAATCTATTACGCACTTTTCATAATAAAGCCCTCAGCGACTATTTAACTTCCGGTGCAAAAGCTGTCAATTTAGTATTAATTGAACCCAATTTTGATTTTAATTACACAGATAAATCTATGGAAACATTATCGCGTAGTTATTCAGGAGAACTTAACGAGGTTCAAGTTATATATAATAGAGTACGTCCCATTTTCTATTTATTACCCATAGAGCAATTTGTACAAAAGTGAGCTGATGTGAATCTAAACAACGATGAAACAGTAAATCTCGACGAATCGATTTCTTTTGATACATTTCAGTACTATCGTGTCATCACACCGACAATCATCCAGTTGGAAATCACAGAGTGTTCAGCAGTGTGCCTAGCCATCATTTTGGCTTATTATGGCAAATTTGTATCTATCGAAGAGCTGCGCGGAGCATGCAATGTCACCCGTGATGGGAGTAATGGATGGAACATAGTCACTGCGGCCAAATCCTATCAGTTAGAAGCTCATGGATATTCTGTCGACCCCAATGACGTAAAATCCATAGCACTCCCAGCGATTATTTTTTGGGAATTTGAACATTTTGTTGTTTTGGAAGGATACGGAAAAGACTGCTTCTATATTAACGATCCTGCTGTAGGCCCATACTCTATCCCAAGCGAGGATTTTTACAGATTGTTTTCAAAGCTTGCTATTGAACTAACTCCATCGTCAAAATTCCTTAAATCAGGAGAACCTCCGAATTTTATCAAGTTACTCTACGCTCTTACCAAGAAAACAAAGCTCCCTTTATTATTCATTTTTTTGACAGCTCTAGGGATGGTCGTTCCGACACTACTTCTCACAGCAATTTCTCGTATTTTTGTCGATCAGGTTCTTGCGAATGAAATCTCGGTTCCTATCAACGCTTTATTACTCAGCCTTATCTTTGCAATGATTCTCATTGGTATTCTATCCTTCTTGAAAGAACGAATCTTAATATTTCTTAAATCCAAACTATCTTTACGCATGTCAAGTAGTGCTCTTTGGCATATGCTAAGACTACCATTTCAATTTTTTAATAACCGATATCCCGGAGAAGTCGCCTATCGCATCTCTTTAATAGATCCAATCGTTGACTCTTTAACCGGAGAGCTTGCCATCACAGTTCTAGATCTCTTTTTAATTAGCATCTATGGACTTGCACTCGCTTATTACAGTCCTCTATTTGCTTTAATCGTCTTCTGTGCAGGGTTTATCAATTTAATGCTCTTACAACGCGTTTTTCGCCTCCGACAAGACAGCCTCGCACGTTACCAAGCTACTTCAGGAAAAAACATTGGATATTCTCTAGGGTTGTTAGAAAATCT
Organism: uncultured Parachlamydiaceae bacterium; assembly: GCA_963752155.1. Lineage (GTDB taxonomy): Bacteria > Chlamydiota > Chlamydiia > Chlamydiales > Parachlamydiaceae > JACCRY01. The sequence goes on along the minus strand of CAVVXH010000010.1, from coordinate 412,732 downwards.
CGAAACAATTAAAGGGATGGGAATGGAGGAATATTACTTTGCCAATTGGGCTGGATACTACACCACAGCTACAAATGCTTTCAGAAATATTCAAAAAAAAGATATTTCGCTACACGTAGTTCCTATTTTCATCAATGCTCTAACCATGATGGCTTTATTAGGAATTTCAGGCTTTCAAGTCTTAGATAATCGGATGACCATCGGAATGTTCGTTTCAATGCAAATTTTACTGATTAGTTTCATGGCCCCAATGATACGCTTAACTTATTTTACTCAAATTATTCAGTTACTGAAAATCAATTTATTTAGATTCAATGATTTGATGCTCTATCCACAAGACATAGACTTTGAAAAAGAAGATAAAAACGCTAAAGAAGCACATACCTATGAAAAACTTGAAGGTCAAATTAAGGTGAGGAATATCACCTATGGTTACAGCCTTTTAGAACCACCCTTAATTAATAATATCAGCTTTTCCATCCAACCAGGACAATCTCTTGCCCTAGTTGGAATCTCCGGCTGCGGCAAGTCCACTGTAGCCTCGTTAGTCGCTGGGTTAATCCACCCATGGAAAGGAGAAATTTTATTCGATGGAAAGCCCTTAAGCCAATTATCCAACCATAGTTTCACCTCTTCTTTAGCCTACATTGAACAATCTCCTTTTCTGTTTAAAGGATCTGTCAAAGAAAACCTATCCTTGCGAAATCCTCTTATATCAGAAAAAGCCCTCATCCGTGCTGCTGAAGATGCTTGTATTCATGACGATATCATGGCGAAAAGAGGGGGATATGAGTTCGAAATAGAGGACAATGGGATTAATTTAAGTGGAGGCCAAAGGCAACGTCTAGAAATTGCCCGCGGACTATTAAAAAATCCGACCATTTTAGTTCTTGACGAATGCACGAGCGCCCTAGACGCCGACATCGAAAAGCTTGTCCTTAAGAATATTATTCAACGTGGATGCGCAATTTTAATGATCGCTCACCGTCTAAGTACCATAAAAAATTGCGATGAAATTTGCGTCATGGATAAAGGAAAAATTGTAGCTAGGGGAACTCATCAACAGCTTAAGGAAACATCTGAACTTTATCGAGAGCTTGTTCACATTGGGGGAACACCAGAGTAATGAAGACTGAAGACTTATATAAACTATTTCAAAATGAAGGTCAAGAAATCGTTTTAGAGCCCTCGGGCCACCACTTGCTTCGTGAAATCCATTGTCTATATTTTATTGAAAGCGGCTCTGTCAATTTATTCGTTTCAGATTCCTTGAAAATCGAGAACGAAGCAGGTGTTATCCAGGGACCACTTGTCTTTTTATGTGACTTTGATCAGGGAAATCTACTTTTTCCTTTTCGCCCCCCTAACAACCCTCAAAACCATCTGGCAATAATTATACCCGTGCAGAAAACAGTGATGAAGCAAGTGCCTTTCCAGAAAATAAAAGAGTTACTTCTCCTTTTTCCGGAACTGCAAAATTATCTTTCAATCCAATATAGAAATTGGTGTAGTAACTTTCTGAATAATTTTATAAACACGCCTCCTTCTCAATTTGATCACTTCATAAAAAAAGATGCTATCTTATCTCTTAAAGATAATCAAACTGCAAGCTTCTCTTGGCTAGCACAAGACGAAAGTCATCGCGAGCTCATTTGGCTAAAAATTATCAGAGGAAAATTCCTTTTTCTCGGAATGAAAAAAACGCCTCTTTCCGTTAATTCTCCTATCTTTCCCTTATGCTCCTCGTGTTCTTCATTTTCTTCGGGATGGTTGCGCTGCGAGAATGAAGGTGAAGTTCTCATCTCAGCCAACACCAACTGGGCTTCGAATGATGAATATTGGGAAGGAATTTTTTTATTTAATCGCTATATCCTGGAACTCTTGTCCTCTCAAATTATAGAAGAACATTTTGAAGAAAAAGCTGCCTTTGCAGTACAGCTTAAAAGAGAAAGAGAATGGCTTCAGTCATCTCTCAATAGAATGCAAAAGCTCTTTTTTAAGAATCACGATGAAATCCCCCTATTGCACGATGAAAATGAAGGACTTATAAAGGCTTGTCAGATTATTGGAAAACGCTTGCATCAACCATTTGCCACTTCAATAGAGAAATTTTCGCATCATCCCAATGAACAAGTGAGGATGGTGGCTTCCGATTCTTCCATTTTCCAAAGAAAAGTATTTCTCTCAAAAAATTGGTGGAAAAAAGATTGTGGACTTTTGCTCGGGAGATTCAAAAAAGGATCTAGATTTACCTATGTAGTCTTAATCCCGAATTCAACCTCCGGTTATACTATCGTTAACCCTACCCTAGATGAAAAACTCCCGCTCGACGAATCGATCGCAAATCACCTGGACTCTACAGCAAACATGTTCTACCGTTCTCTCCCCTATCAAGAGAAACTAACAAATGCACAACTTTTAAATTTTTCTTTAAAAGATCAAAAAAATAATATTTTCCTGACCTTTTTAGCCGCTTTTATGGTCATGGTTTTAGCTCTGTCCATCCCCATCCTAAGCGGTCTTCTTTTTGACTACGTGATTCCAAGCCACGATGCTTCATTACTATGGCAAGTGATCCTGGCCGTAGGAATCACGGCTATTGGATCCTCTATTTTTATTTTAGCTAGAGAAATGGCTATTTTACGTCTTGATGGTACCGTCTTTACTAACCTGGAATGCGCCCTATGGCAACGCCTTTTTCAAGTTCATCTTAATTATTTTCGTAATATCTCCAGCGGAGACTTACTTAATCGTATGCAAGGAATAAACGTTATCCGAACAACATTTTCATCTTATGCCATACGCACCTTCGTATCTTGTTTGTTTGCTTGCGGCTACTTAATATTAATGTTTTTCTATATCCCCTTTTTAGCTCTGCTCATTCTCATTATTTTTTCTTCAATACTTTTCATCTCATTGGTCGCTTTTTACTCTATTGCAGGGACAAATCGCAAAATTAGCGCCACTTCAGGTATTTTATATGGCAAAATCGTTCAAACGGTTAAAGGAATCACAAAAATTAGAACAAATGGAGCTGAAAATCGGATTTTTTCAGATTGGAACAATTTGTTTCTAAATACTAAAAAAATGGAACTTCAACGAAATCGTATCCATGCCATTATACGGGTTATAGAAGAAATTTTACCCTATTTTTGTTACCTTTGCATTTTTCTATTCATTATCAATATGATAAACAAAGATTCCGAAAATGTGCTGAGTCCCGGTTATTATATTGCTTTTACCTCCGCGTTCATGAGTTTTTTTCTTGCTTTTAAAGAATTTAACGCCGTTTTAGCCAGAGGTGTAGACATCCTTCCCTTTTGGGAAAGAAGCAAAACCATCCTAGAAGCGCCTATTGAAAATACCGAAATCACTTATAAAAACAAAACGAAGTACTTCTTAGGAGAAATACGGATAGATCATCTTTACTTCCGCTATGATGCTTATTCTCCCTATATTCATCAGGATATCTCCATGCACATTCTTCCAGGAGAATTTATTGCAATTGTAGGACATTCAGGCTGTGGAAAATCTTCCCTAGTGAGGCTATTACTTGGCTTCGAAAAGCCTGAACAAGGGGCCATCTACTACGATGGCTGGGATTTAAATGAATTAAATCCTCAAGATGTACGGAAACAAATAGGAGTTGTCTTTCAGAGTAGTCAGATTATTCAAGGGACCATTCGGGAAAATGTTGCGGCCGGAAGGGACGTCACAGATGAAGAAATTATGAAAGCACTCATCACAGTCAATTTTGAGCAAGATTTAGCTAAGATGCCCATGGGTCTACGTACACCTTTAATCGGTGGTGGAACAAACCTCTCAGGAGGACAACGACAAAGACTCATTTTAGCACGAGCCATTTTATGCAACCCAAAAGTTCTTATTTTAGATGAGGCCACAAGTGCCCTTAACAATATCACTCAAGAAGCTGTTTCAAAAAGCTTACATCAATTTTATATGACCAGAATTGTGATTGCACATCGCTTGAGCACCATTCGAAATGCAAATAGAATCTATGTCATGGACAAGGGTAAAATTGTTCAGGAAGGCTCCTTCGAAAAATTGCTAAATGAAAAAGGTTTATTTGCAGAGTTCATTGAAAAACAGAAATTATAAGAAAAAAGAATGATTAAACTTTACCTTATTGTATACATGCTATTATTTTGTTCAGTCACTGCTTCTGAGCTCCCTAAGCAACCTACAAGGCGATTAACGCTCATGGATGCTATCACACTTACACTCCAGAATCAACTCGATATACAGCTTGCTATCGAACAATATAACTTTAGTCAAGGAGTGTGGCAAGAATCTGCAGGCCCCTTTGATCCACTCCTGAATAATACAGACACCTTTACGGTGATAGAAGATGCTCAAGACTCTACGACACCTCTAAAAACAACTAGAGGAGGACATGAAACTGTCTTGGATGTAACCGCATCTAAAAAAACACGTTTAGGAACATCCTTTGCCTTTTCATTTGAGATTGATCAAATATTTAATCCAGCGAGAATTCCACGTAAACTCAACACTGCAATTGTTGCTTTTGCTGTTCGACAGCCTCTTCTCAGGGGGCTCATTTATGGTAGAGACACCGTTATAGAGAAAGCGAATTCACTTGAAACAGAAGCCACGTATTTTGATTCAATCCAAGAGATTTCCTTGAGAATTTTTAACACAGCAAACCTTTATTGGGAATTAGTTGCGGCCAAAAACACCTATATGACGATTAATATTACCATTAAGAAATATATCGCGCTTATTGAAAAGATCAAGAAACTCATCGCACAAGACGAATTGGCTGCGGCGGAAATCTACCAGCCCCTTGCTCAGCTAGCTGCAAGGGAGACTGATTTAGAAAATGCCAAGCAAGCCTATTTTACAGCCTTCGAAGAGTTAGAATTTGCCATGAACATCGTCGACGAACGTCCCTGCGAAATTGAAGAATTTTTCTTGCAGGATGAACTCCCTGTACCAGAATATTCTGCTGAGGAATTGGCTAAAATTAGATGTTTTTTATTGGAACGAGCAGCCTATGAGCGTTTTGATCTCATTGCCGCTCGATTCAGAGAGTCAGCGGCCTACACATTAGTTTTGGGAGCTCGTAACGGCCTTCTTCCGCAGCTAGATCTCATAGCGAGTGTGACTAAATCAAATTTTGAATGCAACAAACGAGCGGAACCATTATTTGGAGCATTAAATGGAGGTCCCCCTGAAAAAGATTGGACAATTGGAGTAAATCTTTCTATCCCCCTCCATAATGATGCTGCTAAGGGTGTTTTACGCCAAACGCAAGCAAGGTGGTCTCAAACAAAAATTAGAATCCAACAGTTGACGCAGCAGGCTCTAAAAGATTTAAGAGAAGCGTTAAGCGATCAAACCACCTTAGGCATAAACTTGAAAAATGTACAGGAGCTTGTTAAGAACAACCAGATATTGGTAGAAAATGAAACTAAAAAATTGGATGCTGGTTTTAGTACTTTGTTTTTCTTGATTGATTTTGAAAATCGACTTTTGGATGCACTTATTCAGCAGATCAATATTCAGAAGCAATATTTTCAGAATATTGCAAGGTTGCGATTTCTTTCGGCAACCCTTTTTACCTCATATGGGACAGTGGATACGATTTTACCGGAAAATTTAACGAGCTTGCCTGAAAAGTTAAGAACAGCCATTCCCGCTCCTAAATAACAAAATCGAATGCGGAGTACTAAGAAAAATTAAACTTTGCGTTTAATTTTTTCCCATACTTTATATCTTAATATGCAGCATCTTTCTCACCTATTGACTATTTTAATAAATAATTATATTATAAATTAAAAGGGGCATAAACATATTACTATTGAGGTTATTATGTTAAACGAGACTTTAATATCCAATCCAATAGCCTTTCCTCGGCTTGAAGCCCATGACATGATGCTCCTCAAATTACTCTCTGACTCAGTCTCTTTCTCCGATGGCGAGATCATCTTCCATGCAGGAGATGTGGATTTAGATTTATTTGTCGTTGAAACCGGAGGGATCAAAATAGTGAACCCCGCCGATGAGAATCGACATATCGTCACACATGGTCCCGGACAATTTGCGGGAGATATCGATTTATTGACACATCGTCCTGTCATACTCACGGGAATTGCCTATGGTCCGACACAACTTTTTCGCATCCCCGCAACTCAATTACATGAAATCCTAAGCAAAATTCCCAATTTAGGTGAAAAACTGCTGAACGCAATACAAGAGCGTCGTCGACTTTTATTAGAAACAGGCGTTATAGGGATGAAAATTGTTGGACCTGGAAAATGTCATGATACCATGCTAGTCCGTGAGTTCCTCTTCAAAAATTTTGTCCCTTTCACTTGGTACGACTCATCAACCGATCGGGGGCAAAAACTTTTGAAAGATTGGGGATCACCCGAACATACCCCGGTTATAGAATGCAACGATGGCACATTGCTCATCAATCCCGGACTTCGCGAACTGGCACAAGGGATAGGGGTTTGGCGACACTGCCCCACTGAAAAAACGGATCTTGCTATTATCGGTGCTGGGCCTGCAGGGATGACAACTGCTGTCTATGCCGCTTCAGAAGGTCTTTCTACAGTCGTTCTTGATAGTCTCGGTCCCGGAGGACAATCAGCTAGCTCTTCAAAAATTGAAAATTTTATTGGATTCCCCAGCGGCCTTTCAGGGACTGAACTTGCAACGCGAAGTGTTTTACAGATGTTGAAATTTGGAGCTAAAATGGTTGCTCCAGTATCTGTTGAATTGCTTGAACCCGCTGCAACTCCAAATGATTATCATTTACTGCATCTTGACTGCGGAAATATTCTGCGTGCTCGTACTGTCCTGATTGCGGCGGGAGTACATTGGAGAAAACTTGAAGTTCCCGGTGCAAATCGATTCGAATCGGCGGGAATCTATTATGCATGCACGTCAGTCGAAGCCGTCCTTTACGACAAACAAGACGTCGCGGTCGTCGGAGCAGGTAATTCTGCAGGACAAGCAGTCGTGTTTCTAGCTGAATGCTGTCATGACCGCACAGTCCATTTATTCGTGCGAAGAAAGTTAGGACCTGGGATGTCAGATTATCTCGTCGCGAGGATTCGGGCAGCTCGCAATATTGTACTACATGAAGGGGTCGAAGTCGCAGCTGTTCATGGGGATGAACGGATGGAAAGCGTTTCTTTGCGACCTTATGATCCCAATCCTACTGAAAGTCAAAAAGATAAATCTATTGAAACCATTCCTATTGCTGCCGCATTTGTTTTTATAGGAGCTGATCCAGGATGTTTCTGGTTACCTAAAACTCTTGGAAGAGATTCCCTTGGCTACATTTTGACAGGCATCAATGCCCTTCAATCAGGACTATGGCCGCTGCAGGATCGAGAACCCTGCCCGCTGGAAACTACAATTCCGGGAATACTTGCTGCAGGTGATATTCGCTCTGGTTCCACAAAAAGAGTTGGATTTGCAGTCGGAGACGGTTCAATGGCGGTCACTTGCGTGCATAAATTAGTCGCCATCAGAAGTTAATAACTAATCTTTTTGACACAAAAAAAATAATCGGATACATTGCAAGTAAACTTCAATATATCCGGATTTATATGTATCAACGGCAAATGGCACCAGAGTTGGCCGCTTTAGCAAACAGCTATCCCATAGTTACAGTGACTGGGCCTCGCCAATCCGGGAAAACGACTTTAGTGCGTCATCAATTTCCCAATAAACCTTATGTGACTTTAGAGCCATTGGACATTCGAGAGATGGCAAGCCGTGATCCACGTCAATTTTTTGAAAGTTTAAGTAATGATGTTGGGGTTTGAAACTGCTTGCATAAATCTATACATATCTGATACTATCTAATCAAATGACTAGATTTATCAAGGTCGGCGAAGCCGCAAAAGTTTTAGGGGTCAGCATTCAAACTCTTCGACGTTGGGAAGAGACAGGCTATCTAATGCCTGATCGTAATCTAGTATTAACGCATAAGGATCGTTTGTTACGTTTTGGTGCAGAATTGATTTTTGCACTTTGCGAGGTAAAGCAAATTGAAGTTGTTATTATTAACAAAGGCGACGAAGCTTCTTTTGAAGAAGAGCTTGCACAAGATGTGCTAGAAATCATTACTGTTTTTTCTGCTCGTTTGTACGGTAGTCGCAGTAGAAAAAATAAAAAACTTGTAGATGCTGCAAAGGTGTTGATTGCGATGACAAATGAAATGACTTTAACCTATCAAACTCGTCTACAGCTGAATGAAAACCAAGAAGAAGTTCTTCAAAGTTGCGCTTATTTGCTGAGTAAAGTGGAGCGTTCTTTATATGCAAAAGTAGCTAATGGAGAGAGCTCCTCAGCATCATGTAAAAATAGTTTTCTAAAAATTTATGGCATTACAGCGAGGCAATTTAATGCTTGTCGAGTCAGCCTTGAGGGAAAAATATCTGCCTGCAAAAGCGGGCAAGAACAAGCAATTGCAAGTCTAAAACAACAAATCGCTACTCTTGAGAAAAACATTAAATGCTTAGAAAAAAAAACTTCAAAACAATTTGTTCTCCATCAAAAAAAACGACGCAAAGAGAACTTGTCTCATCGTCTTTCTTGTTTAGAAGAAGATCGGAAGCAAGGTCGTGTTCGTCTTTGTTTTGGAGGTAAAAAACTCTTTAGCGCTCAATTTTATCTCGAAAAAAATGGCTTTGCCTCACATCAAGAATGGAAAGAGCAATGGGAAGCCAAACGCAACAGTGAATTTTTTGTTATAGGATCAAAGGACGAAACGGCAGGCAATCAAACATGTCCAAATATTGGAAATGAGGAGCCTATGCTTGCGGCTGCGTTTACCTACAGCTTTGCAAGAAAAATAGGGAAAATATCTAGAGATCGAAAATATTGCCTTCGCTTATGGACATGAGGCCATCCTTGCATGCATCATCATCCGGAGGGCCAAGCATTGTCTTACCGGTTTAAAAAAGATGGAAAAGGCTGGAGAGTCTTTGTTTCAACAGCCTTAAAAAAAGTGGCTTCCGTTTCAGAAGAGCAACGTGGGGTTATTGGGATCGACCTTAATACCGATCATGTTGCCTATATGGAGACAGACCGCTTTGGCAATCCTGTCAAAAGAAAAACGTTTTCTTGGGTTTCCTACGGGAAAGCAAAAATCAGCTTAAAGCTCTTATAGGAGATCTTTGCAAAGCCATATTGAGAGAGCAAAAGAAACAAAAAAACCTATCGTCATCGAGGATCTGGATTTCCCGAAAAAGAAGTTGTCTTTGAAAGAAAAAGGAAATAAAAAATTTTCACGACTTTTGTCAAGTTTTGCATATGGATTATTTTTCGTATTTTTAAAAGCGCGAGCATACAAACATGGAGTTACAGTCCATCAAGTCAATCCGGCATTTACCTCTATTATAGGACGCGTTAACTATGCAAAACGTTATGGTTTAAGTGTTCATCTTGCAGCTGCACTTTGCATTGCAAGGCGTTATCAACAATTTTCTGAAGCACCCTGTTCTCCCGAAGGGAAAATTCCCGATGGAAAGGGAGGTCATGTCGCTTTTGTTCTACCCGTGAGGAATCGAACAAAACATGTATGGCATTTCTGGGGGAAGGTGAAAAAGAAATTAAAACGGTGCTTGCAGCACACTTTCGGGCGATGATATCGATCCTTGAGTCCAATAAACTCAGACTCTTGAGACAGAGCAGCTCCTGATTGTTATTGGTGCGATTCCAGTACGTGAATCGTTAGCAAAACTGCTTGGCTAGCGTTCTGGCTACTTCTCAGAGGATTATGAGTAGATTTGTACTAGATTTTTAGTAGCGGTCAACCCAATTGTTAAATTACTGTAATGCTAGCCAAATCGTCAAATGAAGTCTTAATTTCTTTTATTCCCCAGCAAACAAGTCAGAAGCAGGGACTAGAATCCTATTAGCCTCTATATTTTTAATTGGGGAGATCTCTTCACCTGAAAAAAGAAGAAGTTTTGACATTTCGGTATAAAGTCCAGTCTCGGTAGCTCGTACTTTCAATTTGTAAAAGAGCTCTTTGGAATTGCTTATTTGAGACCACTTACATTCACCAAAACAGTAAGTATCATCAAGATTTTCACTCACAACATCGATGTCAAATTGGTCTGCCCAAATCTTACCTACCTTTTTCGGTAAGGAAAGGTTGACTTCACTTCCATATAACAATAAATATTGTTGACAAACTATTTCAAAAATGCCCCCCATATAATCTGAAAGATATGGAGCAATCTTTTGGCGAAAAAGCTCCGCTCCTTCATTAAGCTCTAGCAAAGTGATATATGGATCAACAAAGCGGAACCAAAAATTTAAATAGTTATCTTGAATGCGATAACGTCCTTTGCGGCTCTTTTCGGGAGCTTTTTCATTGATGGAAACATCCCGCTGAATTTCGTGTAGTTCCTGAAGATTCTTTAAATAAGGACTTATAGATTTAGCCTCTATATTTAATTTGGAGCAAAGATCTTTTATGGTCGTATTTCCTGAGGCTACAGCCCGCAAAATGCTACTATAAGTACGAGGATCTCTTAACTCTGTTCGGAGAAGAAATCCTGCCTCCTCACTTAAAAAGGTTCCTTTAGATAAGAATCTCTCTATAAGATTTTCTTCAAAAGAAAGACTTGAATCAAATTGTTTAAGATAAGCAGGTATACCTCCTAGAACACCATAGGCCAACAGTTTAGAGCGATAACTCCAATTCGGAAAAAACAGCGATGCACTGCGGTAATCAAAAGGATAGACTTGCAACTGCCCTGTGCGCCTCCCATAAAGCGGAGACTTTTCAGCTAGCGTATAATCAATCATCAAACTGATGTAGGAACCACATAGTACGATCATCAAGTTAGAACGATTTCCTAACTGATCCCAGAACCTTTGAATTAACGAAGGTAGGGCTAAGTCACCACTTACCCAATATTGGAATTCATCTAACACAATGATTAATTTTTCTTTCAAAATCCATTTAGAGACGAGAAGCTTTAAAATGCCTTCGATCGAGTTGTATGTTACACCTTCTACGGCATCATTCTTTAACCAAGCGTTGCATATTTCAACAAATTGATGCAAATTATCGCGACTTTCAGCTTGAGAGGCTGTGAAGTAAATATGAGGCCGTCCTTGACAAAAATGATTGAGCAATTCTGTTTTACCAACCCTTCTGCGGCCATAGACAATAAAAAGCTCTCCCTGGTTGGAACCATAATGCCTTTCCAATGTTTTTAACTCTAGAGAACGACCAACAAATTTCATGATGCCACCTTATATAATCATGATTATAATAATCTAGATTATACTAATTTTCCTAATCTTAGCAAGATCCTTCAGCAATTCCCGCTAATTTTCGGGCACGGGCACGGGCGGGAACCGTTGGATGAACATCACTTTATGGCAGCTTCTACTTCCTCTCTGACTTCCATTTTTAATTTTTCGCTTTTCAGGTGTCCTTTTTCATCAAATGCATTGTATGCACCTGGCACGGCCACTTGAATAGGAATAACATTTCCTCCGATATCTGATAAAATTGTTCGTAGATGGATTAATCCCCTAGCGCCACCACTTGACCCAGGAGAAGCAGCCATTATAGCAAATGTTTTCCCCTTAAAAGCTTCTCTCGAACTACCCCCTTTTTCATCTCTCGATGCCCAGTCAATGGCATTTTTTAGCACTCCTGAGAGAGAAGCATTGTATTCGGGAGAGGCAATCAAAATGACATCACTTTGAATCATCAACTTCCTTAATTCCTTGGCCTTCAGAGGCATTCCTTCTTTGATTTCTAGGTCTCCATCATAAAAAGGCATTGGATAATCCTTCAGATCTATAACTGTAACGTTGGCTCCCATCTGACTAGCCACATTTGCTGCTTCAAGAACCAATTTTTTGTTAGCTGAATCAGCTCGCAAACTTCCTGAGAAAGCCAACACCTTAGTTTCGGCGCTTAAAGTAACAGAAAAAGCAACACCCAATACGATCATCCATTTCAACATACGAATCCTTCATTTAAAATATATTGCGTTAATAGATCTCCATAATTAACAGAAGGATTTTTATTTTTAATTTCATTAGCCTCTTTATCCAAAATGAGTTTTGAATTATTCATATATTCAATAAACTCAATAGTACCTAAATCGGGATCAAAAATAGTTTGCTCGTCAGATGAACTATGCAAGACATAAGTTATAGCAATGTTATGCGCTTTAATAACAGCTTCTAACTTTTCTTTATGGGTAATCGAATTTTCAAGAATGATAATTTTTTCCGGTTTTTTTTCCATCCTATTTAAAAATGCATTCAAAGAGGCATTCAGAGGCTTTTTGTTGGTAAAGATGATTCCTTTAGCAAACGTATATTCCTCGGTTTTATCTGTCTCTATATTTCCAAGTAAAGGAACCGATTTTTCTAAATCAATTCCTAATTTCTTTAAATGCTGAGAAGTCGTTATGCCGAAATTTGGATCATAAGGAGCAGCCCAACTTTTCATAGTAATAGCTAAAAAAGGGATTTCTTGTTTTTGGAGTTCTCCAATGACCTTGGGTGCGTTATTATGAACCAATTGTTTATCGACTTGATTAACGATCTTATTTTCGATACGATTGGCTATTTTTAATGCTTGAGTAGTATCAGGTATAATTCCACGAATATGATTCGCCATGTAAGTGCGCCATTTTTTATCAGACATTGTATTACATGGTCTATAAAGAGTATTGGTAATATCACTTATAAAAAGTGTATTTTTTTCAGAAAATTCCAATAAAGTTCCTAAATTTTCTGTCTTGATTATAGGACTTACGTGCATTTGACATTTCCTTTTGTTGGGATTAAAAAAATTGTTCTAGAATTATTGTAGTTTAATTAATAAATAGTTGTCAAGACTGAGACATATTCTGACACTTGTAAATCGTTGAACAAATGTCAGAATATCGGACGATTCTACTGCCCTTGCTGAGCTTTAATGGCCTCTTCAATTTTCTTTTTCACTTCAGACAAATTGAACGAGGCAGGATCTTGCATCGGAGGATACTCAATCGCCGTTTCACCAAGCTTGGCTACTACATCTTGAACAAAAACAAAGCGCCAAAACTCACGAGCGTAAAAACCGGTCAAATAATCCCCCGATCCCTCCAAAATATTCGTAATAGGAGTACGCTCAAAAGGATCCTGACGGATATTATACAAAGTAGGCATATCTAACGTTATTTTAGCCCCCGGCCAACCTGTAGGTTGATCAAAGAATTGAAACTTAAAGTTATCAATGCGCACTGCTCCAAGCTGGGCACCGGCAAAATAAAAAACTTCATGTCTATTTGACGGCCCTTTGCCTGTCAGGAGCGTCATTTGATTATAACCATCAAGATGATTTTTATAAGTTCTGTCCCCTAACTTCACTCCCTTCAACAATTTGTTAGAGATTTCAGGATCTCCTGCAGCTGCAACTAAAGTTGGAAACCAATCAAGGCCTGAGAAGATTCCGTTTTCTACAGATCCCGGCTTAATATTTCCTGGCCAACGAACGATGCAAGGAACACGGAAGCCTCCCTCATAAATCGTTCCTTTAGAAGCCCTGAATGGAGTCATCCCGCCATCAGGCCAGGTAAATACTTCGGCCCCGTTATCGGTACTAAAGATCACAATGGTATTCTCATCGATCCCTAGATCTTTAAGCTTCTGCATAAGAGTTCCAACGATATCATCCAGCTGAGCCATACCGGCTTCTTCTATACCATAGTTCGTTTCGCTATTCATTAATGCTTTATACTTATCTGAAAGGTGTGTCCAGACATGCATGCGTGTAGGATTATGCCAAATAAAGAATGGCTTTCCATCTTTTTGAGCCTTTTCCATAAAAGCTATGACATCGTCTACGAGGACATCATCAAAAGTTTCCATGTTATATTTTATGCCAGGCATTGGAGAAGGTGGTAATGGGCCATCATCCACAATTTTCTGTTTGCCGACTTTCCCCCACCGTTTGTCTACAGTTTCATCGACCGTATCTGTCGCCCAAGTATGGAGTACATTGCGCGGACCATATTTTTCACGGAAAGCAGGATCTTTTGGATACGAGTACCAATAAGGATCCGACATCGCATCCAAATGATACAGATAGCCATGAAATTCATCAAATCCATGAAGAGTTGGTAGATACTTATTCAAATCCCCAAAATGATTCTTTCCAAATTGACCTGTAGCATAACCCATGGCCTTCAACGCGGTAGCAAGTGTACATGCTTCTGCCGGAATACCGACATCTGCTCCGGCTTGTCCAACGGTCGTCAAACCTGTGCGAATAGGAAGCTCTCCCGTAATAAAATTTGCACGGCCTGCTGTACAACTTGCTTCAGCATAATAATCGGTAAAACGCATTCCTTCTGCCGCCAACTTATCGATATTCGGCGTTTTTCCTGACATGATCCCTTGGTGATAAGCTCCGATGTTAAACCAACCGATATCATCTCCATAAATGACGAGAATATTAGGTTTTTTGGTCGCTGAGCTTTGTTTTTCAGTTTTCTCGTTCGTCGGCTCAGCAGCAAATAATTGAAAAGAAAATCCTAACAGTGCAGCCGTTCCTACAAACGTTGCCAAGCCCTTAATTGTCCGCAAGATCATATCCCCCCCTTGCTTTTTGGTAATACTAACTAGATTTAGAAATAGCATAAAAATAATTTGTTAGCTACTATTTGACTAAGACTATGGAGAGATGTTAAGATATAGGGTGGAAAGGACAGCAAGGACGACAAGGACAACAAGGACAACAGGAAACGCGGAACCAATCGGTCAATAGAAATTTTCATCATTAAGGATGCTTGCCTTATCTTGTTGTCCTTGTCGTCCTTGCTGTCCTTGTCGTCCTTGCCGTCCTTTAACAATTAAAAAAAATCATAATGCCTTCAAAAATTAGAGTCCTCTCTGAGGACACCATCAATAAAATTGCTGCCGGAGAAGTGATCGAAAATCCCTCCTCTGTCGTTAAAGAACTTGTCGAAAATGCACTCGACGCAAAAGCAACTGAAATCTCAATAGAAATCAAAGGAGGTGGCCGACAACTCATTCGCATCACTGATAATGGCTGTGGAATGAATAAAGATGATGCTTTGCTTTGTCTTGAACGGCATGCGACTTCTAAACTCAGAGAGATCGATGGGCTCGATGGTGTAGGAACAATGGGTTTTCGCGGGGAAGCTATCCCTTCAATCGCCTCTATTTCAAAATTTACACTTTTTACACGTGAACATAGTCAAAATGAACTCGGAACACTCCTCATCGTTGACGGAGGTAAAATTTGCAATTGTTCCCCTGTGGAATGTGCTTTCGGCACTACAATCGAAGTTAAAGACCTTTTTTTCAATGTTCCAGTACGAAAAAAATTTCAGAAATCCCCTTCATACGACACCTCGGAAATTCAACGCATTGTCACCCAATTAGCACTTGGTAACCCATCAGTACAATTTACTCTGATTAGCAATCAAGAAACCTTAATCTCCGTTTCGCGCAATAATAAAGAATCCTTTTTAGAGGAATTGGGAGAACGGATCCGCCAACTTTTAGGAATAGAATTTTACAATAGCCTCATTCCCATTCAAAATAACCGCGGGGAATGTCAAGTCGAAGGTTTTATTGGCGATCCAATGGCTACTCGTCATAACCGTTCAGGGCAACACCTCTTTATTCATAAACGGGGTGTTCTAGTGCCGATGATCAGTTTTGCGGTACGTGACGGCTATGGCACAATGGTTCCAACTGGACGTCATCCTATTTATGTTCTCCATTTAACCCTTCCCACACATCTTTTAGACGTCAATGTTCATCCTCAAAAAAAAGAAGTGCGTTTACGACAAGAACGTTTACTGAAAGAACTTATTATCTTTGGCGTTGAAGGAGCCTTACAAAAAGGGAAGAAGGCTTTTCCCGAGCCTTCCTTAACCCCTATAAATGCATTCGACAGATCCTTTGAATTCCCATCTAAGCCAT
The DNA here is from genome assembly GCA_963752155.1 of uncultured Parachlamydiaceae bacterium. Classification (GTDB taxonomy): domain Bacteria; phylum Chlamydiota; class Chlamydiia; order Chlamydiales; family Parachlamydiaceae; genus JACCRY01. The sequence continues at coordinate 396,748 of CAVVXH010000010.1, read as the reverse complement.
CTCCTACACGCGAATTTCCGAAACAGTACTTACCTTCATTTGATATAGATACAAATGAAACCAATTTCTTTAGACCAAAAGACCCATTTGGATCTTCAGATAGACCCTATCAGTCACCAAACATCAAAACACCAACTACACCATCACTTGCAGAAAAATCCGACGTCAGAATGTTTTCTGCCCTAACCCCTTCTACAGAAATCCGTAAAACGGTAAAAGTCTTAGGACTCTACCATAAATATATCATTGCCTTGGATGGTGAAGAAGAGAGCCAGAGCCTCGTTCTAATTGATCAACGTGCAGCTCATGCCCGCATTATCTATGAAAAGCTTCTTAACTCTCAAACTGAAAATCTCGAGCTACAAATGCTCCTGATCCCTCATCTTCTAGAACTTCCCGTTTCGGAAGCTTCTTTTTTACGTGAGCATCTTACATTTTTACAAGAATCTGGTATTCACATCAAAGAATTCGGTCCTACGTGTTTTGTGATCGATGCCTTGCCTCAAGTTTTTGGAAATATTGACGTGCACAAATTAATCGACGAGATGATTAAAAACAACCGAGAAGGAACTCATTCCAAAGCTTTTGAAATAGAAATAAAGAAAAAATTAGCTCAGGCCGCCAGTCGCGCGGCCATTGGATCTGAAACTCGACTAAGTCTAACAGAGGCTCAGCATCTTCTTGACAAGTTAATGCAATGCCAATACCCTAAGCAATGTCCTTATGGCAAGGCTACATGTGTTCATTTGACTTCACAGGATATCGCCAAACTTTTTTAATGGGACATGATTAACAGGAAAACAGACATGAATTATAAGCAACGTTTAAAAAGATTACAAACTCATATTCAGGAAGCGAATTGCGATCTTCTCCTCATCGAAGAAGTGATTAATCTCTACTACATGACAGGAATTGAACTTTCTGCGGGCAAACTTTTTGTGGATGGTGAAGGAGCTTGCTTATTTGTGGATTCACGCTATTTCGAAACTTGTCAAAAACTTTCTCCTTTCACTGTCAAGCTTTTAGAAGAGAATGCAATCCAAGAATGGATTCCTGAAAGAAACAACATTCAAACACTTGGCTTTGATAGTACTGTCACATCCTATAGCCGCTATCTAGAATTAAAAAAGTTGTGCTTAGCTCTAAAAAAACGAAGTGGCAACACCATAAAGTTGACGGCTCTCCCTGCGCCACTTAAAATGTTACGTTGCATCAAAGATGCCGAAGAGATTGCACTTCTCAAAAAGGCTGCAGATTTAGGATCTGAAGGCTTTGATTTTATTTGCAATAGCCTTTCTTCAGGGATTTCTGAAAGCGAACTTGCGCTAGAGCTTGAAATTTTTTGGAAAAGGAAAGGAAGCAAAGGTCTGGCATTTGATCCCATCATTGCATTTGGTGCGAATGGCTCTATGCCCCATTATCGACCAGGAAAGACTCGCCTTAAAAAAGGCGATAGCGTTCTCATTGATATCGGGGTTAATGTCCAACATTATCACTCGGATATGACACGCGTTGTTTATTTTGACTCCCCTCAAGAAGAAATAACTGTCATTTATGAGATAGTCCGTGAAGCCCAAAGACGTGCACTTGAACTTTGCATTCCTGGCACTCGAATTAAGGATCTCGATAAGGCAGCCCGTGACTACATCACCAAGAAAGGCTATGGAGAAAATTTTACTCACAATTTAGGTCATGGCGTAGGTCTTGAAATCCACGAGGCTCCGACTCTGAATCAAAAATCGATCGATAAGAATCTTCCTTTGCAGGAAGGTATGGTAATCACTATTGAACCAGGGATCTATTTGCCAAATATCGGAGGAGTTCGTCTTGAAGATACGGTCGTTATCACCTCAAATGGATATGAAAATCTTACAAACAAAACCGTTTAGAGCATCTTTTTTTTATTCATAATAACCTCCATTTTTTTTAATTCACATTAGATGACACCTCGCCATCAAAAAATGTTTTACTAATTTCATTAATAAAAATCAAGCTTAATTACATAAAAATTTTAATAAATAATGAACTTCGAATAGCAGCTCAGAAATTGCATAACCTTCTCTTTTATATTGAATTTCGTGTAAACTTTCGCTATGATGCAAAGAAACCCCTAGAGATTCTATGAGCAACTGGCCCCCCTCTCCCCCTAAAAATATTCTTCTAAAAATGCCCAATTGGCTTGGGGATCTAGTGATGTCTACAGCCGCTATTGCAGATTTAAAAAATCACTTTCCCCAAGCAAAAATCACTGCCCTTTGTCTATCTAACGTAGCCCCTCTTTTGGAGAATAATCCCAATATTGACGTCATCATTACTTATAAAAAGCCAAGTGGGTGGATTCATCGTTTTAACCACTTTGACGTCATCCAAGACATCCAAAGTGGAGAATACGACCTTGGCATACTTTTTACAAATTCATTTTCCTCTGCCCTGTGGTTTTGGCGTGGACGGGTGAAATACCGCCTAGGCTTTAAAGACTCTATGCGTTCATGGCTATTATCCAAAGCTGTTCCCATGCCAACCAAAAAGAATGAACAACATCTCGTAACAACGTACAAACAGATTCTTGAACCGCTCGGAATCCCGATCAGCAACACCTCTCCACAATTATACCTAACCAAAGAAGAAATACAAACTGCAAAAGAGTTTCTTGCTTTCAAGGGAATCACTTTAGAAAAGGATCTCATTTTAGGGATAAACCCTGGGGCAGCCTATGGCTCAGCCAAATGTTGGCTCCCAGAACGCTTTGTTGAAGTCACTCAACAACTCCTCCATCGCAATTCTCTGCAAGTGATTTATTTTGGAGACCAAGCCGGAACCTCACTTGTCGATGCCATCTGCCAAGAACTCCCCAAAGAACGAGTGATCAATTTAGCAGGAAAAACCTCTCTTCGTGAACTCATCGCATTAATCAAATGCTGTTCAGTATTTCTGACAAACGATAGTGGACCCATGCACATTGCAGCAGCCCTAAAAGTTCCTCTAATTGCTCTTTTTGGTTCAACTAATGAAGTTACAACAGGTCCCTATGGCTCAGGGACTGTCATACATAAGCATGTTAAATGCTCACCATGCTATAAGCGCGTTTGTCCTATCGATTTTCCTTGTATGAAACAAATTAGCGTCGACGAAGTCTATAGAAAAGTAGAATCCTTAGTGCAATCTATCAATGAGCAAGAGAGAATTAAATGAAAATTGCAGTTTTAGGAACCGGCAGCTGGGGTTTTTGCTTAGCTAGCTTGCTTGCAGCAAAAGGATATAAGACTATTTCCTGGACCACAAAGAAACTTTGGCAAAAGAACTCACAGCAAGCAGAGTCCACCCTTCTTTTCCGTCACACTGTTCTTGCGGAGAGATGAGTTTTACGACGAATCTAGCGAAGCTCTCGATACTACGATCTTTTAATAGAATCGGTCACTTCAGCAGGACTTCGACCTGTTTTTGAAAAAGTAAAAGTCTTGGGGATTCCACATTGCCCAATTGTAGTCACTTCAAAAGGAATTGAACAAAATAGTGGCCTCATTTTGCCAAATGTGATCATTGAAATATTAGGTGAAAATGTTCGTCATCAAGTGGGATTGCTCACCGGTCCAAGCTTTGCTGAAGAGGTTATCTGCGGTCTACCGACTTCTATCGTCAGCTCAGCCTTTGCTAAAGAAGCAATGCATTTTATTTGCGACGCCTTCACGACCCAAAGCTTCAGAGTCTACCCCAATAGTGACATTTATGGAGCCTGTTATGGAGGCGCCCTCAAAAATGTGATTGCTATTGCTTGCGGCATTTCCGAAGGCCTTAAACTCGGGGCTAGCTCCAAAGCTGCCTTAATGACGCGCGGCCTACATGAGGTACGAAAATTGTCAATTGCCTTAGGATGCGATCCAAATACCCTGAATGGACTTTCAGGCATGGGGGATTTTGTATTGACATGTAACTCCCCTATCAGCCGCAACTTTCGGTACGGAATGTTATTAGCCCAAGGATTAAATCCTAATGATGCTGAAAAAAAGATTGAAATGGTTGTCGAAGGAAGATATACATGTATTTCAGCCCTGCAATTAAGCAAAAAGTACCAAGTCGCGATGCCAATTACTGAAACTGTCGGCAGTATTATTTCAGGCGAAATAAAACCGCTCAATGCTGTTTACGCATTAATGCAACGGACTGTGAAAGAAGAATCCTTATAACGAGCATTCCACAGAGAGAAGCTTATGAAAATCGTCACCTCACCACAAATGAAATATCTCGAAACTTTAGCTTTTAAAGAGGGGTTTTCAGAAATCGATTTTATGGAGGAGGCTGGTAGTGGCATCGCCCTCGTGATCCATGACTTTATTGAAATCCATAACCTCGAGCATACCGTTCAATTAGTTTGCGGCAAAGGAAACAATGCTGGGGATGCTTATGTAGCAGGCATTCACTTGTTACACCTAGACTATGATGTAGTGGCTTATCAGCTTGTTCCTATTGATGATTGTAGTCAACTTTGTCAAGCAAGCTATAAACGTTTCATTGATGAAGGTGGACGCGTTTTACGGATCGATTTTCCAGATAAGCTCTATTTTCCCCAGAAAGGAGTTCTGGTTGATGGAATTCTTGGAACTGGCTTCTCAGGGGATATTTCAGAACCTTTTGGCATTGTCATCAATAAAATGAATGCTTCGGAATTGCCGATCATCGCTATAGATATTCCTTCGGGCCTCGACGGAACGACCGGAGAAGGTCAAAAGGATGGTAAAAGCATCTCGGCGACAGAAACAGCCTTCTTAGGCCTACCTAAACTAGGATTCTTTCTAAACAATGGATGGGATAGTGTGGGGAAATTGCGTTATGTAAACTTTGGTCTACCTGAAAATTACATTGAAGAATCAGAAACCGATTACATCATGCTGGCTAAAGAAGACGTTGCCCCTTTACTGCCCAAAATCAAGCATACTCGGAATAAATATGAGGCAGGCCATGTTGTTGCATTAGCCGGATCTCCTGGAATGCCCGGGGCTGCCCTATTGTCTTCCTCCGCGGCCTTGCATAGTGGAGCTGGTATCGTCCACTTGCTTTACCCTAAAGGAATGGAAGTCGAATTAACTTCAAGTATCCCAGAGCTCATTAAAATCCCGTATGACCCTGCTGATATTCAAAAGATTGAATCGATCATGAACAAAGCATCAGCTGTTTTCATTGGCCCAGGACTGGGAAGAGACCCTGCGACATTCGCTATCCTACGTCAACTCCTACCTGACTTAAAAGTGCCCTGTGTATTTGATGCCGATGCGCTGAATTTTCTAGCTAGTAGTGAGGGATGGGATATCCCTTTCCCGATACATAGCGTTTTAACTCCTCACCAGGGGGAAATGAATCGTCTCCTCAAACTCGACTCTCACAAAACACTCATTACAAAAGACTATTTACAAAGTTGTCTTGCCTTTGCGATGAGTCGTCAGGTCACACTGGTCCTTAAAGGAGGCCCAACATTTATCTTCAATCCCGAAGGTCCCATCTATGTTTCTCCGCGGGGCGATCCTGGAATGGCCACTGCGGGGAGTGGTGATGTCTTAACAGGCTTGATAGCAGGTCTTCTTGCACAAAAGTTGTCGACGAAACATGCAGCGATACTCGGTTGTTACATTCATGGAACAGCCGGAGAATACGCTGCGGCAGAACTAACATCCTATTGCATGACTGCCAGCGACATCCTCTATCGTTTCCCCGAAGGATTTCTATTAGAGGAGCTTTGAAGCTATTTTTTGGATAAATAGTCCTTGTCTGTCGTCCTTGCCGTCCTTGCTGTCCTTGCCGATTGATCAAATGAGAAATCTCATTTGATCAATCACGAACGTTATTATATTATTATCATGATCACAATTAGATTATAATTATTATAAGTGCACTATTATTTTTATTATTGAATCACATCTTTTGCACTACGAAGAGATCATCAATTTTCCAACAACTACAACCCAACAAACCAACAAAACAAAGAACTACAAAATTGATGCTAGAGTGTTTAAACGTTAGCAGTTTAAACACTCTTTAATTAATATTTTATTTTTACAACTATTATTATTTTCCCTCGATCCTTCAAGTCGTCGCTATTTATGATCCAATAATACATGTTTAGACATTTGATGTCAACACGCCAACTCACATTTTTTGCATTTTTTTAAAATCGCGTTCAAGGATATGCGTGGGAAGGATTAAATAAGATGACTTTCTAAAAGAGTAGCTACTTTTAATGAAAGATTTTGAGCTTCTAAAAAAGTAAGATGGAGTGGGGCTTCTTTAAGAGGAATCCATTTAGAATCTGAGATTTCTTTTTGCTGCAATGTTAAGACTCCCTCAACTAATGCCATAAAATAAGTCACACTTTTAAAAATAGGCTGCCCCTCAGAAGATCAAAGTGATACTCTTCAATTAATGGAGTAGGAAAGAGCAACTCGACTATAGTCAAACCAGTTTCTTCTTGAAATTCTCGGTTAGCGGCTTGAAAAGGGGTTTCATCCCCCTCTGCATGCCCCTTTGGAAAGCTCCAGTGTGATCCACGACGATTCTGAATCAAAAGCACTTCCCAAACATCATTTACATTCTTTCTTAATGGAATTATCCCAAAAGAACTATCGTACATATTTTCACCTAAAAGAACTTAAAACCAAACTCGCATTATGCCCACCAAAACCAAATGAATTTGAAAGAGCTACATCAATTTTATGCTCTTCCGCAACGGTTGGAAGATGGAAGTCCAAAACCTCTGCTTCAGGATTTTCCAAATTTATTGTCGGATGAACACGGCCTGTCAAAATAGCCTTGATTGTGGCAATAGCTTCTAAACCGCCTGCAGCCCCCAAAGAGTGCCCAATCATCGACTTTGTGGCATTGACTACAATGTGGTTTTGTTTAACGAAAATTTTCTTCAGCGCATTAATTTCGGCCATATCACCCACAGGTGTTGAAGTGGCATGTGCATTTATATAGTTAACTCTTTCTACATCCACTTTTGCATCTGCTAATGCCGATGTCAAACATAAGAGCTACCCCTGCACCATCATTTCTTGGCTCAGTCATGTGATGAGCATCGCAAGAAATTCCACCTCCTAAATATTCCGCCAGAATGGGAGCATTCCTTGCTAAAGCATGCTCAAGAGATTCAAGAATCAAAACTCCGCTCCCTTCACCGATGACGAAACCATCTCGATTTTTATCCCAAGGACGAGAAGCTCTCTCAGGAGCATCATTGCGCTGAGAAAGGGCCTTGCAAGCGCAAAATCCTGCTACTCCAAGTGGCGTAATAGCAGCCTCAGATCCTCCGGCGATCATCAAATCGGCTTCGCCTCGTTGGATATGATTAGCAGCAGAAATAATTGCATTGTTCGCTGTCGCACATGCGGTGGAAATTGAATAACACGGCCCCATGAATCCCGTATCAATTGCTAACAATCCTCCGGCCATATTAGTAATAATATAGGGCACAAGAAATGGAGTGACTCTTCGGTTCCCCTTTTCCAAAAGGGTTTGAACACCCTCAGCAAAGACTCCCATACCACCCATTCCAGAGCCAATTAATATGCCGCAACGTTTTTTATCGATTTTATCTAGGTCTTTTAAAGAAGCGCTTTCTAAAGCTTTTTTACCAGCAACAAGCGCATAAGCAATGAATGGGTCAATGCGTCTAGCCTGTTTTTTTTCAATATATTCACCTGGATCAAAATTGTTGATTGTAGCAGCAAAACGTGTAGGATAATCGTCGCAAGGAAATGTTGTCAGAGGCCTAACTCCACTTTTCCCTGCTAGGAGATAATCATAAAAAAGATCGACATCATTGCCAAAGCAAGAGACGAGTCCCATTCCAGTTATAACAATCCTTTTTTTCATAAAATTCCCTTAAAGTGATGTCGTCTCATGTTGGAAAAGGTTTGTTGTCAACGAGAATCTCTACATCGACAATCTTTCCATCTTTCCACAAATTTTCTAAAGCATATTTTTCGCGCATTTCTGGAATAAATAAGTGGACGACCATCTCTCCAAAATCCACAACAACCCAGTCACTTTCACGCACTCCTTCAACAAAAAGAGGACGTCGTCCATTTTTTTCCATCGCATCAATTACAGAATTATGGATGGCCTTTACATGACGCTCTACATTGCCTTCGGCAATCAAATAGAAGTCTGTCATCGTTGAAATACCACGCACATCAATTGCAATGATGTTCGCTCCTTTTTTATCGAAGATGGCTTGGCTAATCACATCGAGAAGCTGTATAGATTCACTTTTTTTACTCACAAAAACACTCAAAATCAAATTTTTTAAACTAAGGGACTGTGCATCTTACTGTTGTAAGATCTCAGCAATTCCTGCTAAACTTTCGTGCCCGTGTGCGTGCCGTGCTCGAAAAATTTCGTAAATTTTACTAATTTTCGGACACGGGCACCAAAATTAACGGGAACTGACACTTTCTTCAACTAAAGTAACTAAAGTATAATCGATTCCGATAGATATAGTCCAATACTTTTGAAGGAACCAGATGCCCGCAATACTTTTTCCTTGCAATGCGTTCCCGAATTTCTGTGCTGCTGACTTCAAAAACTCTTGTTGGAGTGATTCCTGCTTTTAATGCTTCATCGATCACTGGATCTAAATTCATTCGAGTATGAAAATTCTCGAAGTCAACGAGCCGCGTTCCAATTAAAACATCCACCAAAGCAACGATTTCATGTGCTCGATGCCAATGATCAAAAGTCGCTACAACATCATTTCCTGCAATAAAAAAATAGTGGGGTTGGGGATCTGTTAACAAAAGCTCCTCAACAGTATCGATCGTAAAAGAAGGCGCAGGGCGTTGCAGCTCATTTTCAATCACTGAAAATTGAGGAATTTCTTCAAGGGCTAATTTTAGCATCGTTAATCGATGTGCAGGAGCTATCATGTTTTTTGATTCGATTTTATGAGGATTCAAAGCGGCTGGACAAAAATAGATTTTATCTAGTGCACGCTTTTCCAACATCTCTATAGCCAAATGGATGTGACCAAAATGGATCGGATTAAAACTTCCACCATAAATTCCTATCCGTTCTTTCTTCTCGGTAGACTCTTGCATGCAATTTAAGCCCCTTTATAGCCAATTAAAACATTTGATTGCGCTGAAGATTTAACAGCAGGATTAATTTGGAGTTCTCTTCCCATCTGTTCACCAAGCGCAGAAGACTGAGAGCAGAAACTTCCTTTACTTTTTATCGAAGTTAAATGAGGATAGATCGCATTTTTAGCCACTTGAAGTTTTTTTTCAATAATCATGAGAGCATTTACCGTTTCTTGAACATATTCTCTCTTCAGTGCTCCTATTTTATCACAATACCCTCTGGCGAGACCTAAAAAGAAGGAATTTTTTGCAGTGATCCCTTTCAGTTGATAATGTTCTCTAACGTGATCCCAGAGCTTTTCAAATTCTACACTTAGGACTTCAGCAACGTACTCAGCAATCTCTATATTGACAGCATTACCTAAAATTTCAATATATATGGCCTCCTTAGATTTTTGGTAGATGACATTGACAAAATAAGTTTCTAGAATTCGAGAAATTGCACGCATTTTTGCATTTTCTTTCTTTTGCTTCATAATTCTTTTGGTAAATATTTTTTCATCCTCTTCATTTGATATGAAGGCTGAGTCAATGTTATGCTTCAAGAGAAGTTGCTGCGACTTGATCATCGCTTGTTCAGCTTCATTTTCATTCCGACTGCCTGCTAAGGCCATGAGCTTCTGAACCTTTCTAAAAACGCTACTTTTCTCTATTTCAGGGAAAGTATCCCCTGTTTCTAGAGAGATAGTCGCGCTATATACCTCTTCTCCCCATCCTCTTCGCATACAAAAGGCTCTAAATCTTGGCGAATGGGGTTGCTCCTGAGCATTCTCATGTTCAATAAAAAGAAAGTAATGTGCCAATTCATGCCTGATGATGTTGTAGAGCTGCTTTTCACTGACTTGCATTAGACATTCATGAAATCCAAGTTCATAGAAATTGCCGTCAAAGTATCCTAAATAGTTCCTGTCATTATAAATCTGAACAGAAATAGGATAGGAATATCGATCAGAAAAATCATAAAATCGGTTACGACTCACTCGCACTTTAATTTCTTTTGTTAAGATCTCATGAATCCCATTTTTGATTTTGTTGATAAACAACAAGATTTTATTTGAATAAACAAACATATGTTTTACCTTTTGGGAGGGTTCTAGAGAAGAGTTGCCTAAATTTTAGCACTTCATACAAAATGTTCCAAGTGAAAAAAATATTGGTCAGCTGATGTACAAAACTATTCCAATTTTTTTTCTGTTGATTTATTATTATAGAAATGATATATTGTAAGGACATTCATCTCATTTACTAAAAAATTACAGCTTTCATACGGCTGCATTAAATAAAAGGATTTTTTTATGACAGGATTAAACTTAAATGTAACTTTAAGCGGAGAGCAATATTCTTTAACCTATGATACCGATATCAAGAGAAGTACTTACTCACTCCACAATAATCGTTTTTGGGTTTACGAACCGAAGGGTTTTCTAAGCACACTTGGATATTATCTACACAAATTTTTCAACTGCCTTTCATCCTGGACTGCACATGAAATTAGTGTAAGTGGGAAAAAATACGCATTTTTAGTAAAACGAACTGATGAAATAGCCATCATTGAAAGAGAAAAACAAATTAAAGAAATTGTTCAATTAAATATTTCAAAAACAAACTCTCCGGCATTACCAATAATTCTACCACCTTTGCTTGAGCTTGGATTAGTCCGAATGAACAAAGACAACGGAGAACTTCCACATTTCACAACTATTGCTGACGTTATCGACACAGAAGTCTTACATGCTGCTGGATTTGCCTGTTGCTTCCATACGACAGAAAGTACACAGGAGATTTATGACCTTATCGGAGAAATTCAATTTAACATAAGTCCTCACAAACCATCTACAAGAACATTTTGGGAATCTCGTAACAGGTTATTTAATAATTTGGTACATTTACACGATGCTTTGCCCGGCAAAGAAAAAGAAAAAGAGGTCAAAATTTATTGGAGCGAACGTGCAGAACAAACTTTAATCCCTCATTTGTTAAAGAATGAAAATGTTGATATCAATGACTTAGTCTTCACACTTGTTCCTGGAAACATAGAAGAATCTCCTTTCCAATCTAAAACCATAGATGCAACCCAACAACTACAGTTTGTCGGGATTGGAAAAGATAAAATCATTAAAGATCTGGAGGATGAAATTAAGGCTCTTGAAGGAAAAATTAAAAATCCAGAAAACTTTAAGATTCCGCTTTTAGTAACCTACTCAGAAAATCCCTTAATGATAAGTGCATATCAGTATGCCCTCCTAGTCACCTACCGAGATAACCTTTTAAAAGTACTTAAAGAAACTACTACTGTGCCATCTAAAGCAAAAGTTTGAATATTTTCAATACTAAAGGGGCTGTAAAACAATTACTTGCACGATTGAGCTTTGGCGAGCTCGATCGTGCAGTTATTGTTTTTACTGCCCCTTACTCTGCCTTTTGTTCCGGCCTAACTTGGTTAAATAGACAATGTCCTTGAGTGGCCAGGCTTCCTTCAATTCTACAGAGTCGACGATCGACATCTTCCACTTTTTCACTCAATTTATCTATCTTTAAATCAAGTTTATCTATTCTGTTACCTAACCGTTCATCAAGCTTATTAATTTTCTCACTTAACCGTTCATCAAGTGTGTCAATTTTTTTATCTAATCGGCTATAAAATCCCCAAATTCCTGATAAAATAATAAATATTTGGACGATATTTATTTCCTTTAAAAGATCCACAAATTGGTCCATTTTCCCTTCCTTTCAGCTTGCTCTTCCAGCCTCTAATTTTAACTATAGCACTTCATGCAAAATATGAGTACAAAAAAGAATTTTATCAGCAATTTTCGGCAAAACACAAAGCGAGACAGTTGCCTGCGGCGCCTCTTATTGGGAAATAACAGATTGTTTGGTAGGTGAGAAAGATGCTGCGGTATTAGGATATAAAGTATAGGAAAAAATTAAACGCAAAGGCACGAAGGCGCAAAGAGCACAAAGAGATCTTACGCGAAGAATCTTTAGTTTTAAAAAAAAGAGGTGAATTTTATTTTACATGTAAGATCTCTTTGTGCTCTTTGTGCCTTCGTGCCTTTGTGTTTAATTTTTCTTAGTATTCCGCATCAGTCGATTTTGTTATTTAGGAGTCAACAGGCTAAAAAGAAACTAACACATTATGGTAGTGTTTTATTCAATAATTCTTGAGGAATATCAAATAAAAAGCGAGAAGGTCTAACAATCTCTTCTTTACCCATCCGAACGCGCTTAGCAGACATGCTTATGACTAGATACTTCATCGCTCGTGTTAAAGCAACATACATCAGACGCCTCTCCTCTTCAATTCCACTTTCTAAAAGACTTTTTTCATGAGGAATAATATGGTCCTCCATCCCCACCAAAAAACAAGCAGGAAATTCCAATCCCTTCGCACTATGAAAAGTCATCAACTGGACTTTATCTTCCAATTGATCATCTTCTCCACTCGCTCCACCATAATTTCCCAACGGGAAATTTCCTACAAAATCAACTAATTGTGAAAATAAATCTTGTTGACTCTTCATGGCCTCCTGCTGCTCAAATGCCGATAAAATATTGACAAACTCCAACACATTCTGCCATTTAAAGTCACGCATTTGAACACTTTTCACTTCTTCCTTAATCGCGTTTTTATAAACAATGCGCTCAATCAACCACTCCAAGGTTTTGGCAAGCGAACGCGTAGAAAAACGATAAGCAGCTTCATCGATAATTTTGACAAAATCTTGCAGTCCTTCCAAAGCTTTAACACTTAATGGCTCTCGTAAAGTTGCGACGATCGCTCCCTCTTCCTTTAAAGCCTCTTGGATGACATTCCAAAGTGGAATTTTATGAGATCGATTGTAAGACGTCAAAACATCTAAAGAGGCTTCCCCTATCCCTCGGCGTGGTTGATTGATAATACGCAATAAAGCTTCTTGATCCAAAGGATTAACGATTACTCTTAAGTAGGCTTGCAAGTCTTTAACCTCACGCCGTTCGTACAACTCACTACTTCCGTGAATTTTATAAGGGATACCCAGATTCCACCCCTGCATTCCCTTCCAGGCCTGTTTGGCCAACGCCAGTTCGAATTTTCTTGAAAGGGCATTCGAACGGTAAAGGATAGCTATATCGCGCCATTTTAAGTTTTCTTTTTCACGTAACTTGAGAATCCTTTTCACAACAGCCTCAGCTTCATGATCTTCAGATTCTGCAACAAATACTTCAATGGGTTCTCCTACCCCACATTCGCTCCATAATACTTTTTGCCGTCTTTCAGAATTTTTTTGAATGACAGCATTCGCCGCCTGCAAGATCCCGTTTGTTGAGCGATAATTTTGCTCAAGCTTAATCACAGTTGCATTCTCAAATTCTAGAATATTGCGCACATCGGCTCCCCGCCAGCCATAGATAGATTGATCATCATCTCCTACAACACATAAGTTATGATACTTTCTTGAAAGCAATACTGCTAGTCTATACTGAACTGGATTCGTATCTTGATACTCATCAATCATGATGTAACGATACCTGTCTTGATAATGTTCAAGAAGGTCTGGATGATTTTCAAATAACTCCACAGTGAGCGTCAAAAGACGATCAAAATCGACTGCATTATGTGCACGCATGGCCTCATCCAACCGAGCGTAAAGAGTACGAACAAACTGTTCATGCCATTTGGAAGAGCTGTCTTGAAGTTCATCAGGACGTATTCCCTGATTTTTTGCTTTTTGAATGAGCGCTTCAGCTTTGGCAAAGGAAGGAAGATCCCCTTGATGAGTTAAAATATCTCGGGTGATGTAGTTCATGAGCCGATTGACATCATTTTCATTGTAAAGAGTAAACCTAGAGGTGTATCCGAGCCTTTCGATATGACTGCGGAGTACCTGTAAACAGAAACTATGAAAAGTGGATAGGGTGATTTCCCCTGCAAGCTTTTCATCTAACAACCCTGCCATTCGATGGCGCATCTCTATAGCTGCTTTATTGGTGAATGTCAATCCTAGGATAAGATTGTGGAGGGACACCTAATTTTCCAATCAGATGTGCCATCCGGTAAGTTAGCACTCGTGTTTTACCACAACCTGCACCGGCTAAAATGAGGACACGCCCTTCGACAGTCTCTACGGCCAGTTGCTGTTGTTTATTCATCATTTTAAAAAACGTAGAAGTTCATCTTGTACTTGCTGCAAGGTGAGTTCGAATTGACGAGGGTATGGACGAACATTGAGATCGACCCCTTTGACAATCACATGTTGGCACAAACGAAAGGCTTCGCGAACAAGGCGCTTAAAGCGATTGCGACGATGAGCATCGCCAAAGCGCCGCGTAACTGTAATCCCTATGCGAGTGATCTCCAAACCATTTTTACGAACGTCAATTGCAAAATAAGCGCCATTACAACGCTTGCAATTGGATGACATTCGCAAGAAATCCCTGCGCAAACGCAGTCTCAATTTCTTTGGAAAACTATACATCGAAAGATGAGACACCTGAGTGTACGTCACACTCGCGTGAGTTGCTTACGCCCTAAACGACGTCGATTATTGATAATTTTGCGGCCATTGGCTGTTTGCATTCTTTTTCGAAAGCCATGAACAGATTTACGGCACCGTTTGCTTCCTTGATATGTACGTTTCACGGCGATATTCCTTACTTAAATGGGTTAACTGATATACATAAATCTCAGTTTACATAATCTTGAGTGAAAAAAGCAACCGAAAAAAGATGAAACAACGGGGCACAAAAAATTAGCGATTTTTTGAAAATTATTTCGTGCTTCTGGACACACACAGGACACGAAAATTAGCACAATCGCAAGAAAGAAAAAGTATCACTTGCTGAAAAATATGAGATGCGCTATAAATAGAGATTATTCATCCAGGCAACAAAAATCGCCGAGAAGTTAGGAAACTAGATATGAAAGTTAACGCATCAGTAAAAGCAGACCCTTCAAAGGGCGATCTCCTCGTCCGTAGGTGTGGACGCCTTTACGTCATCAATAAAAAAGATCCCAACCGCAAACAGCGCCAAAAAGGGCCTGCCCGCAAAAAATAGGATAAAAGCATGGCAAAAAAGTCATCGATTGAAAAAAACAAGCGCCGCCAAAGAATTGTGAATGCCAAATGGGAAAAACGGCAAGCACTTAAAGCTCGTAGTGCAGATCTCAATATCAGCGAAGAAGAACGCGCACTTGCTCGCGTCGCCTTAAATAAAATGCCTCGCGATTCCAGCATCATTCGCGTTCGCAATCGTTGTGGACTCACAGGCCGATCACGCGGTTATTTAAGAAGATTTAAACTCTCACGCCTCTGCTTCCGTGAAATGGCTAACCAAGGATTAATTCCCGGGTATCACGAAAGCGAGTTGGTAAAATTGTCCTTTCTCTTTGTCTATCCCAGTGAAGTTTAGGCTTCATTGGGATTTTTGTAATCTTCATAGGAGCCTAATTAGCCATGAACGACAAAGGTAAAAACGAACTTAAAAAATTTGATACCAAAGAATTCGAAATTCCAGAAACGACATTTAGTCGGGATATCGAAAATAAAGTCTTGCAAGGTATCATCCTCCAAAGTCTTGCTAATGTCGAAGGCATTAGTCTTCTCGAAGGTAATTTCATCGATAACATTCTTGGGCGAAGTGGACCGGAAAGCATTAAAGGAATTATCTGCGGAACAAGATAGCAAACGGCAGTCTGTCGATATCAAGCTCGAAATCGACGTCTGCTATGGAATCCGCATCCCCGAAAAAGCTGAAGAAATTCAACATAAAGTAAGTGAAGATATTACCCGTTTCACTGGTATTACATGTTTCATCTGTCCATGTGATTTTTAAAAATGTCATTCCTTACGAACAAATGAAGAAAGCTTTGGCCGCATTACCAAGTGGCAATCCAGTTCCAACGCCTCTCGAAGCCCACAATGGGGAAGAATATAACGACGAATTCTGAGTTAAAAGGTTAGCGATGACTCATTTCCTCTATTCACTCATCACCTTATGTATCGCCTTGTTTTTCATTCTTTTTGGATTTATGGAGTCATCCTCCCTTGGTCCAGCGGCATGCAAACACTTAGCCATTGATCTTATCTCACAACAGCCTCTTCTTGATTTTTTTGTTTGGGTTATGCATGCTTGCGATAGGCATCGCAACTGCCTTCAATATTTTCTTGGGGACCCGTCGCCAATATTTTTATCTAAAAGTCAAAGGACAAACCGTTGCAGTCGATAGCGCACTTATTCAGAGTTATGTAAAAACCTATCTTGAAGAATTATTCCCTGGGAAAGAAATCCCCTATCAGCTTCAGCTCAAGAAAAAATCGATCTACCTAACCATCGACCTTCCCCCATCGAAGAAAATCAGCAAAATGCATTGCTGGATCGTATCGGCGATGAACTCAGCGAACTCTTCTCATCCTTTTTAGGCTATCATCAACAGTTCAATCTTACAGCGAACTTTCAACCTAAATTCCTCTGCATAATGGATCTCAATGAATAATCACTTTGAGATCGGATCTCATCTTAAGCTTGCACATTGGTACTGGGAACAACAATTACTATCTAGGCGACTGCGTGTCGACTGCACCTGCGGTAATGGACACGACACTTTACAGCTTTGCGAATTCACACTCATCCTGAAAAAGGACACGTTTATGCCTTTGATATCCAAGATTGTGCATTGTCTGCAACACAAAGTTTACTTCAGGATAAACTCCCTGAAGAAGTTTTAAATCGCGTTATCTTACATAAAGGGATGCTCATCGCCACTTGAAAGAAGCATTCCCAGGCGAATTTGGACCCATTAAATTAATTGTTTATAATCTTGGGTATCTTCCGGGAGGTGGATAAATCCCTTACTACAGCGGCTAAATCAACTTGCTTAGTCTTGAAGGTGCTAAGGAATTGATTACACCAGGCGGTTTAATCAGCATTACGTGTTATCCTGGGCATCCTGGAAGTGCCTTTCGAAGAAAATGCTATTTGGAGATGGCCGCCAAATTCCAAGAGAACATTGGGATTGTTGTCATCATCAATGGATCAATAAAAAACATGCTCCGAGCTTACTTTTTTTGCAAAGAAAATCTAACCTACGTGGAATCATAACGACCAAAAGATGTTGAGCTACAGTTTGCGTAATTTTTTTGTGGATTGATCCCACGCAGTGCTTTAGACTACTTGGAGGTCACGTGGCTACACTCAACGTGAGCTACAATTTGAGGGACTGCTGCCATCATCAATGGATCAATAAAAAAAATGCACCAAGCTTACTTCTTTAAAATAAATCCAAAATACTCTATTATAAAAAAAAAACACGAGGACTTCTTTCCATGAAAAAATTATTTATTAGTTTTGCAACTATCTACTTATTGGCCGCAAGCTGTTTATCAGCTGACCAACCCTCTAAAAAGAATTGTCGTTGTCAAGATTGCAAATGTACAGTTGAAAAAAATTGTGGCTGCTTTTCCGAGAAAGGTTGTCATAGCCCTGCAGGAACTCAATGCGATAATCAGAGCTCTTCCGAAGAATCTAAAAAGGCATAAAAGAAGCTATTAAGCTGTCATTATCATTGTCGCTGTACATCTACAACGACAATGATGATGGTAGTAGTAGTGCCATCATCCTTCAGGTGGTATAGGACCCCAATGTTTATTACCTATCTTCGCTTCATATAATTTTCTTTGTAATCCATCCGCCTTTTCCAAATTTGTTTTTAATGATTTTTCAGGCGAAGGTTTATCTTTCCCTAAAACATCCTTTAATGTCTTAAAAATCGTTGAAGCTAAACCTATTGAACGCAAAGAATTTTCCTCTTTAAACGTGCCAGGAGATTCAGAAGACTTAACATCTGTATTCGTTATCTGTTGTACTTTCAAACTTTTTAGATCCGCATAAGTCTTCATCGCTGTAGATTCTTTTTCAGTTAGCTCGGACTTGGGTGGCAGACGACCTGATTCTTGAATACCGCTCATAAAATTTCTCCTTTTAAAATTATTATTAAGCTGCTAGCAATTGTTCAAAATTAACAATTAACTCGCGCCATTCTTCTCCCCCTTCAGTTGACTTAAGAAGTTCTTTAGCTTCTGACAGCTCTTTTATAGCGTTTTCACGCTCATGCATATCGAGATAACATTGAGCTGCAAAAAGATGAGATCCAATAAATTCAGGATTTAACTGCGATACTTCAGTAAAGGCTTGTAAGGCCAGATCATTCCTTCCATTCTGTTGGGCAATAAGACCAAGACGATAAGCATAATCATAATTAGAAAAATCAAGATTCGATAGAAACGTAAAAATGGATAAAGCCTCGGATAAAAGTCCTTCATTAAATTTTGCAATAGCTATCTTAAGGATCGATGACTGTCCCTCCGGAGAAATACTAAAAGCTTCTCTAAGTTTTTCTTCATCCAAATTTTCTAAATCGATCACTTCAAGTCGATCACGAACTTGATTCAATTCTTCAATTAAAGCAGTATAACTTTTTTCATCGAGGTATTGCTTCCCTTGACTATGCACAATTTTTACAGCGTCGAGAAGAAAACCTTCAACTTCTGTTGAATCAAGAGTATTACGCAATTCTTGTTCGAGCTTTTCACGTCTTAATTCTGAAGAAAGCAATTTATTGTTAGGATTTCCTTCTTGCATGAGAACATCTACTTGCTCTTTAATGTATTTATCACGGGCAATCTCATAACGATCTTTCTCTTTTTCAACTTCTTTTTCTTTAGAGAGAATTTCCTCTTTTTTTTGTGAAGTCTGACTTTTCTCACCATGCATCATAGCAAATATTTTTGGATCCATAACAGTACACCTCCAAATAAGAGATTTATCTATTTATCCTTTACTTAATTATAACATTACAAATATTATTTTCAATTATTAAAATCTAAATTTAATTACGCCTCATTAACTATATGAATTCATATTCATAATCTATGCCATCTACACCGGCAAATAAATACTAAATGTTGTCTTCCCTGGCGTACTATCCACAATAATTTTTCCGCCGTGCTTATCTACAATTTTTTTCACAACGCTGAGACCAATGCCACTCCCCTGGCCACTAGGTTTTGTGGTAAAAAAAGGATCAAAAATACGGTGCTTAATCTTTTCAAGAATTCCGCTTCCAGTATCTGTAAAACTCACAACGACAAAATCTCCCTTTTGAAAAAGATCTATCGTCAATGTCCCCTTATTATCCATCGCATCCACAGCATTTTGAATAAGATTTGT
Organism: uncultured Parachlamydiaceae bacterium; assembly: GCA_963752155.1. Classification (GTDB taxonomy): domain Bacteria; phylum Chlamydiota; class Chlamydiia; order Chlamydiales; family Parachlamydiaceae; genus JACCRY01. The sequence goes on along the minus strand of CAVVXH010000010.1, from coordinate 377,411 downwards.
CCACACTTGATTCAATTCATCTGGATGACAATAAATTAAAGGTGTTTCAAAATAATTTCTTACAACGTTAATTCCAAACTTAAATTTATTTTGATACAACGTTAAAACCGTTTCTATACCCTCTTTTATGTTTTCTTGGCTTTTTTTCCCTTCCACTTCAAAGTGAGCATAACTTTTCAATGCATAAATAATTCGCGATGCTTGTTTAATACCATCAGACATCGTACTCCCATTTTTCTCCATCGAGGAAAAATGATAAGCAAATTGGAGTAAATCCAAATCTTTCTGAATTAAAGGTAAAAAGGGTTCCACATTTTCCTTGATACCCATATCAGTTAACATCTCTGCCGCATTTTCATAATGCTTTACTCCCATTGTTTTTAAAGATTTTTCTAAAGCAAGTCTTTCTTCACGAGAGGGTAAAGAACTCCGACTTTCTGAAGATCGATCCAATAACTGAAAGAAATCGTTCATTTTTTCTTTTGTAGAAAATTCCATCAACACTTTAGGCAAGTTCTTGGCAACATACTGTAGGGATGTCGTGATATTTGAAATGGAGGCATTGATGGCTCCAAGGGGTGTATTCACTTCATGCGCAATCCCTGCGACTAAATTTCCCAATGCTGCCATTTTCTCCGAAATAACGAGCTGCTGCTCTGCATCCTTTAATTCCATAAAATATTTATCCAGCTGTTCGTTTTTGTCTTTAAAAGCGTAAGCCAGTGCACCAATTTCATCTTTGTATTCGAGTAATTCCGGATCAATCTTTGCTGATAATTGTCCTGGAGTCGTTTTTTTCACACTATTGACCAATTTTAATAAAGGCTTAGTAATAATTTTTGCCAAAAATATCGCAAATAATGTAAACAAAACACCGAAAGTTAACGTTGTAAAGTAAATAAACTTTTCTAGATTTTTAATATTTGAAAACATTTCATTAATATTTGTTGTTACAAATAGATATTGATCTAAATCAGATATTTTTTTCCAAAAGTACAAAACTTCATTATCTTTGTAATTGATTGCTTTTCCGTATCCAAAATCATCTAAATGTTCCCGCATGATTTTAGAAGCTTTTCCATGAAGAATTGTTTTATTCAAGATCGCATTGTAATCATAATCAAGAGGAGAAGCTGCGAGTAAAGTATCTTCTTTAGATTTCTTTGCGAGAATAATTTCAGTCGATTGGCCAGGACCATGCGATTCAAGAAAAAATTGATAAACAGTTGCCATGGGGAGTTCAATAAACATCATCCCTTCAACTTCTTCTTCTCCATTTAACAAAGGCGCTGCAACAAGAACTTGATAATTCCCTTTAATAGGATCTTTAAATATCTCCGAGGTGTAAATAGAAGAAGAGCTCGGTAAATTGAGTCCCATAATTTTTTCTAACGATTTCCCTAAATACTCCCAGAAATGAGCAGAATTACTTGCATAATAAATAATACCATCTTTACCAGTTAAAAAGATGTCACTAAGCCCCTCACTGCGTTGTAAAGTTTGCAAAACAGCATTTAATTCATTTTTTGATTTTTGATATTCCGGCGAACCGATATTACTTCCACTGAGGCTTTTAATTTGTTCGAATTGAGAAACAAGTTCAGGATCGGATTGAAGCAATCTTATTGACCTATTTATCTTTTTAAAAAAAGCCTCTAGCTTTATCTCTGCAGAGTCGATGACATCTCTAGACTGATTGAGATAAAGATCTAAGATGGCCTTTTCTTCAATTCTTAATAACAACAAATTTGCTAGAATGACAACTATAACAGGAATAATTGCAGCAGCAAGAAATCCGAATATCAATTTATGGGAGGTTTTAAATCCTTGCATTCCTAGTGATTCCCTTTCCCTGTAACTGGATACGTTTCAGCAGGAATTGCTTTTCCATTATCTAAAATATATAAGCTAGGGTAAATACCCTCGCTTGAACCATTCGGTCTAATAGTAATATCTCCAGAGACACCGCTATAATCGGAAATATTTAACAATTCACTACGCAAATGATTGATAAAATTTCCTTTTTTTCCAGCACTGATTTTAATTGCATCAATGACGATATTGATCGCATCATAACTTTGCATGGCGGTCCATTCGATCGAAGGTCTTTCTCGAAATCTTTGTTTAAATTGCCTAAAAAATTCTTCGGCTTGCGCTTTGTTACCATTTATGGGGGTGAAGAATGCGAAAAAAGTCCCATTGACAGCACCCTTGGAATTCTCTTGAAAAGCAGGGTCTGGAATCAAATTTACAGAATAAAATGGATCTTTGATCCCCATTTCGCGTGCCTGCTTCATCGCAAAACCCACTTCTTCATAGCCGAAAAAAACATAGGCATCTGCTTCTTTCGATTCTGCCTCTTTAAAAAAATCCTGAAAATCTGTTCTTCCATCTTGATACGGATAAACAAGTACTTCTTTACCAGAATACTTAAGAATATTTATAAACGTATCCGCCAAAATACGCATAAACTCATCATCGCTTTTATAAATTAGAGCTGGATGTTGTCTTCCCTGAGAAATAATTGAATCTGCGTCGATGACAGCAAGGGTTTCAGTTTCTTTGCCAATCAGAAAAATATTTTGGTTAAGATTTGCCAAATTTGCATCATTATCGATTGGATTAACGATGAGCACAGAATCAGCTATGGCATATTGTGCAACAGTTTTCATCCCTGTATATCCGGTCACAAATATCAGCACCGGATGGTAAGTATCCATCATCTTTCTATATTCCGCTTCAGTGCGAAGAGGATTGTATCGATCATCTGCAATAACAAATTTTATTTCCGGATCATTTTTTTCCTTACTGAGTCCATATTGCAACAATGCTAACTTTACAGCTTTAAGATTATCACTTCCTAAAAATCTTAAAGGGCCCGTTAAAGGTCCAATCCACCCGATTGTCACCTCCTTAACTCTTTCACTTTCAACTCGAGGAGAAAGCATAACGCTTCCTAAAAAATAGATGTAAGCAAAGTAAGATATAAGCAACAAAATGATTAAAGTGATAAATACATAAAAAGAGATCTTTTTCACTTATTTTTTTCCATTTTTATTGATTTGCCATTTTTTAGAATGTACATAGCAGGATAGATGCCCGAGCTTGCACCATTTTGGCCTATTGAAATGTTTCCTGAAGTCCCTTCAAAATCTCTGACATTGAATAAAGCTTTGCGAAGATTATCCGTCAGGTCTCCATTAAATTTTTTGGCTTGGAGGATCGCATCAATGACGATATTGATAGCGTCGTAGGCTTGCATAGCAGTCCATTCGACGAGAGGGGTTTCTTGGTATTTTTCTTGATAGTCTTTAAGAAACTGTGCAGCTATCTCTCTATTTCCATCTAAACTTGTAAAATGTGCAAAATAGGTCCCATTTACAGCTCCCCCTGATGTTTCTTGAAAAGTTGGATCTGTAATCAAATTTAAAGAAAAAAAAGGAGCGGTAATTCCTAATTTCCTGGCCTGCTCCATAGCATATCCAATTTCGAAATAACCGAAAAAAGCATAGGAATCAACATGATTTGCTTTAGCTTCTTCTAAAAATTTATAAAAATCTTTCGTACCTCTCGAATATTTATATAAATAAACTTTCTTACCTGCATTTTGAAGGATTTTTTTCAATGAATAAGCCGAATAAGGCATAAAATCATCATCAGAATAATAAAAAACAGCTGTTTTTTGTAAACCTTGAGCTAATATAGATTCTGCATCAATGACAGTCAGAGACTCAGTCTCTTTACCGATAAGGAAAATATTTTTATTAATATTTGCTAAATTTAAATCGTTATCGATCGGATTAATAATAATCACATTATCATTTAATGCATAATCTGCAATCTTTTTTAATCCGGAATAACTACTTACGAAAATAATCTGTGGATTATATGCCATAACCATCTTCTTATATTCTTTTACTGTTTTTTGAGGATTATATTCATCATTGGCATAAACAAAATGGATTTTAGGATCTTCCTTATTTTTTTTTAGATCATACTGCCAAAGCCCGAGATTAACTGCATTGAAATTATCTATTCCCAATGATCTTGCAGGGCCTGTTAAAGGGCCGATCCATCCAATTGTAATTTCATTTATTTTTGGTTGTGTCTCGATTGGAGGTAATACTGGAGACGAAGAAGAGTTTTGAATAATTAGATAAAAAAAATAAGCCCCCACAGTTAAAGCGAGCGCTAGTGCTGCAAAGAGATATTTCTGAAAATTCCCCATTTATGGAATCTCTGAATCTATCGGTGGCATTTTAGGATCAAAAGTATTAATGACCTGGACTAAAGTTTTTTCTTCCCAAGGTTTGTAAATGCATGCAAATAAGTTTGCATTCAGCAATGCGTTGTTAATAGAATCTCTCGTTGCATGTCCAGTTAACATAATTTTAATGATTTCCGGATATTTCTTGTGGACTTCGATAAGCATTTGATCGCCTTTCATTCCAGGCATTAACCAATCGACAATAAGAATTAATTGGAGACCATCTTTGACTAATTCGTCAATAATTTTCATCCCCTCGGCTGCATTGTCTACAGTTTCATAATCGTATTCATTACCAAAATTATTTCTTAGTTGTTCTTTTAAACTACGCAAAACACCTATATCGTCATCGACAATAACAATTGCTTTTTTAGCCATCGAAACCTCACATGAAAAGCGAATCGCCTAATTTTGAGTCATAGTCTTTCTAGAAATTATTTGCAATCAAACAAGCTTTTCATTGAGAAACACAGTAGCCATTCTTCCTCCCCCATTTCCGGATCCAAAATATGTGACTTCTAATTAAGTAGGCACCTTTGATCATAACATCCAAAAAATTTTTGGAGTGCGCGTGGCTTTGCCACCGCAGAACGCAGCCTCTATACGAGTCATGCCGGCAGACGTAGCCTCGATAGAACTCAAGCAAGTTTTCTAAACCGCTACAACAAAGGAGAATTCAAATTGTAACAACGATAGTATGAGTTAATGGAGGCAACGTCTACCGGCATGACTCGTATAGGGGCTGCGTTCTGCGGTGGCAAAGCCACGCGCACTCCAAAAATACTTAATTAGAAGTCACATATTTTGGAGAAATGGGGGAGGAAGAAATGGAAAGATATTGGTCGTTCAAAAAATGAACTTGAAAGTTCAGATTTTCTAATTTCCTATGCTCTCCTTAGTATAAGCTTGGTCAACTTCAGGAGCAAGAGGGGCTGGAAAGAGTTCGACTTCCTTATCTAAAGATAAATCTTCTTCAATTAACCGCTTAGCATGTAAAAGGGCTTTCTGCATATAATCGTGCGGGTGACGTTCATCAAATACAAATAAATTCTCTTTACCAATTACTTCTACCGTCCCCGAATCGCTGAGGACTTCCCAGATTTGCCAAGTAAGTCCACAAGCAATCAAGTGACGGCCAGATCCTTTCAGGTAGGCATACAACTGCTGGAGAGCTAGGCAGGCTGTTGCATCAATATCGCGAGCATTCTTAAGTTGCAATAAAATAATCCGAGTGCTTGTATCGTCTTCGGCTATTGACTTCAGAGTTGTTTGAAAGAGATCTGCTGCTCCAAAAAATAATTCCCCTTCGACTTTAATCACTCGAATTTGCCGAGTTGAACATGGGAGATTTGCTGGATCAATCGGGTACAATTCTCCAAATTCATCAATTTCATATTCTTTAAGTTGGGGGATTGCAGCTTTTTTGAGATACAGAGTGATCGAAACAACGATGCCGATGTAAAAGGCAACATCTAAGCTGAAAAGCAAGCAAGAGATCATTGTCAACCACAAAACAAACGCGTCTGATCCTGTTGCTTTTGCACATAAAAAAAATTGCTTGGTATCAACGATGCTTCTGACATTATAAAGTAAAAGTCCCGCCAACGAAGCAAGTGGGATGAGAGCCACTAATGCCCCAAAAAAGTAGAGAATCAAGCCTATGAGAACAGCACTTAAAATAGCAGCAAAACGGGTTTGAGCCCCGTAACTGTAATTTAAAGTGCTTCTTGAAGGGCTGCCTGCGATAGGAATTCCTGCAAAAAAGGCACCTAAAAGATTCCCTAAACCTATTCCAAAGATATCTTGATTGACAGAAAGACGTTGACCTGTACTTGCAGCTATCGATTTAGCTACAGAAATGCTTTCCATCACACTTACAATAGCTACTGCAAAAGCGATCGGCAAGGCTGCATTGAAGATGGTTAGATCAAAGAAAGGCCATTGTAAAATAGGGATGACTTCAAACGATGCTGCTATGTCACCAACCAATAAAGTCCTTCTCGAGTCATCCAGGGACATAACATCATAGTCGTTTAATCCGAAATAATGCACGACACCACCTGCTAAAGCAAATGCAATCAAAGAAGCTGGAATACGTTTATCAATCTTTTTAAGTGCTATAATAAGCAAAAGGCTGCTAACCCCAATAGTAGCTGTTGGCCAATAAATCTCATGCAGATGGGTAATAAAATAAATTCCTCTTTCAATGAACGAACTGACACCTGGCACACGATTGATACCGAATAAAGCAAAAAGCTGACTTATGACGATGGCAATCGAAGTCCCCGCCATATACCCTACAATCACAGAATGACTTACAAATTGGGTCAGCCTCCCCAACTTACAAACAGCAACTAATATTTGAAAAATACCGACTAAAAAACTCAATAAGGTAATTATTTGCAATGCAGCAAATTCCCTATCAACCCCCTGAAGATCTCGATAATAGGTAAATAAAATTTGTGCGGCTCCCGATTGCACTAAGATTGCCATAGCATTGCTAGGACCTACAACAATATGCCTTGAAGATCCAAACAAAGCTGCTATTGCTGAAGAATAAATGGCAGCGAAGAGTCCGCAAAATAAGGGTAATCCAACAAGTACAGAGTATCCCATCACTTGCGGGAGAGTAAGTAACGCTACAGCAAAAGCTGCAGGAAAATCTTTACGTAACATTTCCCAATTGTAACCGGAGGCTTCCTTTGTAAAAGGAAGAAGCGTAATTTCATCCGTTGGGTTATTACTATTCATAATTATAAATTCAGGGGGCTGAAAAAAGATAAAGACAATAACATCTAAATGTAGTATAGTGGTTTTATCAATATTTAGCAAGTGTTGAACTTCAATTACTCATTAATCAAAGTCATTGTTTATGTCAAAATTACCGAAATTAGCCATCGTTGGTCGTCCTAATGTGGGTAAATCAGCCCTATTTAATCGCATTTGTAAAAAAAAAATTGCTATTGTCGATGAAGCCGAAGGGGTTACCCGCGATCGACTTTATGCCTCAGCAGATCTCTTTGGTCTCGCTTTTCAAGTGATTGATACCGGGGGAATTAATGCCCATTCCAAAGCTCTTTTTAATGAAGAGATCAAACGGCAAGCTGAAATCGCCATTGAAGAGGCTGATGTTTTAATTATGGTTGTCGATTCTACAACTGGGGTGACTACCCTTGACATCGAAATTGCTCGAATTCTGATGAAGACGAAAAAACCAATTACTTTAGCTGTTAATAAAGTGGATGAGCTCTCGAAAGAACACTTAATGTACCAATTCCAACAACTTGGCATTAACCCCATAGTTGCAGTCTCTGCAACGCAAGGATGGCATATTGCTGAATTACTTGAGGCTGCATTTCAAGACTATAAACCTACGGGCCTGGAAGGTCCTATTGATCATACGATCAAGCTATCGATTGTTGGCAGACCGAATGTTGGGAAGTCTTCTTTGGTGAATTATCTTTTGGATGATGAAAGATGTATCGTTAGTCCATTCCCAGGAACAACAAGAGATAGTGTCGATATCCCCTTTTCACATGAAGGAGTAGACTATACGCTCATTGACACTGCCGGGATTCGACGCAAACACGCAGAACATGAAGTGGTAGATAAATTTGCTGCTATCCGTACTGAAAGAGCTATCGAACGTGCTGATGTTTGTCTACTCATGCTCGATGCTCAGCAAGGAATGACAGCACAAGAAAAAAGAATCGCAAATGATATTGAAGATGCCGGAAAAGGATGTATTTTACTTTTCAATAAATGGGATCTGGTCAAAGGATTCCGAATGGAACATTGCCTCAAAGGCATTGAGGAAGAAGTCAATTTTCTTAAACATTGTCCGAAATTATTTATGTCGGCCTTGACAGGTCGAAATGTGGACAAGATCTTTGAAATCGTCAATAAGGTGCATGCGGATTCTCAAGTGAGAATCACCACACATCAACTGAACAAATTTGTTGCCGATGCGATGCAACGCAATCATCCTCCGATGCTTAAAGGCAAACGACTGCGCATTTACTATATGGCTCAAGTGGCTATACAGCCTCCAAAGTTTGTTCTCTTTGTCAATTCCCCCCTGTTAATGACGGAAAGCTATAAGAAATATCTCTACAATCAATTTAGAGAAGCGTATGGATTTTTAGGTGTCCCTCTTATCATCCAAATGAAAGGTAAAATCAAACAAAGATCTGAAAGGGAATGTCATGATCCAGGCCTGGAAGGTCCTTCCAAACGGGAACATCCTCATGCAAAAAGAGAACCTGAAGGGGTGGATGAAGAGAATGAAGAATTTATTGAGGAAGAGGATTTTTCAGAAATAGAATACTCTGAAGAGGAATCTTAAAGCAAGGGACAACAAGGACGAAAGGACAGCAAGGACGACAAGGACAACAAGGACGACAAAGCAAGGACTAACTTACCAAGATAACGTATTATAGCTACCTTGCCGTCCTTGCTGTCCTTGCTGTCCTTGCTGTCCTTGCTGTCCTTGCTGTCCTTGCTGTCCTTGCTGTCCTTGCTGTCCTTGCTGTCCTTGCTGTCCTTGCTGTCCTTGCTGTCCTTGCTGTCCTTGCTGTCCTTGCTGTCCTTGTTGTCCTTGCTGTCCTTGCTGTCCTTGTCGTCCTTGCTGTCCTTGCTGTCCTTGCTGTCCTTGCTGTCCTTGCCGTCCTTGCCGTCCTTGCTGTCCTTGCTGTCCTTGCTGTCCTTGCTGTCCTTACCTATTCCAGAATCACTCCACAAGCCACCCTTCCTCCAGAATTACCCGTAGGCTGCGTAGTGTAATCGTCAGCGTTAGAGTGCACCACCAGCGACCTCCCAATAACCGAATGGGCCCCTGACAATTGGATCACCTTATCTAAACGCTCATAATGGCCATGACCTGTATCATCCGCAACAATATTTCCTAAATCTCCCATGTGCCTCTCAGCATGGTCCGGACTCCCATGAAAATGCCCATTAGGATTATAGTGCCCTCCTGTTGAAGAACCATCCGGAGCACTGCAATCGCCAAATTCATGAATATGAAATCCGTGTTTTCCCGGTGTTAATCCTTCCACATTACCTACAATTTGAACCCCTCCCCCTTCAACCTCCTCAAAAGTCACGATCCCAAAGACTCTATTCCCTTGAGTAGGATTCAAAAAAACCGAAGCTTTCTTTAACTTTAACTTGCTTTCACCTGCTTCTAGACTACCTACCAAAATAAAACCACCTATCACAATTGATAGACATAAAATGGCAATCCTTGAAAAAAACATTTCCCATTCTCCTTATTTGTTGTAAACAATGGCTCTACCTGTTACGCTAATAACTGGTTAGCCCTTCTCCATTCATTATTAGCGTCTAGCCAATTAGGAACGAATGCAGTGTAAAATCTCCATCTCTCTGACTTACGAAACGGCTCAAGACATATTGATCAAGAGGATAACCAATTACTCTACAATTCTTCTGAGAGTAAATTTTTTCTTATTTTGTGAAAAGCATTAATAAAGGCGGATGAATGGGATATTTAGAAGATTTTCAAATACAAATCAATCGGCGAGATTTTCCAAAATTTCTACAGCTTTGGGAAGAATACTGTACAAATGATCAAGTAGATGTACAAGAATTAAGTCAGCTCTTAATGATGATTAAAAATTCAGAGCTAGCCAAACGATTTGGAGAAATTGTTGAAACTGCGCTTCCTATGTGGGAAACGATTTCCAACAAGGAAGACTCCTATCTGATCATGAAACAACTCATCGACCTACAGCTCACTAACTCACCGCGTCTCTATACTATTACCTCTAACTTACTTCAGCAAAAATATGGCAATGATCCTCACTATGAGGAACGCTTACGCCTTGTAGGTATGCGCACCAATGAAAATTTTCAAGGTGCCCTTGCAAATTATGATCTATTAGCTCATATGGCCCCAGGAAAATTTGTGTTCCATGGCGGAGGATGGGGAACCGGCGAAATCATTGACATTTCTTTTTTGCGAGAACAAGTCACTATCGAATTTGAAAATGTTTCTGGACGAAAACACCTTTCCCTCGCTAATGCTTTTAAAGCTCTCGTTCCCCTCCCTGATGAACATTTCCTCTCACGCCGTTTTGGAAATGCAGATAACTTAGAAGCCGAAGCCAAAGCGAATCCTCTAGCTGTCATGAAACTTCTACTCCAAGATCTTGGACCCAAGACTTCTTCAGAAATTAAGGATGAACTTTGTGATCTTGTCATACCGGAAGCTGATTGGGCTAAATGGTGGCAAACTGTTCGCTCAAAGCTCAAGAAAGACACGATGATCGAAGTTCCAAAAAGTGTACGCGATCAGTTTTCCCTACGCAAAAATGAAGTCAGCCACGAAGATCGCTTTCTTAAACTGCTAGAAACTAAAACAGAACCGGCAGATTTCATCTCCACATGTTTTATTTTTGTCCGAGATTTTCCTGCGGTGTTAAAAGGGGAAAAAATAAAAAAATTATTGCTCGAGAAATTCTTGTTACTACTCGCTGACCAATCCAACACGACCTTGAATGAAGGACAAGCCTTGCAAGTCCATATCTTTTTAGAAAATTACCTTGGACATAAATTTCCTGAAAAAACACTCGAGAAGCTCATTCAAAGCAACCTTAATTTTGAAGCCATCATCGATGCCATCGATCTGCAATCTCTTAAAAAGCAAGTATTCCAACTTGTACGTAGCCACAGAGCCGATTGGAAAGAGATCTTCCTCCAGATCCTATTCTCCAACAAACAAAACTCTTTACGTGATTATCTTTGCAAAGAGCTCAATCAGGAGGATCCTGAGGCACTTAAGCAACAGCTTCAGCTTTTGCTAAAAGCTCCTCAAAAAAGTCCTGAAATGTTCATCTGGTACTTCCAACTGCTTCTAAGTAAAGAAGGTCTGGAATATCCATTTGGCACTCAAGAGGGTGTTCTTAAATGGTTTGAAGGGCTTCTTATTTTATTACATGTGCTGGAATTTAAACCTGAATCACGAGATCTTTGCAAAAAAATTTATTCATTGATCTCTAGTAAACGTTATGCGCTAGTGCGCCAAATGTTAGAGAAATCAAGCTTGGATTTTGCTCACGAATTCTTGCTTCTAGCTTCAAAATGTCAGATTTTTACGGAATCAGAACAAAAAATTTTGGTCTCACTGGCTGCTGTCGTGCATCCTACGTTAGCGAAAGAAAAATCGCAGAAAAGGCATGTTCATAGTGATTCCCAAACAATTTGGACCACAGAAGAAAGTTTCTTGAACATGCAAGAACGTGTGCGCCACCTTGGAACGACAGAAATGGTGGCTAATGCTCGTGAAATCGAAGCTGCAAGGGCTTTGGGAGACTTGCGTGAAAATTCCGAGTACAAATTTTCTCTAGAAAAACGTTCTCGTCTTCAAATGGAGCTAAAACAACTTTCCGAACAGTTATCTCATGCCCGCATTATCACCAAAAATGATATTCAAATAGATGAAGTCAGCATTGGAAGCATTGTTGAAATTCGACAAGATGGCAAAGAAGCTTCAATCGTTTACACAATTTTAGGTCCCTGGGATGCCGATACTGAAAAAAACATTGTTTCACTTCAATCAAAGCTTGTTCAATCGATGCTTGGATTAAAAAAAGATGAAAAATTCAATTTCCGAGATGAAGAATACACGATTGTCTCTCTAAAAAATGTTTTTGACGAATAAGGGTATGGGTGTATGGAAATTGTCATCGCTAGCAGCAATTTGCATAAAATTCGCGAATTTCGCGAAATGTGCAAATTGCTTAAAAATATCGATTTTTTATCACTAAAGCATTTTCCAAATTATGTTGCCATTGAAGAGACAGGCAACACTTTAATTGAAAATGCTACTTTAAAGGCTGTCCATGCTTCACAAGTCCTTAACAAATGGACTTTAGCGGATGATTCGGGACTTTTTGTTCCGATATTAAATGGAGCCCCAGGAGTTCATTCTAGGCGTTATGCATCTGAGAATCCAACAGATTCCGAAAATAGGCAAAAACTTCTTCGCGAATTACAAGAGATGAGCGAAATCAAGCGTTCAGCTTATTATGAATGCTGCCTAGTGATAGCTGCACCGGGAGCTGGAGTAAAAAAGTACGTCACAGGTCGATGTGAAGGGTATATCACGATGGAAGAGCGTGGAAGAAATGGCTTCGGCTATGATTCCATCTTTATGAAAAACGAATATAATAAAACTTTTGCAGAGCTTGAGGAATCTGTTAAAAATCAAATCTCTCACCGCATGAAAGCTTTTCAAAAGCTACTCCCATTTCTAGAAGCCATGCAAACTTCTAGTTCATCCTAGTTGCATGCATTATTATATCGATGGGTACAATCTCCTCTTTTATCTCGTTGGCTCCAGGGTCGGGGACTTAAGAGCTCAGCGAGAATGGATCATCCAAAATCTCAATACTAAAATTGAGTCTTTAGCCTTAGATTTTGATCTTTCACTTGTATTTGACTCCCCCCTTAACCCTGGTGAAGGTTCTCGCTCTCATTATGGACATTTAGAAATTTTGTATACTCCTGAAGGTGTTTCCGCTGACGATTATATCATTCAACTGCTTAAGGAATCGAGAGACCCCACCAAAAAAATCATCGTTACAAATGATAGGGAATTAGCTATGCGTGCTCGCCATCAGCATGCCAGCGCTCAAGGGATCGATCATTTTATGAATTGGCTCCATCGGCGTTACAAAAATCAGAAAAAAGCTAAACCTTTGGAGAAAGAAAAAATACATAAAGAAACTCCAAACCTCATCAAACCTAAATCTCCTGAATCACCTATTATTGCAAAATCTAAACCTGTAAAACAACCGCAAATTAAACTCCTTCCACTTCCAATGCCTCCAAAGGAGGATCCAACAAATGTTCCCGGCAGTTTTGATTTCTATCTTTCACACTTTCAAGCTGCTGACGAAAAGGCCTTTGGGGTAAAAGAAAAGAGTCAATCGCAAAAGAAAGAAATGAAGTTAAAAAAGCCTCCAAAAAAACCTACGAATCCTTTCAACGAACCGGCTACGGAAAATGATCCTACTTTTTCAGAGATGGAACGTTGGCTACAGATTTTCGAAAAACGAGATCAAAAAAACAGCTTATAAGGTTAATTATGCATTTACCAGAAAAACTACAAGAAGCGATCGCTTTAGAAGCCGAAAAGTATCATTGGCACGATATTCTCCAAGCACGAGAAGAGCTAACAGAGCGCTATCAGCAAACCCTATCAAAGCCAAAGACTTTTATGGCAACAGATGCTGAGCGATGTGCATATATCATCGCAAGGATGCCTGCTACTTATGCGGTGTTACATTCTATTTTAGATGAACTACAAAGACGCATTCAGCTAAACGACCTCTCCTCCATTGAAAGTTTGCTAGATTTAGGGGCCGGTCCTGGGACAGCTCTATGGGCAGCATGTTCAGCCTTTCCCACACTTGTTGACGCCACCTTGATCGAAAAAGATTCATCCTTGATTGCCTTGGGCAAACGTTTAGCTTCAGCTGGCGAATCAGAACCATTACAACGAGCAAAGTGGACATCTCAAAATATGGAACAGCTTCGTGTCGCTGAATTGCACGATTTGGTCGTTCTTTCCTATTCTGCAGGAGAGCTTCCTCCTGCATCTTTATCTCCTCTGATTAATGCCGCCTGGCAATTAACGAAGCAGTTTTTAGTCATCGTCGAACCGGGAACACCCGCCGGCTTTGCCAACATACGAACCATGCGCAGTCAGCTTATTGAATTGGGAGCAAACGTTGTGGCCCCCTGTCCACATGCTTTAGCGTGCCCGATGCCGGAGGGCGATTGGTGTCATTTTTCGAAAAGAATCGAACGTTCATCTTTACATCGTCGGCTAAAAGGTGGAGCTTTGGGTCATGAAGATGAAAAGTATTCCTATATTGTCGTCTCCAAGACACCTTGTTCACAAACAGAATCGCGCATCCTTCGCCATCCTATTAAACGATCTGGTCATGTGATATTATCTCTTTGCACAAAAGAAGGACTTATGCAAAAAACAATTTCTAAGCGGTCGCCGGAAATCTATAAGCAAGCTCGTAAGTCTGAATGGGGAGATGAGTTTATTTAAGCGATTTAGTTTACTTCTATAGAAGGAGGTGTAAAATATTTATCTTTTTGCTTTTCCTTAAGGTTGGTTAAAAAATGTTTCTCTAAGAACATTTTTTGAGGCTCTCAGAACTTCCTGTTCAAGATGCTCAAGTGCAATAAATCTTAAACAAAATTCAATTGCAGGTTCTATTTTAGCAATTTCATTCCCTTTCTTTTCCCATTATGAAGATGATTAATAAAAATTGTTAAAAAAACGCTAATAAATAAATAAAACATGATATAATAAAAATAAAACATATTTCTTTTTCGAATGGAGGTGTCGTATGAGTGAAACATTAAAGTTTTCCAGAAATCTCATCCCTTCTTCATCAATATACGCATCTCATAATAAAAGCAGCGAAAATTTACAAAAAGATCTTGATAACAAAGCTAACAAAGACATTACAAATGAAAACACATACTCAAAGCATACACCAAAAACATCAAATATCGAGTCTAAAATTGGTTCATTAACAGTTGCACAAACAATTGTAAAGAGCATGCCGCGAGCTGAGAAAAAAGATTTAAAAAATTCTGAACTTGGAAAAATTACAGTTCGAGATATTTTAAATACCAAATCTTCTTTTTTCAAAAAATGTATATTGTTTATTACTAATTCATACACTCTTAGCCAAACAATCAATAAAGAAATCAATAAATCTACTGATATAAATAAGTTAGATAATTTCAGAGCTAAACTCAACTCTGCTAAAGGAATAACCGATTCAGATGCTAAAATAGTTAAAATCGATAAGTTGATATCGAAAATAGATAATAAAATTCAAGAAATCAAACCTAAAACTCAAGAAATCAAACTACCTACCGACACTGCAAATACGACAGAAAACAAAAGAATGACTCAATTCGTTGAAAATCTTACTCATGAAGTGGCCTCTGAAGAGGAAAACATTCATCCCCCAATTCAAACTCCAAATGAAGAAAATCTTGATTTTCAACCCGAAACTCCTCCTGAGAATATAGGAAAAAATATCGAAAAAGTTTTTGAACAGATCAAAACCAAAGCTGAAGAACTCGCTAATTTAAATCTCGATTATACTGAACAGACAGAAGTAGAAATAAGTGATACGGAGAAAAAAGCAATAGCGGACCTTGAAAAAGCAATTACAGACTTACATCCAAAAATAATCAAAGATATGGATCCAAATGATATCAATGATCACGATGATCTTAACAACTATGTTACTAGGAATCAAATCCATAATGGAGAAAATTTTAAAGAGCTATATCTCAATATATTTAAATCTGATCGAAACGAACAAACCTTCGTAAACATCTTTAAAAATCAGTTTTACGGAAAAAACACTGAAGAACAACAAAAAATTTTAAAAGAATTCGAATCATTTATTGATGGGTTTAATGAATTCAAAGCCATCAAACAAGATAACATAAGAAAAAATAATGAAGAATTCGCAATGGAAGAAAGAAACAGAATCGAAAATCTGGAAACACAATTTAATGAAGATTTCAATAATGCTATTAGAGTCAATCCAAATTTAAAATCTATCGAACAGATGTTTTTAGAGCAACTGATAGAAGAAAAAAGTGAATTGATCCAAGATGCAATAACAAAAGTCGACACAGTTTCTGAATTTAAAATCCAGAATCATGTTAGATCAGAAAAAATGGGTGATTTCATGTTAGACTTTAAGAAATTTAAAGATAACTATACAGCCTATTATGAGACTAAACTAAAAGATTTCGTAAATAATGCTAGATATGGAGATGTAAACAAGGATTTATTTTTAAAACAATACAAGATGGATGATATAAAAAAAATGCAACCGAACCAAATTCCAGCCTTTTTGGATGAATTTGATAACTTTGAAATGAATAAAATAATAGAACGAGAATCCATAGAAAATGAATATGATGCCATTGTTAATATGATGACTAATCACAATTATGGTAAAGATTTAGAGGATCTTTTACTAGGTATTCAACAAAAATACATGCATCATGCTGATGAAGGGGTATTTCTTGATTTCGATTCATTAAAAAATGCTATTGAAGAGGACGGTGCATATAACATTAAAGAAGAAATCGTAATGGAATATAGGAAATTAATGGGTAAATAAAATTAATATTTGAAAGGACGACAAGGCAAGGATAACAAAGACGATAAACAATAATTACCTACACATTGTTGACGTCTATTGGTGTTGTCCTTGCTGTCCTTGTTGTCCTTGCCCGCCGGCCTTGTTTTCTCTTGAATTTTACAACAAAGAAAGATACACTTAAAAAGACCGCGAGATCATCATACAAGGAACCTATGGCTGAATATCAAGTACTTGCTCGTCGCTATAGACCGCAAACTTTTGCTGAAGTTTTTGGCCAAGAAGCCATCGTCACAACTCTAAAAAATGCTATTCAGCACCGTCGATTAGCACACGCCTATCTTTTTTGCGGATCTAGAGGAACCGGAAAAACAACCCTGGCTCGCGTATTTGCTAAGGCTTTAAATTGCCAAACAAAACGTCAAGATCTAGAACCCTGCAACCAATGTGCATCCTGTAAAGAAATCACCTCCGGCTCCTCCTTAGATGTCCTCGAAATCGATGGGGCCTCTCACCGAGGAATCGACGATATCCGGCAAATTAATGAAACTGTAGGCTATTCTTCCGCTACCGGTGGTTACAAGATTTACATCATCGACGAAGTCCACATGTTAACCAAAGAAGCCTTCAACGCCCTACTCAAAACTCTAGAAGAACCTCCTGAACGTGTAAAATTTTTCTTTGCCACAACAGAACCCCATAAAATTCCAACGACAATTTTAAGTCGATGCCAACGTTTTAATCTAAATCGCATTCCGATCGAAAAAATCTTCAAAAAACTTCACTTTATCGCTGATCAACAAAAAGTTGAAATTACCGAAGATGCTCTCTACACGATAGCTAAAAGAGCTGAAGGAGGAATGCGCGATGCAGAATCCCTCTTAGATCAAATCCTGGCTTTTCATGAAGGAAGCATAACAACAGAGTCTGTAGCAAATATCCTTGGCATCGTCCCTCGCGACCTTTTCTTTACGTTGGATCAAGCCGTCAAAGATAAAAATTTAGCCATCGCTTTTGAAATTGCTCATCAGGTCTTTTCTCAAGGCAAAGACTTACTCCATTTTGTCGAGTCTCTGACAGAACATTTTCGCACCCTTTTATTGATTAAAATTGCAGATCAAAATGCTCCGTTTTTCTCCCTATCGACATCAGAGCTGGAAAAATATGCTCAATCAAGCAAGCTTTACACGCAAGAACAATGTCTGACGATCTTAGATTACTTGATCGAAACTCTCGATAAAATTCGCTTTATGCCATCTGGCCGTATTGCACTAGAAGCTTTACTTCTACGCATTTTACGCATTCAACAGCGTGTTCCTGTCGACTTCTTGATACGTCAGCTTCACGAGCTGAAGCAGTCTGTACAGGCTGTAGAAAAAAAACCAAATGTTTCGATGATGCCCCTACTTCAGCCAGAACCCCCACGTCAACTTCATTCAGAAGTTGACATTTCAATCACAATTGATCCATCGCCTTCAAGAAGCGATTTGGGTCTCAAAACAAAATCAGTGCACACCGAACCTCAAAAACAAAATGAATCACTGGAAATAGAAAAGACAACACCAGCAGAACTGGCAGACAAAGTGGCTCTACCAGCACCTCCTCCGATTGAACACGTAGCGCATCCAACTCCTGAAGCTCAGAATTTGGCCATCAAAAGACAAAGTCGATATGATACGATTTTGCATTTTGCTGCCGTAGAGCTTGAAGGCTCATTGCAAAAAACAACAAGCAAAGGACATTAACATGGGAACAGGTTTTTCAAAAAAAAAGAAACAAGCGCGTGAAATGCAAGAACAGCTCATGCAAATGCAAAGTAAAATTGAAAGTGCTGAAGCAACAGGAACAGCAGGCAATGGACTTGTCACAATAACCTTAACGTCGTCAGAAATTAAACAAATAAAAATAAAACCGGAATGTGTTGACCCAGAGGATATCGAAGGGCTTGAAGATTTAATTAAGGCAGCTTACAAAGATGCTTCGACTAAACTAGAGGCTCTAACTAAACCAATGTTCCCTGCAGGTTTTGGTCAAGGATTACCTCCTGGATTGTTTTGAAGGGTTCTCAACTATTGGCGCTATTTCAATTTAACAACTAAATACTTTTTGGAATGCGTGTGGCTTTGCCACCGTGCGAGAGAGTCTTTAATATTTAGTTATTAACTTGAGGTAATGCCAATATTAGCTTTCACGTCTAATTACTTAATTTTCTGGGAGATAAACTTCAAAAGAATGGGTAGGGAATTCATAAAATTTGTATTTTGTCTCTACACATTCTAAGTAATATCTTTTTTGATCTAATTTTAAGCTAAAAGAGCCTTCATGTCTCATACCTTGAAATTCTATGCTTCCATTTAAAACTACATCCAATCGACACATAAAACAAAAGTAAGTTACAGCGCCTTCCAATCTCCAACCACTCAAAGACGTTAAAACTCCATATGAAGGTAATCCGTTAGAAAATGTGCCTTTATATATGTCACCATTAGCACAAGTCAAGATTCCCAAACCTTCAGGCCGCAAATTATTCAAGTTTCCCTCATATAGTTGTCCATTGTTGAAAATGATTGACCCATTTGAAGGGGGCTCTCCCATATTGAATTCCCCTTGAATAATGTTATTGTTTATTGAAAATTTAGAAAATCCATGTAGTTTCCCCTCTTTAAAAAATCCTTCATACTGATATTCTGGTAGGTGAAAGAAAGGACCAACATTTAAAAAGGGCATTCTTGGTAAGCCACCCTTTAGCCTATCCCTGAGAATTCCTTTACCTTCAGGAATATTATTCACAAAGTCACCCTCATATACCTGTCCAGAAGGATAAGTAATTATTCCATTTTTAAAATTAAATTTTATTTTATCAACTGAAATTTTATCACATCGTTCTAAGTTTAAATTCCTAAGATTTTTAAAATCTAAGAATGACAATGCCTTTAAATTTGTATCTTGAAAAGATAAATTTATAAGATTAGGAAACTCCTTATTAATTTTCCTGAAAAAAGTAATGCCTATACTTTTAATTCGAGCTATATCATGAAAATCATCACTTGTGTAACCACAAAAGTTCAATGAATAAACTTTTTTATTTAACTCTTCACCATTCTGTTCTGACATATTATCCAGTTTAACAATTAATTTCTCAATTGATATCCTAAGATCTCTTAAACTTGCATTTTGATTTAAGTAATCAACAATTGCTAAATCAGATACCTTATATAGGGTTTTCGAAACACGCTTCAATGCAATAAAAGATTTTTCATCTATTGATAAATAAAATATTTTAATAATTTCCTTTGGATAATCGTCTAGACTAACCTTATTTACATCAATTATCCGTCTTGCATTTAAACGAATGAGTGATTGGGCATTAAGACTTACAAGATAATTTTTTCCACACTTTTCTAGATGTTCATCCTTGATAACCAAATCCTTTTTATTTTGTGCAAAAATTCTGCCTAATACTTTAGTGATATGCTTATAAACTTCTGGGTCTACAAGGAAGTCTTCAAATGCTAGAAAAAAATCGTTAAAAATAAGAAAAGCTCCGGTATAATCATCCAATCCGCAACCTGTTGTATTTTCATAAATCCAAGAATTAAGTTTTGTTTGTGATGAAACATCTTTCTGAAATTGAAATAGAATTTTAACTCCTAATTTTACTATTTCTTTAATTAAATATTCATTATAAAGTTTTACCCAAAAATCAGGTTTGTCACTATTTGAAATGTGATGTAATCCAATTTTCATTGAAGAAAAACTTTGAAGAAAAGCTATTGCTACAGATGTATCTGAATAAAGTTTCATTTTTTCAGTCGTAGACGTATGTGAATACTGTTGCCTTTTTTCGAGTGTAGATGTATCTGAATCCTGGTTTATCATCTCCTCGAAACTTATCATTTCCTTTGAGACGTCAAACCATCGATTGGGAATTTCAGCTGGAAACTCTGATTTTATTGCTCTAAACCATTTTATAAAAATCAATTTTATCGTTTCTAATAAATCTTCTTGATAAACTGATTCCCATTTTGTTGGAAAAAGTTGTCCCTCTAATCTCTCAACGAACATCGGAATTTGATCAGGTTTCATTGAATAAAGTGAGATAACAAATTTTAATAACCTATCATTTATTCCTGAAATTAATTTTCTTCTATCCTCAATTTTTATACCCTTTATTACTGTAAATTTATAATTCTCAAATAATTGGAAAAGAGACAAATTGTGTTCTTGAATTTCCCAACACTTTGCACTAATAAAATTCATTAATATTTCATAAAAATCGGAAGGGTAATCACCCAAAGACTCAGGAGCGACAGTCCGCTGACGCTTAATGGGTGGACCTGAATTAGTTTGTTGATCTTGAATTGCACTATAAGGCCGAATCATGAAACACCTCTTGATAATTTTTTTGCTAATTACAGCTAAATGTTATCAGTTAATGTATGGTAATGCAATAAAAAAAGAATAAAAGAGAATAATTGCATTCTTTTTAGCCAAGACAATTAAATCTTATAATTTCTGGTATAAATCATAGATGGGCATCGTATAGAGATTTGGTTCAATAATAACGCGCGGTGGCAAAGCCACACGCACTCCAAAACGTATTTAGTTGTTAAATTGTAGTCATGCCAATAGTAGCTTTCACTTTATCTACAGCTCCCGCAGCTCCACCCACACTTCTGATCATAATTACTCTCCTGATCATATTTCTTTGCCTCAGCCTCTGTCATCTTCTTCGGAGCAAACGGATCATTTATCACACGTGGACCACATCTCAATCTAAGCTGTTCTTCTAATTCCATTCTCTGCTTTTTAAAGTAAGTCACACGCTGCGTAAAAAATTCAGCAATCTCTTTTGAAGTAGCCAATAGCTGTTCAAAAAATAACGTCTTCGAAGCTACAATAAGCTCTTGTTTTTCCCAAGTAATCGCCTGCCAAGTTCCCGGAAGCCTCAGATTTAATCTTGCTAGGCGAACAGCTTCAAAAAGCCTTCCCGATATACTAAAAACGTAGCTATTTTCAACAGGAACTGCAAAAATCAAAAGGTGAAAAAAAGGCAAAGGAGGTTGACCTTGAAATGATTCTGTAACCGGGTTGATTCGGGCATACGAAAAAATAGCCTCTATATTCTGTTTAATAAGGGCCGTATTGATATTCTGCGTAGAGCCAGTGGGGCTCACGACTTCCACAACCACTCCTATATTTGATGGAAGGTCATAAAGATAATCACTCCCAACCCATTTATCAATTGAATAGCGTACCAATCCAGGAAACAAATAAGTGGGTTCTTCTGGATTTCCAGGGATATCTCGTTTAATCGTCGTAATAGGAACATAGGTACTCTGAGGGGGGAGCTGACCAAACCCCTGATTTGCAAAATTATTATAGACCCCAGGCTGCAAAGTTTGAGGATTTTGCACGAACGTATTTCCCACACCCGTAGGCACGACCTGATTTACATAAGGCTGAGCAAGTGTACTCGAATAAGTTGTTGTTGCAGGTAAAGTAGTAAAAGAGGGAATGGCAGTAAAAGGCGAAGAAGCAGAGGGTCCTTGCGATGTGATCGAAGTGGGATCCGTATTGCGAAGCAATGGTCCATTTAACCTGGAATCGAGAGGACTAATCGGCAATCCAGGTCCTGCAGCATTTGGATCACTAAAATTCGTAATGATAGTGGATCCTTGCACCGTTGAAGTCGAATAAGGGACGCTAACCTGAGCCACCAAGTTGGATTGAAATAAGGCTAATAATGCTTGAAACAAAACTATTTTACGCATAAGACTTCCCTTCATTTAGACGAGCACTATATTTGACTCCAGAGCCAATGTATACGTCATTTGTTCAGTTAATTCACAAGGGCCAAAAAATTGCATAGGGCCCGGATAACGATAGTCATCCCTGTAAGCCCAATACTGCCGTTTTTCTTTAAAGGTTTCAAAAGGTTTTCCACTCAAATCGACAAGAGTTTTTCTAATGACAGCCCTTGTACCTTCTTTGCGCTTCTCAAATACCAGCATAGAGGCTAATGGAACTCCAGCGGGCAGCCAATTTTTCACTGGATGTGCAAGCTTTTGTACGGCAGCCATATATCCAGTTTGACCATGTTGTACTAATAACGCAGCCACATGGCCAAGCGCGTAACAATAATTGGCATCGAAATTTGAAGGATGACACGCCCGTCCTTCGTAACCACAAAAAAGAGGCTGAGGGGTAAACTGACCGGAATATTCCCCTGCATTCTTTCGGTTCTTCAATTGATCCGTGACCATAGCAATCAGAAGTCGCTCTGTTTCAATTTTTGACACCTGTAGATTACCGTGTGGATCCCGATCTAGAAAAAGCTGCTGCTTGATCGCTTCCGGAAATAATTCCAAACATTTTTTGGAATCAGAAGAAAGGGAGTCTAAAGCTCCGCTTGAAAGGGCTGCCGGATCGATTTTAGCAAGTTCCTTGAATAACTGGCTACAATCTGCAATAAACTCTAAAAGCCCTTCAGGGATTAAAATAAGGCCATAATTTTTCCCCTCTTGAGAACGCTTGCAGATAAGATCTGTCATTTCGGTCACAATATCTTCAAGTGATTTTTTCTCTGAAGCGATCTCTTCACCGATCAGGGTATAATTAGGATGGGTTTGGAGTGCACACTCTAAAGCAATGCTAGAGGCTGTACGCCCCATAAGCTTTACGAAATAATAATATTTTTTGGCCGAGAGCACGTCTCGTGCAAGGTTGCCAATGATAGACGCATAGGTCTTAGTTGCACTATCAAAACCAAAAGAAATTTCGATTTCTTCACTTTTTAAGTCACCATCAATCGTTTTCGGCACTCCAATGACTTTAGTTTGAATCTGCTTGGATAAGAAAAACTCTGCTAAATAAGCTGCATTTGTATTGGAATCGTCCCCACCTATAATGACGAGGCCATCTAAATCTAAGGATTGTACATGTTCCAATACTTTTAATTGGGTGGAAGGATCTAATTTTGTACGATCAGATCCTAAAAGATCGAATCCTCCAAGATTACGATATTTATCGATAAGATCTTGGGAAATTTCCACCGACTGTCCTTTGATTAAACCTCCTGGTCCACCAACGAAACCAATGAGAACGCTTTCAGAGTTTAAAGATTTAAGAGCATCATAAAGGCCTGAAATGACATTATGTCCTCCAGCAGCTTGTCCTCCGGAAAAAAGGACACCCACTCGCAGAGGTTTAAAATTGCTTCTCGAATTGCCATCATTCGATTCAATCGTGACTTCCGGTAGATCGGCAATAAATGGAAAAAGATTAGCTATGGAATCTTCACATGGAGATTTTTCTTCAATTTTAACAACACAATTCCTTACATTTTTTAAAATTTCAGGAAGAGGAGGAACATACCTCAGCCGATAAAAATCCAACTCAGAACTTTCAGAAAATGGGTTCATTCTACCTCCGAAAATCAATGACAAAGAGTTTTTTCAAACCATCCTGTAGTTTCTGATAGAGCTATTTGACGCTCAGTAGGATCCAAGAAATCATGATCAGACTGAGGCAAAAGTCTAAACTGCGACTTCTCAAGTACATGACACCTAGCTTCTTTAAACTTGCGAGCATGGGATAAATCGACAACGCTATCTTTTTCACCATGAATATGTAATAGAGGAATTGCGTCAAGAGATTTCAACTTATCTCCAAGCTTAAGAGTAAAAAGCTGTTGAAAAAAAGGATAACCAGGCTGTAATCCTTCGATGTTCATCAAACTATTGCGCTTTAAAGGATCCATGGGTCCAGAGTGTGCATTTTCCCACCTTTCTTTCCACTGTTCACACCCAAAAACGGGAGCCCACAAAGCCAAACTTTTAATATCACAGTACTGATGTGAAGCCAAAATAGCAACCACTCCACCAAAAGAGCGACCAAAAATGGCAATACGATCTTTATCAATTTGAGAATCGTGTTTAAGAAAATCCAATGCCACTAACGCATCGCTTACTTCGCTCTCAATTGTCATTTTTGAAAACTCACCTTCGCTATCACCAGAACCACGAAAATCGATTCTTAGAGAGGCAATCCCACGCGCAGCAAGCATTTCAGATAGCAATACATAGAGGCGTCCTTTACCAACTTTATTTCCACCTAAACCATGACACATCAGCACTGCAGGACTTTTAGCTGCACAGGGCTTTGCTGGTCGATGTAGGACACCAAAAATTTTCTGTCCTTGATTATTAAGGACTACCGGAATCCGTTCTTCATCTCGATTCATTTTTCACATCCTAATTTCATGCTCCATCATTTTCCTGAAGGAGTGTTAGAAAACGTATTGTATCGCTTTCCATAGTTTCAATGCGAGAACTATCTATTGCACTGGCACTTCCAGCAACTTGCAATATGACCATTGACCATCCCAATCGCCAGCATAAAAGAATAAATGATAGTTGTCCCAACAAAATTCATCCCTCTTTTTTTTAGATCTTTCGCAATTGCATCGCTAGTCGATGTAGAAGTAGGAAGATCTTTTAGAGTTGCCTGCGTATTTTTGATTGGCTTACCATCGACAAATTGCCAGATGTAGCTATCGAATGAACCAAATTCTTTCTGTATAGCTAAAAAAGCACGAGCATTTTGACGGACGCTATAAATTTTTAATCGGTTGCGAACTATTTCTGAATTATTACGTAAATTCTCTAATTCTTCATCAGACATTTGCGCAACTTTTTTGGGATCAAAATGATAAAATGCATTCTTATATCCTTCACGTTTTTTAAGAATCGTTTCCCAGCTAAGCCCAGCTTGCGCACCTTCAAGAATAAGCATCTCAAAGAGATGACGATCATCATGGACAGGAACACCCCATTCATTATCATGGTATTCAGCGTAAAATTCTTTACCTAAACCATTTCCGAAACAACGTACTTTTTCTGTCACCATTAATAAATCCTTTTTTTTAGCTGATATCATTCCACGCAGTGGTTTAGGGATCCGGAAATGGGGGAGGAAGAAATGGCAAGGCTACTTTCAAGATTTGAACCTCTTGGTTCTAAGCTACAATTTGCTTTCCACGCAGTGGTTTAGGCTATTTAAGAAAAAAGCCGGAGATTATCTCGAGGCATAAAGCACCATCCTTAAGGCTGCTACATTCCTGTTCTGACCTGGTTCGGACTACTTTATTCCATGAGGTCCCCGGCAAAAAAGCTGATCATGAAAACCTATTTTATATCAAAGACGATTTTTATTGCAAACCTTAATTTATTGTTCTTCATCCTTTCTCCAGATGCGTGCATCTACAATCGTACGAAGCAATGAGGTCGAAGCATACTCTGCATGCAACATATAATCTCCATTTTCCTGTAATTCATAAACTTCAAACCCCTCCAATTCCCCTTTTCCATGAAATTCCCATGCTATAGACTTAGCATCAATAATGCCCAAACCAGTTGCAGAGCTTATCCCCTCGTTTTGCAGATTAATCTTGAAGGCATTGTTGTTAACTTCATAAATAGAAAAACGATTTTCAACCTTTTGACCCGTTTCTTGCATTTCAATAAGCTGATTGCAATGTATTTTTCCTTGATCATCTTTTTCAATTATCCAACGCGTATAAAAACGTATTAATTCAGGGGAATTATTAAACGTAATTCGACCCGCCCCCACCCAACGCCCAGGTGTAAACAGAAAATAATGAAAATTCAGAGGATTCATTAAAACATAAACCTTCGACTATAGATGCTCTGCAGAATTCCTAGAGCTGTCATTGTACATAAAATTGAAGTTCCGCCATAAGAGACCAAAACAAGTGGAACCCCCGTGATTGGCAATAATCCACACATCATACCAATATTGACCAAAATGTGCATGGCTAAGTATACCGTGATTCCAGCAGAAAGTAAACGTCCAAAATGATTGCTGGCTGCAGCTGTCACCTGAAAACTGAAATAAAGCAAAGCATAAAATAGGATAAGAACAAAAAGAGCCCCTGCAAATCCATACGCCTCAGTAAAAGCTGGAAACACAGAATCCGTATATGCTTCTGGCAACCATCCTCCAGAGACATATTCACTATTTCGCCATCCCTTACCTGCAATCCCTCCGATTGCAATAGCCGTCGCAGCCGCTTTCTGATGATGTGTATTCGGATTCAATCTTTCAAATTGATATCCCTTCAAAACTTTAGTCGCATGAGGCCGTATCTGTTCATGAGAAATAAAACCTAAAAAAATAAGCGCAATTAATGCTAAAACTAATATTGCTACTGTACTCATAGCCCTTAATACCCATGGATGGAGACCTCCGATGTAAAACATCACCAGTGATATGGGAAAAAGAACTAATGCAGTTCCCAGGTCGGGTTGCTTAAGGATCAATCCAAAGGGAATAACGACAATTAAAAGCGCAAAAAATGCCGTACTTACACTTCGAATCGTGGTGGATCTCCTTTCCAAAAACCAGCTAAGGGCTATCACAACGACGAGTTTTGCATATTCTGAAGGCTGAAAATTTAAACCTATGAGCGGGAGCCTATACCATCTATACACACGTTGGATAGGATCCATAAAGAATAGACCTACGAGAAAAATCAGCATTAATATATAAAGCAGCCAAGTCCACTCGCGAAGTTTATTATAGTCAAATCCAGAGAAAAATATAAATGCTGTGATTCCTAAAAGGATTCCTTTAATCTGCCGATTGACTGCCGGAGTGAAAAAAGACCCTTCCAATCCTTCAGGTGAACCATCCGTAGAGTAAGCAGAAATGGAAATGAGGCTTACACAGAGAAGTGCTATCAATAAAGGGACGACTCTAAAATCCATCCGCAAAAGGAGTCTGGGGTTCCAAATCATAAAAAAAAGAGCATATAAGTTTAATCCAAAAATAAGACTAAAGCATTCTAAACATTCTAATGGGAATACGTCAATTATAAGAATGTGATAAAATGATGTACATAACAAAAAAAATAACACAGCAATTCCCGCTAAGTTTTCGCACACGGCCACGAGCACGAAAATTAGCGGGAATTGCTGGAAATAGGAAAACTTTAGAAATGCAATCCAAAACCATTTCACGTGTCATCAATGACCACTTTGAAAGCATTGATTCCACAAACCATTGGGCATCCTTACAAGTTTCTAGACTCAAGGAGGGAATGCTCTTACTGACGACTGCCGATGAACAAACTTCCGGAAAAGGTCGTTTTGGACACCATTGGTTTTCTCCAAAAAATCTGAATTTTTACGGCACTTTCAGTTTTATGTTCGATTCTCAAAGAAAAGATATCGGAAATTTACCCCAAATTTTAGCCCTTTCAGCTGCTAGCACTCTTCAAAAACTCAACCTATCTTGTCAACTTAAATGGCCTAATGATCTACTCGTCAACAAAAAAAAAATTGGAGGCATATTAACCGAAGCTAAAGCGACGGAATATTCAAATTGCCTTTACATGCTCATCGGCATTGGACTCAATATTAACATGCCTTCGGGGCTCATAACCCATCTCGAACGTCCTGCTACTTCTCTTCTAATAGAAACAGGAAAAACAGTTGATATACAAATTGTTCGAGAGCTACTCCTTCAAACTTTTTTAGAAGACTTGAACCTCTTTATCAGGTCAGGATTTTCTCCTTTTTTAAACTCTTATAGAGAACAATTATGCCATCTGAAAGGAGAAACTGTATGCTTTCACACTTCAGGTACCCTCTTAGAGGGAATGTTTTACGAAATAAGTGAAACAGGAATCCTAAGATTATCTATGTCGAATGGAACCCTCTTCGAAATCACCTCCGGAGAAATTTTTTAAAAATTTGAATTATAGATCTTTTCACATAACTTCGTATCAAAATTCTGTGCCTTCAGTCGTGTATGTTGCCCTTTCTCATGCGAAAAGATCTATAGAATTTTGCTACGGAGTCATAAGAAAAAATCAATGTCTAAAAACAATTAGCTTTTATTTAATGCATATGATACACTGAATATTTAAACTCCAACAAAAGTGAAATAATGACAACAAGTTTTAAAGATTTGAATCTACATCAAGCAATTTTAGATGCCATTTCA
Organism: uncultured Parachlamydiaceae bacterium; assembly: GCA_963752155.1. Taxonomy (GTDB): domain Bacteria; phylum Chlamydiota; class Chlamydiia; order Chlamydiales; family Parachlamydiaceae; genus JACCRY01. The sequence goes on along the minus strand of CAVVXH010000010.1, from coordinate 348,932 downwards.
GATTGCGGTTATACGGAGCCAACTCCGATTCAAGCTGAGGCCATTCCGATGATCTCTGCGGGAAGAGATCTCCTTGCATCTGCACAAACCGGAACCGGTAAAACAGGAGCATTCCTCCTTCCTACGCTTAATCTTTTAGCAGCACCGTCTGAAATTAAAGGTTATGGCCCCCGCGTGCTTATTTTGGTTCCAACACGCGAACTTGCGATGCAGGTAGCTAATGAAGCCAAAAAATATAGCCGTAATTTGCCTCGGATGCGTACTGTTTGTATTTATGGTGGAACACCCTACGGACTCCAAAACAAAGAATTAAGCCGTCCCTTTGAAATTTTAGTTGCAACACCAGGTCGCTTAATTGATTTGCTTGACCGTGGACGTATTGACTTCCGTCGTATTGAGATGCTCATTCTCGACGAAGCGGATCGGATGCTAGACATGGGCTTTATTGAACCTGTTAAACAAATTGCCGCAGCCCTTCCAACTAAGCGTCAGACTTTATTATTTTCTGCGACCTTAAAAGGTGAAGTTCTTGAATTATCAAAATCATTACTCAATAACCCTGTGGAAATCACTATTGCCCATGCTACTGAAAAAAACGACAATATAGAACAACGCTTGCATTATGTAGATGATATTTCTCATAAACATCGTCTTTTAGATCACTTGCTCAGTGACCCATCCATCAACCAAGCAATCATTTTTACTTCAACAAAAATTAATGCCGATCAACTTGTAGACACTTTATATGAACAAGGTCACAATGCAGCCGCATTACATGGCGACATGAATCAGCGTCAACGTACACGTACTCTTTCTCAACTACGTCGAGGCGAAATTCGGATATTAATTGCTACTGATATTGCTGCAAGAGGTATCGATGTATTGACAATTTCTCATGTCATTAATTTTGATCTTCCCAATTGCGCTGAAGACTATGTCCATCGAATTGGACGTACAGGTCGAGCAGGAGGAAAAGGGATAGCTCTCTCATTCGCTGCAGGTCGTGATGCTATGCTTGTAAGACGTATTGAGCAATTTACCGGTCAAAAACTGGAAGCTCATCAGATTCCAGGACTCGAACCCAAACGACGTCCACCATCAGGAAATGGAAGTAACAGTTCACGCAACCGTGGCTCTTCATCCTACGGATCTTCAAGAGGATATCGAGGTTCTCAAAGTTCCGGCAATAGCTCCGAAGGGAGAAGTTACGGAACCAGCGGAAGCTTTAGCACTAGATCTAATAATAATAGTTCCGAAAGCAGAAGCTCGGAAAGCAAAAATTACGATAATCCCAGCCCTCGTAGCCGTCATGGGAACAACTCTGATAGAAAAAGCTATGGCTCTGGCAGCAAAGTCTATGCTAGTGGATCTACTTCTAGAGGCCAAAGTTTCAAAAATCACAATAACCCACGAAAAGCAATTTAAAACTTTCAATTAAACAGCAATTCCCGCTAAAAATAAAGAATAGCTGAGCGAGGACTGTCAACAGTCCGCAGTCAGCTACTCTTTAATTTTTAGAGGGAATTGCTGTTTTTCAATAAATGAGACAACAGATCTTTAGCCCTTGCTGTTTTACTTGTTTTTGACAATCATGTGTTTGGTGCAGAAGTGAAGAAATTACGAAAACATCTGACATCAAGTAAACCATTATTTCGTCTTTTGAAGTTTGCACGTCCGTGGTATGGCTTGTTATTTCTTGGATTAATCCTCACGATGGCTAGCACTGGGGCTCAGCTGATTTCGCCGTGGCTAACAATGTCTTTAGTAGACAAAGTACTTATCCCTTTGCAAAACCATTCTACGCATGTCAACATCCGAGACATCTATCCTTATGCCCTTCAACTCTCTTTAGCAGCTATTTTGGCATGGGCACTAGATTGGGGAAAGACATTTATCGTCGCACGTGTTGCTGAAAAAGTTACCAGCAAAATGCGACGTGATACCTTTGAACATTTGCAAGGTCTTTCCTTGGCCTACTTTAACAAAAAACGTACTGGGGATCTCATTTCACGCATTGGCGCCGATACAGAACGCATTTCCTATTTTCTTTCTGTCAATTTTATCGACTTTTTTTGCGACATTCTACAATTCACTTTCACAGCCTTCATTCTTTTTACGATCAATCCTTTTTTAGCGACAATTGCCTTGATTCCCATTCCGATTGTGGCTTTCTTGGTTAAGCATGTGCGCGATCGTTTACGCGGAGGCTTTGCTGCTGCAAGTCGCGCCGTCAGTCAGCTTATGAGCGTGTTGACAGATACGATTCCAGGTATACGCGTCGTCAAAGCATTTGCACAAGAATCACATGAAATCGAAAGATTCAAAGCTGTCGACAAACATCTCTTTAAGTCAAACGATCGTGTTAACATGACGTGGTCATTTTTCACACCCTTAATTAAATTGCTTACCGACTTCGGCCTTCTGACTGTCTGGATGGCCGGAGCCTGGAGCATTGCAAAACAAGAGATCTCCGTGGGAGTGTTGACAGGCTTTGTACTTTATATCAACAGTCTATATCATCGCATGGATTCAGTTGGACGCTTTACTGCATTTATGCAACGTGCTGCCACGAGCACACATCGAATCTTCGATGTGTTAGATGTCAAACAGGACGAATCGACACATCCCCATGCCATAAAAATCGGACGTCTAACAGGAAAAATTGAATTTCAAGATGTCAAATTCCGATATGGTTCACGTGAAATCATTCGAGGGATCAACTTAAACATCGAACCTGGAGAAATGGTCGGTTTGGTCGGTCCCAGCGGAGCCGGTAAAACGACGCTGATAAATCTTGCCTGTCGTTTTTATGAAGTCAATGAAGGAGCCATCTTCGTCGATGGGATCAATTTAAAAGAGGTGGACCTTAAATGTTATCGTCAAAACATCGGACTTGTCCTTCAAGATCCCTTTTTGTTTTATGGATCTATTGCAGATAACATCGCCTACGGAAATCCCGCTGCCACGCGTTCTGAGATTGTCAAGGCTGCACGCGCTGCGAGGGCACATGATTTTATTATGCAACTGCCTGATGCCTACGATTCGCTCGTCGGAGAACGAGGTCAGCAACTTTCCGGCGGGGAACGACAACGGATCAGTATTGCTCGTGCTTTGCTCATCGATCCGGCGATTTTGATTTTGGACGAAGCAACCTCTTCAGTGGACAGTGAAACAGAACATGAAATCCAAGAGGCCATAGACCATCTCGTTAAAGGACGGACTACAATTGCTATAGCGCACCGTTTAGGCACACTACGACGAGCACATCGCCTCATTGTCATGGAGGAAGGGCAAATTAAAGAAATGGGAAGCCACGAAGAGTTGCTTAAAAGAAATGGAACCTATACACGATTACATCGAGCAATGTTGGAGTCGGTTTACATATGACTCTTTTACCTCAAGATATTAGATTTATGCTGAACGACAAGAGTCAGCTCATTCTCATCGAAGCAAACGGGATGGCCCATGAAAATGTCTATCCAGTGTGGCTTTTCCCTCTAACTAGAACTGATCAGTGGATCTCTCTTTTTTCCGAAGATGGACGTGAGATTATCTGCATAGAAGATCCGAAAAAGCTTAACAAAGCTTCTTATGAATTGCTTATGGCGACATTAAGACAGCACCATTTTGTCCCGATTATCCAAGAAATCCATAGCATTACACGCCTTACAAATATACATGAATGGAGTGTGACAACCGATTATGGCCCAATGAAATTTGATGTAGAAACGGATGAAAATATCCAGCCCCTTGGTCATAATCGTTTGGTAGTTATCGATTGTAACAACAAGCGTTATTTAATTCCGGATGTTGAGAATCTTGACCGTGAAAGCAAGCGTAAACTCGATCATTACTATTGAAGAAAGTCTAGCTCAAAGACCACATCCACCACCGAGTGAAGCCCATAGACCCTCCACAAAAAATGAGAGTTGAACAGCTAACTATACAGGACGTTTCCCTTATAAAGTTTTGACAAGAAACAACTTCTACACTACAGCTAAAGCATGGTGTAAAATTAACAATGCTGCCTGGACATGTTTTTATGTAGACGTAATCAAAGATGCAAACGATACAACGATAAAAACGATAAGAACGATAAAAACGATAAGAACGATAAAAACGATAAAAACGATGGAAGAAGACAAGAAAAAATTATCATGAAGAACGGGCGCCATTCTGAACTGTTGTTTTTCGGTTTGTTAGTAAATTTCCGGCTTAGGAAATTGGAATGGAAAAGACTGCAGAGCAATGAGGAGACTTTTCGACTAGTCTAGAAGAAATCTTTAAGAAATCTGTAAAGTACTGCTATTCCACAATTTATCGTTTTTTATCCTTTTTATCATTTTTATCGTTCTTATCGTTTTTATCGTTCTTATCGTTCTTATCGTTCTTATCGTTTTTATCGTTTTTATCGTTTTTAGAAGCTGCCGGAAAGTTGACAAATAATGCCACATATGACATTATATGTTTATGAGCTCGATCGAAAAAATGCGTCAAAATTCCAAAAACGACTAGAAAATTCACGACATAGAAGTGATAGTCTACCATTTTGGTCTATTTTTACGTTCTCCTAAAGGAGGCAGCAGTCATATAAAATTAAAACACCTCCATAGTGGGAAATCAATTATCATTCCAGCAAGACGACCAATAAAACCTATTTATATTGAATTATTGTTGGAATTTTTGGAGGAACATGGATATGAAATATAATGTAAATGATTATCCTTATACCATTCGACCTTTATCAAAAAACGAGGGAGGAGGATTTTTCCTCGAATATCCTGATCTTCCTGGATGTTATTCGGATGGTGCAACAGTGGAAGAAGCACGTGAAAATGGCCGTGATGCAGCCTACTGTTGGTTGCAAACGGCGTATGAAGACGGAGAAACTATTCCTGCTCCAGGATCTTCGTCTATTATTGAACATTATAAAGGAAGATTATCTCAACGAGTACCGAAAAGCATGCACTTGAGACTTGAGCATCGAGCTAAAGAAGAAGGAGTAAGCATAAATCAACTCGTACTTACTTATATTGCTGAAGGTCTAGCACAAAGACCACATCCACATTATGTGAAATCGAAATAGCTAAGAAATTGCGCAAAAATTGTTCGTTAAGTTATAGAAAATCTATAAAAAATCATCTTCTCACAGTGGTTTGGACTATTTAGAGGCTACGTGGCTACACTCAACATCGGAATGATGAGCTAAAATTTGCGCAAGTTCTTAGCTATTTGCAGTAATAAAAACAGATTGAAAAGGATTTAAACATCAATACAATTTTACCCAATTCATTTTATCAAAATGAAGATGTTTTGTGCATTAGCCAACAACTTCTTGGAAAATTTTTATGCACTTTCATCAATAATGAATTAACTGCGGGCATGATTATCGAAACCGAAGCCTATCGCGGTCCAGAAGATAAAGCCTCGCATGCCTATGGCAATCGCCGGACGAATCGCACAGAGGTGATGTATAAAGCTGGAGGTATCTGCTATGTCTACTTATGTTATGGCATCCATGCCCTTTTCAACATCATCACAAACACTCATGATATTCCTCATGCTGTTCTCATTAGAGCCTTACACCCTGTAGATGGAATCCCATGGATGCTAAAACGGCGCAAGAAATCTAAATTAGATGCTAAACTCACATCTGGCCCAGGAACTTTAACACAAGCCCTAGGAATTACTTTGGCACATAATGGCCTTTCATTGCATGGACCTCAAATATGGATTGAAGATAGAGGGTTTAAAATTGATCCTAAGAACATTCATGCAAGTCCTCGCATTGGAATCGACTATGCAGGAGAACATGCTCTTCTTCCTTGGCGTTTTACATTGAAAAACTCTTTTAAGGAGAAAGGCACATAATTAATATTTATATTGTCAATGCCCTACCAGCTGTACAACAGAGATATAATTGAAAAGGCCTGCTGGCGTTCCAATCTGTACGATGGTATCCGTTTGTTTATTCACGATTCGCAATGTTCCTGGAGTATTCGCAGGTTGATTGACAATAGTCACCCTACGGAAGATAGCGTAACGACTCAAGCTGAGAGATGGAATTCTAGGCACCGTCAATTCGGTATAAGGCAACTGTGTACCATTAAATTCTAAAACGAAAGGAAAAACTCCTGAAGTTGTAGTTGAAGCAATGGCACTGTTTACTCCAAAACTTACCAAATATAATTCTGCTACAGGTAAACTCGGAAGAGTAATCGTATCGAAACGACCCATTCCAGGGGAAGATTCAGCTAACGTCATCCCCCCAGATGTAGGGATTACAAGACCATTGTCTGGGTTTACTATTGGCGTATCGTAAATCAAATAACCATTTGCATTTGTACCTATGGGATCGGATCGAGTGGCTTCGATAACCTGACTAATTTGTGGTCCTCCTCCAGTCGCTCCAACTGGTCCCACAAGCCCTGTGTGACCTGTTGCTCCAATAGATCCAGTGTGTCCGGTATCTCCTCTAGGCCCTGTTGGCCCCGTAGGCCCTCTGGGGCCTGTCGTGCCTATTCCTCCAACAGGCCCTGTTGGACCTACCAAACCCATGTGGCCAACCTCTCCAGTAGGACCGGTGAATCCCTCTGCTCCTGTAGCACCAGTTACCCCGGTTGCCCCCTGCTCTCCTATTTTACCTCTTTCTCCTTCATCTCCTCGCTTTCCTTTAGAACCCTTAGGACCCTCTCGACCTTGAATTCCTTTCGGACCTTGAGCTCCTAAAGGCCCTCTACATCCTTTAGGCCCCATGGGGCCCGCTGGACCAGGATTGCAGCAAACTGAGGATGAGCAAGGAGTCGTATTTGACGCACTTACTTTACTAATAGCAAGAATTTGACTTCCTAAGAGCACGCTGCAAATAAAAACTAAATTTCTCATATGATTTCCCCTTGATGCTCCGGTACATTTTAATTGCTATTTAGCTGCACAACAGAAATATAGTTAAGGACACCAAACCCTGCTATTTGTTGTATCGTTGGATTTGTTGCTAAACTTTGAATAGCGATATAGGCTCCAACACTATTGGCAGGAACTGTAAGAATGCTTGTTCTGCTGTAGGAGGCATATAGGGTATTATCGGGTTCATTTGGCACCGACAATTCTGTATAAGGCAAAGCAACGGTCGTAGGAGGTGCCGCATTAGGTTGAACTAGCACTAATTCAAACATAAATGGGCCCGTTGTAACATCTGTAACTATAGCACTGTTAACGCCATAATTCACCAAATAGAGTGTATCTGTTGTTAGAGTGGGAAAAATGATCGAATCAAAATTACCGCTCGCGGGTACAGATTGTCCTAGAGTCATTCCTCCTGAAGCCGGAATATCAATTCCGTTCACTAAATTGACTATAGGACCATCATATAATAAAAAATCACCTGGATCTAAGGGTATACCTGTTGCTCCGGTACTTCCAGTGGCTCCGGTAGATCGCGTCGCTTCAATGACATCAAAGATTTGAGGCCCAGTCTCCCCAGTAGCTCCTGTAGCCCCTGTAGGCCCGGTCGGACCTGTAGGTCCTCTAGGCCCTGTGTTTCCTGTAGGACCTGTAACCCCTAGAATACCGGTGGGACCTGTATGACCGGTAGGACCTCTTACCCCTGTGGAACCTGTTGCGCCTCTTGGACCGGTATCCCCTGTTGCTCCTGTATCGCCTGTAGGGCCTACTGCTCCTGTGGCACCAGCAAATCCTCTTGGCCCTCTCTCCCCTCTCTTTCCTCTTTCACCTTTTGGACCTCGATCCCCCCTGAGTCCACGAGGACCTACGTGACCTGGATCACCTTGCAAGCCTTGACATCCTTGAGGGCCTTGATCGCCTTGAGGACCTGTGGGTCCTGTAGGACCTGGATTGCAGCAGATAGGTTTAAGGCCTTTTTCTTCAATCCCCATATTTACTTCATCAATTGCAAACACTTGACTTCCTGTAAATAGGCTACAGATGAATAAAATTTTTTTCATATCATTTCCCCTTGCCGGTATCACTTTTTTTAACTTAGTTTAGGGATCTTCCTGGTATGAAAATCCATTCTACTACATAGTTAGAATACATGCGCTAAAAGAAAATTTTACGCAAGAAATATTATTGTGATCCGGCAGTTTCCGCTAATTTTCGGGCCCGCGTGGGCATCCTATTACCCATAAGTCATATTTTGGAAAATAACCAGTTGTTTGGTAGGTGAGAAGATGCTGCGATATTAAGATATAAAGTATAGGAAAAAATTAAACGCAAAGGCGCAATATGCCGCATGCGGCATATTGCGCCTCCTAAATAACAAGTTCGCGCCTTGCCATTGGTGCCTGACCTGATATTCTGACATTTGCCGATGCGATAACATTGCTTCCTAAAGGGCAAATGTCAGAATATCAGGTCAGGCACCAATGGCAAGGCGCTTTAAAAATCTGTTATTTCCCGCAGGCAACTGTCTCGCTTTGCGTTTAATTACTATTCAGCTGCACAACGGAGATATAACAAGTAAGCCCTTGATTAGATGGGGGTCCCACTGTAATTGGCACTCCACTCATGTTTTTGATGCGAAGAGTTCCGGGAATCACCGTTGAAGTCGGCGTTGGATAGGCTACAATACTTGTTTTACTAAACAAACTACTATCAGTTCCACTTATTGTCAAATCTGTATAGGTTTGGTCTTCACCTCCCAATTCCAATTGAAAATCAAATGGACCAGTGGAACCAGTAGCCTCAATCACCCCGCTAACTCCATAGCTGACCAAATACAATGTCGTTCCTGCTTCAATAGGAAGCTGGATTGTATCGAAATTAAGTGAAGGTGATGTCACTAAAGTCATTCCACCAACGACACTCAATCCATTTTCCGGAGTAGCAATCGGACTTGTAAAAGCAAAATAACCTCCGGATGAGACCGTTTGAATAGTATTAGATGTCGCTTCAATAACATCGTTGATTTCGTTTCCGGTAGGGCCTGTAGCCCCCGTAGCTCCTGTTGCACCTGTGACTCCTCCAGGGCCTGTTGGACCGGTTGCACCAGCTGGACCTGTTGAGCCAGTATCACCCGTAGCTCCGGGTGATCCGGTGGCACCGGTCAAACCTATGGGCCCTGTTGACCCCGTAGGACCACGCACACCTGTTGCCCCTCTGGATCCAGTGGTTCCTGTTGCACCTGTGGGTCCTGTTGCGCCTGTTGCACCTGTAGGACCTGCAGGACCTGTTGGACCTGTCGGCCCTCTTAATCCACGTTCTCCTTCTTTGCCCCTAGCCCCTTCTTCCCCTTGAGGACCACGATCCCCTTTCTCACCTTTACGTCCTTGAGGACCTATAGGACCCTGAATTCCCTGAGCTCCTTGAACACCTTGAGCCCCTTGCACTCCTCTGGGCCCTCGTGGACCTGTAGGACCTGGTTCACAACATATTTCTGAATTGCCACATCCTGTTGGACTCGCCGAACCCGCCAGCATATTTATTAACTTAAAATCTTTTGAGTCATTTGCTGCTTCTATGCCATTCATAACCAAAATTCCGGTTGCAATGAACACACCACGCATCAAAATAAGCATTGTCATAAACTTCCCTTTGTTATTTTCTAGTTATTGTCCAATTGTACCACGGAAATATAGCACGCAAGCCCTTCGGTTGAAATAGGATCTACTTCTATTTCGCCTCCACTCACATTGATGATACGCAAAGTTCCTGTAGCAGCGGTCGAATTTACAATCAAGCTCGTTTTACTGAGCAATGCAATTTCATCCATAACAGGTATTGTCAAGTCAGTGTAGGGCTGTGCGGTCCCATTGACTTCCAACTGAAAATCAAATGGACCTGTGGCTCCTGTTACACCCGTTGCGCCTGTTGGTCCTGTGGAGCCCATGACTGAACTTACTCCAAAGCTTACCAAATATAAAGTATTCTCGCTTGGAAGGGTGATCGTATCAAAATTTCCTGATGCAGATGTTACCAAAGCCATCCCAGCTGTGTTAGGGATATCAATTCCATTGCTAGGTGTAAGAATCGGACTATTAAATGCTAAATAACCTTTTGATGCCACAATTTGAGAAAAATTGGAAGTCGCTTCGATAATATTGTCTATTTGTCCAGAAACACCTGTGGGACCTGTTGCACCCGTAGCACCGGCTACTCCTGTCCCCGTAGCTCCGGTCGCTCCTGCGGTCGCTCCTGTAGCTCCTACAGCTCCACTTGCACCTGTCTCACCGGTTGCACCTGTGGCTCCCGGAGCTCCTGTTGCACCTGTGAAACCTTTTACTCCAGTTGGACCGGATGCACCTGTTATACCCGCTATCCCCCTATGACCTGTCATTCCTGTAGATCCTGTTGCCCCCGTAGGACCCGTTGCACCTATAAAACCTACTTTACCTTGCTCTCCTCGATCTCCTTTTGGACCACGTTCGCCTCTAGGACCACGATCTCCTCTATTTCCTTGACTTCCAGCAATACCTTCACGCCCTTGAACACCCTGGACGCCCTGAATGCCTTCTTCTCCTTGACATCCTTTTCTCCCCTGAAGGCCTGTAGGACCTGGATTGCAGCAACTGTCAGTATCGCTTGTTACAGCACTCAAAGCAAATATTCGTGTCAAGATGAACAGACTACATATAAAAATAAATTTTTTCATAGAGCTTCCCTTTTTTCATTCAATGGTAACTAGAAAAATGGGCGAAATGAAAATTTGAAGCAAGAAAATTATGTCATTAGGCGCTATTAGATTGAAGTTCATCCGATTCAACCAGAAATTTAAATTTTTCCTTTACAAAATGATACAAATATTTGACATAACTTCAATCTTATGTTATATTTTTATTCACCCAACATAAAAGGAGAGACATTATGAATATGAATCCTCTTGAACATGTATTTCCTTCTTATACTCCAGTAGAATTACAAGCAAACATCTGTAGCGGAATTGCGAAAGACAGCGGAATTTTAATGTGTATTTCCAAATCATTCGCAAATCAGGTGGAAAAACTATGTGAACATATTATTACACCTCAACTATCTGAACTAGAAGAATTTTGCAACTTGAAACTTGACAACAAAGAATTATCAGGATTAGCTTTTCATTTGGCTCAAAAAATTTTAGCTCTTTGTCTTAGAGCCTCCTTTACGAAAAAAATAAAAATCTACGCACAACTTTTCTCTTTATCCGTCTTGTGTAATGATGCATTCGCCAATTTATTTGAACAAAATAGGCCTTATCCGCAAATTCTTCAGGATATGAAATGTAAACAAATGCAAGTTTTTACTCCTCAATTAATTTTACGTGAATTTAGAAAAATACATTTAGTTTTTGATGGTTCACTAGAACAACTAAAAAATAATCTTTTATCCCAAAAAAATCAAGCCATTTTTCGACAAAATCAAACATCTTCAAATGCTATTACTTTTGAGATTTATTACCAAAATCAAAATCGGAAGGATTTAAATGGTAAAGTAAAAATTGGTGAAAAGGAGCTTGAACAACAAAAAATTACAACTTTTTCAAAAATTTATGAAGAAGCATTTCAAAAGACAAATGCTTATTTATTTGACGTTACTATACTCCCTATTTCACAGCGAGTCCCTATGATTATGACCTTATAAGGACAATATCAAATCGGATCTAAGTTTTAAGAAAAATTAAACGCAAAGCGAGAGAGTTGCCTGCGGCGCCCCCTATCGGGAAATAACAGATTTTTAAAGCGCCTGGCCATTGGTGCCTGACCTGATATTCTGACATTTGCCTACAATGATAACGTAACCTCCCAGGAGGGCAAATGTCAGAATATCAGGTCAGGCACCAATGGCCAGGCGCAAACTTGTTATTTAGGAGACATGAAGACGCGAAGAGCACAAGGAGATTTTACATGAAAATTCATGAGTAAGATCTCTTTGTGCTCTTTGCGCCTTCGTGTCTTTGCGTTTAATTTTTTCCTATACTTTATCTCTTAATATTACAGCGTCTTTCAAGATAACACTTTCATAAAAAATATTTTTTGTTGTATTATAAAAATATGATGGGTTATGTTGAATTAATTTTAAATCGGCATACTTATGTTAATAAATAATGCATTAACGATCCCTAGAACCACCAATAGAATATCTAATGATAAGAAAAAAGATCCTATTGGAGAATCACCCTTCAATCCAAACCAAGCTTGTAAAAATGTTAAGAAAGAGCTTGCTTCATCAACTAAATCCAAAACCAAGCATCGTTCACAAATATCAAATCTTCCACGCGGCGGGAATCAAACAGCAGAGACTTTATATCAAAAAATTGCAGTGGAAGCTCTAGAAAAAGCAGTTATCGAGAAGCAAGCTAAAGCTAATAGGCTAAAAGTTCAAATAAAAAGTAAAACTGACCTGACTAAACACAAAATAACTCTACCTAATAATACAAAAGAAAATGTTTCTTCTAATTCCAAGCAAACTGATAAACCAGAGAAGCTTGAGTCACCTTCAAACGATTCTTCCGAAATAGAATTTTCTTCTCCCTATAATGAAGTTACACCAGAAAAATCAGAGCTATCTCCACACGATTTTTCCGAGATAGAATTTTCTTCTCCCCATAACGAAGTTTGCCAGAAAAATTCAGAGCTATCTCTACACGATTCTTCCGAAATAGAATTTTCTTCTCCCTATAATGAAGTTATACAGAAAAATCAGAACTATCTACACACGATTTTTCCGGAGATAAGAATTTTCTTCTCCTCATAGCGAAGTTTTGCGAGAAAATTCAGAGCTATCTCTACACGATTCTTCCAAAATAGAATTTTCTTCTCCCTATAACGAAGTTATACCAGAAAATTCAGAGCTATCTCCACGCGATTCTTCCGAGATAGAATTTTCTTCTCCTCATAGCGAAGTTTTGCGAGAAAATTCAGAGCTATCTCTACACGATTCTTCCGAAATAGAATTTTCTTCTCCCTATAACGAAGTTTTGCCAGAAAAATCAGAGATACCTTCTCACCCACTTTCTTCAACAGAAAGTAAAACTCAAAATGTAGTAAAAGAGAAATTTATCCAATTAGTAGATCACCTTCCATAAGAGTGTTGTGTCCAAATGCATACCACCCTCCAAAAGAACTTCAAATACCATCAATCGTAATTTCTTCCGATATACCAGCTGAAGTTATAGATGTAGCTTCTCACTCAAAAACAATCAACGAATAAATGGAAGAAGAAAACGAGCTATCTCAACTACAACACCTTTAGGTCAGGGTGCATTTAAATCTGTGGATAAGGCGGTGTTTCAACACCCAACCTCTCAAAAAGAAAAGGAAGGTCTATTAAAGGAAGCAGCACTTGTTGTGTATGACAATGTAAGTACAGAAGATGCTAAAAGTGAACTCCTTGTAGCAAAAAAAATCAAAGATAGTCCATTGATTTCCACTTTCTGCCCTAAAGTCCATCACATTTTCGAAGAAAACGGAAAGGCCGTTGTGATTTCAAAATTGGCTAATGGTGGTGAAATGAAAAATTCATTTCATAACTATTCAGATGCTCAAAAAGCTGAGATCTTATCAGATGTTTTCGAAGGCGTTTCAGCTCTTAACGATCTCGGCATCTTGCATAACGACATTTCCATGCGCAATATCTTGCTTCATAATCCTCAAAAATGGATGGCTGTTGATGAAAATTTAGTAGGAAAAATAGTAAGCTCACCTATTTATGAACCGGTTACTGGTCGTGAATTATATAAAAAAGAAACGATACTCTCAGAAGCAGATGTAAAACAACTTAAAGATTGGGGAATAAAAAAAATCAAAGTTAGCTCCGGCGAAAGAACTCGAGCTTTATTAACAGATTTTGGGATTATAACTATGACCGAAAATGGAAAAGTTATAGTTGATTCGCAAAGACTTCCTCATGATGTTACAGCTCCAGAATTAATGATAAGAGAAGGAAATAAAATTATACGAGAGAAAAATGCAGTACCTTCTGAAAAATCTGCTATATTTAGCCAATCACAATTAATTCTAGATGGTTATCTAAATGCAAATCGTGATACAACTATGAGTAAAGATGGTCAGCGTACTGAATATTCTAAAAATGTGGCCTTTCGACAAATATTTAGGATTGAGAACAAAAATAATGGGAAAGTTAAAACAGCATTAGAAACGATGGAATATGAAGAATTGCTTAAAATAGATAAAGAGTTAGCAAATTTCGTCCAACGTGGACTCTCCTATAATCCCAATGATCGTCCTCTTAACTTGAAAGAATTTAAGACTGAATGGAATTCAATTAAAGAGCGTTTATCCTATAAAGAAATGGTTTTCAAAGAATTTTGCAACTTGAAAGAAAATCGTAATGCCTCTGTAAAAGATTTAAAAGAGATTTTTCAAAATAAAATTTTAGAGGATCCAAAATTTGAAGTTCAAGTTAACAAGCGAATTCTACAATTAGAAAAAGAGTTAAAATCAGCTAAAGAAAATTTAGCAGAAAAATCAATGGCAAAAGAGAATGTTAAAAAGAGGTACTTAGCCCAAAATAATATGACTGCCCAAGAATTTGATAAACAAAATGTACCGGGTTCTAAAATTGCAAAAGAGATCCATCACGAATTTTACAAAGCATTGGCCATCCAAGAATATGTCAAAGTCAACATAAACGATAAAAATTTAAAAGGACCAAACGCAAAATCCTATGTGAGCAGACGAGCTCTTCAACTTAGACTAAATGGAGATGCTGAATTAAATGTTAAAAAAAGGTACATGGAACAAAAAAATTATCCTTCCGAAGTATTTGAGAAACAAAAAAATATTCCTGGGTCTGAAATTGAGAAAGAGATTAAGCAAGAACTTAACCTTTTAGTCAAAGCAGAAGCATTATCTATAGTCAGAAATAAATTCATGAGAGAACAAAATTGGAATGAGGCGAAATTTAATGCAGCTAGAGGAATAGCTAGAAAACAGATTAACGATCTTATTAAAGAATCTGAAGAAAAATTAATGGCTCTATTACAAACTCCAAAAAGCTTGGAATAGAGGCAAATTTCTGTAGCCTTCAAGTAGTCCAAGCTTCTGTGTGAAATCGAAATAGCTAAGAAATTGCGCAAATTGTAGCTCATCATAGCCTCCATGTGGTCTAGACCACTGCCTGAAATCACGCATTTTTTTGGTTATTGCGATTTCACACAGTGGTTAAGAACACTTGGAGGCTACGTGGATACACTCAACATCGGAATGATGAGCTACAATTTTTTTCTTAGCTGTTATCAATCGTTATTCAATTGAACAACATTAATAAAGCCTCTCACACCTGCAATAGCATTGATATTCATATCAATTGGTGTTGCAAGAGGTAGTCGGGGTCGATCACCACATTGATACTTTCATTTCTTATCCTAATCGTTCCTGAAACTGTATTTGCAGGATTCACAAGAATAGCCGTTGAACTTATCAACTGAAAAGCATTATTAGGAGTCACTCCAACAACTGTGTAAGGTAATGAAAATCCAGCTGCATTTAATTCCAATCCAAAAGCAATGATATCGGTTCCAGATGTGGAATCTGTAACATATGTCGGAGCCACTCCATACCCAACTAAGTAGTATGTGTCTGTTGACTCAGTCGGTAACAAAATCGTATCAAAAGCTCCACTTCCGAAAATTGATTCAACTAATGACATTCCACCAGTTGGAGGAACACCATTGGAAGGACAGCAACTCGAAATAGGACTTGAAAAAGCGACATAACTGCCAGCGCCAACAGTTTGCGGTGGAATCGCCGGAAAAGCAGTGCTCAAGGTCGTAGCCTCAATAACGCTTGTAATAGAAACTGATCCCGTCGCCCCTGTGGCCCCTGTACTTCCGGCGGCTCCGGTGGCTCCTGTAGCTCCTGTAGGGCCTGTAGCACCTGCTCTTCCGTGGTGACCATTATGTCCTTTAGGTCCTCTAGGACCTCTAGGCCCTTTCGGTCCCCTGGGTCCTATTGTCCCTGGAAGACAATCTGAAGGACATCCTGAAGCTCCTGTACAGCCTGCGGTACATGTAGGAATAGTAGGACATGGCTTTGTGGGAATACACGAAGGGCACCCAAACATCGTGTTTGAAATTGAAAACTCTTTGACGCCAGCGCTGGTTTTGACTAGATCTTGCGCAGTGAAAATATAAGGTGAAATAAATAAACTGCACGCGAACAATAACTTTCTCATGAGGCCCCCTTAATGGCTCGTTTTACACTATAAGTAAGATAGAACCCTAATTTTGTCAACAGCTTTAGGAAAAAGCCATTAAATTATTTTTTCAAAACTTGGTACTCCACCGCAACCAGCTAGTCTTTAATTTTTAAAAACTTTTCAATCTCTTCTACTGTCGAAAGCCTTAGAGCTTTCTCGGCAAGTAAAACAGCATCGACGATGCTCGTATTGCGGATAGCTTCTTTAATAGTGGAAATACTGCGCAACGAAACTGACAATTCATGGACTCCAAGACCTAGCAAAAGAGCCGTAAATTTAGGGTTTGCTGCTATTTCCCCACAAATAGAAACAGGAACGCCATGATGATTTGCTTCATTAATAATCATTTTAATTAACCGAATAATACTTGGGTGGGCTGGAGAATATAAGTGGCTCAAAGCACTATTTCCGCGATCCACCGCAAGACGTATTGGACTAAATCATTCGTTCCTATCGATAGGAAATCACATTCTTTAGCAAGCAAATCAGTGATGAGTGCTGCTGAAGGGACTTCAATCATACAGCCGATACGAACGGGTTTAACTGAAATATTATATAATGATTCAACCTCTTCACGAGCAAGCTGAATGAGCTCTTTAGCTTTTTTTAGCTCGGCTAATGAAGAAATCATAGGAAGCATAATACTTAGATTGCCATAGATACTCGATCTTAAAATAGCCCTGAGCTGTATTTTGAAAAATTCTTTCTCTTGTAGTAAAAAACGAATCGCTCTACAACCAAGAAAAGGATTATTTTCAAAAGGAATTTCCTGCCCAAGCAAATACTTATCTCCACCTAAATCAAATGCTCTGATAACGATAGGAAGGCCGTTCATGCTTTCAACAGCTTCCTTATAAACTATAAATTGCTCTTCTTCACTTGGAAAATTTATGTGAGATAAAAAGGCGTACTCTGAACGGAATAGACCCACGCCACTGGCTCCATACTCGGGCAATTGCTTGACTTCAGCTGCCATTTCAATATTAGCTGAAAGGCGCACCGGACAGCCATCGTATGTTTCTGTGGGCAATACAGAATTCATGCGGCAGCGTTTTTGGGCTCCTGATCGTTCGCTTTCGAGGAAACTAATGCAGTGTAACGCGCTAAAGTTTCAGGAGATGGATGAATAAAAACATCTCCCAGTATTCCCGTCTACAATCACAATTGAATCGGATTCTATCGCCTCTTGCAAGAATTCATAAGAAATGGATGTGACAAAAGGAATACCCTTGGCTTTTGCAGCGATCGCTGCGTGTGACGTAGCGCCATTAATTTCTGTTATAAAGCCTTTTGCATGGCTCACAGTAGCCTCAGTGAGGTCTACAAAAGAAAGCTCCCGCGCATACACAAGCCCTGCTTTTGTGTGGGGTTGAAATACTTTGGCTTCACCTTTTAAACAACTGATGATACGTCTAACAATGGCTTGTAAATCATAGAAACGTTCGCGAAAAAATGCTACTGAAAGAGTATTGAATTTCTTTTTATAGCGTTGAAGAGCGCTCTGCAGAACGAATTCGGCACATTTATGCGACACTCGAATTTCTTGCTCAATTTCATCAGTAAT
Organism: uncultured Parachlamydiaceae bacterium; assembly: GCA_963752155.1. Lineage (GTDB taxonomy): Bacteria > Chlamydiota > Chlamydiia > Chlamydiales > Parachlamydiaceae > JACCRY01. The sequence goes on along the minus strand of CAVVXH010000010.1, from coordinate 331,216 downwards.
GACAGGATCTTGTAAAAGTTGCAAATGAGACTCTAAAATGTCCATTCCTTCATTAATTTTCTCACAATCAAGAGCTAACCGCAGCTTTATCAAATCTACTTTGCTTTTCTCTAAGGCCAAACGATAGCGCATCAACTCTTCATCTATTTCATATTCTGTGATCGATCGTTCTACAATGGTGTCTTCATTAAAATGACAGAAAAAAAGAGAGCCAATTGCAATCCCAGGTGAAACGGAAATTCCCTTTAAGTGGATTTCCTCTAATGTTATTTGCATGGGGAACATTCTCCAAATTCATTTTCAAATGCTTCAATAAGCTTTGCTGTAGCCTCTTCAGCATCAATTCCGTCAGCAATAATTGTGATTTTAGAATTCTTTTGAGCTGCGAGTATCAAAATATTGAAAATACTTTTAGCATTGATGGTCTCCTTTCTACATTTAAAATGCACATTGCACTTGAAATTCTGTAGTAATTGGACAATCACCGTCGCAGGTCTTGTATGGAGACCCATTTTATTTTTGACCTTTACACAAGAGATCACTTTATTCAAAATAACTTCCTCATTCATGTTCATTCTTAGGTAAAAAAGATTTTCTTGGATGTTTTAATGAGATAAGGTCCAACAGTTTGGAGTTAAATTCTTTAGCAGAATTATACCCCATCCCCTTTAAGCGGTGATTTAGAGCTATCGTTTCCAAAAGCAATACCACATCACGTCCAGGTTTAACTGGAAGAATATGAAACGGCAATTTTATTCCCAAAATATTGGTATATTTTGCATCTAAACCCACACGATCATAAAAATTTAAATCATCCCAAGTTTCAAGTTCAACAACAAGATCAATACTTTTATGATCTCGTACACATATTGCTCCATATAAGTGGGCGACATTGATAATTCCAATCCCTCTAATCTCCATATGGTGGCGAGTAAGCTCCGCCCCGTATCCTTCCAGATAAGTTTCTTCCCGTTTTTTTATTCTCACTATATCATCAGAGATCAATCGATGTCCACGTTCGATTAATCCCAGTGCGGCTTCACTTTTACCTACTGAGGAATGACCTTGGATCAACACTCCGACTCCGAAGACTTCAACGAGCGTACCATGTTGACTTGTACTTGAAGCGAACTCATCAATTAAAAGTAATGTAAGCTTACCTAAAAGGTTCATCGTAGACATATTTGAGCGAAAAAGAGGAAGATGATTTTCCTCGCACAGAGTTTGTAATTCTTTAGGTGGATTAAATTTCCTAGTGACAATGACAGCTGGGGTAGATTTTGTGAGAATAGCTTTAAGCCTTTCGATACGTAATTCATGATCTAGATCTTTTAGATATTGGATTTCCACACGACCAAAAATTAAAATGCGCCTTCCAGCATAGTTTTTGAGATACCCTGCCAAGCTAAGACCTGGACGCTGGACTTCCGGTACTTTAATCCTACGTTTAATTCCTTTAGAACCAGCCACAAGTTCTAACTCTAAACGTTCTTTGTGGCTATTAAATAATGTTTCTACTGAATACATATTAATCTATCGGTTCTAAATAAAAAGCCAGCCAATCCCCAAACGTAGGAAAAGCTAAGGCAGCAAAGAGGTCTTCCCCTTTAAGATTCACCACGCTTGGTATAGCCTTAACCTCGCTTGAATAATAAACATTTCCCATTTCTTGCTCAGGATACCACTCTCCCCAAAAACATTGATAATAAGGCATTCCAAATGACTCATAAAAAGGAATAAGGGATTTGGGGTCAACGGGTTCACCTTTGGAAGTAGAAATGGAACCTTCTTTACTTAAAAGCTCTTGAAATTTTTCATATTGTTTTGAAAGATCTGCAGCACGAGCAATTCCTGAACAATCAGTTGTTTTCCAAAACCCATTATGAATTTGCAAGAATGCCAGATAATCTTCTGGCAGGATATATTTTTCGAAGTACTTTTGTAAGTTAACGATATCCGATTCGTCAGCAGGCAAGCCTCCTCGATAAAAGCCAGAATTATTACCTAAACTATAAACCATTTCAACCCTGTAAGGCTCACTACCCATTTTTTGGACCAAAAAAATACCGATATCATCTAAAGAAGCAAAAAAATGTTCTAAAGCGGTTTCTGTCCGTGGATTATAAGGCATCATCTCGCACCAATGATCGTAGGTAAATTCTATTCGATCTTTGGCAGAAATACGAGACAACTCATACCACCCTCGCGACATCTGAGGGACCTTTTCAACAATTTCAGACCAAGACATATCGGTCCTGAGATGCAAAGGAATTACATCATGAAATCTCCCCTTAGGAGAATCTTCTGATAGACATTGATAAAATTCATCGACGTGCTTATCCATCGCAGCATATCCTTTGCATAAAATCCTTAGGGACTGTTCAATAATAACTTGTTCGATTGGACAACGCGAAAGCTCCCGTGGTAAGGGACTTGGCGCAGCCCAATCGTGCAAGTTATTGTTGAACAGTCCCTTAATACTTTACTTTTACCAAAATAGACAATTTTCTGAAATGAGGAAAAATGAATAATTTAACCGAACTGTTCATCCAAGCCAATATTAAATTTTGGCTACGACATCCAGGACTCCTATATGGGATTGCGTTTCTAATGGGATGCTCCTTTGCTCTACGCTACCATCTTATTTTTTGGGTTCCCCTTTTTTTGATCCTGATCCCTTTTTTGTTTAAAATCAAAAATAAAAAAGAGCTCCTAAGTTTAGGACTGACCATTTTATTATTTATTTCTGCTTTTGCCTATGTCAAAACAACCATAAAATTTCCAAAATTAACTGAGCCTGAACTCATTGGAGAAGCTTATTTTGAGATCGATGGCTTCTCAAATGTGCTTAAACACTATGGTACCGCCTGGCGCTACAACGGTAAAATTCGCTCTTTCGTTGTGGGAAAAACCGTAGTCGCCGCCAATATTCCAGCAACAATTCAACTAGCGTCAAATCTCATTCCCCCAACACCTTCCTATTCCTACTTAATTCAAGGATCATTGGTTGAAGTAGCTCCACAACGCTATATTTTGAATCCTAAAAAAGATCAACCTTGGATCCCTATTAGCGGAACCTTAAGTCTTGCAAAATTTCGGTTTGACGCCAAACAAGCTGTCGGGGAATATATCCGTAAACATATTCAAAACCCACGCAGTGCAGTATTTCTGACCGGAATTGCAACCGGAGAGTTCCAAGATCGACTCATGTCTTATGAATTCGGTCGCTTCGGCCTCTTGCATATCATGGCTATTTCAGGCTTCCACTTTGCCATTGTAGCTGCAATTTTAAATGCGATCCTAGGACTTCTCCTTCCTAGAAGGCAGGCTACACTGTTGCTGATATTTCTACTGACTTCATATTTTGTTTTTCTTGGATGTGCACCGTCAATTCTAAGGGCCTGGATAACCTCTATTCTGGTATTGTTTAGCCTTCTGATAGAAAGAAAAAGCAATGGACTTAATTCCTTAGGCATAGCCCTATTCATCCTTCTTATTTTTGACCCTCTATTTTCCTTAAATATGGGATTCCAATTCAGCTTTGTAGCTACAGGAGCTATTTTGATGCTGTATCCTATCGGGGACAAGCTTTTACAATCGATTTTTTTTAAAAGACCCCTAAGCCTTGCCATCCAAATGAATTCTTTAACACAACATGGATATCTATTTTTAAACTGGTGCCGACAAGCGATTGCCTTAACGCTTGCTGTCAACAGTGTAGCTTTACCATTAACTTTCTTTTATTTTCAAAAATTCCCGGTGATGGGTCTTTTTTACAATCTTTTTTTTCCGTTCATGGTGTCTGTATCGATGACATTTTTACTTGTAGGAACCTTGTTGGGACTTATATTTGAACCTCTGGGAAACCTCATTCATGCAATAAATGATCGTTATACTCACTTTATGTTGGGCTATGTTCATGAAATACCAGCCTCACTTGAATCTTTTTGGCGAATTTCTTCCCTTTCTATTGAGGTTGTGATCGGTTGCCTTTGCATTTGTTTCATTTTTGGAATGATGGCTTTTGCATATGCTGAAAGTAGAAATGAAGAGATTGATGACTGGGCTTTTATTTAAATTTCAATTCTCTCTATTGACGGAAAATTCACAAATGGTGCAAGATATGTTTATTCTTGGCGATCGTAGCTCAGTTGGTCTAGAGCTCCGGATTGTGGTTCCGGATGTCGCGGGTTCGAATCCCGTCGATCGCCCATTTTCGATTTAAATGCTCTTCTCGAATCCATTGTTATGGCGCAAAAGCAACCTAAAAAAAAAACAAATCGAAAGCTCCTCCACCTCAAACAAATTCTCACGAAGTACGAGCCTTATGGGTCTTGTCTCTCTCTTTATTAACATTACTCAGTTTACTTAGCTACTCCTTTGATAGCCCTGATAGCACCATTTTGGGCATCATGGGACAAAATCTGGGCTGGATTTTTCATTCACTTTTTGGGTTGGGCAGCTATCTCCTTTGTTTTTATACCATTTGGATGAGTTGGAACTTAATTTTTAAAAAAAGCAACACCTTCACCGCACAAACGACTCTTCACTTTTCATTAATGCTTTTGTCTTTTTGCCTGCTTCTTTGTGTCATTGATGATAGCCTACCTACAGCTGGAAGCTTCTTAAAAAGAACCTTTTACCCTGCACCATGGGAAGGTAAACTCCGCCCTCATCTTGGTGGGGCTCCTTTTCATTATATCTACCACCATCTACCGGTCATTAATTTACATCGCATCTTTAACAACATCGGCATCGCCATCATCGCCGGCAGCGCATTCATTGCCAGCTTGCTCTTGTTAGCTAAAACGTCTCCGGCAGAGCTACTTGAAAAAGTCCTTCGTTTATTTTCTTCTCCAGAAGATACTCAAAATGATCAATCCACGGCTCAACCTGCGACTTCCCTTCCTCCTCGGACAAACGGATTTTTACGCTATGTCAAATTGCGCATTCCTCAATCCACATCACCACAAACACAAAACACTACAGGTACCCAGCCGCAACAACATGAACTACTTGGTATTCAGCCTGACGTCCATCTCACTGAACGCCCTTCTATATCAAATAAAAAAAGCACTTCACCTGAACCTTCTAAAGAATCAATCTATCGGCCAAAACCTACCCCAGCACGCCCGACACCTGCACCGGCAAGTCGCGACCAAAAACGGTTGGATGCCATAGATGCCCAACGTGTCCACAATGGTGATTTTACGACTTTCGTCGTGCCGGGTCCGAATCTTCTAAGCATCGCCAAGAAAGTAGATCAAAGTTCTTTAAAACTAGATCTGAAGCGTCAAGCTGAAGTCCTTGAGGAGACTCTTTTGAGTTTTGGCATCGAAGCTAAAGTAGGCCAAATTAACTGTGGCCCGACAATCAATTCTTTTGAGGTCCATCCGTCGATTGGAGTCAAAGTACAGAAAATCAAGGCTCTAGAAAACGATATTGCTCTCAATATGGAAGCAAAATCGATTCGAATCATTGCTCCTATTCCAGGAAAAGCTGCTGTGGGAATCGAAATTCCTAATCCTCAGCCTCAAGAAGTAGGCTTTAAGGATATGTTGCTTGCTTACCAGCAATCTGGACGTAAATTTCACATTCCAGTATTGCTTGGTAAGGCTGTCAATGGGGATTATGTCATGAACGATTTGACTAAAATGCCTCATTGCATCATTGCCGGGGCAACGGGTTCAGGAAAATCTGTATGCATCAATACGATCGTCATGTCGATTTTACTCACTGCTAAGCCTGATGAAATCAAAATGATCATGATCGATCCCAAAAAGGTCGAATTGACTCCGTATACACGTCTCCCCCATATGTTAGCTCCGGTGATCACTGAGCCTCAAGGTGCTGCTGCAGCCCTTCATTGGCTCGTCAAGGAAATGGAAAAGCGCTATGAATTATTGAAATCCACCGGCAATCGCAATATTGATGCATTCAATACACGTACGATTGATAAAAGTTTTGAAGAATCTCTTGACATAGAAATTCCGGAAAAGCTTCCCTACATCGTCTGCATTGTCGATGAGCTTGCAGACCTCATGATGGTCTCTAGCAGCGATATTGAAACGCCGATTGCTCGGATTGCTCAGATGGCCCGAGCTGTTGGGATCCACCTGATTCTTGCCACGCAACGCCCATCACGAGAAGTCATCACAGGTCTAATCAAGGCAAACTTTCCGACGCGGATCTCTTTCAAAGTCGCAAGCCGAATTAATAGTCAAATTATCCTAGATGAAGTGGGTGCTGAATCGCTCTTAGGAAATGGGGACATGCTATTTTTGCCGCCGGCTAGCTCCCATTTGATTCGAGCCCAGGGGGCTTTTATCCGCGATGAAGACATCAATAATGTCATCAAACATATCTGTGATCAGGCCCCACCAAATTACAAAATTGCTTCATTTGATAAGCTCGGTAAGAGTGGTCGCATTGATGATGAGGATGGAGATTCGGAATCTTCATATTCATCTTCCGATACGCTGTATGAACAAGCTCTGGATACCGTTCAAAGCACAGGGAATGCGTCAACGACATTTCTACAGAGAAAACTTAAAATTGGATATGCTCGTGCAGCTAGTTTAATGGATGAATTAGAGAAAAATGGAATCGTTGGAATGCCAGATGGGAGTAAAGCCCGCAAAGTCCTCGTGCAAAATGTCGCAAGTAAACTGTCAAAAGGAAGTGACGAATTTTCAGATGAAAATAAAGACGATGATGATGATAATGATGAGCTAAAATAAAGGTATTTCGCATGGAAGGATTTTGTCCACTTGCCTCCGGATCTAAGGGAAATAGTATTTATGTGGGAACAAAACGATCCAAACTGCTTATTGATGCAGGCCTTAGTGCCAAAGCGACTAAAGAACGTCTTGCCGAAATCAATGTAGATCTTGCCGACATCGATGCCATTCTCATTACACATGAACATACGGATCATATTTTAGGGCTTAAAATGCTTGCCTACAAGATGGGAATTCCTGTTTTTGCAAATAGTGAGACTGCTAAAGGGATTGTCAATTGCTTTCATGAATGCCCAAAATTCAAGATTTTTTCTACTGGGGAGACCTTTGAATTTGGGGATATGGAAATTCATCCTTTTAGTATTCAACATGATACTTTAGATCCAGTAGCCTTCACGATTAAAATCGATTCTTTAAAACTTGGATTTTGTGCTGACTTAGGATTTGCGACGACATTAGTTCAGAATCAGTTAAGTGGCTGCGACTATCTATATCTAGAAGCTAACCATGAGCCATCGATGGTACATGCCTCTGCGCGCCCAGCGGTTTACAAACAACGTGTTCTTAGCCGAACGGGGCACCTCTCGAATGAAGCTTGCGGTCAACTGCTCTGTGAAGTTTTTCATTCTAAATTAAGACATGTCCATCTTGCACATCTTTCAAGCGAATGCAACTCTCCTGAAAAAGCTCTAGGAGTTGTCCAAGAACAATTGAGCCGAAAAGGAATAGAATTGGAAATGTGCATAGCTCCCCAGGATAAAGTGGGCAAGGTTATTTATTTTTAGCGCCTGCCTTTGCTGCCTGGTTAATCCTCTTTACTAAAAATCTAAAATTGATTAACATTCGCTTTAAGATATATCAATGTGGCTTCAAGCTTGAACCACACCTGATATACCCACCTAACTAAACAAAGGTTTTGACATGAGCAATACATTAATTTCAGATTTCAATTATGCGGCAAGTAATTTATATACAATCCAACGATACGAAAAAATGGAAGCTGATAAAAAGCAAATTGAATGCGAATTAGCCGTTAAACGAGGCCATCTTGTGATCATAGAAACAAAACCTTCTTCCTTACTAGGAAAGATATGGCGTCAATTTCAAATATTTATTGGATACCTTAAAACCGCACCCGAAGAAATAAAAAAAGTTAAAGATAGAGCGACAAGTTTAACTAAAGACGTTGAAATTCAAAGATTAATTGCTCACATTCTAGATCCAAAAGATCTGGCAACTCAAGTTTTGTACGCAAAACATCGCCACGAAGTTACCAAAGATGTTAGTGTCACTTTACAAAAGAAAATCGATGACAAAACTGGAGAAATCCGTGAACTTGAAAGAAAGCTTGAGGAAGCAAACAAAAAATTACAAACCGCCTTTTCATCCCAAACATTAGAAGATGTCACAAATCTTAAGGCACTTATAAATAAAATGGAGATCTCAACAAAAGAATTAAATTCAAAAATAGAAGAGAATGAACAGACGATCGTATCCCTGAATAAAACTATTTCTGATCTTAAAGATTCATTGAAAGAAACAGAAGAAAACCGATCTCAATTATTTAATGAGTACACTGATCTCAAAGAGAAGATGCTAGCAGTCGAAACTTCTCAAGCTGGATTAGTAGGCCAATCAAGTTCTCAAGAAAAAGAAATCGAAGAACTCAAGAAAACTCTCTCCCAGCTCGAAACCTCAAAAAATGAACTACACGCCAATAACACAGCTACGACAATAGAATTAAATCATGCAAACTTTGAGATCAAAAAAAGAGATAAAGAAATCGACGAATTAAAAGAGAAGTTGAAACAGTTTGAACGATTAGGTAAAAGAGATTTTAAAAGTGAGCTAGATGATCCTGAATCAGACTCTGATCTCTCCGAAAAATCTCCAGAACCTGACGAAGCTCAAGGAAAGGCTATTCCTAACAGTATCGACACTTAATTTAGTATAGGAAAGATTAAACACAAACGCACGAAGGCACAAAGAGATCTTACATGTAAGATCTCTTTGTGCCTTCGTGTCTCCTAAATAACAAGTTCGCGCCTTGCCATTGGTGCCTGACCTGATATTCTGACATTTGCCCTCCCTGGAGGTTACGTTATCATTGTAGGCAAATGTCAGAATATCAGGTCAGGCACCAATGGCAAGGGGCTTTCTTTCTACGAGAAGAGATCTTTAATTTTATCCAAAAATCCCTTTCTCTTAGGCATATTGGCAGAATTTTCAAGAGATCCCAATTCCTCAAAAAGACTCTTTTGCTTGTCGCTTAGGTGCGATGGCGTTTCAACAGTCACTCGAACAAGAAGATCACCCTTACCTTGACCTTGCACAGAAGTGAAACCTTGTCCTTTAACGCGGAAAATTTTACCTGTTTGAGTTCCCTCTGGAATGGAAATTCTACAAACATGTGATCCAAGAGCAGGAACTTCTTTTTTGCAGCCTAAGGCTGCCTCACTAAAACTAATCGGCAAATCGAGAATAATATCATTCCCTTCACGCTCAAAAACTTCGTGTGGCTCAACCGTAATAAAAACAAAAAGATCTCCTGGAGGTCCCCCTCCTTGGCCAGCATCTCCATATCCGCTCATTTTTAAGCGCATACCAGTGTCGACTCCTGCTGGAATGTGGACTTTAACATGCTGTTTGTCTTTGACAACACCTTCCCCGTGACATGTTTTACATGGATTAGCAATAATTTTCCCTTCTCCGCGGCACTGGGAGCACACTGAAGACATAGCAAAAAATCCACGCTGCTCATAAACCTGACCTGCACCACCGCAACGAGCACATTTTTTTACATTTTTAGGATCTTCAGTTCCGACACCATGACACGTCGCGCAGGACACTAAAGTTGAAACTACAATTTCCTTGTCGACTCCTCGAGCAGCATCTTCAAAGGATAAAGTAAGATTTACACGCTTACTAGCCCCTTGCCGCATGGAACGGCCACCACCACCGCCTCCCATATCGCCGCCAAAAAAACTCTCAAAGACATTTTCTCCCCCCATACCCCCAAAAGCGTTCATAAAGGTACGTAGAGCCTCATCCATTGATTCAAAACCTCGACCACCGCCAGCGCCAGGACCTGCAGCCCCACCAAGAGCAGACTTTCCATAACGATCGTATATTTGCCGTTTTTTCTCATCACTTAAAACTTCATACGCCTCTGAGATTTCTTTAAATTTCTTTTCCGCGTCGGAGTCTCCTGGATTTTTGTCAGGATGATACTTAACAGCTTGTTTACGATAGGCCTTTTTAATTTCATCTTGCGTGGCACTACGCGCTAATTCTAAAACTTCATAATAATCAGACATGGTTTCATAAAGGGGGGTTATGCAGTTAGGATATTAAGGAGCTATGCAATAAAGTTATTATAGCACAGCCCCTAAGGGGCATATTGAGTTTTTTTCAAGATAAAAGTTTTTGAAGTAAATGTCGCCTATTCAAAGGCAAACATTTACGTTGAAAACTATAGCCTGTAAAAAACCTCAACATATACATATTACACCCTTTCCAAAAAGTTGAAAAGGAAGAAAAAATTTAGCGTACGCGCTTATATTTCAAAGCGGCTTTAGCTTTTGCACGCTTTTTAACAGAAGGTTTTACGTAAAAGCGATGAGCCTTCACAGATTTCATTACACCTTCTTTATCCAAGCGTTTTTTCAAAGCACGAAGAGCTTTGTCTATTGAATCGCCAATACGAACTTTCACTAAAGTCATCGAATTTTCCTAGTTGTCGACCTCGCCTAACATAGATGAGATCAAGTTAATTATCCACTAACATCATGTGGATTTATCTTGCTTACTGCTTTCATTGTAGCAATATTGTCCTTTTTTAGCAAGGGAATAGAGGTTGAAAAATTGAGTTGTGCTGTACATTCAAAATGAAAGGCTTGTGCGGAGACCAACTAAGTTGATTTTTTTCTTTCATTTTATCCCTTTTTACTGCAAGCTAGATTTTTTCCGGAAGAGTGGCAGAGTGGCCGAATGCGTCTGTTTCGAAAACAGAAGTACCAGCAATGGTACCGTGGGTTCAAATCCTACCTCTTCCAATTCCAATGCTGGGCTTTTTGATATTGCAATGTAATTGCATAAATTACCGAAATGTGGTAACTTTTGCTCATCGATTGCAGATGAAGGGTTTATGGATTTAAAAAGCTTTGTGATCTCTTTAGCCTCTAAAAAGTGTATTAGAATGAAAGATTAAATCAAAGGATTATGCTATGCCTTTAGAACAAATTGACCTCAATGCATGGGATCAGCCAATTCACGAAAATATACAAAAGCATGCGATACAATGCTTAGAAAATGGCAAAGTCCTTTACTTTCCTTCTTTATCCTTCACTCTCAATGAAAGTGAGCATCGTTTTCTCTCTCCCTATATTTCCGATCCAAAATCCAAAAATGTCAGCTATGATTTACGCAAAGATCGACTAGCTGGAACCTTATGCCCAGAAAATGATTCCGACGAATTGAAAGCAATGATCAAACGTTACGCCATCACAACTCGTCAATTTTTAGAAAATCTGATTCCAAGCTATACCCCTTATTTAGACCAGGCCAAAACAAGTTTCCGACCAGTTGAAATCAATGGAAGAAAGAGCTCTTATCGAAAAGATGACTCTCGGCTTCATGTCGATTCCTTTCCTTCAAGTCCTACTAGAGGACAACGCATTTTACGTATTTTTACCAATATCAATCATGAAGGAAAACCTCGCGTTTGGCGCCTAGGTGAACCCTTTGAAGACGTGGTTGAAAAAATGATTTCCACGAGTCCGTGCACCGATTTGGGGAATGGCATCACTCTATAAATTATTAAGGATCACAAAAGATTATAGAACTCCTTACGACCATTACATGCTTAAAATTCACGATACGATGAAAGGCGATAACCACTATCAAAAAACAGTCCCTCAATGCGTGGTCAAGTTTCCCCCGGGAAGTACTTGGGGTGTCTACACGGATCTCGTCTCCCACGCTGCCCTAGAAGGTCAACATGTTTTAGAACAAACATTTCATTTGCCACTAGAAGCTATTCAGGATAATTCCACAAATCCATTGAAAGTTTTAGAAAGAAAGTTAAACAAAACTCTCGTTTTTTAGCTGTGACGCCCCTATTGAAAGATGCTGCGCTATTAGAGTACAATGTATAGTAAAAATTAAACGCAAAAGACACGAAGGCGCAAAGGGCACAAAGAGATCTTACATGTAAAGTAAAATATCTTTCTTTAAATTGAAGATTCTTCGCGTAAGATCTCTTTGCGCCTTCGTGCCTTTGCGTTTAATTTTTCTTAATATTCAGCATTAGTCGATTTTGTTATTTAGGAGCCCAAAATCGTAAACATGAACCAAAAACGACGCAAAAAACCAGAACAAGATATTCCGGCAAAAACAAATAGAATTCTCAATCTTATTTTATTAGCCTTCTTACTCATCATCCTGCGCATTTGGCATCTAACCATCATCCAGCATGAAGAAATCCAGCAAAATGCCTTAAAACCTCAACGTCGGACAATTATCGAAGCAGCCAAACGGGGTACTATTCGCGATCGTTATAACATCCCCCTTGCCATTAATCAAATGCAATACAATGCATCCTTCCTTTATTCTCCACTGAGGCAAATCTCCTCTCTGCGTTGGGAAACGCAAAAAGATGGCAAAAAAATAAAAACATATCCTAGAAGAGAATACATTACCAAGCTTGCTAAATTATTGGCCGATAAGTTAAACCTTGATGCTGAACGTATTGAAGACCTTATTCATTCCAAAGGAGCCCTTTACAATCAAATTCCCCTAGTGATCAAGGAAGACATCAGCGAAAAAGAATACTACTCTTTGCGGGCTCTAGAAAAAGAGTGGCCTGGAATTTGCACAGAAAAAGTGCCTCGCCGTCATTATCCCTTAGGCAAAGTAGCGGGAGATATCATCGGCTATCTTGGAGCCATCAATCATTCCGAATATGAAAAAATCATGGAAGAAATCGGTGCGTTAAAGACCTATCTTACTGCAATTGAAATCGATGAAGATCTTCCTCTTCCAGATGGATTTCGAGATGAACAACAGATACGCACGCGTCTAAAAGAACTGAAAGCAAAAAGGTACACTCTCAGTGATCGAGTAGGCAAAGCTGGAATTGAAGGTCGCTTTGAAAGAGATCTTCGGGGACTTAGCGGCAAAAAGAACTACCGTTCAGATGCACGGGGCAATCTTCTTCAAGAGCTTCCCGGTACTTACTCCCCGCTTTCTGGAAAACGTCTCTTCCTTACCATTTCTGCAGAACTCCAAGAATACGCCGAAAAGCTTCTCATTCAAAATGAATCCTTACGGGATACCCGTATGACCCATTTGGACGCATCTCGTAAACGAACGATGGCAACTAAAAAGCCTTGGATTAAAGGTGGCGCTGTCATTGTCCTTGAACCCCATACAGGAGAAATCTTAGCCCTAGCTTCTCATCCACGCTATGATCCTAATGATTTTATCTTAACAGGCAATTCTGAAATCAGTCAAAAAAAACGCTCAAACCTAATACGTTGGCTTGAAAGCGAATCTCATCTTGCTGAAATTTGGGATCAAAAAGCTCCTCTAAAAAGAGAGATTTATGATCTGCGAAATCGTTGCATTTCAGAAGAATCAAAAGTTCTTACTTGGGAAAATTTTTTACAAATTATTCTTACTACAAATAGTCCACTTATATCTTTATTAAATGATTTAAAAATTAGCCAAGCCATTGACCTAATCTCTACAGGTCGAATTCCCCTGGAAGCTCTTTCCCAAGAAGATAAAAACCTATGCATCGACCTTTGCAGGCTTGTCATCGATGAAAATCGTTTTCCCTCTTCTTTATGTTGTGGACCCATAGGACAGCAAAAATTAGGAACTCATCGCAATTTTTCTGCTGACTTTGGAAAGCTTAATGAAGCCGTGCATTTGATGACAAAAGACCTTTATCATGACATTCATTTCATCCCTTGGCGGCAACAGAATGAAAAAATCTTTTTATTCGAAAAGCGAGCCGAAGAAAAAGCTCAGAAGCGTTATGCAAAACCATATATTGATCTGCTGGATGCAAAAGAACAAGCACTTTTAGCTGCATTCTGGGAGCAAAATAAATGGCAATTTCTCGAGATGTTTTTATGCGGCAAAATTTCTTCCGAACACCCTCTAGAAGAAAATGAAAAGCTAAACTCATACCTTCAATATTTTAAAAGTTGGCACGACGAAATGAGCCTTGGGGCTCATAAAGAATCAGATTGGTACGCTTCCTATTTACAACTTAGAGACTTCCTTAAAACTCTTCCAGCCATAGATTGCATCCCCTATTTGCAAACATTTCGATCTTTCCAAAACTTGACAAGGCCTTTAAACGGAAAATATCCTCAGTTAAGAAAATCCGGATCGACTCAGACTGAAAAAGATTTAGCGATGGCCTTCTATCCTCGTTATGGTTACGGGTATGGTCGCTCACAAGCCTATCGCCAATCCACTTCACAAGGCTCAATTTTTAAATTAATTACCGCCTATGAAGCTTTGATGCAGAGATACAAGAATTTAAGCGAAAATATTTCTCGGTCTAAATTGAATCCACTTGAAATCACCGATACGACATTTAATATTGGCAAAGAAACCTACGTGGGCTACAGCGTCGACGGTAAACCGATTCCTCGTTTTTATAAAGGAGGAAGGATTCCTCGGAGCGTGGGTTCCCACTTAGGAAGAATGGGGATTCTAGAAGCTATCGAAACTTCCAGTAATCCTTATTTTGCCCTGCTTGCGGGTGATGTTTTAAATTCCCCCAATGATCTAGCTGAAGCGGCACGCCTCTTTGGCTATGGAGAACGCACCGGAATTGATTTACCTGGGGAAATTGCCGGAAAAGTCCCCACAGATCTTGAAACTAACCGTACAGGCCTCTATGCCATGGCTATCGGTCAACATTCTCTTGTGGTCACGCCTTTACAAACAAGTGTCGCGTTGGGTGCTATCGCCAATGGAGGCAAAGTCTTACAACCTAAACTGATAAAAGCAATTATGAATGGGACATCGAGCTTATCCAAGACGCCAACTATTCAAATGCGCTCTATCCCTATGCCTCCGGAAGTCCGTAACATCTTGCTCGATGGAATGCATAAAGTAGTCTTGCGTTCTCAGCTTGAAAGTCTTGCGGCATTATCTCGACTTTATCGCCCCTATCCTGAAGCAATCAGCGATTATATCGATTTAAAAGATCAGTTATTGGGCAAAACAAGTACAGCCGAATCGATCGAGCGAATGGACATAGACCTTAAAGAGGGTGTTAAGATGTATAATCATGTATGGTTTGGAGGTATTGCCTATAATCAAAATGAAGATGGGTTGTTTATGGCAAAAGATAAATTTGGTTTTCCGGAAGTTGTCGTCATCGTCTACCTTCGGTACGGAGGTTTTGGTAAAGAGGGAGCTCCGATGGCGGCACAGATTGTGACCAAGTGGCGTGAAATTAAAGACAAGATGGCTAAGAATTCTAAGAAAAATTAAAGAGTTTGACAATTCGATATCGATTTCGCTATCATAAAAGTATGAGTAAATTCGAAAAACTTATGAGCAAGATGAAAAAAACGAAGGATAATAAAGATTTAAGCTATTACTTAAATCTTCCTTGGACTTACACCATTGAAACAGAAACCCATGAAGGTTCGAATTATTACATTATTCGTGTAAATGAATTGCCTGGTATCTGTACAGACTCAGAGAGTTTAGACGAAGGTATGAATGAAATAAAGAAGCTTATTGCTTGCGCAATAGAGGTTTATCAAGAGAAAGGTGAATCTGTTCCTGAACCAGTTGATCGAGAGCACTTTAAAGGAAAAATCTTATATCGAACAGATAGTGAACGACATTTTCTAATTGCTAAAACAGCACAACGAATGCACAAATCGATCAGCAAAACTTTGGATACTCTAATCGATAAAGGATTAGAACACCTAAAAGCTATCTAAGTAACTAGAATTCTATAAGAAGGATTCATAAATCCATGATCCGATGCAAAAGCATTTTGTTTTTAAATCAAGGAACTGAAAGAATTTTTAAAGCTTCCTCGTAACTTTCTTGATATTTATTTTTATATTTAAAACTATCTTCTGGATCGACAGTTTTGTAATACAACCTACCTTGAGAAATATTCGCTACTGAAATTTGGGGATCTTTCAAACTGAAACCATTTTCATCATGATTATAAATTATAATTTCAATGTTTTTTATAATAAAGGGTTTTTCTTTGAGGAATTCTTGAATCTCTTTGTTTTCGATCACTAGGCGTAAAAACTCTCCGGAAAATTTTATTAACAAATCCCTCAACTGCTCTTTAGTATAGGTATGTTTTGTTTCAAAACATAAAGTAACTTCCTGTATAGGTCCTCCTGGCATAGCGACTCCCGACCCACAGGGTTTCATATTATATTTATTTTTAATAGTCATTGCACCCTTTGCTAATAAAATATTTACAAGCTCTTCCCCTTTAGATAGGGGATATTCATACCTTCTAATTATCAAATTAAAACCTGTGATAATTAATAAAACTACGATTAAAGCTAAAAACATTGATTTCATAAAATTGTACCTTGAGATTCAATATACTTTTCTATATGATGTAAGAGAATTTCTTGATAAGAAGGACTCATAAATTCATGATCCCATGCTATTGCATCTGAATGGGAACTAAGATTGACAATTGTATCTTTTTCCCGACTAGCACCTCTCCAATCTAACCTAGGCACCAAATCTCTCCACCATTCTGTACGATAATGAATGACTTTAGCACATGTTTCTTTATAGATATACCCCCCCGGAGCAATAACAACTACCAAGATCCGTTGACGTAATTCTGGAGAATAATCTAGAAGAGCATTTCGTGTATGAATAGCACCTTGACTATGGCAGATCATCAAAAATTTAACATTTGCAGAACTTTTCTCAAAAAAACTATTCCACATTTTATGGAGCTGTCTAACAGGTTCTGTGGCAATATAGTTAAGGCCCATAAAGCATTCTAAAAGATCAACCTCCCCATGTGTAGCATTATAAACTCCATGAACGTTGTATCCACCAGCTAATCTAGAAATATAATTTGCACTTTCTTTAAAATTTTTAGAATTATTCAAAGTTCCATTGATAAAGCCTATACCTAAATTATTTGATAAGTTAGGTACACCATTTTCACTAAGGTCAAAGGAAATTGAATCATCATAGCAATCTTTGATAAATAAGTTTTCACTACGATAATCCTTATAAAATTTTTCGTAATAATAATCTTGTCGAACTCTGGGGAGAGTCGAACTCGCTGTTTTTCCAATATCGCCACCACGCTTGCATGTTCGATGCCGTTCACAGTAACAATGCGACTCTACTTCACCAAAGAAATATCCTATAAATTTACCTTGAAAACTCTCAGTTGCAAGACCGAAACGATCCACATGATTTAAAGGATTGTTGTGTAGAAAAGCATAGGAATTAGGTCCATCGATAAAACCTGCTGGATCCTGACTAATCCATCTTCCAATAATTGGATCATAGAAACGCAATCCAAATAAAATAAGACCTGATTTCTGATTGATTCGCTTCTCAGAAAATCTCCAAGGATTACTTATTAAGGAAAATTTTTCTACCTCACCATAAGGGTTGATTATAAGCTCTTCTCCAAAAGCAGTATACTGATAACTTTCAACAAGTTGGCAACTTTGCGGTTCAATTATACTGACAACGTTTCCCACAATGTCATGAAGAGGTAAAAAAGTTTCACCTTTGATTTCAAAGGCAATACTTGTCATAGCCAGCTCATCTCCATCCAAACCTGGAACTTTGAGTGTTTCAATATTTCCCTTTTCAGTTAACGTACCAATTTCCTGATAACCTATGTAGAAATACCGAAATGTCGAAAGAATTTTCTTATTTTTTTCTTTGATATCAATTTGTTTTTCAACTAATACTCTCCCAAATGCGTCATAAGAAAAAGTAAGAGTTGTTTTATCAGCTTTTTCTATGGAAATGAGTTGAGACAGAACATCGCTTTCAAATCGCATTTCTTCACCATTTAAAACTTTTCTTAAAAGATTTCCATAAGGATCATACGAAAATTCGACATTTGAAGATGAAGTCAGTTGATTAAGAGTGTTATAAAAAAGTTCATCATTACCGGATTTAATTCGATTGTCTAAAGAATCATAAAAATGGCTATTTGTGTTGCCTTTCTTTTCTGAGATGAGCTGAGAAAGAAAGTTATAAGTAAATTCTTCATGTTTTTCTCCTTTAATCTCTAACAAGCGTCCTAATGAATCCCGAACATATTCTTCACTAAAATAATTATTTTTGCTCAAAATTTTCCGGCCATTCAAATCATAAGTGTGTTCTTTAGAGCCTGTATAACCAATACAGGTTTCATTTTGTAATCTACCTTGATTGTCATAATGATCATAAGTATGCGTATAGAGAACTTCTCCTTTCGAAGAAATGCGTTTGACTTCGCGACCAAAGACAGCATCATATGAATAAACAATTTTAGAATTATCTGGTAAAATAACTTCTTTTAACCGCCCTTTTTTGTCATAAGCATATCGTAGGGTATACATTCCTTCTCTATCTTGAATAGTTTCTTTGGTAACTTGATCATAGATATTATAGTTTCTCTGAACTGATGTTCCATTAAGAGTGCATGCTGATAGGATGTTTCCCTTATAGTCGTAATAATATGTATTTGAAATTTGTAATTCTTTTTTACAATCTAGTGCCTCAATTTTTTGAAGTTTTCCTGTTCTGGAATAGGTGTAATTAATAGGCGTTGTCGTACCAGAAACGACTTTGCTAGTCATTTTCCCTATAGAATTATAGTTATATTTAATTCTTTTTTCTAGTGAGGAATCTGCCGCCTCCACCTCTTCTTCTACACGCCCCATTGGTCCATAATTCCATTGCGTCTTTTGAGATCCAAGAATTTTTCCTTCCACAATCTGATCGTGTATTTCACAACTTTTATTACCAAGTGAGTCATAAAGTATCTTTTGAGATGAAAGAAGAACACCAAAAGGATCTTTTTTAATAATGGAATACACTCGACTCAGAGCGTCAAATTCAACTTCTGTTTGGACGCCAATTGGATTCACAAGGGTCTTCTTCAGAACCGTTTGCCCCAAACTGTTTTGAAAAGAATTATCGATGATAATCTTTGTTTCTTGTTCAGAACCATCCAAATAACCAATAGGTTCCCCCTCAGAATTATAAAAAGTTTTAAGCAATGAGGTTTTAACGCCATTTTGAAGACTATACTCTTCCATACAAAGATTCTGAGAATTATAAGAAAAACATTTTTTTAATAAAACAATCCCTTGAGCATCTTCAATTCGTTTTTCGATCACATTTCCAGCTAAGTCGTATTCAAAACATTCTAGAGCATATTCCTGCGATCCGCTATCAAAGAAAACTTTTTTTTGGTGTAAACGGCCAAAACGATCATAAAAGATTTCTGTTCGTCGAGATTCTGGATCATATGGCCCATTTGTATATTCAGCAAGAGAAGCCAATCTTCCGGCCAGATCAAAAGTATAGAGCTTGACATGCTCATCTTCTTTTTCATAAGTGCATCGGAAGCCATTATAATAACGTGATCTTTTCGCTAAATAGGAGGAAACGTTCTTTTCATCCACAGTAGAGAGTTCTTCATAAATAGATCTTCCTAAATAATCATATTCATAAACAGTAATGATTTGCTCGCGAGTTATGGAACGGTGTAAACTGCCTTCCGTGTCATATTTAAATAGTTCAAAAGATCCATCTGGATAATTTATTCTAGTAGGATTTCCTCGTAAATTATAGGATTTTGTAATAATATCCCCTTTGGGATCTTCTGTTGTCAAAACATTTCCAAAGATATCATAAGTATAGCTAAAAGTAGGATGAACAATTTGATTATTTTCATCTAACACTTCCGAGTGAATAACTTTTATCAATCTATTGAACTCATCGTATTCATAACCCGTAGAATTTCCATAGCGATCTGTTGAAGAGATTTTTCTTCCAAAAGAATCATAATCATTACTAATTGTAAATTGGCCCTCAGCATTTACCTCAATGATTTCAATAGGTTGATTGTGAAAATTGAAAGTAGTAGTATTACATCTTCCATCTTGAGAAATTGAAGCAAAAATTCGATTGCCAATTTCATCGTAGCTGAAATTACTCTCTCTACCAACAGCATCAACTTGTGAGATTACTTGTCCAATAGAGTTATATGTTTTTTTTTCTGTAAACGCATATTGACCATCAGCATCATAAGTGCTGCAAGATAAAAGATTAGATTGATTATCGTATACATTGACCAATTTATTAATCAGAACTTCTTGTTTCCTAATAAAATCGAAAGCCTTTTCTTCAATAATTTCTGGCAGACCTACTCCTGGGAGATTTTCTTTGGGTTTGATTTCTTTAATATGCCTTTCCTTAATAAGCCCGTCATAGAATAAAGATTCCTCTTCTTTTGATCCATCATCTTCAATAATTTTAATACAGACTCCATCCTCATTATGGGACTGGAAGGTTCTTTTTTTAATACTCCCTTTCTCAAAAATTAGCTTTTTAATAAGGAGGTTGGTCCCCGATTTATAGTAATACAGTGTTTGATTTCCTTTGCAATCTCCCATTTTCGTCAGCAAATTTAACCCATCTGTTGAAAAACCATAATTTTTAATGTTACATTCTTCTTCATCGGAATTTAAAAGATTCCCTTCTGGAGAGATTTGTAAGGAAACTTCTTGTTTTCCAGTTAGATTACCATAAATCCTCTCTTCAATAACATTACCTAGCTTATCATATTGAAAAGAACGATAGGATTGAACACGCCCATTACCATCTACAATTGTTTTTGCTAATAAAAATCCAACATTTAATCTTGTATTCCCCCAAAATTTCCGTTCGATGCGATAGATCTTATTTTGATTGTCATATCTTTCAAGGGATATTAGCTGAGAACGCTTGTCATAGATATATCTTGTCTTAATACCTAATGCGTTGAAGACGTCAGTGTAGCCAATTTCGTAAGCAAAAGAATGAACAATTTCTGATTTACCTGTCTGTGCATTTGGTCCTTTTAAAAATTTGACTTTGCCATCCTGATAATCAATTTCGATAAAACGCCCCTCAGGCAAAGTTTTTTTAACCAAAACCTCATTATACTCATAGGTAGTAGGAAGGCAATGTGAGCCTTCGATCTGAATGAGCTTATAAAAATCATTTACCAAAACAAAACGATAATTCAGCTCACGAGCATCGCTTGCTTCGATGTGTACTTGACAACTGTTTTTCTGAAACTCGTAACTAAAATGGATCCATGAAAAGATTTTTGTTGAGCTTTTATTTTTCATTTCGATTCTAGTAAGATGACCAGCAGTATCATAGGAATAAAAGAGTTGGTTGCCACTTGGAAGAATTTCTTGGCTTAAAAGAAAGGATTCAGGCTCTATCATTTGGTTAGCAATTAAAGGTGTTAGCTCCTCTCCGAGAATAAGCATGGGCGACTGTTTCACTTTTTGATAAATTCGTTTAGTGCCGTCTCCCAAGATCAATTCGCATGCATTGCCTTTGCAATGAAGGAAGTTATTTTGATGATTAGTCTGTCCATTGATTTCTTGAGCGTAAGTATTAACTAGGCCCACAGCATTGTTTAAGACATCAATCTTGAGTGGATCTTTAGTTGAACCATTCGTATTTCTCCATCCGCTGTAAGGAAAAATTCCACCCGAGCGTTCTCCTGTAAAAGCAACGGTCCATTCAAAACGATCTTCACGCACGCTGCATGTTTTTCCAGAAAGATCCTTTCCTATGATAAGAAATCTTTGAGGAAATATTCTCCATCCACCTGTTTGAGCTCCAGTAATCACATCTTTTGTACTATAAAAGCGCTGTAAAACCAAAGCGTCAGGACCTGTAATTACTAAATCTGTATCGGATTCACAATAATCGCCGTTAATGACATTAACGCTATTTTGAATGAAAGCATCAGGGTCAGATTCAGTAGCTACAAATTGTAACTGACCAGCTGAAAGAGTTGGTAAATAGAGGCATAAAATAAAAATTGTCAAAAGCCAACGAGAAAAAATAATCATATAATTTTGTCTTTTTGCGAAGGTGTTATTAAGAAATCACGAAGATAGGTCAAGAAATGGTTTGCTGTCAATTGAAATTTCTGGTTTACACCCATCAGCCCTTCATCTTCCCCAAATATTTATCAATGGAACAAGTCTTGAGCGATCACTTCAGCAATATGGAATGCCTTGCGTCCTGTGCCATCCACAATTTGCTGACGGCAAGAAACTCCATTAGCTACCACCACAACCTTTTTTGAGGCTTGCAAAATAGCCGGAAATAATTTTAAGGCACCAATCTGCATCGAAATCGCATAATGCTCTGCTTCATAACCAAAGGATCCAGCCATCCCACAACATCCAGAGTCAATCAAACTTGCATGTGATCCAGGCATACTATTCAACAATTCTATTGATGAAGTCATCCTTCCAGAGGATTTTTGATGACAATGTCCGTGCACTAAGTAATCAACGTTCACTGCATTAAACGATAACGGAAGCTTTCCATCTATAAGATGGCCGTGAAGAAAGTCATCAAATGTAAAGCATCGAGATTGGAGCTCCTTTAAACGTTCGTCATGACTCACTAACCCTTGGAAATCATCCTTGAGCATAAACAAACAACTGGGCTCTAACCCAATGATAGGAATCCCCTCTCTAACATAGGGAAAAAGAATGGACAACAGTGTCTCGGCCTTCTTTTTGGCTTGAGGAAGCATTCCTTTAGAATATAATGTTCTTCCACAACAGTTCCATGGAGGGACAATGACATCGTATCCCAAAGACCGCAAAACAGAATAGGCTGCCTTCCCAATTTCAGGGTGATTAAATTCTGTGTAGGTATCATTGAAAAGCACAACACGAGCTTTTTGCTCCGAAAAAGGTTGTCTCTCACACCAACTCGAAAACCTTTCCGGAGCTATTTGAGGAAGCTTTCTTTCTGAAGAAATACACAACCAGCTTAATAGCTTTTTAGCAATGACACCTCCATTAAGGGCATTAAAAATCCGCGCAAATGGAGAAACCCATCTATTGATCCTCCCTATTTCTCCAAAAAGGCGCGTACGTAAAGAGTATCCTCGCTCCGCTTGATAATGGTATAAAAATTCCGATTTCATTTTTGCCATATCGACTTGTGAAGGACATTCGCTTTTACATCCTTTGCACTGTAAACATAAATCGAGAACATCATAGAGCTCTTGTCCAGAAAAAGCTTCTCTTGGTAAAGTCCCGTGAATAATAGCACGTAAAGCTTGAGCTCTTGCACGGGTCGTATCATATTCATCCCGTGTCACTTGAAAGGATGGGCACATCACACCTTCACCCTTACGACACATCCCATTCCCATTACAAAGGTCTGCTGCTAGCTCGAATCCCCCTTCTGGGCTAAAATCTAAAAAACTATCTATTTTCTTTAAATTTGCCTTTGTAAAACTACGTAAATCATGTAGAAGTGGAGGAGCATTCACAATTTTGCCCGGATTCATCAAATGATCGGGGTCAAAGGCTTCTTTTAATTCGCAAAAAGCCCGGTAGAGCCTATCGCCAAACATCTTTTTATTGAGCCATGATCGGACATACCCATCACCATGCTCACCACTCAAAGATCCTCCATGCGCTAAAAGCAATTCCGCAACCGCAAGCATCAATTTTTCCATGGTTTCTTGTTCGTTAGGATCTCTCAAATCCACGTAGGGACGAATATGGATGCACCCTGCTCCGACATGGCCATAAATACCAGCTTCTTTTCCAAAGCCCTTAAGACAAATCAGAAAGGATTCCATAAAGGCTGCAAGTTCATTTGGACCTACAGAGAGATCTTCGATAAAAGCTATTGCTCGACTGTAGGTACGTTTTGATAAAAGCAGACCTAGCCCTGCCTTGCGTACTGCCCAAACAGCTTCCATTTCTTCGAAATTCGTCACTTGAATAGTCGCATATCCCACTTTAAGCTTTCCCATTTCTTCTACAAAATTGAATAGCTTTTCTTGAACAACCTCGAGGGTGTCCCCTTCAAATTCGGCAACAAACACAGCTGCAGGTTCTCCCAAAAGCCATTCTAATTTTCCTCGAGTAGAAGGGTGTATCCTTCCTGCAGCTAAAATGTTGTCGTCAATCATCTCTAAAGAAAGGGGTTTATGGATCAACATTGCAGGAATATGACGCATCAGCTCCAGCATATCTGTACTATGAATGATGCACAGACCCGTTACTTTGGGCTTTTTGCATATCTTCAATTTGACTTCTATAACAATACCAAGAGTTCCTTCTGAACCTGCGATCAACTTAGACAGATTTAAAGGATATTGACTAAGTTCATCGAGATTATACCCTGAAACTCTTCGGGGAATTTTTGGAAAATGATTTTGAATATCTTCGGCATACTCGTTTCGAATTTGATCTATTGCTTTATAGATTCTTCCTTCAGCTCCGTTTAAATGGATTTTTTCCTGTAATTGTTCGTCAGAGACTTCTCTTAATCGTATGAGCTCTCCATTGCTTAATGCAAGAACAACCTCTTCAACATGATCGACCATCTTGCCATAAAACAAAGAACGTGCTCCGGCAGCATTATTTGCAAGCATACCTCCAATGGTAGCTCGATTTCCCGTCGAAGTATCTGGTCCTAAGCGGTATCCTTGGGGTGAAAGGAGTGCATTCAGCTGATCTTGGACCACTCCTGGTTCACAAATGATATATTCTTTTTCATAGTTAATTTCTATGATGGCATTTAGATATTTAGACAAATCGATAATCAAATTGGGGCCAATGCATCCGCCTGCAATACCTGTACCGGCCCCACGTGCAGTGACAGGGATAGAATGACGATTGGCAACTTTTAAGAGTATCAATAATTCATTTCTATCCTTTGGAATGACAACTCCTAAGGGCATAATTTCGTAAATGGATGCATCGACGCTATAAGCACATTTCGTGATAGAATCAAAATAGACTTCACCATCAAAAACTTCGCAAAGATCCTTTTGAAAAGATTCCAAGCCAGGTATCGACCTGATGTTGGATCTGTTTGATTTTATCATGTTCGTTGTCCGTTAAAATGTGATCTGTTAAAATTGACATTTAATACCCCTAAGCTTACAATGGTTAAGGATATTTTTTAATAATAATTAACAGAAGGTACGTGAGGTCTAGCATGAACTTATATAAATTTATAGTTTTTTTGTGCGCTTTTGTATTCCCGATACTCAACGCTACAGAATTTACTGTTGCTTCATTCAACGGAGGAGGCCTTACAAGCCACTATGACTATCAACGCGCTGCTACAATGGCTGAATTGATGAATGAACGGTATGAGAACGATGCGGAAACTATAGAATTAAATCAAAAAATTCAGAAGCTGGCATTAAAAATTTTATTTTCTGAAGATCTTCAAGAAGTAAATTTAGCAAAGGAAGAATGGGAACAGAAAAATTATCAACAGATCATGGAAGAGATTACAGCCTCTCCAGAAAAAACCGGCAGTCCAAATGCGATTTGGTATCAAAAAGTTGAATCAATGATCTCCCCTCATAATGTCAGACCGGTCATCATTTACGATCCAAAAGTCTTCCAAACAGTCATGAAACATCTCCTGGAAATTCTTGGACACACTCAAGGTACAATCCTCACACGTATAACAAAAGTCCGCCAAATCATGGCCGAGAATATGTTACGTAATGAATTAAAAATGGATATTATCTGTTTTCAAGAGGCAGATTATTTAAAAGACGTCGACTTTCCTGAAGAATATCAAAGCGAATTTAGCAAAACAAGCCATTCTATTAATGGGATTGCATGGAATAAAAAACGTTTTCAACTCATTCAATCTTTAGGAGAAATTGCTGGACGAGGATATTGTGTGCTTTTATTAGACCAAGAGACTCAAAAAACAATTGCCGTTTCTTCTTGCCATCTTAGTGGCTCAAATCCCTATCGGCAAGAAGTTATGCCTAACGGAAAGATGGATTCTGCTAAGGGGGATGAGGAATTACAAACTCTGATTGAACAAGCTGAGGCCCTTGACGCCGATATCATGATCATAGGGATGGATGGTAATGTCACGGCATTACATCCACGATTAAGTCTACTGAAAAATGCCGGCTACCGCATCGACTATAGAAATCACCTATATGCAACCTGTACAAGTCCCTATCAGATCTTAGACACTCGAATCGATTGGATTGGTGTCAAAAGCAAGAAAAGTATTTCTACAGAAATCACTAACATTGATGTACCAAATATTACATTAAACAACATTAAAACCAATGTTAGTGATCATGCACCAATTGCTACTAAAGTCACTTATTGACATCATAACATTTTCCCGACATACTTCATCTAAAAATAAATTGAGATCTACATGAACTCACAGCCCATTACACATGACGAATATAACGAATTATGCCGCGAAATTTGGTATCATTCCAAACTCTACTATATCGATCACAATCCTATCATCACAGATGAAGAGTTCGATACTCTCTACAAAAAACTAGAACTCATTGAAGCAAATCATCCTGAATGGATTCACGCAGCTTCACCAACACAACGTATCGGAGACCCTCTCACGACAGGATTTCAATCCATCGAGCATAAAACTCCTATGCTGTCTTTAGCTAATACCTACAGTCTCGAAGAAATTGCAGATTTCATCAAACGGGTAGAAAAAGTCACAGAACAGAAGGATCTTGCATACTCATGTGAATTAAAAATGGACGGCATTGCCATTTCTGTATGCTACGAAAACGGTAAATTCCTGCGAGCCCTTACTCGTGGAGATGGGAAAAAAGGAGATGATGTTACTAATAACTTAAAAACAATTTCTACACTTCCTTTACAACTTTCAAGTCCAAATCCTCCAGAACTCCTAGAAGTACGTGGGGAAGTCTACATGGCGCATGATATTTTTGAAAAACTCAATGCGACGCGAACTCAAGCCGAAGAACAGCTTTGGGCTAATCCCCGCAATGCTGCAGCAGGAGCCCTAAAGCTCTTAGATCCTATGGAAGTCGCAAAGCGTCAGCTTTCTGTGGCTTTTTATGGTATTGCTGAGGAATCGACGATTTCATTCAACTCACAATTCGAATCTCATTCAATTCTCAAATCTCTGGGACTTCCCACATTAACTCTTCTAGCAAAATGCTCCAACCTGGATGAAATTTGGGAATTTGCTGAAAAAGTTAGAAAGGCTCGTCCAAAACTCCCCTTCAATATTGATGGAATTGTCATCAAAGTAGATGACCGACGGGCAGCTAAAAAATTGGGAAACACTGCCAAAAACCCTCGTTCAGCAATCGCCTATAAATTTGCTGCTGAACAAGCCATCACACGTATTAAAGAGATCGTCGTCAATGTAGGCAGATCCGGAGCACTTACTCCTGTAGCTGAGCTAGAACCTGTCTTTGTAGCCGGCAGCACAATTAGCAAAGCAACACTTCATAATAACGAAGAAATTGAACGCAAAGACATCCGAGTCGGTGACTACGTTTACATTGAAAAAGGTGGCGATGTCATCCCAAAAGTTGTCAAGGTAATTGTTGAGAAGCGACCTGCTGATAGTACTCCTTGGCACATGCCTGAGATCTGTCCTGTTTGTGGAACTCCTGTCGTTAAAGTCGCCGGAGAAGTTGCTATCCGCTGCCCCAATGTTAAAGGATGCCAGGAACAACAACTCCGACGTCTTGTTCATTTTGTTAGTAAAGAATCCATGGATATTGAAAATTTAGGAGATAAAGTTGTCGAAAAGCTTATGGAAAAGGGATTTGTTTCCAGACCATCAGATTTCTATCGGTTGACGACGAACGAGCTTGCACAACTGGAGGGCTTTAAGGAAAAGTCTATTGCGAATTTGCTTACAAGCCTAGAAAAATCCAAGAATGTCCCTCTTGATCGTTTTATCATGGCCCTAGGGATTCCTCATGTTGGCAAGGGGACCGCTGAAGATCTAGCTCGCAAAACAGAAAACATTACAAAACTCTCTGAATTAACTCAAGAACAGCTCATCGAAATTGAAGGCATTGGAGAAAAAGTTGCGAACTCGATTGTCTCCTATTTATCCGATCCAGCGCACAGAGAAGAAATTGCGCGTCTTTTAGAATATGGTGTGGTACCTTTTGTGAATGAAGCTCTGGCAATTCAAGGACACGCTTTTAGCGGAAAAAATTTTGTTCTGACAGGAGCTCTTGTTAAATTCACACGAAATGAAGCTGCAAATCTTATCAAAGCAAGAGGTGGCAAGGTTTCAGAAGCAGTTAGCAAAAAGACAGACTTTTTACTGGTGGGTGAAGATCCAGGTTCAAAATTTGAGAAGGCTAAGGCTCTAGGGGTAAAAATTCTAACGGAAACAGAGTTTATGACCTTGTTGTGATCATCCATTTGCCTGAAATGAGGTTACAAAAACGGCTATGTTCACCTGTACACGAGAAACTTTCGCTCAATTATTCCTCCTCTGTGATCTCTGTGGTAAAAAAAAATCTACCACAGAGATCACAGAGAACACAGAGGAGGAATAATTGAGCGAAGAAGTGAACAAGGCTACAAAAACAACACTTCTTTCAGTTGGGTAAATCTTTAAAAATTTGTTATTTAGGAGACGACAAAGACAACTTTTATTTACATAAAAATTCAAATTAGCTATGAAGAAAAGTTATATACCCAGACCACATGACCCCTATACGTGGCGTAAGGATTTCAAATGAGACCAATCTGCAGCGCTTAGCTCCTCGGCAATAGCTTAGGCTAATACCTCGTCGCTAATCACTGCATCTTGGTCTCATTTGAAATCCTCCGCCTACGTATAGGGGTCATGTGGTCTGATACCAGGAAAACAATGAATCCGCAAAAAAACTTCATAAATTATTGGAATAAATTAAAAAATAAATTCCCCTTTCCTTGGAATAAAGAAAAAGAAAATGAACGATTTGAAAAAGAAGTCTACGATGCATTACACCATTTTAATCAATTAAGACCAAAAAGTGTTTTTGAAAATTCCGAATATTGGAGATTTTTTTTAGGACCTGAACGAAAAATAGACTATTCAAATTGCAACGAAGTTAAATTCCCTGAAGAAGGACAAACTCTTACTGAAGTTGTAGATCAACTCCTTACACTGCTGCAAGGAATGCCTATTTGGACCCATCCCTGCGCAATGAATAACGTCAACCCTTCGGTGACTTCAGCCTCACTTATCGCTGGACTTCTCACCAACATCGTCTCACCCAATTATGCTGCCGGAGAATACGCCACAAACACAGCGCGCGCAGAGCTCGAAACAATTGCGATGCTTGCCTCACTCATGAAATGGAACCCAGCAGCGGCTGGAGGAGTCTTTACTTTCGGAGGCACTGGATGTTGCCTCTATGCAATGAAACTGGCTTTAACAAGAATTTGCGGAAATAAGAGTCGATCGGAGGGGATCGATCAACGAAGCGTTATACTGGCCTCAAAAGTAGCTCACTATTCGATTAAAACTTGTGCCAATTGGATTGGCCTTGGAACCAATCAATTGATAGAAATTGATATAGATGATCAAGCTTCACTCTCCTTAAGACATTTTGAACAAGTGCTTAAAAAATGCAAATCTGAAAATCGTCCAATTGCTCTGGTTATCGCCACCATGGGAACTACAGATTTCAATGCCTTCGATCCCATTCTAGAAATGCGTCAGTTGCTCGATCAATATGAAAATAGCAACGGAGCCCCGTCCCCTTGGCTTTATGCCGATTCAGTGATTGGTTGGATTTGGTTGACATTTTCTCAATATGATTTTGGAACGAATCCTATGGGAATTCCTACAGACATCCTCGACTTTATCTATCATAATTTAAAAAAAATCCAACCTATAGAGGTCGCCGATGCTGCAGGATTTGATTTTCATAAATCAGGTTTTACTCCAGCTATAAGCAGCCTATTTATAGTTAAAGATAAAAATCAATTGACAACATTTTTAGGAAAAGAAAAACCGTCCTATATATCTACTCAAACAGATTTTAACCCTTTTCTATTTAGTTTAGAAACATCTCGTTCAGGGGCGGGAGCCATGGCCGCTTGGGCAAGCATTAAAAGCTTAGGAATAAAAGGATTCCAAGTTTTATTAGCTAATATTCTATATTCAAAAAAAACATTACAATTGATCCTAGAAAAAAACAAAAATCTAGTCTGCATCAATCACAACAATCATGGATATCCTACACTTTTTCGAGTCTATCCAAGCCATGTTGATGCCAAAGCTCAATTTATACATGAATTTAACAATGAAGAATATCAAGAAGCATTGTATGTTTTTAATATTCTTCAGAAGCTCATCGATAATAAATTAGTTCAATTGAGGACTTCAGATTTAAAAATTCAGGGTTGGGAATCTCCCCCATTACTTTCAATTTCATCGGGTTCCAGGCCCCCTAAATATGGAGAAAATGATCGTGAATATTGGATTTTTGCTTTAAAGTCGTATCCGGTCTCTCCCTTTACAAATCCACTGTCCATGTTAATGGTAAAAAATTATATTTTGAAAGCCCGAGATCTGGTCATTGAAGATCTATACAATGCCTCACTAGGGAAAAGTCCTATCGACAAGGAGATTGCTGAATTTTCTGAAGAAAAAATTAAATTTTTATTAAATTATTTTCTCCCCTCACAAAATCCATTGATAATTTCTATTGGATATGAATTAAATGATAAAGAAAATAAGTCAGAAGAACAAATTTCAATAGAAAGTGCTTTTAAATCGAGCCCTTACTTTTATCACCTATCCTCTGCTGATATATACGAAATTATTCATCTTTCTGAATACAAAGAATATGCAAAAAATGAATTTATTTTTCATGAAGATGAAAATGCAGAATATGTATATATTCTTATTTCCGGAACTGTCGCAGCCTATCACACAGATAAAATTACAAATATCACCTATCTTTTAAATACGCTTAAACCTGGAATGTCTTTTGGACAAATGGCCTTATTTGAAAAAGGACATCGATCTGCAAGTATTCAAGCAAAAACCGACTCTAAAGTCATGCTTGTTAAAAACACTGACTTGTCACATTATTTAATGTGACCCTTAACAAAAATATCTCTTAAAATTGGTATAGGATTTTCGACATCACAAACCTTATCACTTAATTTTTCTAAATCCATAGGAGGTATTGGTATGCCCCTTTGATCATTAAAAGCTAAATACCAATCGGAAATATTTGAATTTGAATATATGGTCAATACACCAATTTGAACATCTTTACTAACAGCATTAAAATGCTTAAATATAATTCCTGGTCGATTATCTGGCATCTTAACCCTAATTATGCTTTGAATCAATTCAGATATTTTCATTTTTTGCAGAGTATCAAAAATATCATTTTTGTTTAAATTAATTTGGATTTCCGGAAGACTACGGAACTTTTCCCATCCACCAATTAAATTAACAACAATACGAAAATTTCGATAAGCTTTCCTGGCGTCCCTAGAACTTATGCAATAAGAGAAGAAAGTCTCTACAAGTATATTTGAATTGCAATCATTTTCACCACCGAAGTTAAATAATTCCTTTACACTCCTCACATCGATAACATTTAAGTTATCTCTCCAAGATGTGCAGATTTCTCTTAAATTATAATTTTCTCTATTTTTTGAACTTAAATGACTAAAAATGAGTCTTATTATCTCTGCAGGAAGTTTTTCCCAGTCAGGTTGACGATTATAACGGGTATTTATCCTTATCCATTCTGGATAATGTTGTTGATGAACTTGCATTAATATTTAGCCTTTATGTTATGCTTGTCGTTTTATGTGGCCATAATAGCATAACCATTAGTTTATTGCAAGGACGTCAGCAAGGACGACAAGGACAGCAAGGACGACAAGACAAGGACAATTAGAGAGTATCTCCAATAACATTTTATGGTGTTGCTGTCCTTGTCGTCCTTGCTGTCCTTGTCGTCCTTGCTGTCCTTGCCGTCCTTGCTGTCCTTGCTTGCTGTCCTTGCTCAGCACTTGACATAAATAATCTCTTAGACAAAGCTACTGTTACAAATTAGGATAAAAAAAAATATGAAATTCGCCACCAAAGCCATTCATGCCGGCTATGAACCGGATGCAGAAAACCGCTCCATCATGCCCCCAATCTACATGACGTCAACATACTTACAAGATGCTCCCGGAGAATCGCACGGTTATGACTACACTCGAGCAGGTAATCCAAATTTTACCATCTTAGAAAAAACACTGGCTACTTTAGAAGGCGCGAAGCACGCCACGGTATTTTCTTCTGGCCTTGGTGCACTTACAGGAATGACTGGTATGCTTTCTCAAGGCGACCATGTACTAGCCCTCGAAGGTCTATATGGAGGCACCTATCGCCTGTTCAATAATGTCTTTAACCGCTTTGGAATACATTTTGAATCACTTAAACTAAACCAAATCTCTGATTTAAAATCAGCGTTAACCAAAAAACCAAAATGGCTTTTGTTTGAAACACCCACAAACCCTCTTTTAAATAATGTCGATATTGAAGCTTGTGTCAATATCGCAAAACAGCATGAAGTATTGACAATTGTCGATAACACCCTCGCAACTCCATATTTTCAAAACCCCTTGGAATACGGCGCAGACATCGTCTGGCATAGCACCACAAAATACATTGGAGGACATTCTGATGTCATCGGAGGTGTTATCATGACAAACTCTGCTTCAATTAAAGAACAAATGGATTTCATGCGTAAAGCCATTGGAGTGAATCCAAGCCCCTTTGATGCTTGGTTAATCACTCGTGGACTAAAAACTCTAGCATTACGTATGCAACAACATGCTCGAAATGCTATGGAAATAGCGGTATTTTTAGAAAGACACCCTTTGGTTAAAAAAGTCTATTATCCAGGATTGGAAAATCATCCAAGTCATGCCATTGCTAAGGAGCAAATGAAAGGTTTTGGGGGTATGATTTCAGCTGAATTCAATCTTTCATTAGAATCAACAATAGACCTAGCCTCTTCGTTTTCGCTTTTTGCATTAGCAGAGAGTTTAGGTGGGGTGGAATCGCTTGTTTGTCATCCTGCTACAATGACGCATGCTTCCATTCCGTCTGAAGAAAGACATAAAATTGGGCTCAGCGATGGGATTCTTCGATTTTCAGTAGGGATTGAAGACTCTCAAGATCTCTTGGACGATTTGTCTCAAACTCTTGAACGTGCAAAATAAAATTATTGAGAAAGGAGCTAATTTAATTCTATTATTCCACGGAATCCCAGGATCTTGTTCTTTACAAAAATCATGGTAAATTATAAAATAAGGATATAATCAGAGGAGGTACATATGGGCGCTCATTCTCATGCCCACCACGATAAAGTCAAAGTCACAATAGAGTGCACTGCTGATGAGAGAGCTTATATTAAAATGTTGGCAGCAAAAGCTCATTTGAATCTTAGTGAACTTATTTTAACCTATTTAAGAGCTGACTTCCCCAAAAAGCCTAATAAGGCAACTCTTCAGGCTCACGAGGAAGCTTTAAATGGTGGTGGCGTCGATTGTGAAAGTTTAGAAGACTTTTGGAAACAGATGGGAGTAGAACCTAGTGCTCTCAATTAAATATGTCACAAGATTTAAAAAAGATTTAAAAAAATATCAACATCAAACCTCAATTCTGCGTGAATTAAATGACGTTTTAAAATTGCTAATAGAGGGAAAGGCACTTCCTGAAAAATACCGTAACCATTCTCTTTCTGGTGGGTACGTCGGCATGCGCGAGTGTCACATCAGACCGGATGTATTATTGATATATTGGATTGATATGGAAAACAAAAAACTAGTAGTCGAAAGATTAGGTTCTCACTCCGAACTTTTTTAAGCGGTCTAGCTATTTTTTCTCTGAAGAACGAGGCCCTGAAACAAAAGGGTTATTCACCGTGCGGCCAACCCTATAGAGACTCTAAGTTTCTTTTCATACATCTGATTAAGGAACTTTAAAAAACAGAACCCTTGCCATTTCTAACAGAAATCGATAATGTGCGAAAGGGGGGACTCGAACCCCCACGGGATTACTCCCACTACCACCTCAAGGTAGCGCGTATACCATTCCGCCACTTTCGCTTGAAAAATCATCTTAGCAAAAAAAACGATTTATCAACAAGCAAAAAAACAAAAGATTGAAAAATTATCGCAACCTCACAAACCGCCAACCAAAAATCAAAAAGAAAAATACAAATGGAGTCCACAACGCATAAAAAGGGTCTAGAACCTGCCTACGACCCAGCACATGCGCTGCATCGATAATGATATAAATTCCAATTAAACCAAATAAACTCAATGCATAAATCAAAAAAACAGGAAATTGACGGGAAAACCACATGCAAAATGGTGCAGGAACCAATACTGCCAATAAACACAACCACGGAATAGCTAACTTACGATGAAATGTCGAATGCATTCTAGCCTCCTTTTCACTCTGAGCTTCAGGACTTTCAGAAATCTCCTTCCAAAGAGTAGACAAAGCCTGATCTTCAGGCTGCACTAAAGTTTCTCTTAATCTCTTTGCATCGAACTTCAGATTAGGAAGCATTGTTAAATCATGCGATTCAAACACTACAAGTTCATCCTGCTCATTGCGCATCAAACGATCAACAAAATGCCCTATAGGTGCCTTTTCATGGAGGTACAAATGCTTGATTTTATAGATTTCATCAATAGAACGCACCCAGTAGGCATCGAAAAAAAAGTTCTCTATAGGATCATAACTCTGAAAAAGCAACGTAGAATTATCTTCTAAAATAATATTTTTTACAGAGATAGGTACAAATTTATGCTTCTTTTGCTTTGCATCCATTGTATCAAAATAATTCAGCTCCTTAGCTGCAGCAGGTAGGACATACTCAACGTTCACATACATCAAAACAGTAAAAAATATTCCCAATGCTAAAAATGGACGTAAAAGCCTCGTTGCTCTAACACCACTCGCCATCAGAGCAACAAGCTCATTGTTATCATTCAATTTGCACAAAGTACGAGTCGTTCCCAAAATAATGGCAAAAGGAACTAACACTTCACTCCGATTGACAAATTCACAAAGATAATACATACAAAACACTTGCCAAAAAGAAGATCCATCCTTGTGGAAGCTCCTACCATGATTTGTATAATCAATCAGGATGTAAAGGCCATAAAAACAAATTAAAAAAAGAAAAAAAGTTTTTAACGTTTCTTTCAGAAAATATCTTTCCCAGATTTTTATAAAAGGGATCATAAATATCTCATTCAACTCCCCTGACGGCCTTTCCAACCATCCATAACGAAACTATAATTATCAAAACATGTGGAACAAGATAAAATAAGGCCGATGTAATCAGCAAATGATCTACACCCTTACCAGAAAAGTATGCGGCCACATAAACCGCACTCAACACTGCTACAAGATAGATCGCTTTTGAGGATTGATTTCTGCCAATGCTCATCCCGCAGCAGGCTCCAAGCAATGTGAACGTAAATACAGCAATTGCAATAGAAATGCGTCGCATCATCTCGCTATAGATCCGATTATTGCTCTTTTGAAATTGCTTAATTTCTCTGGAGGCTTGCCGCTAGTGATTGCATTCTCAATGGACTTTAGCCCCTCCTGCAAACGACATAGCAACAATGAAAGCTTCAGATGATCATTATTCAGAGTCCATACTTTGCGTTGAATCAACTGTGAGAAATCTTTCACGCCAGTCGTGCTTTTACCCATATTTTCAACAAGTATTCGGTCAGACTCGCTGCTATTTTCCGATAAAATGGACAAAATCGTTAACGATTGACTGTCAAAATCTACTGGTGAGGCGTGCAAATTTTTGGCCGCGAGCAGCTGAATACGATTCGTCTGTTTGTTCGGCATAGCAATGATACTATCTGAAGCAGATTCACCTAACCTCGAAGATCCCAAAGTGTCAAAATATATCCCTCTCATCTTCATCAGATGTTTATTGCTTAGAAGAAGTAAAGGATTGATCGAGCGCAATTCGTTCTTTATCAAAGATGTTGCCAGATGGGAATCGGTAGCTAATTCAGAAACAACATAGAAATTAACAATTGCTAAAAAAGAGGCAGCCATTAATAAAGGAGTCAAAATTGCACGCAAAGAAAGACCTGCTGCACGCAAAGCTGTCATCTCATGATTTTTACATAAATATTTAATCAAAATAATAGAAGAAATTAATGCTGAAATGGGAAGCGCTATAGGCAGAATGTAAGGAATCTGATAGAATGTAAAATACAATATATAAATTCCCTGTGAACCTAAGGTTGCAAAATGGGCAATTTCTTCCAATCGCAAGGTTAGTAATAATGCAATAAACGCAAATGTACAAAAAAATAATACTTTTAAATAATGTAAAAGCAAATAGCGCCATAAAATAGGCATCATCGTTTCCTAGGTTAAACTTCTAGAGTACTACAAATGAAAAAAATCTGGTATATTAAAATCAATGGGAAACAAAAAGGTCCCTATACTGTCGACCAACTTAAACGTATCAAGGAAATAACCCCAGACACCCTTGCCTGGAGTGTAGAATTAAAAGCTTGGATTCCTATACGAGAAATTCCAGAACTTCAAGAAATTTTCAAAGATCCTAAATCTTCAGAAGAAGAGGAGGATGAAAATGAAGAGTTCACTCAAAAAAGAAAAAAATATGCGGGCGAACTCGTTTTAGAGATGCCTGCTCCTCCCCCTCTGACTTTCTGGTTATGGGTTGCCCTTGCTGTTGTAATATTTATCATTCTGCACCTCTTCAATGAACGATAACATGATGTTAAAAACTGAGCTTAAAACCTTTATCCAAAAACACTGGGATGGACATCGCCCCTTGTTGCTTGCATTATCTGGAGGGCCAGATTCTTTAATGCTACTGCAGCTTCTATTGAAATTAAAGATAGATTTACACTTTGAATTCGCAATCGCACATGTGGATCATCGATGGCGTCCTTCAAGTGAAGAAGAAGCAAAATCCCTTGAACAAAGCGCTCAACAGCGAGGAATTCCCTTTCATCTGAAAATTCTTTCTCCCAACACTTTAAAAGGCAATCTTGAGTCTGCATGTAGAGAAGAACGGTTTCTTTTTTTTCGCCAACTTTGTTTGGAGCATGGCTATCAAGCTGTATTATTAGGACATCATGCAGATGACCAAGCTGAAACAGTGCTAAAGAGAATTTTTGAAGGAACCTCACTCCCTTACTTGACAGCTCTCCGTCCTGTCACCTGCTTGAGTCAATTAACACTTTGGCGCCCTCTGTTGAATTGCCGGAAAAATGATTTAATCGAAGAACTGAAATCGTGTGGGATCAAAGCTTTTGAAGATGAAACAAACAAAGACCCTCGATTTCTACGCGCTCGCTTTCGCACAAAATTACTTCCTCTGCTCGCCAATGAATTTGGTAAAGAGATCAATACTCACCTAAAAAATTTAGGCTCGGAAGCTCAAGAGCTCAATGCATACCTCGATGAACAAACCCAATTCTCCTACTCAAAGCTATTAATAGGCCCCTTTGGTTCTATGCTCGATCTCACTAAAACTCTTCCCATGCCCCCTCTAGAGCAAAAACATCTCATTCGCCGCTTCTGCAAAAACTGCGGGCTTTCTATTTCAAAAGAAGCTTTGGCCACAGCAGTTCACCTTTTAACTCATGGAATTGCTAATAAATCGATCAGCTGCGGCAAGCAGAAGCTTTACATCGATCGCTATCGTTTATTTGCCTTGAAAACATTAGAAGAAAAATCAACAAGGCAAAAACCTCTTGAACTTATTCCAGGAGATCATTCATTTTACAACTGGAGCGCTACCGTTGAAACAACTGAAAATATTCATTCAAAACCTCAAGACTGGAGAGATGTTTGGAAGGGAGAGGTCACAATTTTTCTTCCCAAAAGTGAAATGGAGACCTCCCGTTACACTTTGGACTTTCCAAAACCCGGAGATTGTTATCCAAATTCTTCTCCTCTAGCACAATGGTGGAATAAAGCTAAAGTGCCTGGGATAGTGCGCCTTCTTGTTCCGGTTGTTTTCTATAATGGCAAAGTTATACATGAGTTTCTTTCTGGGCGAACTAGCCTCCAGAACCTGAATACTAGTGAGACTTTAAAGTTGTTATTGAAGGTGAATGAGTTCTATGATAAAATTCGGTAATGGGATGAATCATTGTATTTTGCCCTGGGTTTGTGTCTGACATAAATCCCTTTCCAATCTATTGGAAATGGCTAAAACCTTTATTTTAATCTTTTTATAAGCTGATAGGTAAATATGAGTGATGACAAAGGACAGGATCTAAAAAAAAATGTACCGAGCGGTTTTGTCTGGTTCGTAATGGCTGCCTTTCTTTTGGCACTTTTCGTGCAGAATTTTATTGAAACTAAATTTGCACAAGTTTCTTTCAGCTATCAGCTTGAACATCTTGTCAATTTGCAACTGCTGCACCCGGAAGATAGTCGAAAAATTGCTTTAAATGACAATCTTGTCTCCTTTAGCGGGAAATTTAGAGACCGAGTCACCGAAGAAGGGAAACAACGTTTTAAATTTTTAGAGTTACTCAATGCCAATCACGAACTCCGCGCAGAAAAAGAACGTTTAAAAACGGCTCTTACAGATCAGCAGAATAAAGTCATTGAATCGGCAAATTCATTTTTTTCACTTTCCGGGTTACCCATTCCTTCTGAGGGGTATTCGATCATCGACGGTCTTTCTCATGGCCCCGAAAAAGACTACAGTATCACTCTTCATGAGGTTTCCAATAAAAATAAAGTCAATTTAGCCAGTCTTTCAAATCAACTGAATGAAATCCAAGCAAATCCTACAGCTCAAACCGTCGATGCCTTTGGCAGTTCGCTCCATCAACTCATTCGTGATTTCCGCGCGCCTCTGTTAGGGATTGGGAATCAGGAGATGAAGGATCAATTGAAATCATTAGACGATGATGTGCAAAGTGGAC
This sequence comes from uncultured Parachlamydiaceae bacterium, assembly GCA_963752155.1. Classification (GTDB taxonomy): domain Bacteria; phylum Chlamydiota; class Chlamydiia; order Chlamydiales; family Parachlamydiaceae; genus JACCRY01. The sequence goes on along the minus strand of CAVVXH010000010.1, from coordinate 292,428 downwards.
TAAACAATTCCAAACTTACAGTTGAAGCAAAGCTAGGTCTTTATGCTACTGCAACTCAACAATTACAGCAAATTGTTAAAGAACTAAGCCGCGAAACTGATCAAATTCACCTTCTGCAACTTGCGTTCTGTTCGCAATTACAAAGACCTTTCGATGAAAATACAACCCTATTAACAAAGCTCGAAGACAATACACTCAAACTCGATAAGGCTCGTCAAAGCTGTTACCAATGTGATTTGGTACTTCAACGACCAAGAACTTTCTACACGTGCCTTGAAAAGCAAGATCCGGAAGAATTCAACCATTGGTTTGCTACTGCAAAGAAGAGTGGGATAATTTGAGCCATAACCATGGCGGATATTTTAAAGCTCCTGATCAACCTCTTAAACACGGTTCTTGAAAAAACCTTTAAAAGTGAAGAGCCCCGCCAAATTATTTGAGCTATCTCTTCACCCTGCTGCCTGTCTTTTTGGTCATTTTGTCCTTTATTTCATCTTTTCACGGCAAATGAAAGGGATGGGCTCCAATGCGATGAATTTCGGGAAATCCCCTGCTAAGTTGCTGACAAAAGGGCAGAATAAAATCACCTTTAAAGATGTTGCAGGAGTCGATGAAGCTATCGAAGAACTGCAAGAAATTGTCGAATTCTTAAAAATCCACAGAAATTCACTGCTCTCGGCGGACATATTCCAAAAGGTGTTCTTTGCGTTGGTCCTCCAGGAACAGGTAAAACCCTGATTGCTAAAGCTGTTGCCGGAGAAGCTGATCGTCCCTTTTTTTCGATTTCCGGTTCTGATTTTGTCGAAATGTTTGTCGGTGTGGGCGCAAGCCGTATCCGCGATCTGTTTGATCAGGCCAAGAAGAATGCTCCTTGCATTATTTTTATGGATGAAATCGATGCTGTTGGGCGTCATCGCGGTGCAGGTATTGGCGGCGGCCATGATGAACGTGAGCAAACACTTAACCAACTTCTGGTGGAAATGGATGGATTTGATACCAATGAAGGGGTCATCCTCATGGCTGCGACAAACCGTCCTGATGTTTTGGATAAAGCCTTTTGCGTCCTGGCCGTTTTGATCGACGTGTCATCATCAGTCTGCCAGATATTAAAGGGCGCTTTGACATCCTTAAAGTTCATGCCCGTAAAATAAAATGGATCCTACTGTGATCTAATGGACTATTGCGAGAAGCACTCCGGGATGTTCCGGAGCCGACTTGGCAAATATGCTCAATGAAGCTGCCTTACTTGCAGCACGTAAAGGGCGCTCTGCTGTGACGGCGCATGAAATGCTGGAAGCACGCGATAAAGTGCTTTATGGTAAAGAACGACGCAGTCTTGGAAATCGATGAAAACGAAAAACGAACCACAGCTTATCATGAATCTGGCCATACCATTGTCGGTCTCGTTGTTAAAGCATGCCGATCCTGTTGATAAAGTCACGATCATTCCACGAGGATTGTCTTTGGGCTCAACAATGTTCCTGCCTAAGAAAAATCGTGTTAGCTATTGGAAAAATGAACTTCATGATCAGTTGGCTGTGTTGATGGGCGGCCGTGTGCCGAAGAAATTTTTGTTGGACGATATCTCTAGCGGAGCCCAACAAGATATCGAACGCGCCACACAACTTGCCCGCAGCATGGTTTGCGAGTGGGGCATGAGCGATAAGCTTGGTGCAATGGCCTATGATGAACGTTCTGAAAATGGGAACTTCACTGGTATTACCGGATACCACGAGAAAAAGTACTCCGATGATACCGCCCAGACAATTGATAAAGAAGTGCGCAAAATTCTCGATGATGCGAATAAACGAGCAACAGAAATAATTCAAGAGTATAAAGCTCAAGTCGAATTAATCACTGAAATGCTCATCGAATTCGAAACACTCGATGCTGAAGACATTGCAAAAATCCTTAAAAATGAATGGAATATTGAAGAAAAGCGTGCGCGTCTTCGATATCAAGATGAATTACACAAAAAATCTTTTGAAACCGAACCGACGACTGCACCATTTAAGGAAGAGGCTCCTGGTAAAGGAGTTCCTCCAGCAGCTTCTATTCAGCCCAACTTTGATGGATAAATGGACCCTTTCGACTTAAATTTATGGGAGGGTTTTTGCAAGGCAGGTGGAAATACTTCATCGCCCGCCCTAGTCGATGCCATCACCATCGATTCTCGTCGCATAGGGTCTCCAAACACACTCTTTGTCGCTCTCCAAGGTAACCAAGACGGACATCAATTTGTCGAACATGCGATGCGGCAAGGAGCTAAATACGCACTTGTTTCTCGACCATGGCATCCCCCGGCTAATCTTTCTGGAATTCAGCTACTCTTTGTTGACTCCCCACTCATTGCACTCCAATCCCTAGCTAAATGTTATCGCTCTACACAAAAAGCCAAAGTCATCGGCATTACAGGGACTTATGGAAAAACAATGGTCAAAGACCTTCTCCAGGAAATCCTCACTCATCAAATGAATGTAGCGGCTTCTCCAGGAAGTTTTAATAGCCAAATCGGGGTTCCTTTAAGTTTATTGACCATCACCCACTCTCATCAGATTGCACTCATCGAAGCTTCCGTTTCTAAACAAGGAGAAATGGACTCTTTAGGTGCAATGATCGCTCCAGATGCAATTATCTTCACTCCGATAGGAAAAAAACATCTCGCAACTCTAAAAGATATCAGTACGATCGAACGGGAAACTCTTCGATTTCTTAATTACTCGACATCTTTAGATTGGGTACTCCATTCCAAAGATCTAAAATTAGACAAAAAGCCTCATGAATTCTACAAATGCTACTCTTGGGATGAAAGTTCTGATACACTTCCACATGCTTTTTTGGCTCCAGAAAATAAAGCCTCTATGTCGAGCTATACACTTGTTTTTCCCGATGGGAACACCTTTTCCGGCACCATTTCTTGGGGACATTATTATTTCCTAAACCTCATCAACTGTGCCTCTAAGGCTGCTTGGCTTCTGGGAGTAAACTCAACTTCTATCATCGAGGCCATTAAGAATTATCTCCCTGAACCGATGCGCACGGAAATCTGGAAATCTCCACAAGGGGCAATCTTCATCAACGAAAGCTACTGTTGCGATCCTCAATCGGTAGATCAAGCCCTTAAGAAATATCGTCAATCCCCAGGATCTCGACGCATTTTTATATTTGGAGGAATGCGTGAAGTCAAAAAAGAGTCTGAAAATTTTCACAATAAGTTAAGCCGAGAGGTTGGCTATAAGCGCATTGGTATGTCTTTAAAAGATCAACAGATTGCTTTCCTATTGTTGGTAGGATCACACTGCTTTCAATCGTTGATTGATGAAGTAAAAAGAGATTCACCTGAAATAGAAATTGTTCATTTTGAAACACATGAAGAAGCGTTTACATGGCTTAAACCAATTCTGAAGACACATGATAGTGTGCTCATTACCGGAGAGCGAAAAACACCTCTGGAAACGGTCGTGCAATTTTTTAATGACAGTTTGACGACAAATCAGTGCTCAATTAACCTAGATGCTATCGAAAACAATATCGCCCTCTTGCGAGATAAATTGCCGACCGGAACCAGGCTCATGATCATGGTGAAAGCATTTGCATACGGCACAGGCGAATTGCAGCTAGCAAAATTTTTAAGTGAACGTAACATCGATATTCTTGGAGTTTCAAATGTCGATGAAGGTGTTGCCCTGAAAAAAGAAGGTGTTCAACAAGCCATTTTTGTCATCCATGCAGCCCCCTTTGAAGCCGCAAAAATTGTCAAATGGGGACTTGAGGTTGGAGTTAGCGACAACATTATGATCGACAAGCTGAATGCAGAAGCCAAGTTACGTTCACAAACAATAAAAGTTCACCTTCATGTAGATACCGGTATGGGACGCTTTGGCTGCCGCCCTGAAGAAGCTGCGGATCTTGGCCGAGCCATCGCATCATCCTCTCACCTTGAATTCGAAGGAATTATGACTCATTTTCCTTCTGCAGATGATCCAAAAGAAGACCCTTTTACTTTACAACAGTCTAAGAAATTAGACAACATTATCGATGAGCTTGCCCAAGAAGAGATCACGATGAAGTGGAGACATGCTTCAAACTCCAGCGCATCGCTTCGTTTTAACTTTCCACAATACAATATGGTGCGTATTGGCCTAGCACTCTATGGATTACGTGCATCAGATGCCCCCCATCCTTTTGACTTGCGTCTTGCTCTCTCATTAACTTCCCGCATCGTTGGGATCAATACCTGCAAAGCAGGTGACACGATCAGCTATGGCCGAAGCTATACTGTAAATCAAGCAGAACAACGGATTGCGATGTTGCCTTTAGGCTATTTTGATGGCCTTCACAGAAATTATAGCAATAAAGGCTATGTCATGATACGAGGGGCAAAAGCTCCGATTGTAGGAAAAATCTGCATGGATTTTATGATGGTCGACATCACACATATTCCCTACGCTTCCATAGGAGACCCTGTCTTAATTTTTGGAGAAGATGAATTTGGCCAATATCTTCCGGCTGAAGAATTTGCCAAAAACGGAAACTCTATTGTCCATGAACTGATCACCTGCCTTGGCCCTCGCATTCAACGCGTTTTCATTCATGAGGAAAAGGATAGTGTAAGACCAGATGTCTCCCCTAAAATATGTGACTTCTAATTAAGTATGCACCCTTGATTATAACATCCAATAACTTTTTGGATGTTATAATCAAGGGTGCATACTTAATTTGAAGTCACGTATTTGGACCTGGAAAGGGGGGGAAATAGCAAGGCGCTTTCTCGCTTGTGTTTAAATTTTTTTGCGTAAGTAATACATTTTAGATTGCTTATCATACCCTTCTCTAGTGAATTCTATCTGATAGCCAATCTTTTGATAAAACGACAATGCCTCCCATTCCATTGTATTGACAGTTGCAAATCGACATTTGCGTTCACGAGCGATAGCTTCTGCCTCGCGCATAAGCTTCAATCCCCATTCTTTATGACGTAATTCTTTTGCTACCCAAAGCATTTCTATTTGAACACAGCCATAGAGGTAATGGCCATAAATACCTCCGGCGACTTTTTCATCAAAATCTTTAATAAAAATTCCAAAAGGGTGAATACGCTGCATCCCATATTCAACCGCATCAGCATTGATTCCTTCTTGAAGGATCATAAGATCCTTTTGCTCAGGATCTTTTTGATATTCAAAGTAATAATTTTCAGTTGTCTCGAGAAGCACAGCCCCTTCTTTCTCTTTATTCAGAACCATCTTTCAAACCAATGTGAAAAGGGTCATTGGCTATCTTCCGATGCAATGCAAAAGAATCATATAGCCTATTATCTGAATTCTGCCACACCTCTTTTTTTTGCCATAGTAGGAATTGCAAAAATATAGCTACCCATCTATACTTTCTAATAAAAATAACCTTTCATAAAAATGAATCTTCTTCATAAAAACAGTAATGGTTGCCCTTATCTCATTCTAGCTCCTATGGAAGGTGTTGGGGATCAATGCTTTCGCAAAGCCATGGCTTCCATTGGAGGTTTTAACGAAGCTGTTCGAGATTTTCTACGCGTACCTTCAAATGCTCATGTCCAAAGTCTGGCTATTCGTTACCAAGCCAATGAAATGACTCCAATTCCATTGGCTGCACAAATTATGGGTTCAGATATTCAACTGATGGCTGACATGAGTCGAGAAATAGCTGCACGAGGGGCCCCCAGAATCGATCTAAATTGTGGATGTCCTTCCAATACAGTCACAGGAAGAGGAGCGGGCTCTAGTTTACTTAAAGATCCAAATCATCTATACCATATTGCTCAAGCCATGGTAAAAGCTGTTCCTATTCCTGTAACTGCAAAATTGCGTTCAGGATTTGATGATACTTCATTATTTAAAGAAAACTTATTGGCAGCGCAAGAAAGCGGAGTTCGCTACATCACACTCCATCCACGAACAAAAGCTGAAGGGTATGGCCCACCAGCCCGTTGGGACCTCATTGCAGAAGCCAAATCTTTGCTTACGATCCCTGTCGTTGGCAATGGAGACATTCTCAATGTTGAAGATGCGCTCAAAATGTTAAAAACAACGCGATGCGATGCTTTGATGATTGGTAGAGGAAGCCTCATCAACCCTTTTATTTTTCATCAAATTCAATCTCATTTTGACGGAAAAGAGTATAAGTGCTCATGGGCAAATCTTAAGCACTATTTTAATGTGTATTTAGCCGAGATGCCTCCTGAAATGTCAGAAAAAACTAAAGTCGGTAAGCTCAAGCAATTGATGACTTTTTTGTTCAAAATCAACCCCCTTCTTTTGGAACAACGTCAAGCCATTTTACGTATTACCCACCTTAACGTGGAGGCTTTTTTAAACGAAACACTGCCTCTATTAGAATGTCATTTTAAATGAGTTGCAACAGTCCTTTAATAGAAAGAGCGACCGGAAAAAGCACGAGCTAAAGTTCCACCATCTACATAATCGAGTGGACTGCCCATTGGCAAACCAAAAGCCAAACGAGAAACTTTTACGCCAGGTAGCGCAGCAAGCTCTCCTTTAAGGTATAAGGCTGTAGCATCTCCTTCAACAGTTGAGTCAATAGCGATCACTACCTCACAAATATTGGCTTGAACCAGACGTTCCTTTAATTTTTGAAGTTTTAGAACTTCAGGCCCTTGTCCTTCCAATGGTGAAAGCAGTCCTCCGAGAACGTGGTAAGTCCCTTTAAATTCGCGGGTCTCTTCGATTGCGAAAACATCGCGAGCGGAGGCTGTCACGCATAGAGTCCCGCAGGCTGTACGTTGATCGGTGCAGAAATGACAACTATTTTCATCGCCCAGGCAACCACAAGTGGAACAATAACGCAACTTTTGCTTGCTGGTAGCAATGATATCGGCCATTTCTCCAAGCTGAATTTCGGGCCATTGAATAAGTTGAAAGGCAAAGCGTTCTGCACTTTTACCCCCAACACCAGGAAGCTTTTTAAGGACTTCAATTAATTTTGTTAAATGCTGTGGATATCTCATAATAATCGCTCAGAAGTTGTTGCAATTGTTTTAACTTCCTCAATTGAAAGACCCGTAGAGATTGCAATTATTTGTATGTTAATATCTTCTTTAATCATCTTTTGTGCGACCTTTCTAATTCCGAAGTTCTTCTACTAACTTAACAGTTTTAATCTTTTTTATCGAAGAGAAAATACAGCAGCATGAACTTCAGTGCTAAATCAGGCATCTAATTTCATGCGCCCTGAACTACTAGACTTCATGCTTGGCAAAAAACTCTTGATGCCAGTATGCTAAAGAAAGAACTAGTCATCTATTTCACTTCCTATAACGCATAACAAAGAGTCAGAATGGCAACAGGTAAAGTAGATAAATTATTTGCAACTGTAGGACAGCGCTATCACGATTTTGAAGTCATCAAATCACTTGCTATCGATGAACTGCAATGTCACCTCTATGAGCTCATTCATTTGCCAACGGGAGCTCAGATCATGCATATCGCCAATGATGACTCTGAAAATCTTTTCTGCCTTTCTTTTCAAACACACCCTCATAGTTCAAATGGTGTGGCTCACATCCTTGAACATACTGTTCTGTGCGGATCTGAAAAATTCCCTGTCAAAGATCCATTTTTTGCCATGACTCGCCGCAGCTTAAACACCTTTATGAATGCTCTGACAGGCGCTGACTTCACTTGTTACCCCGCTGCGACACAGGTCATCAATGATTTCTATAATTTACTCGATGTCTATCTCGATGCCGTCTTTCATCCCGAACTCAATTACTTAAGTTTTTTACAAGAAGGACATCGATTAGAATTCCTGGATAACGAAGACCCGTCCTCTCCCTTGGAATATAAAGGGATCGTATTCAATGAAATGAAAGGGGCCATGTCATCTGCCAATGCACGTTTAAGCGAGGCTCTCAATGCTGCCCTTTTTCCCGATTTAACATATGGCTATAACTCAGGGGGAGACCCCCAAAATATCCCTTCACTTACCTACGAAGAACTCAAAGAATTCCATCGCTATTATTATCATCCTAGCCGCTGTTTATTTTTCTTCTATGGAAATCAATCGTTGGCCGGCCACTTAGATTTCATTTCCAGCCACACCCTAAAAGAAACTAAAAAAGTTTCACCACTACCACCGATACCTAAACAAAAACGTTTTACCGAACGGAAGTATGTCAATGCTCATTACCCTATCCAAGAAGATGAAACTCTAGAAGAACAGACAATCATTTCTTTTGGATGGCTCACATGCCATGTTCTCGAACAAGAAGAAATTTTAGCTCTGAGTATCTTGGAGGTTATACTCCTCGACACTGATGCTTCGCCGTTAAAAATGGCTCTTTTAAAATCAGGACTCTGTAAACAAGTCAGCAGCTACATCGAAACTGATCAAAGTGAAATTCCATTCACAATTACTTTACGAGGATGCAAACCAGAAAATGCTTCTTATCTAGAAGAACTGATTGAGCTTACCTTAACGAAAATTGCTGAAGTCGGCATCCCTCTGCATCAAATAGAAAACGCACTTCATCAATTGGAAATCCATCGAAGTGAGATCACGGGAGATCATGGCCCCTATGGATTATCGTTATTTATGCGTTCAGCATTACTGAAACAACACGGAGCTAACCCAGAAGAAGGGCTGCAAATTCATCGGTTAGTAGAAGCTGTTCACAAAAATAATTTGGCCAATCCTCACTACTTTAGCAACCTCATCTATAAGCATCTGATCAATAATCCCCATTCCGTCCGCGTTGTCTTGGAACCAGATAGTCAATTAGCCGCTAAGGAATTAGCTGAAGAAGAAGCGACTCTAAATTCAATTCAAAAAAACTTAACCCCTGAAAAAATTGAAAAGATTCAATCACAAACTGCTGCACTTTCAACCTTTCAACTGATGCAAGAAGAAGCAGATCAAAGTATTCTTCCAAAGGTGACTCTCGATGATGTGCCGAAAATTGCACGCGATTTTCCCCTGATGAAGGAAGAAGTTAATGGTCTACAAATTTTTCAACATACAACATTTACCAATAGTATTCTTTATGCTGACTTAGTTTACGATCTTCCAAAAATTGCCGAGGCTGATCTTCCATTGGTGCGTTTATTCACTGTTTTACTTCCTCAAATGGGATGTGGAGGGCGCAACTATGCAGATAATTTGGAATATGTTCAGGCCCATACAGGTGGAATAAAAGCCTCGCTCACATTTAACTTGCAAGCTCAAAATTCTGAACTTTTTTTCCCGTCCCTCTACATTCGCGGCAAAGCTTTGCACCGTAAGAGCCAAAGGTTAATGACATTAATGCAGGAAATTGTGACATCTCTAGATTTTACTGACTTGCCCCGTCTTCGAGAAGTGGTCATGAAGCATTTTATCAGTTTGCAAAATTCGTTGCATCAGAGCTCCCTACGCTATGCCATCAATCTTTCAGCGGCTAGTCTCGATTTCCCTTCAAAAATAGCCAACGCCTGGTATGGGCTCGACTACTACAAGCAAATTAAGGATATTGCCGACAACGTCGATATGCGCCTCCCATGGCTTGCTGAACAACTTTCTCGTTTCAAAGACTCTTTGCTTGGTCTAGACAACCCCAACTTGATCACGACTTGCGATGCAGCCATGTATGATGAACTCAAGCGACACAAGTTTTATGGCCTAACGTCAATCCCAACAAAACCTTTCCAACCTTGGAATACTGAAAACTACACATTGCCAAAAATTGTTCCTCAAGGAAAGATGACAGCTTCTCCAATTGCCTTTATAGGCAAGGTTTTGAAAACTGTTTCCTACTCACATCCACATGCTCCAGGATTAAATATCGCTGCCTTTTTGGCCGATAACCTTATCTTGCATCCCAAAATCAGAGAACAGGGTGGGGCCTACGGCGGAGGAGCTATATGCAATTCGATGGCTGCCAATTTTTATTTTTATTCCTATCGAGATCCCAACATCAGCGCAACCCTAGATGCCTTTAATGAATCTATCGATTTACTGATCAGAGGAGATTTCGACGAGATCGATCTAGAAGAAGCAAAACTTGAAATGATCCAATCCCTAGATGTGCCAATTTCTCCTGGAAGCCGAGGCGATGTTGCCTATGGATGGCTACGAGAAGGTAAACCGCAACCTTTACGTCAAAAATTCCGTACAGCTATCCTTTCGCTAACAAAAGAAGATGTTATAGAAGCTGTAAAAGCCGAAATTGTGCCTCAAATAAATTTAGGAATTCCTATCATCTTTGCAAGCAAAGATCTTCTGGAAAAAGAAAATGAGATTCTCCGAGAAAAAGGAGAAGTTCCATTAGTCATTGAAAGAATATAAAAGCTTTTTAAGGAACTTTGAAATGCTAAATGAACTCATACAATTGACTTTTGACAAGATTATGCAAACCAAGACGTACACTGTCATCGTCATGGGAACTCCTGAAAAACGCTTTGCCATCTATACAGACCCCAACATCGGCAAAATTATTCAGATGTACCTGACAGGAGTCGAAACCCAACGGCCTTTGACTCATGAACTCCTAAACGGAATTTTCAAAGGCTTTGGAGTTCGCATCAAACAGGTCATCATCAATGATGTTGAAGACACCATCTACTATTCACGTTTATATCTTGAATTAGAAAAAGATGAAATCAGACATATCTTAGAGATAGATTCGAGACCAAGTGACTGTATCATCCTAGCCTTAATGAACAATGTACCCATTTACTGCACGCGAGAACTTTTAAACAAATCCATTGCAGTGGAGGATTAGGAATCTTATGGAGACGAAAACTCAATCACCTATCGAAGATCACTGCAATATCCTCGGCTACGAGCTCTTGAAACAACTTACCGAAAATCTTCATTGGTCCTGGAATCGTAGTTCAGATGCGTTATGGGAAAAACTCAATCCAGAATTGTGGAAACTTACTCGCAATCCTAAAGATGTTTTGCAAGTCGCTTCGCGAGAAAAGCTTGAAAAATTATTGTCAGATCCCCATTTTCATACTCTTGCTCAGGATCTGGTCGAAAATAACCGTCTAGAAAAGTCACAACCCAGCTGGTTTAGCGAAACGCATCAAAATAGCCCATTAAACTGTGTCGCCTATTTCAGCATGGAATATATGCTTACCGAAGCTCTTCCTATCTATTCCGGGGGTCTAGGTAATGTCGCCGGAGATCAATTAAAAGCTGCTAGCGATTTAGGTCTTCCTGTTGTAGCGATCGGATTGCTCTATCAACAAGGTTATTTTAGGCAAGTTTTGGATAACCACGGAGCCCAGCAAGCTTTTTATCCTTATAATGACCCTGGCCAAATGCCCATCACACCCTTACGCAAATCGGATGGCGAATGGCTCCGCCTCGAAATTGCACTCCCCGGATATACCCTCTGGGTAAGAACATGGCAAGTGATCGTAGGCAGAGTCAAATTGCTTCTCCTCGACACCAATGATCCCGCAAATTTTCCAGCCTATAGGGCCATTACAAGTGAACTTTATGGAGGTGATGCCGAGCTTCGTCTTAGACAAGAAATCATTCTTGGCTTAGGAGGATGGAGGCTTCTTGAAGCCTTAAATCTCTCACCTGCAGTTTGTCATCTCAATGAAGGTCATGCAGCTTTTGCAATACTTGAACGTGCACGTTCTTATATGATCGAGCATCAAGTGGACTTTCATACAGCCCTTCAAATCACACGTTCAGGTAATCTTTTCACTACTCACACAGCTGTTGAAGCTGGTTTTGACCGCTTCAGTCCGGAACTCATTGAAAAATTCCTAAATTACTATACTCAAAATCTTCTAAAAATATCCTTAAAAGAATTGTTAGCTCTCGGCAGGATAGATCCTAACAACGATAAAGAATACTTCAATATGGCTTATTTAGCGATGCGTGGAAGCGCTTTTGCCAATGCTGTTAGTGGTTTGCACGAAAAAGTCAGTAAACGTTTGTTTGCTCCTTTATTCCCTCGTTGGCCTGAAGAAGAAGTCCCTATTGGACACATCACCAATGGCGTACACATGCCTAGCTGGGACTCTATTCACTCTGATGAATTATGGACTAATGCATGTGGAAAAGAACGGTGGATGCAAGATACTAAATGTTTAGAAAAAAAGATGAATGCCGTTCCCGATGCTCCCATTTGGAATATGCGTTCACTCCTGCGTCAAAATCTTGTAGACTTTACAAGACGCCGTCTTCCGACTCAACTGGCAATCGCTGGTGCAACCGCAGAAGAAATAGAGAAGGCCAAGAAAATTTTCGATCCCAATACTTTGACACTAGGTTTTGCAAGACGTTTTGCAACTTACAAACGTCCCAATTTATTATTGCACAATCCTGAACGCTTTATTGCCCTCCTCAATAACTCTAAACACCCAATCCAACTTTTGATTGCCGGTAAAGCTCACCCTGCTGATCTGCCTGGCCAAGCCCTCATTCGACAATGGTCCGAATTTATTAAACGGCCTGAAGTATCCCCTCATGTTATTTTCTTGAGCGATTACAACATGCTCTTGTCCAAAGAATTAGTGCAAGGAGTCGACGTCTGGATTAATACCCCTCTACGCCCTTGGGAAGCTTGCGGAACAAGTGGAATGAAAGTTCTTGTCAATGGAGGGCTCAATTTATCTATCCCTGACGGCTGGTGGGCTGAAGCCTATTCACCTCAAGTCGGTTGGGCAATCGGCCAATCTCACAATGGGAAGGGAATCGATGAACAAGCTCGCGATGCCCAAGATGCAGATGCCCTTTACACTTTGTTAGAGAACGAAGTCATCCCCTCTTTTTATACGCGAAATGGGGAAAACATCCCAGTTGATTGGGTTAAACGTATCCGATCTAGCATGGCCGAACTTACCCCCTATTTTTCAAGTAATCGTTGTGTACGTGAGTATACTGAAAAATACTATCTTCCTGCAGCTCAGCTTTATCAAAATCGACTAAGTGGAAATGTTACAAAACAAATTAAGACTATCAATGAAAGCTGGAATAATTTATACTTTGGTAAGATAAGCACAGAGAACCTTGGTGACATTTATCGATTTAATATTGAAGTCTTTTTAGATAAAATAGATCCTAATGATATAAGAGTCGAACTTTATAAAAATGGAGGTTCTATGCCATCAATTTACATTATGAAAGAAATAGGGAAATCCATAAACCCTTCCAACATGCATATTTTTCAAGCAGAAGTCCCTGCTGATTATCCGATTAGTTACTATACGCCTCGTATAGTTCCAAATGCGCCGAATTTAACACCTCTAGAACTCCCTTATATTTTTTGGCAACATTAGGCATGATCCGAGCGCTCCTTTTGCTCTTTATTTCCTTCGTCATTGTGAGTTATGGGCAGCCTGCCGGCATTCCTTGGTTGAGCACTCTATCAGCTCTGTGCGGCTATGCACTGATGTGCAGAGTCTTGCTTGAAATTACTTCAGCAAAACAGCGCTTTTTAATAGGGACACTATGGTTCCTCGCGGTACAAGCGATACAACTTAAATGGCTACTGTATCACCCTTTCAATTATATCTATTTTGTCTATGCGTTGTTTTGCATTTTATGGGGAATGCAATGGGGGGTGTTGTCTATTTTTATTAAACCTGAACGACTTCAAAAAATCTCTCAAGCGATCGCTTTAGCCTCTTTGTGGACTTTGTTTGAATGGAGTCGACTCTATTTTCTCTCAGGATATACCTGGAATCCCGCAGGAATTGCCCTAACCAATCATCTTTATTCAATGCAATTAGCTTCCATTGGAGGAATCTATTTACTTTCTTTCTGGGTTATTCTTGTAAATATGATGGGATTAAGAGCTTGGTTTTACCAAAGTAAAAAGAACTTAGTCGCATGGATATCGCTCGCTGCATTCCCTTATCTATTTGGAATATTTCATTTTCATTACCCCATTCAAGAACCGTCGAATCCTTATAGAACTCTGTTAGTGCAAACAGCTTTTCCAGCGGAAGAGGCTCTAGTCTTTGATACGAGATCGCAGTATGTCGATTACGTCATAGACGAGTGGGCTCAAATTTTTAAAATTTTACACCCTTATCGTGAAAAGAATATTGACCTGATTGCTTTGCCCGAATACGTCGTTCCTTTTGCAACCTATTTACCTATCTATCCCTATGAAGAGGTAGAAAAAGCGATTACCGCAACTTACGGTGAATCTGTTAAACAAAAGTTTCCTCCCCTACAAGAGCCATTTGCTCGTCAATCTATCTCAAATCAAGGAAATAGATGGTTCGTTAATAATGCTTTCTGGGCACAAGCCGTTGCCAATATCTTTCAGTCTGAAGTCATCGCTGGTCTAGAAAATGTTATTCAAGATGAAAATGCCAAGGCACAACATTATAGTGCAGCGATCCATTTTAAACCCAATTCAACAGATGAGTCTGTTTATGCTGCCTCTCCACACTATGCTAAACGGATCTTACTTCCGATGGCTGAATATATCCCTTTTTCAATCTTCCACAACCTGGCAGCAAAATATGGAATTCAAGGATCTTTAACTTTCGGAACCGAAGCGACAGTTTTCCATGGAAGTACTATTCCTTTTGGGGTTTCTATTTGCTATGAAGAGACCTTTGGAAATATCATGCGAGAATGCCGTCAAAACGGAGCAGAGCTGCTTGTCAATCTTTCGAGCGATGTATGGTACCCCAATTCCAATCTACCTAAACAACATTTCGATCTTGCTAGATTGCGTAGCGTTGAAAATGGAGTCCCTATTGTTCGAGCTTGCAATACAGGAATTACGACAGCCTGCGACAGTTTTGGGCAAATCATTGCGATGTTAGGAGATACATCGCCGGAATCACAATGGATTGCCGATGCTCTATACGTCGAAGTTCCGAGATACCATTACCCCACAATTTATAGTCGATTTGGAAATAGTCCAATTCTTTTGCTTTGTTGTCTTGGGGTTTTGTTTCCATTTATTTTTCTCAACAGAGATAGGAAGAGATAGCAAGAGATAGCAATAGCAACTTCTAATTATGGGAGTGAAGTGGTGAAGGCCTTTGACAGCTCTAGAAAAAGTGAAGTGAGCTACCGTTCAGACTGTTGCTACTAACTATAGATCAATGGTATAAACGATAAGAACGATAGGAACGATAAAAACGATATAAACGATAAGAACGATAAGAACGATAAAAACGATAAAAACGATAAAAACGATAAGAACGATAAGAACGATAAGAACGATAAAAACGATAAAAACGATAAAAACGATAAGAACGATAAGAACGATAAGAACGATAAAAACGATAAAAACGATATAAACGATAAGAACGATAAGAACGATAAAAACGATAAAAACGATAAGAATGATAGGAACGATAAGAACGATGGAAGAAGACAAAAAATTACCTCATCATGAATTGACGGGCACCATTCTGAACTGTTGTTTTGAGGTCATGAAGGAGCTTGGGCCAGGATTTCTGGAAAAAGTCTACAAAAATGCGCTATTGATTGCGATGAGACAGATGGGCCTAGAGGTCGAAGTAGAACGACCTTTTGAAGTAATGTTTAGAGGCAAAGTAATCGGTCGATATCACGCAGATCTGGTTGTAGGAAAAACCGTGATCGTGGAATTAAAATGTTGTGAAAGTTTGGTTCGCGAACATCAGGCACAATTATTCAACTATTTAAAAGCTTCTCAACTTCAAATCGGTTTGTTAGTAAATTTCCGACATAGGAAATTGGAATGGAAAAGACTGCAGAGCAATGAGGACTTTTCGACTAGTCTAGAAGAAGTCTATGAGAAATTGTGACGTAGGGAGTGGGAGTGTCTAGACTTTTGTAAATAATCTTGAAAAGCGTTTTTATCGTTGTATCGTTCCTATCGTTCCTATCATTCCTATCGTTCTTATCGTTTATATCGTTTTTATCGTTTTTATCGTTGTATCGTTTGCATCGTTGATTACGTCCACATACTCAATCTAATATAACGATTTCCAGATGAACGTTTCATCTACAAAAAAATGCAACGTCCACTTATATGAGAAGTTGCCAGAAATACCAGAAATACGCATTGATTCAAACAATGTCTCTTATTGCAGTTCATTTCTATTTTATCTAATATCTAATTTCTCACTAAAATACTGTTTTTGACTTGACAATAGAAAAACGCAAGAGGTACAATAGAATTTAATTGCCTATAAAAAAACAAAAATATTAAAATATAAAAAAAATATTTTTACATGTAATTTAATAAATCGAGGTGTTTATATGATCTATTCATTTTTTTCTTTAAATTTTTTCCAAAATTTATATCAAAATTTTTTTTCTATAAGAATTGACAATGTGCAAACTCGCAAAATAAAGGAGATTGCTTTGGTTCTGGACTCAAAACAGACATCAGAAGCGGACCCCCAAACAACTTCACAAATCAATGCGAGGAAATTACCTTCGGTTATAGAAAATTTACTTCAAAATCAATTCATCCTAAGCTCAAAAATTAAAGCCCTCATTAAAAAAAACGATCCTGAGGCCACAAATGAACTGAACTCTATCTGGCAACAACTCAAATCTATTCCTTTCAAAATGACCAAAATCGATTATGTTTTCTCAAAAAACATCGATCAAAAAAATTTCCCCTCCTCTGCTATTAGTGAAAAGATTGCAGCATTTCTAAAAATTTCTAAAGAAAATGAAAATGAAATTGATCTATTCTTTCAAAATAAATTTGTTGAAAACTTGTTAGAAGAAGCTTATAAACAAGGAGAAGCAATTGATACTCTTTATGCGTCCATTAACTTATCTGCAAATCAACAACAAGAAAAGTTAGAATTACTTAAAATCGAAGTAGATCTAATGGGACAACAAATAAATGAAATAAAGAATCCATTATCTTCTAAAAATGAGTCTAACTTAAAAAGAATTACGGAAGAAAATTTACTTAAAATTGAAATGTTTCAGGTGTACGAACGCCCACAAATTCAGCCCAAAATAAATATCAAACCATCACACGAGAGCCTGAATCCGTACCTAGATTGCAATATAGTTACTACACTTAAAGATATTGCTCAATCAGATGTCGAAAATATAAACCAAGAAACCGATGCACTTTCTGATAAATTTCGTTCTGATGCCGAAGAAGTCCTTCAGCAATTAAATCCTTCTTTTGCAGTTACAGAAAGCAATCAGCCTGATAGGGATCATGATTTAATTAAAGCCCAGAAATACTTCAAAAAAGCACAACAATTCATGGCGAACTATGAAAAAAATCAGTCTTTAGAAAATAAACATCTATCTCCGGCTTGCGAGATCGAAAATTCAAACGAGGGAATTTTAGAGGATGGCTATGAATCAGACTCCTTTTTTGAAGATGATGAAAGTTTTAATGATGAAAGTTTTAATGATTGGTTAAATACCGATTTTCAAGATAAACTTAATAACGATTCTTCTATTGAGGAAGTTGATACTGAAATTCCAGAAATGCGTGCTTATCTTGAAAAGGAGGATCATCTAGAAGAAATTAAATCTCAATTTCGCATCATCGCGCATCAAATCGTCGAATTAACCAATTCTAAGAGTGGTTGCAGCATTGAGGAATTGCATGCTTTGGATGCAGAACTCTTAGATTTGATGGATCAATGGACTCATCAATCTCCAGGCTTTTTAACTCGGCTACCCAAAGAAATTACTGATTTATATATTTTAGCTAATGGAAGCATAGAGCTTTATTGTGATTCTTGGAACGTTAATAATGAAATTGATAGTGTAAAAGACCCTATTAAAAACGCTCTGAATTATCTAAATTCTAAGAGAGAACAATTAATCTCAAAGCAATTTCCAGCTTCTGAAAACGATGAAGATGTCGAACTTGATGCGTTCTATAGAGAACTTAATCGTATTAAAGAAAAGAACTAACAAGGACAGCAAGGACGAAAAGGACAACAAGGACGGCAAGCAAGGACATATAAAATAAACGAGAAATGGTATTATCTTATATCTTTGTTGCTTGTCCTTGCTTGTTGTCCTTGCCGTCCTTGTCGTCCTTGCTACATTTCACAATACCCCACCCCTTTGAATTTTTTTATTTACAGACAAAAGCTTTTCCGCTAACGTCCAAAATAATGAATAAAAGTGGATAATGAGGTATCCCGTGTTAGGCGATTTAATCGAAGTACTTATCAAAAGCATCCTTCTCGTTTTGGTCCTTATGGGGGCGGCTGCCTATATGACCTTTTGCGAACGGGTGATTATGGCCAGAGTCCAACTAAGGCTTGGCCCTAATCGAGTAGGACCCTTTGGCCTTCTACAGCCTATTGCCGATGGCCTTAAACTCCTTAGCAAAGAAAGTTTTTGCCCAGAAAATGTCGATAAATTTACTTATATCCTAGCTCCAGCCATTTCTGTTTTTACTGCCCTGATGGCTTTCATCCTCATCCCCTTCGGAGATACCATCGAAATAGCTGGCCGCACAGTCAAACTGTATATTGCTGATCTTAACTCCGGAATCCTCGTGCTTCTCGCACTCTCTTCACTCGCAGTTTATGGAATCGTCTTAGCCGGCTGGTCATCTAACAACCGCTACTCTCTACTTGGAGGACTGCGCAGCACAGCACAACTCATTAGCTATGAAATTCCCATGGGATTATCGATCATCACCGTAGTCATCGCTGCAAACTCCTTAAGCTTACCGGAAATAGTCAAGGCTCAGCAAAATCATTGGTTCATTTGGACCAATCCCATCAGCTTCATCATCTATTTCATAACTGCTTTTGCAGAAACAAACCGCGCTCCTTTCGATCTTCCAGAATCGGAACAGGAACTCACCGGAGGCTACCATACAGAATATGGTGGAATGAGATTTGCAAGCTTTTTCCTTGCCGAGTACATCAACATCCTAGCTGTTTGTTCTATTGCAACAACCTTATTTTTAGGTGGCTGGTACGGGCCAACAGATACCCCATTCGTTTGGTTTATTTTAAAAGTTGCTATTTTAGTCTTTATATTTATGTGGGTACGCGCAACTATGGCCCGTTTGCGCTACAACCAGCTAATGAGCTTTGGATGGAAAGTACTTACCCCCATTGCTACGTTGAATCTTTTAATTACAGCTTACTTTTTATTGGTATAGCATGAAAAAAACAGCTCCAAGAGTATATAAACAGATTTTATCCGTATTCCACGGACTATTTATCGTTTTAAAATATGCCTTTAAACGCCCTGTTACCTTACGCTATCCGGAAGAAAAGAGAAAATTGCCGCCACGTTCACGAGGACGTCATTACCTTACAAAATGGAACGATGGCCTTGAGCGTTGCGTCGGATGTGAATTATGCGCAATTGTATGCCCTTCTCAAGCTATCTACGTCAAGCCGGAACAAAATGATCCGGATGCTCCTAACTCACATGGTGAACGCTACGCTAAAGACTTTCAAATCAATATGTTGCGATGTATTTACTGTGGATATTGCGAAGAAGCCTGCCCCACCGGAGCAATCATCCTAAGTAATGAATATGAATTCTCTGCTTACTCACGACAAGAGCTGATCTTTACTAAAGACATTTTAACCGAAAAAAACCCGGGAGACTCAGGTCGTGACCCGAATCGAGAAATTTAAGAGGAGAACTAGGTGATGCATTTAGACCATCCAATGCAAATAATTATTGGGATCATCCTTATCCTCTCTTCCCTAGGAGTCATTTTAGCCAAAAAACCAGTCCACTCATGCCTCTATTTTTTGTTAACACTTCTTCTCTTGGCTGTTATATACCTTCAACTTTCTGCTGAATTTATAGCTGTCATGCAAGTGTTGATCTATGCCGGAGCCATTTTGGTCACTTTCATGTTTATTATGCTCCTTTTCCAAAATGCTCATGAAAAAATTGCACTCACACATGGAAAAAGCACTCCGTTACTCCTTGCCGCAGCAGGTGGCACATTTACACTCGCTCTCATTTACTTAGCTAGAGAACTCGCCATCTTTTCCCCTT
The DNA here is from genome assembly GCA_963752155.1 of uncultured Parachlamydiaceae bacterium. Classification (GTDB taxonomy): domain Bacteria; phylum Chlamydiota; class Chlamydiia; order Chlamydiales; family Parachlamydiaceae; genus JACCRY01. The sequence goes on along the minus strand of CAVVXH010000010.1, from coordinate 272,499 downwards.
CACAAACAAGCCCCTCAAAAGATTTTGGTACCGCATATTCTCTTGGAAAACTCCTCTACATCGATTATTTCTTTCCCATTTGAAGCTGTCATTTTTTTATTTTTAATCGCCTCGATTGGTGCCCTTTACATCGGAAAAAAGGAAATTTAAATGGACGATTTTTTTCTGATTTTTGTCAGTCTTGCGATGTTTACAATCGGATTAATTGGAGTCCTAGTGAGGCGCAACGTGTTAATATTCTTTTTATCACTTGAGCTTATGCTAAACGCTGCCAATCTTCTCTTTGTATTTTTCGCAAACCATTGGAATAATCAAATAGGATTGATTTGGGTTTTTTTTGTCCTTGTTGTCGCTGCTGCAGAGGCCGCAGTAGGATTTGCCCTCATCATCAACCTATTTCGTTCAAAACAAGCTGTCGATGTTGACTGTTACAATGAACTTAAGGGATAAGGAACTTCTATGTCGTATGCACCCTGGTTAGCCCTATTTTTACCTTTACTAGGTTTTATCCTACAGCTCATCACCTACCCGGTTTTATCACGAAAACAAACGGCCTATATTGCATGTGGGTCTCTCACCCTTTCTTTCTTACTTTTTGTGGCCATCTTAATGGGCTACCTACATACCAATATGCAAGACTCAAATCTCACCTTATATGATTGGATTCCCATAAAAGGAATTAATGCAACTTTCGGCATACATATAGACTCTGTCTCTCTCATGATGGCTCTCATTATCACTGGCGTTGGATCGCTGATCCATATCTATTCTGTTGGCTACATGGATCACGAAGAAGATTATGTACGTTATTTTGCCTGTTTAAATTTATTCGTCTTTGCTATGCTCCTCCTTGTATTAGCGGACAACCTACTTCTTCTCTTTGTAGGATGGGAAGGAGTTGGTCTAGCTTCCTATTTATTAATCGGATACGACTATTACCGACCTAAAGCTGCTGCTGCAGCGGTCAAAGCTTTTGTCGTCAATCGCATCGGAGACCTAGGCCTCTTAATAGGTTTGTTGCTAACTTTCCGTACTTTCGGAACCTCCAACATTGTAGACATTACAGCACAATTAGACAAATTTTCTATTGGAGATCCGCTCATCACCATTATAGCGCTCCTCTTTTTTGTCGGAGCTTGCGGCAAGTCAGCACAAATTCCTTTGCACGTGTGGTTAGCAGATGCGATGGAAGGTCCTACTCCCGTCTCTGCCCTAATCCATGCTGCGACAATGGTCACAGCTGGAGTCTACCTAGTTGTTAGAATGCATGCACTTTATGTTCTTTCCCCCCTAGCATTACAAGTGATCGGAACCGTCGGAGCGATAACGGCCCTTTTTGCAGCCCTCTGCGCCATCGGCCAAAACGACCTTAAAAGAGTGCTAGCCTATTCAACCGTCAGCCAGTTAGGGTATATGTTTATGGCCTGCGGAGCCAAAGCTTTTTATGCAGCAATGTTCCACCTCACCATGCACGCCTTCATGAAAGCCCTCCTCTTTTTATCCGCCGGAAATGTCGTTCATGTCCTTCATGGCCTGACAGATATGCGTAAAATGGGAGGCCTCAGCAAACTATTTCCCTATACTAACTATCTCTTTTTGTTCGGAGTGCTTGCTATGTCTGGAGTCCCCCCTCTGGCGGCCTTCTTCAGCAAAGAACTCATTTTAGGACAAGAACATCTCGTTGGTTTCGATCTTCTTTTTTACATGGGACTTTTCACCTCGATTTTAACAGCTTTTTACTTGACCCGTGCCTACTGCTTAACCTTTACCGGAACTTCTCGCTTACCTCCGGCCATTGAAAACGCAAATCCCCCCCTTCATGAAGCTCCAAAAATCATGCTCATCCCCTGTTCAGTTTTACTTGCCTTTTCCATCGTTGGAGGAGCCCTTGGCTTTTCGGCAACAGGCATACCACCCTTGCTAAACTTCTTAAAAGAAGTGGGGATTACTCCGACGGAATACGAGCTAAGCACTCACTTTGCAATTACCCTTGAGCTCAATATGGCTGTGATTGGGGCCTTCCTTGGAATTGGATTAGCCTACCTTCTTTATACGATCTATCCAAAACAAGAAAAACCTATACAACTCTTCAAAAATGCTTTTTATATTGATGACATCTATCATTCATACATTGTGCAACCTCTGAAAAAAATTTCCTACACCCTATCAAATCATGTGGAACCAAATATCTTTTCCGGAAGCCTTCAGTGGATTACGAAAGCAACATCATCTCTTGCAATCTTTATGCAGGAAATGCAAAGCGGACAAATTCGCTCTTACGTAGCTTGGATGGCTGCCACAGCTGCATTTTTAATCACCTATATCCTTGCAATGCAAGTCAGCAATTAAGGAGATCTTCGTGCCCAACCTACTGCTACTTATCATCTTGCCATTTATAGCCTCCTTCATAGCCTTAGCGATAGGAGTGACCTCCCTATCGACCACAGCTAAACAAAGAATTTATCTTGTCTTGAGCTTCTTACCCTTAGGACTTCTCCTTTTAGGATATCCTCACTGGAATGGCGCAGAAATCAATGAACCATGGATCTCCACTCTTGGAATCAATTTTCACTTATCTATGGACTCGCTCTCGATGATATTTGTTGCTTTGACTGCACTGATCATACCTCTCGCTATTTACATAGCTCCCACAGATAGACAATCTGCTCTTTTTTACTTTCTCACGTTCCTTTTGCAAGGGTTTCTTTTCATACTCTTTACTACGCGAGATCTAGTTGTCTTTACTATTTCCTGGGAAGCTATCTTGCTTCCATTATACTTTATCATGACCCTAAGAGGGGGTGAACATCGACAAAAAGCAGCATTGCAATTCCTCGTTTACATGATTGCCGGTTCAGCACTTTTAGTTGCAGCAGTATTAGGACTCTATTTCACTTCCTCCAATCCCACGTTCAATTTTGATAAACTTGCCGTTTATGCAGCTCAAAACCCTCATGCACCCATCTTTTTTGCCATTTTCATCTTAGCATTTGCTGTGAAAACGCCTCTTTTTCCTTTCCACGGATGGCTTCCAGAAGCCTATACCCAAGCCCCTTATGCAGGAACAATTCTTCTTTCTGCGCTTCTTTCCAAAGCAGGAATTTATGGTATAGCAAGAATTGGCTACGAATTTTTCCCCACTTATATTGTGCAATATAGCTCTTTTCTCCTCTCCTTGGCAATCATAGGCGCTCTTTACGGGGCCATAGCGGCATGGACACAAAATGACGCCAAGCGACTGATCGCTTACTCTAGCTTCTCACATGTTAACTTCATCTTAGCCGGGCTTTTTGTTGGCAATGAAATAGCCCTACAAGGGGCTATCCTACAAGCCTTCAATCATGGAATAACTATCGCAGCTCTATTTTTAATGGCCTATTGGTTGAAACAACGCGTAGGGACAACTTCCATAGACACCATTGGAGGAGCAGCAAAATCGTATACTCGCCTCTGCTGGCTTACACTATTTTTTGTACTTGCTTCCATCGCATTACCTAGCACCAATAATTTTGTCGGAGAACTCATCATCCTCTTTGGATTATTCAAAAAAAACGTCTGGTTATCAACGCTCCTCGCAACAACAGTCATTCTTTCTGCGATCTACATGTTAAGATGGATGGAAAAAGTTTATTTTGGAGAACCCAAAGGGCTCAATCATGAATCCCTCGACCTAGGAATTAAAGAACTACTCGTTGCTTTACCTCTTATTGCGATCATCTTAGGCATTGGGATTTTCCCTGCTCCCCTCTTAAACGACCTCAAGCCGACGACAGAAAAGTTAGGGACTGTTCAACAATAACTTGCACGATTGGGCTGCACCAAAGCCCCGTGGTTAAGCGATCGAAAGTGACCCCATATTATAATATGGGGTCGCTTTCGATCGCTTAACCACGGGAGCTTTCGCGTTGCCCAATCATACAAGTTATTATTGAACAGTCCCTTAACCGCTTGGAAAACATTTCTTGCAAAGGAGTCATAGTGAACACCCTTATTCATTTCACCGATATTTGTGCTATTAGCCCTTTACTTATTCTTTTAGGTGGAGGCCTTTTACTCATATTAATGGAAACTTTCTTCTCTCCTATTGCGAAAAAAAGTGCTTCATTCATAGCTCTTGTAACCTTAATTTTAGCGTTAATAGCTGCGGTGTATTCTCCAGTAGATCAGAACCCCTATTTTACGCGTTGGCTTTATTTTGATCCTTTGTCACGATTCTTTGCGGTATTGTTTATTTGTATAGGCATAGCTACAACGCTTATTTCTGTGCCGTTCTTTAAGCGCTTCGAGGCCTCACCAAGCGAATATTATTTTCTGATGCTTGCCTCACTTTTCGGATTACTTCTCATCGGAAGTGCAACAGACTTTTTAACTTTATTTTTGGGACTCGAAACACTTTCGCTTGCCTTGTACATCTTGTGTGGATATATCAAACACTGGCCCCTCACCAGAGAAGCTTCAACTAAATATTTTCTTACGGGGGCTCTCGCAGCTGCATTTTTGTTATATGGCATTGCTTTAATCTATGGGGCAACAGGAACAACACAATTTTCCGGACTTTTACCCAGCTATCAAGCTTTCGAAACATCTACAGATAAGATTCTATTTTTTAGCGGAGTCGCTTTTGTTACTTTGGGAATTGCTTTTAAGGCAGCCATTTTCCCGGTTCATTTGTGGGCTCCAGACGTCTACGACGGAGCGCCTACGCCTGTCACAGCTTTTATGGCTGTAGCTACAAAAATTGGAGCCTTTGCTGCATTTATTCGCGTTTTCATGATCGCTTTGCCTGGATTTAGTTCCATTTGGAATCAAAGCATCGCTTTACTAGCCTATCCGACACTCATTTACGCAAACTATGTTGCCTTACGTCAAACTCAACTGCGTCGATTTTTTGCTTATTCAGGAATTTCCCATGCTGGATTTTTACTTATCCCTCTGGCTGCTGGGGGTGAAAATGCCTTAATGGCACTTTTATTCTATTTTGTGATTTATGCATTAGCGACACTTGGATGCTTTGCAGTTCTCGCTTTTTTAGACGAGAGAGAAGAAGGGGTGATGTTTACTGATCTCCATGGCCTTTACAGACGCTCCCCTCTTCTAGCACTAATTCTTACGTTTTGTTTGCTCACGCTTGCAGGGATACCTCCAACAGCAGGATTTCTTGCTAAGTTTTACATCTTTAAAGTGGCCTTTGAAGCCGGATATTATGGCCTTGTCGTCATTGGACTTTTGACGACGATTCTTTCGGCTTTTTATTATTTGCGTTTGATTGGCCTTATGTTTGCAAAAGAGCCCTTAGAGGATACTGCACCGGAGCATTCTTTGCCTGCTATGAGTGTCGCAGCATTTTGCCTTGTTGCTCTGGTTGCATTGTCGTGCTATCCTGAGCCAATACTTGCTCTTCTTAGAACGTAAGAAATCTTTGTGCCTTCGAGCCTCCTAAATAACAAATTCGCGCCTTGCCATTGGTGCCTGACCTGACATTCTGACATTTGCCCTTTAGGAAGCAATGTTATCGCATCGACAAATGTCAGAATATCAGGTCAGGCACCAATGGCAAGGTGCGAATTTTAGGAGGCGCAAAAGAGCACCTATCTTCGATATATCGAGACTTGAATTTAATCTGCAAACTGGTATGATAAAAATATATTATTAAAAGGACTAAAACGATATAGGTAATTATGCAAAATTTTTCGTTAACAGAATTTAAAAGCACCTGGGAACAAAGATCGATACCGAGCATTCTTACTGGTTGTAATCTTCTTTTGCTGGCAACAGGCAACACAATTGCCAAAATTGCAGGCTCGGTGTTCGCTCTTCCTTCTAGTGGAGAAACTCGTATAAATAGATTCGCAAATAAAGGATTTAGCTCTATAATCGATGCCCAACTTCTACTACCTAGTTTATTTTTTATAACTTTTCGGTTCTTCAACCCCTACAGCGAGGGAATGGAGTTTATTGAAAATTTTGAATCCAGAGGAAAATTTATTGGCCCATTAACTCCAGCCATCGCTTATCCTCTTTTCAAAAATGGGATTAAAATCGCTGACAACCCCGCTAATTCCCAGTTAAAAAAGCATGTCATTTCACGTTGTTGTTTTTTTACCGGCATCCTCCTATTAACAGTCACAAAATTAATTGAAATATCTATCGGACTTTTTTTGACAACTCTAGCTGCCATCTTCCTTGGCAGCTCTCCAAAACTTAATGACTATGCGATGAAATATTTATCCGCCTTAGACGGTCTTGATGAACTTTGCTCAGGGATACGCATTTTAATTAATCCTTGGACAAATTTAGGTCAGCTGGGAGCGAGTTGGTCAGGACATAAAAATTGGAATTACAGAAAATCCACATGGAGACTTTAGAGACTTTAGACTTGTATTTAATTAACAAAACTGCTATAATAAAACAAATCAATAAATAATTTCTTTTAAAAAGCAGGTAAATATGCATAATTTTTCATTAACTGAATTTAAAGATGCTTGGGTACAAAAATCGATTCCTAGTCTCCTTGATGGGAGTAGTATTTTTTTATTATCAGCAGGTAACACAATTGCCAAAATTGCAGGCTCAGCCCTATCCTTATTTTCCACTGGAAAATCGAAAATAAATAGATTCGCAAACAAAGGATTTAGCAGTATCTTTGATGCGCAACTTTTATTACCAAGTCTATTTTTTATAACAATTCGATTTTTCAATCCTTATAGTAAAGGAATGGAGTTCATCGAAAATTTTGAATCGAGAGGAAAATTTGTTGGGCTTCTTACCCAAACAATTGCTTATCCTATCCTTAAAAAAGGAGTTGAAGAGGCTGATAATCAGGCTAATCCCAATTTAAGAAAACATATCGCTTCACGTTGTTGCTTTCTTTTTGGTACAACCTTACTTGCTGTTACAAAAACAATTGAATTAGCTTATGGACTTTTTTTGACTGCTTTTGCAACCGCTACAGTAGGTAATTCTCCCGGTCTTAATGATCATGCAATGAAATATTTATCCGCTTTAGATGGTGTGGAAGAACTTTGTGCAGGAATACGCCTTACGATTAATCCTTGGACTAACATAGGATCATTGGGAACGACTTGGTCAGGAAGTGAAAACTGGGAATTTAGAAAAACAATGTGGAGACTCGCATAAGATACATAAGATCAGGGTATATGAAATCAGAACAGTTTTAAAGAATTATGATTTCATATGCCCTGGCGCATAAGATTCGGCCTCTTGCAAACTTAATAGAGAGTTGGTAAAATAAAAATAACAGAGGAGGGTTATATGGCAACTATTGATAATTTAGACTTAAATATTTATAACCTCTATGCTGTTCGAACTCGCATGATTGAACAGCTCAATCAGCAATTGCGCCTAGATCAAGCTGGCAGTATTCCCCCTCAAATCCAGGTGATGAATGCTTATCCTACTCTGACTGAAATCGATCTCCTTCTAGGAATTACACCCTTCAATTCTCCTTGGGCCTATTTTTATCCTCCTGTGAGATTTTTAAGTAAAAGACGCTCTCCATTCGGATTTTCCCGCATTTTGCCCAGCTTGGGCGATGAAAAAGAACAAGAAGAAAATGAAGAAAAACTGGCAAAAGAAGAATGTGAGACCGAAGAAGAGGAAGAAGAACGAAAAGCTATCACAGATTGTTTTGCTCGAATTACTAAAATAAACCAATGGCTGAAGCATGTTGTTGGACGCATGGGTCAATTTTTACAAGGCTAACCATTTATGGGAAGAATCAATTGGCTTAATACATTGGGTTGGTCTGAAGATCAGTTAGATGAAATGCGTTACATCGGATATGCCTATATTCGCCAAGGAAAATATGACATTGCAATGTCATTTTTTGAAGCTCTAGCTGTACTGGATCCAAATTCTGCCTACGACGCCCAAACGACAGGAGCTCTTTATTTGCAAATGAATGAGCCCAAAAAAGCACTCGTCTTTCTCGAAAAAGCTCTTAAACTCGAAGGCGATCACGCTCCAACTCTTTTAAATATGTGCAAAGCTCTATTCATGACCCATCGTCACGAAGAAGGACTAAAATTAGCCGCCATTCTTAAAAACGAGCATGACCCTCAAATCTCTAACGTCGCAAAGGCTTTAATTCTTGCCTATAGCAGAGAATTTTAACATCTTTTTTTTTCTTGTTGCACCCCAATACATGAACTCGTAAAATTCAATTAAGATCTTAAATATATACAAATAGCTGTAAAGTGAGCACCAAATGTTTGACAAATTTACCAATCGAGCAAAGCAAGTCATTAAATTGGCAAAAAAAGAAGCTCAACGCCTAAATCATAATTATCTTGGGAACAGAGCATGTTCTTCTTGGCTTGCTCAAACTTGGTCAAGGTGTAGCTGTCAATGTGTTGCGCAATCTTAAACATCGATTTTGAAACTGTGCGCAGCGAAGTTGAAAAACTTGTAGGCTATGGTCCTGAAATTCAAGTCTATGGCGATCCAGCTTTAACAGGAAAAGTAAAAAAAGTTTTTGAATATGCTAATGAAGAAGCTGCGAATCTCAATCATAACTATGTCGGGACCGAACATCTTTTATTGGGATTATTACGTCAAACGGATGGTGTTGCTGCTCAAGTACTTGAAAATCTAAATGTCAATCTTAAAGAAGTCGCAAAGAAGTTCTTAAAGAACTCGAAACCTTTAATTTACAACTTCCTCCTATTAGGGAGGCCAATCATCACCTCCTACTCCTCGGCCACCCCAGCTGCGCTGGGCAAGTGCCGGTAAGCTCTTCCGATAAATCCTATGAAAAGGATGCAATGCCAATTTCCGACAAAATGCCTGCCCTTAAAGCTTATGGACATGATTTGACTGAAATGTGCCGCGAAGGCAAAATGGATCCTGTCATTGGACGAAAAGAAGAAGTCGAACGTCTTATTCTGATTCTCTGCCGCCGCCGTAAAAATAATCCTGTACTCGTCGGTGAAGCCGGTGTGGGTAAAACAGCTATTGTTGAAGGTCTTGCTCAAGCCATTGTCAAAGGAGAAGTGCCTGATAATCTGCGCAAAAAGAAATTGATCACTCTTGATCTTGGCTTTAATGATTGCCGGAACAAAATACCGCGGTCAATTTGAAGAGCGCATTAAAGCTGTCATGGATGAAATCAAGAAGAATGGCAATGTTCTTCTTATTCATCGACGAATTGCATACGATTGTAGGAGCAGGTGCTGCAGAAGGGGCTATCGATGCTTCTAATATTTTAAACCTGCTCTTTCACGCGGAGAACTGCAGTGTATCGGAGCCACCACTATCGATGAATATCGCAAGCATATTGAAAAAGATGCTGCCTTAGAACGACGTTTTCAAAAAATCATGGTCCAACCGCCAAGTGTGGAAGAAACAATTGAAATTCTTGATGGGCTTAAAAAGCAAATATGAAGAGCATCACAAATGTTTTTATACTCCTGCAAGCCATTAAAGCTGCAGCAATTCTTTCTGATCGCTATGTTCATGGACGTTTCCTACCCGATAAAGCTATCGATCTAATCGATGAAGCCGGCGCCAAAATGCGCATCTCCATGATGAATCAACCTCAAGACATTAGCAAATATGAAGCTGAAATTGAAGAAGACGCGCTTAGCTAAAGAAGATGCCATCAGCAAGCAAGAATATGAAAAAGCTGCGAAATTGCGCGATAAAGAAAAGACTTTGCGCGAACAGCTGCAACAAATTCGTGCCGAATGGGAAATCAATAAAGAAGAGCATGAAGTCATTGTCGAAGATGAAGATGTCGCCAATGTTGTTGCAAAACAAACAGGCATTCCTATGTAATCGCCTTGACCGAAGGGGAAACGCAAAAAGTCTTAAAATGGAAGAAATTCTTAGAGAAAGTATCATCGGACAAGATGAAGCCTTAAACACCATCTGCCGCGCGATTCGCCGCAGCCGAGCCGATATCAAAGATCCTAATCGTCCGATTGGAGCTTTTCTCTTCTTAGGTCCAACAGGAGTAGGAAAAACACTTCTAGCTCGCCTACTTGCAATCAATATGTTTGGCGGAGAAGATGCTCTTATTCAAGTCGACATGTCAGAATACATGGAGAAATTTGCTGTCAGCCGCATGACAGGATCTCCTCCAGGCTATGTGGGACATGAAGAAGGGGGCCAACTGACAGAACAAGTCCGTCAACGTCCTTATTCTGTTGTTCTTTTTGATGAAATTGAAAAAGCGCATCCTGATGTCATGGACCTCCTTCTGCAAATTTTGGAAGAAGGGCGTTTGACCGATTCTTTCGGAAGAAAAATCGATTTTCGCAATACGATTGTCATCATGACTTCCAACTTGGGAGCTGATCTTATCAAAAAGAGTACAGAAGTGGGTTTTGGAGCTCAAGAAGGTTCTATGGATTATGAACATATTAAAGAAAAGATACTGGCTGCGGTCAAAAAAGCCTTTAAACCTGAATTTTTAAATCGTTTAAATGATGTTGTGATCTTTAGACCTCTTGATCGAGCAGCACTGCTTCAAGTGATTAACATCGAGCTTAAAAAACTGCTCACCAGGCTTGCTTCTCACCAAATTGTGATCGAATTGGATGATGCAGCCAAAGCGTTTTTAGTCGAAAAAGGATTCCAACCTGAAATGGGCGCTCGCCCTTTAAGACGCACACTTGAACAATTCCTGAAGATCCTCTAGCAGAAAAAGTTCTCCTGAATCCTGATGAAGGAAGACACTGCCTCGTCACCGTTGAGGGGGATCAGTTGATCTTTATCGATCAAGAAGTGTTTCCTCTAATCAGCAAGGAATCTTCTTCAAGCAGTAGTTCCAGAATAAAAAGCAAAAGAGGAATTTCCGAAAATTAGATGAGGAAACTATTTATTTACTTGCTCATACCGACCTTTGTCCTCTTGGGCATAGGTCGGCTCTATTATTATCTAACTGATGACTTTAGAATTAGCAACATTAGCAACGATTACATCTCAAAAAAAGAATGGGAAGTTCCCGCTTTGACAACTATTGATCAATCAAAGCTTGATGAGATCTTACAGCAGCGCTTTTCATATATTGGAAAAGGCGTTCAATCTTATGCTTTTAGTTCTGAAGATGGCAAATATGTCATTAAATTTTTCAAGTTTAAGCATCTAAGACCTTCTCCTCTCCTCAGTTGGCTGCCAGCGTGGACACCTTTTAACAACTATCGCGATAAAAAAATGGAAAAGATAGAGAAGAAAATGGCAGGAGTATTTGAAGGATATCATCTCGCTTATATGAAACATAAAAGTGAATGTGGGCTTGTTTTCTTGCATCTCAATCCAACCAAAGGACTCTATCCATCGCTAGCTGTGACGGATAAATTAGGGCGAACTCAACTCATTGAATTAGACACAGTCCCTTTTGTGGTTCAAGTCAAAGCTAAAACTATGCGCACTGTTTTACACGAGCTTCTCGAAAATAATGAAATAGAACTTGCCAAATTGCGCATCACAGAAATCTTCGACCTCTATCTATCTGAATACCTCAAAGGAATTTACGATCACGATCACGGAATCATGCATAATGCTGGGTTTGCCGGGGCTATGCCCATTCACCTCGATGTCGGGAAACTAAAAGCGAAGAGACCATGCGTCAACCTGCCTACTATTCTGATGACATTGCGCTGGTGGCACGTCGGATGGCTCGCTGGCTTAAAGCTAAAGAACCTAAATACTATCCTGAATTGGCTCAACATATCGAAACCGTCATCTCCAATATTATCGAAAGCCATTTTCCCTTGATAATGTTACCTCTTCTCTTGAAATCATTTCGCAATTTGTTGTTCCCTCCGCTTTGTCTCCATTGCCGCGAAATGATTGAAATTGATTCATCCTATCTTTGCCATGAATGTATGGGAAAGCTACAACTGATTGACCCACCATGAACGGTGCCCCCATTGCTTCTCATCTGAGTATACTATTGATCTGAAATCTTGTCCTATATGCCAAGTAAAGATCTAAATTTCCTGTGAATTAAATCATGTTGCTGCCGCTTTTGACTATGTCGGCCCCCCAGCATCCATCATTCGCAAACTTAAATATGGTAACCAACCCTATTTGGCAAAGGGAGCCGGAGCATTTTTAGTCGCTCAATTCATTCAACTTAATTGGCCGCTACCGGATTTATCGTTCCTGTTCCTATTTCTTCTACCCATTGGATAGAAAGAGGCTATAATCAAAGTCAATTATTAGCAGAAAATGTTTCTCGTGTTCTTAAATAAACCATTGCATCTTCTCTTAAAACGCAAAAGTGGAGATTATAGTCAGGCTGGAATGAATCGGCAACAGCGCACTCTAGATAGTTCTTCATTGTGTTAAAAAAAGACATCACTTTATGATAAAACGATTCTTCTTATAGATGATGTCATGACAACTGGATCGACACTTAAACGATGTGCAGAGACTCTTAGAGAAGGATGTCCTAAAGAAATTTATGCACTCACTTTTTGTCGAGCTATTAAATAATTGATCAAATTTTTGACTAAAAATCATCTTGTAAGCCTTTAGCTACTATCTCTTCAGCTGTCAATTTTGCAGTTTCTAATCCATTTGAAAATCCTACAAGACGCAATAGTTGATCAATATATGCTACTTCTGTACTTAAATGATCATTGATAGACTCTAGTATAGCTATTTTTTTTAATAATTGTAATTTAGTCATCTTGCCCTCCTTATAGCTAAGCTTATTAATATAAGTATTAGAATATGGCTGCAAATTTAATGCCAGAATTTAAAAGAGACCATCCAATTACCCATATGGATAATTGGATGGCTAAGACGCGGCAAAGGGATGAGCATCCAAGCCTTGTTCACTTCTTCGCTCAATTATTCCTCCTCTGTGTTCTCTGTGATCTCTGTGGTAGATTTTTTTTTACCACAGAGATCACAGAGAACACAGAGGAGGAATAAAGTTTCTCGTGTACAGGTGAACATAGCCAGCATCCGCTTGTTTAGGCGGCAATAACCTCTTTGAAATTATTCGCTAATATATTCTGAGCTAATCTTTCACTTTCTCTGATTCTGCGCTCTTCAAGTTTACCTTTAATCGCATTAACTCCATAAGAGAGTATTTTTCCGGCACAGACAATCGTAGCTGCGGTACCTGCGGTAGCAGCAACCCCAGCGCCCGCTGTCATCAAAGTAATTATCGGTGCAGAAGCCTTCACTGCTGCAGGCCCCGTGACTAATGCTCCCCACGCCCAGCAAGAACTTCCGGCAATGGCACGATCTAGAATAATTTTAGGTGCCCAAGCAGAAACAATTGCACTTGCTTGTAAACCTACTGCTGTAGAAACTAGAGTTGTTGCGCCTTTAGCCAACCGATTCATCCAGCTATCTTTAGTTTTTACTTCAGCAGTATTCACAAACGACTGCTGAACTGGTGTATTCACTCCGACTTCTGTAGACATATTGTCCTCCATAGTATAAATAAATTATTTTAATATATTATCTTGAATATTTTGATTTTCTATTCATCACGCATTTTAGATATTATCATTTACAGTTTATATGTTGCAACAACTAATTGCTTTTTTTAAATCTGGAGCTATTTCAAGTTGATCTTCAGCTTCGATTTGGGCTTGATAATTTATATTTTGTCCCCTTGCCACGATGCAACGATAAAAACGATAAGAACGATAAGAACGATAAGAACGATAAAAACGATAAAAACGATAAAAACGATAAAAACGATAAGAACGATAAAAACGATAAAAACGATAAAAACGATAAGAAGATGATAAAAACTTTTTTATTGTTTCTCTTGGAAGTGTAAATTAAACTATGCAAACTAAAATGCAACAATTTATTATAAATGATTTGAATTTTAGTTTACACAGTTTAATCAGATAGTTCATCATGATAATGTTCAATTATAATTTTTATCGTTCTTATCGTTCTTATCGTTCCTATCGTTCTTATCGTTCCTATCGTTCTTATCGTTCTTCATTACAGACGTCATTACACGATTACACGATTACACGAAAAGAATTCAAGAAAATCTAGACTAATCGTTAACAAAATGATACTATTTAAGGATAACTGAACCTGAACGACCCTGAAAAACCCACTCCGGAAGGATCGTGCTATTCTCTCGGAAAACAAAAGGAACAATTTTGGAACAAAATACCGGATCAACTTTCCACGGAATTTTATTGGTTGCTGGAACTTCTATTGGCGGAGGAATGCTAGCCTTACCTGTCCTGACAAGCTTAGGAGGCTTTCTTCCCTCAATTACTGTTTACTTTTTTTGCTGGTTGTTCATGACTTGCACCGGCTTACTTTTTCTGGAAATCTCTCTATGGATGCATAAGGATGCAAATATTGTCTCTATGTCAGAACGTACACTAGGTTTTTGGGGAAAAGCATTTGCTTGGGTGCTCTATCTATTTTTATTTTACTCACTCTCTGTCGCCTACATTGTCGGATGCGGAGACTTAATCTCCCAATTTGCAGGGAATCAAATCCCAAGCTGGATAGCACCATTTATCTTTGTCCTTTTTGTTGCCCCTCTTATCATAGCCGGCACACGATTTGTAAGTAAAATAAACGTTTTATTTATGTTAGGATTAGCAATTTCCTTTCTTGCATTTCTTTTCCTTGGATTTGGATTTGTCCAAAATGAGCTCTTATTACATCGCGATTGGTCGAAATCACTTTTAGCTTTGCCAATTGCCTTTACGTCCTTTGCCTATCAAGGGATTATCCCCACTTTGGTCAATGATATGCATTTCGATGTTAAACGCATAAGAAAAGCAATTCTTATAGGAAGTTTCATCCCTCTAGTCACATATATTGTTTGGCAATGGTTGATCCAAGGAATTGTTCCAACGCATGGTCCTGGAGGACTCGCCGAAGCCCTAGCCAATGGAGATAATGCTGTTCATCCTTTGAAAAACTTCATTAAATCACCAATCGTCTATATCGTCGGACAATACTTTGCTTTTTTTGCTCTGATTACTTCATTTTTTGGAGTCACTCTCGGCTTAATGGATTTCTTAGCTGATGGCTTAAATATAAAAAAATCACTTTCCGGCAAAACGCTCTTGTGCTTGCTTATTTTTATTCCCGCTCTTTTTATAGCTTATCTATTTCCCCATATCTTCCTCACAGCGTTAGATTATGCAGGAGGTTATGGTTGCGCCCTTCTTTTAGGATTACTTCCGATTTTAATGGTATGGACCGCACGCTATCGCTTAGGAATGCAATCGCCGTACACGTTTCCTGGGGGGAAAATAGCTCTCCTTTTACTCGCAGTATTCGTTATTTTTGAGATTCTTTTAGAAGTTTCAAAAACAATAGGATATTAGAGGAACTTCAAATAAGGCAATAAAGGATGAGAGCCTTATTTGAACCATTACATAAATAATAAATCTTGTTGAATTTGTGCTTGCATAGCTTCTGCAGTTGTAAAAGGAATTGGAGATCGAATAAATTTGGTCAATTGAACAGTAATGGTTGACCCATAGAGATCTAGATCAGCATCGATTAAATAGACTTCCAAAATACCATCCTTCAAATAAGCTAAAGAACGCCACTTCTTAGAATCTGTTGAAAGCTGTGTGATTGCAGCATAAACTCCTTCGTTAAGTCCCAAAGGGCAGGCAATATTAGCGGTTGGAAATCCTAAAGTTCGAGCCATTTTTTTTCCTTCCTGAACAACACCTGTAATAATCTTCATCTTATACTCCGAATTGCGACGATATCGTTGATTATACTTTTCATGACATTTATAGCAGGAATTGCTGTTTTTTTAATGATTTTAATTTTATTTATAAATCCTATATAGCATTGCTTCTATAGACCCACTACCAAAAATGGAGGCAAAATGGATAAATCTAACAAAAAACCTATTGCAATGATTCTAGGAGTCACAGGACAACTCGGCGGTCTAATCGCCGAAAGACTACTCAACCAAGACATCATTTCAATGCGCGTAACAGCAAGAAAAAAAGAACAGCTCCCTAAATTAAAAGAAAAATATGGGGATGCTGTATATCTAGATCTCGATGATCCTAGAACCTTTACTTCTGCTCTCCAGGGAGTTGAAAGTCTCTTTTTATTGACAGGATACTCAGTTTCTATGCTTGTCCAAAGCAAAGCTATGGTCGATGCTGCCAGGAAAGCTGGAGTAAAGCACATTGTTCATCTAGGGGTATTTACTCCGGAACCTGATTGTTACGATGCCCATTTTGCCTGGCACCAAATGATCGAAGCTTACATCAAAGCAAGTGGTATTCCTTACACCTTTCTACATCCTAACTGTTTTATGCAAAACTTTACAGGATTCTACGGGATGGCAAAAAATGGAAAGGTTACCTTTTATGCCGATGATAAGAAATTGGGATGGATCGCTTTAGAAGATGTTGCTGAGGCAACATGCAAAATTTTAATCGATGGTCCCTCAAAGCATCATGGAAAAGATTACTGGTTCTCTACTGAATCTCTAAATATTTATGAGATTGCTGCCATATTTTCTGAAGCCACAGGGAAAAAATTTGAAGCTAATGCCAAATCTCCCGAACAATTCATTCCGGACATGGGTGAGGATAGAAAATCGATAGACCCTTATTTCTTCGGAGTTGAAGACTGTTTTAAACAGTGTGTTGATGGTCGAATGAGCTATTTAAGTCAAGAACGGGATGATCTACCAAAATTAGTAGGTCACAAAGGAATGTCCACTAAAGAGTGGGCAACTTTGCATAAAGAAGAGCTAATAAATGTCTAGTAAACAAGCTGTGGCCCTGCCACAGCGCTCCAAAAAGAATTAACCTTATACTTTTCAGCGTCAAAACTATTCACAAAATTTAATTCAGCATTCCCGCTAAACTTTCGTGCCCGTGTGCGCGTGTGCGTGCCCGTGCCCGAAAATTTCGTAGATTTTACTAATTTTCGGACACGCACATGGGCACGGGCACGAAAATTAGCGGGAATTGCTGAATTTTTAATTACGGTCTTGCATTCAAATGCAAAACCATGATAGTATTAAGCTTTGTATTTAAACTACCTAAGCCAAATTCACAAACCGATAATTTTACAAAAAAATAATAATGCCTAAACCAAAGTCTTAAAAAAAATGAATATATATTTAAATAGTCCATTAGCAGCTGATCCTTTACTTAAAGAAGGTCATACTGTAATTGATCAAATGAATAAACAATTTGATAGCACTAATTCAAAAATTGAGAAAATTCGACTGGAAAATAGCGATTTAGCTTCTTCACAATTATTTGGTAGCTTTACCGTTCTCTCAAAATCTAATTCCAGTATCAATGAGAATCAACCTAAATCTGAATTACCGACCACCGGCTTAAATGAGAGCTCATTTATTCTGCTAAGCTCTTCCTATTCTGATTCTGAGGTTGCGGTTCCTAACTCGATTACTTCTCAGTTAGAAAACATACATGAAGTCCTTAAAGAGATTAACAATAAAATTGGGCAAGCTACAATTGACGTGGCAACATTGACTAGCGGTGGTTACACCCTCTTGAATGCTATTGCCGCGGCATGTGTTGCAACGACACCTTTCGGTACCACAGTAGCCGGAATACAATTTGTTGCAGGATTCCTTACTATAGCCGGAGTCACCAAAAATGTGTATACAGCCCCTCTAGAAGCAAAAACAATGTTGGGAAATGCAGATGCGCTGATCTCGATGGTCAAAATGGCTGAACAAGTCAATTTAGCAGAAATTGCCGGAATCGATAAAAACCTTGAGAAACTCGAAATTGTGCATAAAGAGATCCATGGCTATGCTGATAAAATCAAAACTGAAATGGAAAAGGGATCAGAAGCTTTACAACTGTTTTTCACTGAAGCTCGGGAGAAATTTCAAGAAGGTTCAGAAAAAATAAATATAGCTCGGACGAAATTCGAATTAAGCAAAGAGCAAACTACATTAGCCATCGAATGCCTCAATGAGGCAACCATGAGAATGAATATATTAAAAAAGGTACTTATTAGCCCCATCAAGTCTGTAGAACAAGCAAAGGACTTACTTGCATACTTATGTTCACTTGCCGAACAGGCCGTAGCCCTTAACAATGAGGCCCAAAAACTTTTAGATAAAGCGCGAGCTGAATCAGACGATGGGCAAAAGATGTTATTTGCAGTCAATTCTTGTGTATCGGCTGTCGATACCTATTTTAAGACCGCTGGAGTCATGCAACAAGAAATCAAAAAGGTGATTGTGCAAGAAGCTGACCGTATCGTAGCATCTGCAAAAAAGGCAAAAGTTCAAGCAAAAGAGATTAAAAATACTGTAAAGAAAATCGAAACCAATTTAAAAGATAATATCGACAAGTTGAACGGCGCGCAAAATGAAATCGAAAAGGCTAAACAAGTTTGGAACCGTCACATGAGTTATGCCGCTGCCTTTCTAGGAATGGCTGCAGCTGTTGCCACATCTGCTACAATGCTTGGTGCTTTTGGCTTTAGTTTTTATCCCCTTGCTATCGGAACTACACTAGCACTTATCGCCGGAAGTTTCACAGCAACTACTGTAAATGATGCCCCTCCTCTATTAGTAATTCTATCGAATAAAATCAGCCAACTTTGTTTTGGCAAAATAGATGAATTAAAGAAAGAAGATCTTCCTGCGCCCAATAAGGTTGTGATTAAATTCGACAGTCTATCGAGTTCTCTTTTGGGTAAATTGAAAAAACGACAATCCAAAACTGTTGGTTGTGTACATGTGAATATTGCTGGTAAGCAGTTAAAATATCGTTTTGATTTACGTGAAAATTACCCGATCGCTCCCTTGCATCTTAAGGAGCTCATTGATGAAATCAAAACAGCTATTGAAAAAGATCCCAAATCGGTAGATCTTCAACAAATTGCTGAAGGGTTTATCTTCAAAAAAGATCTCCTGGAGGAATTGACCGGTGTTAACTTACTTGGTGAAGCAAGCAAGGGCACTTTTTTAACAAATCTTATGGAATTACAAAAGTTTTCAGCAATCCCTGCTTAAAAATAAAGAATGGCTGAGCGAGGGCTGTCCGCAGCCAGCCAGTCTTTAATTTTTAGCGGGGTTTAGAGAGCGGCGGCTAAATGTTTTGGAAGCTCAAGAATTCCATAATCTTCAAATTACTAAAGTTATTCGTGTCTGATTTAGATTTAATTTCATTTTTAATGAATTATTTTTCTAAATTAGTAGGTGAGAAAGATGCTGCTATATTAGGGTATAAAGTATAGGAAAGATTAAACACAAAGGCACGAAGGCACAAAGAGCACAAAGAGATCACATGTAAAGTATCGTAACAGCTAAGAAATTGCGCAAATTGTAGCTCATCACTCCGATGTTGAGTGTAGCCACGTAGCCTCCATGTGGTCTAAACCACTGCGTGAAATCGTAATAACCAAAAGACTGCGCAAATTTCTTAACTGTTACGACTTCACGCAGTGGTTTAGACTATTTAGAGGGTTCGTGGCTACACTCAACATCGGAATGATGAGCTACAGTTTGCGCAAATTTCTTAGCTGTTACGATACTTTACATGTAAGATCTCTTTGTGTTTAATTTTTCCTATACTTTATACCCTAAATATCCAAATCTTTCGCGAAATCCTGATCGGTTTGACAATCCTTGCCAAGTCTGCTATTATTTATCTTTTGACTTTTGCCCGTCATTATCTTTACTTTAGGAATACAAACTATGAAAAAATGCTTTATGATGCCCCTTCTTCTAACGATTCTTTCAATTAATATCTGCACATCCAACGAATCCAAAATCAATTTCTTCTCAAATCCGAAAATTATTGCTTATAACGAAATCCTAGATGAGCTCGACTCTAAATCCCTAGATATGTGTTGGCAATTTGGAGAAAATGATTTTTTCCATTTTATCACTAAAAAAGACGAAGTTTATTTTGAAATTTTATTTGAAAAAGTTCCGGATACCTATGACAAACAAACTCAAGCACTTTTTGTTCCAGAAACTGAAAACTCTGAAGGTAACGAAAAAAAATATTACATTTTTTCTTACGAATCTCACAATGTTAAAAATGACGGACAACACATCATTAATCAACCTCGCAAACAAGAAAAAGCTAGAGGTTCAGACAATTCCACTTATCTAGTAGATGAAAGACGAATATTTAAAAATTCTTGCCCCCAGCCACTAACACCGGATGATATTGCTTCAATTATTTGCAATAGCAACATTATTTTTTATACCGGAGCTGGACTTTCAGTAGCTTCTGAAGTACCTTCGATGAATCAATTAAATGATCTATTGGGGTTAAAAGAAAGAGCAGAATTTATCGATTCGCTAAAAAATACCTTAAAACAACCCTCCAGATTTGTAGAAAAAATAAGTCAATTCCATAATGCCTGTTTTTTTAGTCAACCTACAGAAGCACATAAAGCACTCAAAAAATTAGCACTATTTAAAAATACAAAAATTGTAACTGAAAATTTAGATTGTCTTCACGAATATAGCGGAATTATACCTTATCGAATTAATGCAGAACAATTAAGAGAAGAAGTAGGAGGCTCTCAATTAAGCCAAATAGACTATATCATCTGTATAGGATTAAGCTATGATGACAGAGGTTTTTTAGGATGGTATAAACGTAACAACCCCAAAGGAAAAATTATTGCTATTGATTTAGGAAATCCTTCCTATTTAGGTGATGAAGACTTTATCATAAAAGAAGACCTTCAGAGTTTAATACCGAGCTTGGCAAATAAAATTGAGCTGAATTGCAAATTTTTACCTCAATCTTTTTTTGAAACTTAGAACCAAGAGGCTCAAATCTTGAAAGTAGCCTTGCCATTGGTGCCTGACCTGATATTAGGGAGTTCCAGGGTAGATTGTTTCAGTTAAGACTCTACGCAGTGGTTTAGACTACTTGGAGGCTGCGTGGCTGCACTCAACATCGGAATGATGAGCTACAATTTGCGCAATTTTTTGGTTGCTACAATTTCACACAGTGTTTAGAGGCTAGAGTTTCCGTACTGGACCCATGCGTGGCGACTTTACCGGTGCTGCTACTCCATAAATAATTGTCAAACCAGACCCTCCACCCCAAGTTGAGGTGGGATAATGAGGAGGATCCCCGACAGCAGCTTCAGGGAGATTCCAGTTGTTTGCTGCCCAAACGTTACCTGCCGGATCGATCGATACATCCGTGAGCATCTGAATGCTGCCACTCTGGAAAACGTGGATGATATCACCGCTCTTAGTATTTGCAGGATGACCTTTCGGCTCGGCTCCAGCCATTAAAACAACTCCACGACCACGAAAGTTGCCGATCCAAACATCATCATTACCATCGATATTCAAACCCCACGGTACATCTATTAGCCCAGACCCGTTATAACCCTTAGGATCAGGTTGAGTACCATCTGGACGAATCATATTGATTACGCCCGTAGGCTTTGGATAACTCAACATTGCACCACCAAGGATGCGGAACTGCTCCATAATCGAAGCACCATCGGGGATCTTCGGCCGCGGAAAGTCAAGCGAAGCATTACTTGCCACCCAGATGTTTCCCTTCGAGTCTAAGGCAAGCGCCCGTACGCTAATCCCAGCTCGAAAGGATTCCACTTTGGAAGAATCGTCGGCTGGAAACCTAATAACAGTGTCCGATTGTGAGTTACTGACCCAGATCCGATTCTGAGCATCAATCACTATGTCAAATGGAGACTTTAATCCCGCGACTTTTACAATTTGTCCATCCCTAATCCGACCGCCCGGGAAATGAAGCAACTGATCACCGGATCCATCGGCTATCCAGACGTCACCATTGGCCGCAACACCGATGCCCATCAGACCGACTAATTTCTCCTTAAATGGAAAATCGCTCTCTTTGCCAACCGGATGTCCGTCGAAATCCATTACCAGAATTTTCCCGTTGAAGCTAGAGGCCCAAATATTGTCGTCCGTCACGGCGGTTCCCCAACCTACTCCATCTAATCCCATTCCTGTGAAGCCTGTGATGGGTGGGGAAAGAGGTATTCCGTTGGGGGCAAACTTGATCACACCGCCGCCAATGTTGTGGATGACACCGGACTGCGAGCCGGGCATCCAATTTTGTCCACTCCATAGATTACCGTCTGCGTCAAACATGAATCGGCCATTGGCATACATTCCGCCTCCAGCGAAACACAGGCTAAGGGCAAAGTCAGGTGGAGTCCAAGCAAGATAAGGTACAAATGGAGCTGTGCGCCGAGACCCGTCTTTGGGCTGAGGGTAAGCTTCGTCGAAAAGTGCATAGAGTGCTACAGCGTTTATCCATGGTGCGCGGGCTATGCTGGACATCACTTCAAGAGTGTTTTTAGGTATTATTCCGGATGGCGGTGTTGTGGCATTAAAGAAGCGGGTGCGCCAATCGTCATTTGGGTTAGTGGCAAAGGCCGAAATGAGAGAACCCAACGTGTTAAAGTTCACAAGTGTCGTTGTTTGGGTACTATTAATAGGATCAAGAATCACCTTGCCCCATCCACCAGACTCAAGATCTACAAAATTTGGAACGTTTCCAGCGGCGATCCGCAGTCCGACGAGATTTCCGGAGATCGCTTCCCCATTGGTAAACTGCGCGGCAGTGAAAGCTGAGGCGACGGTGGAAAGTTCATTAATTGTGACTTTCTTGGGATAGTTTTGCCCTAACAGCATCAGTAGGACAACACCATCGCTTAGAGGTTTATCTGTAGAGGCTTTCAATGTTCCGCCTCTAGAAATTAAGTAAACTATATTATTTGACTGCATTTCGGCGAAATTGATATTGAAGACACCTGTTCCGTCTGTATTGCCTTGTGCTAATTGCTTAGGAGCCTCGGAGCCGGCAGCGTATATCGTCACCGTTGCCCCTGCAATGGGGCTTCCGGCAATTTCAACCTTGCCTGATAGTTCAGAGCCAATTACCAAGGCGTTCGTGCACACTAGCAAAATTAATAACATGGCGAAGAAGATGTGATTGAAAGCAAAGAACCTTCTTCCTTCATTCTTTGTGTGATTTCGCATAACCCCTCCCCTTTGTTATAAATTTTTTTTATATACCATTGGGGATTCCGAGTAAATGAAAGATATTCTTTAGTGAAAAGATCTATAGAAAGCTCCGGATGGATTTGCTTTTTAAATAGATTTTTGATAATTGGAATCATATAATCCTAAAACAACAATGAGTCTAAAATTAAGAAAATACAAACTGAAGGCCAATATAATGACATGGCCAATCAAATCCTGAAAGCAAATTTTGAAAAGTTAGTGGAAAATGAAGCTGGTGTCAGGATAAGCCTTAATCCGGAAGCACTCCATGATATGCGTGTGGCGACGCGAAGGCTGCGAGCTGCAATTAAGACTTTCCAAAAGATACTTCCCAGCCAAGCCCAAAAAATTCGGACCAAACTTCAAAAGTTAGGGCGTATGCTTGGGAAAAAACGAGATCTCGATATTTTCTCAAAATTCATTTTTGATACGGTTAACAGCAAATCCATTTCTTTTCTCAAATTGGCACGTCGCAGAAACCAATTGCAGAAACACATTCTTACGATGCTCAGATCAAAATATTATGCAAGTCTGACTGAAACGCTTGTACAGTTAAAAACTGTCAGGACCAAAAAGAATATTCTCAAGGTATCGCGAAATCGAATTCGAAAGGAACTCTATAAAGTTTTAGAGCTAGGCACTGCCATTGATTCACAAGTCGATGATACAACCCTTCACAAACTTCGTATCGCCATAAAAAAGTTGCGGTATGTCTGTGAATTTTTCGAACCTATATTCAGCAAATTTATTTGTCCTTTGGGGACATTTATTCAGAAAACCAAAGAAATTCAGGATCTACTTGGGGATCATCAAGATATCATTACAGGAATCTCAATGTTAATGCGTTATAGAAGTAAGTTTTCTGAAGATGAATTTTTACAGATCAAAAAAAAATATGGATTAAAAAAAATAAGAACCCGCAAATTATTTTTGACAGCCTGGAAACAATACCTGAAAACACTAGCAAAAGGATCAAGATGAAAATCAAAGCAAAAGATTTCCGTGTAATGCCCGGAGAAAAAGTTAAACTCGATGAGTGGCCGACGATTGTGAAGCCCTTTTACAAATCAAAAAAACAATATCAAAAAATTCTGCAAGAACATATTGCGGAATTGAATTCGTTGCAAAAACTGCACTACGCTTCCGGCTGCTATGCCTTGCTGCTTATATTTCAGGGAATGGATGCCGCAGGCAAAGACGGTGCCATTCGACACGTCTTGTCCGGAATCAATCCGCAAGGGTGTAAGGTTTTCAGTTTCAAGCAGCCTTGCGCAGAAGATCTCCAGCACGATTTTCTTTGGCGCACGACCTGCCGACTACCGGAACGTGGACAGATCGGCATTTTCAATCGCTCCTACTATGAAGAAGTGCTCGTTGTTCGTGTGCATCCGGAAATTCTCTTACAGCAAGGACTTCCGAAAGAATTGCGCGAGGATAAGGATATTTGGGATAAGCGGTATCAATCCATTGTGGACTCGGAAAAGCATCTCTACAATAACGGCACCCGAATCATCAAGTTCTTTCTCCACCTTTCCCAGGAAGAACAACGAAAACGACTCCTTGAGCGCATTGACGACCCCGCTAAAAACTGGAAATTCAGCCTTTCAGATATGCATGAAAGGACATATTGGCCGGACTACAAGAAGGCTTATGAGGATTGCTTGAATGCGACAAGTACTCATCACGCACCTTGGTATGTCGTACCTGCCGATGATAAGGAGAATGCCCGTTTGATTATCTCTCAGACCATTGTTGATACGTTTAATGGACTCAAGCTAGCCTATCCTTCGATCGATGCGACACGCAGGCAGGAATTAAAGACTATCCGCAAAGAGCTGACTTGACTACAGTTTATTAACGATTTCTTTGTATAGGGCATAGGCCAAACCATTCACCAAACCAATTTTAGGGATGTAAATTTCTTTGATATTCGTCCATTCCATGAAATTAATATAGATTTGCAATGCGGGCACAATCACGTCAGCCCGATCTTCACGGAGTTTATATCGATGTATTCGCTCTTCCACTGAAATACTATTGAAATCGGCATAATACTTTTTAAGAAGATCCAATGATAGAGGCTTACCCTCTTTCTTTTTGCTTAGTGAAAATATTTTATTAATATTGCCACCTGAACCAATTGCCACCAATGGCAAATTACTTTTAACATTAGCTTTAAGTTCCACTTTGAAATTATTCCAATGTGCTTCTGTGACTAAATTCTTGAGTATGCGAATCGTGCCGATATCAAAAGATTTTTTATATCGCAATTTACCATCTTCATAAAATATTACATCGGTACTCCCCCCACCGACATTGATATAAAGATAACCATGTTCTTTATCCATGTTTTCAGCGATGTGATTCTCGTTCACCAAGACAGCTTCTTCATCTCCGCTAATGATCTCAATTTTAATTCCAGTTTGATGTTCCACTTCATTTACAATTTCATGGCTATTCTTCGCATCGCGCATAGCACTCGTCGCACAAGCCTTTAAGATGCTTAACATCATAGAAAGCAATCAAGCTCTGAAACACTTGCATCGCTGTCACCATCTTCTCCATTTTGAGAGGGCTAATTCTGCCATTTTCAAAAACATCAAAACCCAAACGTAAAGGGAGTCTTATGATATCTACCTTATTAAATTCGGCCACATTCTGCTTGTTGACAACTACATCGACAATCAATAAACGAGCAGCATTACTTCCAATATCAATAGCAGCTATTTTCATTACTATGCCATCCCCTCTTTTTGCGTTTTAAATAATCATAAATGGCTAGTTGCGAATGAACTTTCTTTCCCACTGACGGGACGTATTGATTCGAAAGCTTATTGTCTAACAAACGTGCTTTGACATTATCGCTGAGTTTGATTTTAAGTACATGTTTCAATTCATTTTTTATGGCTTTATCCCTGATCGGAACGGCGACCTCAATCCGATAATCCAAGTTGCGTATCATCCAATCAGCAGAAGAAATGTACATTTCTTCATTACCGCCATTATGAAACAACCAAATTCGACTATGCTCTAAATATTCATCGACAATGCTGATCGCAGTCATGGGTTGCAAAAATTTCTTTTGATCAATCTTCACGCAAAAAATACCTCGTACAATCAATTTAATCTCTACCCCTGCTACAGCAGCCTCATAGAGTTTTTTTATTAACTTTTGATCGCTTAAAGAATTTAGATTGATAATAAT
This sequence comes from uncultured Parachlamydiaceae bacterium, assembly GCA_963752155.1. Classification (GTDB taxonomy): domain Bacteria; phylum Chlamydiota; class Chlamydiia; order Chlamydiales; family Parachlamydiaceae; genus JACCRY01. The sequence continues at coordinate 246,307 of CAVVXH010000010.1, read as the reverse complement.
TTTTGCCTGTTCACCGGCTTTAGCGCATTTAATTTCGCGATTAATCATAATGAGTAATGTTTCGCGCATATTAATTGGACTTACTAATAACGTCTTACACGCAGCTAAGCGCCGCTTCCAATTTGTTCCGGGATTTTCCAAAACCTTAAAGATGCGATTAATATCAGCCATGATTTCGCGGTTGCTTGTCAGTAAAAAATGGTCCGTATAGCTTAAGGCAGTTTCTTCATTTAAGTTTCCTGTACCGATAAACCCATACATAGTCAATCCGATTACCCACTTGTTTTTTAATCACACAAATTTTCGCATGCACTTTTATATTAGAAATGCCCACAAAAACTTTCACGCCTTCTTCTTCAAGTTTGGTTTTCCATTCCAAATTCGCCTCCTCATCAAAGCTTGCACGCAATTCCAAAACTACATGCACTTGCTTGCCATTGCGCACGGCATTTATCAACGCATTGCAAATTTTTGAATGGGGGGCCAAACGATAGGCCGTGATCTTGATGCTTTTTACATCGGGATCCATCGCTGCTTCTCGCAATAAATCAATGACCGAATTAAAAGAATGATAGGGAAAATGCAGCAAAACATCCTGTTGCATGAATCACGTCGCAAACGCGCAATGATTTTGCCAAAACAGGATGTTCAAACGGTCGTGGTCGAGGTTGGGAGTTAGGCAGTATGGCTGGGAAGGCTATAAAATCACGAAAATTGCGGATATATCCCCCAGGAATAATGCTATCCCTATGGGTAAGATTAAGTTTGCGGATTAATAATTCCAATAATTCTGCATTCATCCTTTTATCATAAAGAAATCGGATGGCGGGGGCTTTGCGCCGATTTTTCACTCCCCTTTCAATTTTTTGGATGAAAGTTGTAGAAACATCATTGTCAATATCCAATCTCGGCGTCTTTAGTGACTTTGAACATATGCGCTTCGAAATGCGTGTACCCTAAATGTGAAAATATACTAGGCAAGTTAAAACGAATCATATCCTCTAATAACATGATGTTTTGTACACCGGAAGCGGATGGTAAAGTCACAAAACGACTATGATTTTTAGTCGGGATTTCAATAATAGCAAATCTTTGATCGAGCGATCCCTTTTTTTCTGCATCACGATTCCTAAAAAGATATTATCATCCCCAAAGGAAGGCAGTTGCGGCATGTTTTCAATAAATAATGGAATTATAGATGAGCTAATTTCTTGCTCAAAAAAATTTCTTACAAAAACTTTTTGTTTGACATTGAGGTGCTTATCATCAACTAAAAAGACATTTTCTTTTTTCAAATCGACAATGAGTTTTTTCCAAATGCGATTGAAATCTTCTTGCTGCCGTAAAATTACACTATGTATGTTTTCAAGAATCTTTTGCGGATTCTTTCCAAGATAATTGTTGCTTTTTTTATCGTTGAACTTAATCAGCTTTTTTAAGACTGACACCCGTACTCTAAAAAACTCGTCCTGATTGTTCGAGTAAATGCCTAAAAAACGAATGCGCTCTTTTAAAGGTAAAGTGGGATCGTTAGCTTCTTGCAAAATACGAGCATTGAAGCTAAGCCAACTAATTTCACGGGTAATTAAAAATTTTTTATTCATTAAAAATTAAGCTATGGATTATTTTATTTATCCTACTTTGCGTATAGCTGACTGGGTTCCATCAACCATGACAGCATGCATTTTCCGGGTTTTATAACCTTTTCCATCTCGAGCTTTAGAACGCCGCCTTTTTTAAGACTCATTAGCGAGTGTTTATTGTTTGTCAAACAATAAGAAGCAAAGCCACTAAGGAATGGCTCATGGCCAACGATAGCGACCTTCTTAAAGTCTTTAAGCTTATTTAAAAATTTGATCAGATTGTTATAGGACGCGCCAGGGCAAAGTAGGTCAGTGACTATCACTTCTTTGGTATCACTACAATATGCATTTACAATCTCAGCACTTTCTTTTGACCGTTGCAAGGGGCTCGTTACAACTACATCAAACCTAATTTTGAGTCTTTGCAAGCCTTTGGAGACGTCTCTCATCTTTTCTTTCCCTTTTTTCGTCAATGGTCGTTCATGATCCATTGCTTCGTCCTCTAGACTTCTACCGGCCAAGCTATGTCTTATCATGTAAAGTTCCAGCATCGTATACCTCCCTGTTATTGTCGTTTGCAACCTCCATTTCTTGAGTTATATAAAAAAATATTTATTCACAATAGAATTTGTTCAGTAGCTGAAGCAGGGAATGATACTTAGAATCAAGACAGAGACATTATCCTTTGATTCTTTTTTATTTATGGCGTAATCGACCAATGTTTTGGCTAGATTTATGCTCGGTTTGCTTTTGGCTATCTGTTCAATAATTTCGTATTCGGAAACATAATCTTTAAGACCATCGCACGCAAGGATGAGTATATCACCGGCTTCTAGAATAACTCCTGGCGCCTCTTTCGTTCCTGCAAAAGAGACGTCACCAAGTGCACGGGCTACATTGAGCAATAGGACCGCTCCTTCTATAGGGGTGGAAGCACTTGGAAAGCTCCAAATGCTGTTACTCCTCCTCTGTGTTCTCTGTGGTAGATTTTTTTTACCACAGAGATCACAGAGAACACAGAGGAGGAATAATTGAGCGAAGAAGTGAACAAGGCTTTCACTTCCATATAAAGACTTTACTTTGACATTTTTTGTAAATGCTCTCGGCCTTTTCCACAATTTTCCCCATTGCAATTTGTTCTGTCTGGCTTAAATTTCCCGTGAAAATCTTGTTTATAAGATGAATAAGTCTTTCTGTGCGTTGCTTCAAAACAGTTTTTCCAATTTTTTTTTGGGCTGTTATGACTTTACGCAATGGTTTGGACTGCTCAGAAGCTACGTGGCTGCACTCAACATCTTTGGGCTGTTACGCTTTACGTAGTGGTTTCGTGATCATCTCATCTATAGCCGAAACGAGATCTTGAAATTCAACAGGCCCCGTATAGCGAGCGCCATTGATGTAAAAGGTCGGGGTTCCATTGACTCCACTTTTAACACCGCCGATGAAATCGCTTTGAATTTTCGGATCAAATGTTTGGTCTTCCAGTGATTTCTTTAATTTTTCCGGAGATAAATCCAAAGACTCCGTTAATGATACTAATAGTTCTACATTTAAATTAGATTGGTTCTCGTAAATAAGATCATGCATTTCCCAAAACTTTCCTTCGGATCCGGCAAACTCAGCAGTTTGTGCTGCAAGTCTAGCCAAAGGGTGAATTTCTGTTAATGGAAAGTTTCGAAACACAAATCTAAGCTTAGAGCCATAATGCTTTTGAATTTGTTTGATGATCGGGTATGCTTGCCCGCAGTATGGGCATTCATAGTCACCATATTCGACCAAAGTAATACTAGCATTTTTTCCACCTTGGACATGATCATCATTAGAAACCGGATTTTTTAACATGGGTTCACCATCTTATTTTGGAAGTTTTTCGAGAGCGTCTAGAATACCATCCGCACCGGGATTTTCCGCTATTGGAGAGAGATAACTCCAAGTAATTACACCATTTCGATCAATCACAAAAATCGCACGCTCACAGGTCCCCTCTTTTTCGCGAAAGGCACCATATTTCTGCGAGACTTCTCCTCTTGGATTAAAATCAGAAAGCAATGGGTAATGTAAATTTCTAGCTTTGGCAAAAGCAATATGCGACCACAAACCATCTACTGAAATCCCCAAAAGTTCCGCATTAAACTTTTTAAATTCAGGCAGAACTTGATTTAATACGGCTAACTGGTCTCCACAAACCGGACTCCAATCAGCAGGATAAAACACCAAAATCACTGGCTTTCCTCTGAGTTCGTCCAGAGAAAGTTTTTGGTCTGGAGTTACATTAAGAGTGAAATCCGGTGCTATAGTACCTGGGGTTAGGATTTTACTCATCTTTTTCTTTCTCCTGTAAGAATTTGGGAATTATTGATCTTTATCTTTATGATATTTTAAGAAATAGCATCAAAGGAATATTTGTGCAATCGTAATTGAAGCTGTGGCATAGAGCCACAACACCCCAAAAAAGTTTTAAAATGAATATCTATCGTTAAAATTTATGATTATTTAATACTTGCACTTCTCATTTCTATCTGGTAAACTTCACATAAATCGATATTAAAATTGTTTAAGCAATTAAATTATCACCATTTATTATGATTTATCAACTTAGAAATAATTTTGGAAAACACAAAGTTACATTTTTAAGTTCATATATTCAAATTAAATTATTTTTAATCATCATAAGGAGAAAGGCATGGAATGTCAAATTAGATCAGAAAGTTCACAAATTAAAAGTGAAGAAAGTTTGCCAGTCTTAAATACAGCAATAGATAAGGTAATACAAAAAATGGATTTTTGCGAAATGTTAAATATAAATAACGTTTCGAAAGGATTTCAAGAAATAATGAAGAAAATGGAATTTCAGGAACTTGTAAAAGCGAGCTATCTTTCAAAGTTATGCAATAATTTTTTTAAAATAATAGTTTTTGATCGTTTAACTAAATCTACAGACCTTCCGGGTGTTTTAGTTTTAAGTAATCATTTTGAGAAATTTGCCCATTTTATTGACCTTTTCAGGTCTGAAAATGAGTTTGATGTTGATCAAATTGATCAAATTAATTTACGAAATTGTCAGATTCGCGCCGGATATCTTGATTTTTTTGGCGCTTTCCATAAAGCAAATCATTTGAAATTAATTGATTGTAGTGTATGTTCCGTCCCCGTAATTAGAAGTTATCAATTTGGAACTCAAGCTTTTGAAACTCTTGAATTCATAAATTGTAAGATTTACTGTGCAGGATTAATACTGTCAAATTTTTCTGCCTTACAAACATTAATTTTTAAAAATTGTAGCTGGATTAGGGATGGAGAACTTTTTCGTATACTATTACATTTTAAAAATCTAACATTAATTAAAGATAATTTCGAATATGTTGGAAGTTTTGCACATGGTCTATTTAATGGTGAAGGCTTCTTGACTTATTCTGATGGTGGCAAATATATAGGAAATTTTGATATGGGAAGACCAAAAAGCAAAAGCTCTGCTGATCATGGAACATATATTTATCCAAATGATGATGTATACGTAGGAAATTTTATGGACATATTCCAAAAAAAGTTAACTTTACCACTTTCCATCCGAGGAGTAGAATATGGAAAATATTTTGCAAAGGGACAATATAACGGACACGGCACTTTAATACGTATAAATGGGAATAAATATGTTGGAAGTTTTAGTGGGGGTAGATATCACGGACATGGAACATTTACTCATGCAAACGGAGACAAATATATCGGGAATTTTAAAGTTGGAAAATATGATGGGCAGGGTGTGTTATCTTATATACATGGCGGTGGATATGTGGGCAGTTTTGCAGTAGGCAAATATCATGGCCATGGAACATTGGTGTATGGAAACGGGGATACGTATGTTGGGGAGTTTTGCGACGGGGCTTTTATAAGCAATTCCCGCTAAATTTTCGGGCATGGGCACCAGTTAGGGACTGCGCAATAATAACTTGCACGATTGGGCTGCGCCAAAGCCCAATCATACAAGTTATTATTGCATAGTCCCTTACCTAAGTATGCACCCCTGATTATAACATCCAAAAAGTTTTTGGATGTTATAATCAAGGGTGCATACTTAATCAGAAGTCAGGTATTTTGGATCCGGAAATGGGGGGAAGAAATGGCAAGGTTCTGGTCGAACAACGTCGTTTCGTTTCTTCCCAGGTCAGGCACCAATAGCAAGGCGCTATCCTTAAAAAAGTATCCGCATCAATTATCTGCTTCGCCTTTGAGAATTCCTTTGTCCTTGCGAGTTCATCTGTCCTTGCGAGTTCATCATTTGGAGCGATTTCTCTTCAAGATTCATTTGTTCAAATCGTTGTTTATCTTCCGGACTCATTGCGTTAAGCATATCAGTATACTGTTTAGTCCTATCGTGTGACTCTTTTATTTCTTGATTTGCTTCATCAATGAGCTGTTGATTATCGCCTGTATTATTTGCAGCAAAGTTTATTGTTGGGCAAAACATGAATGCATTTGCTAATATTATCCATTTAATTCTTGAAAACATAAGAACCCTCCTGTTAAATTATTAGTCTCACTAACTTTGGGATAACAAATAAAATTTTAAATAGCAAGCTTTACAATTTTTTTATAATCAAACATCCCTCTGCGCCGTCACGTACAACTATAAGTTCAAAATTCTAGGATGAACTGCCTTAGGCTATTTTCCAGATTAGAGCCTCAGGGAGCCTGAGTTTCAAAAAAAATTGAGTCAAATGCATGAATTTTGTCTCCAAGTTTTCTCATTTAATACTTGCATTTCTCATTTCTACCTGATAAACTTCTCATAATCAATATTAAATTTGCTTAAGCAGTTAAATTGTCACGATGATTTATCAAATTTAAATTAAATTATTTTTAAACATGAGGAAAACGGAATGGAATGTCAAATTAGAACGGAAAGTTCACAAATTAAAAGTGAAGAAAGATTGCCGGTCTTAAATACAGCAATGGATCAAGTGATAAAAAGAATGGACTTTTGCGAAACTTTAAATATAGATGACGTTTCGAAAGCATTTCATGAAATAATGAAGAAAATGGAATTTAAGGAACTTGTAAAATCGAGTTATCTCTCAAAGTTATGTAATATTTTTTTAAAGGAATAGTATTTGAGCGTTTTGCTAAATCTACGGACCTTCCTGGTGTTTTAGTTGATTATGAGAAACCTGCCAATTTTTTTGATCTTTTCAGTTCTAAAAATGAGATTAATATTAATCAAATTGATCAAATTAATTTACGGGGATGTAAGATTTACACCGGATATCTTGATTTTTTTTTGCCGTGTTTTCCCTAAAGCAAATTATTGGAAATTAATTGATTGTAAGATGACTGACCTCTATACCCTTATAAAGTGTAATAATCATAAATATGAGACATTCAAAGCTGTTAAAACTCTTGAATTCATAAATTGTAAGATTTACTATGCAGGATTTATAATTTCAAATTTTTCCGCCTTACAAACATTAATTTTTAAAAATTGTAAATGGAATGAAAAAAGAAAAAGACTGAAATGTATACTATCATCTTTTAATAATCTAACATTAATTAAAGATGATTTCAAATATGTTGGAAGTTTTGCACATGGTCTGTTTAATGGTGAAGGCTTCTTGACATATTCCGACGGTGGAAAATATATAGGAAATTTTGTAGACGGCAGACCAAAAAGCAAAAGCTCTGCTGATCACGGAACCTATATTTATCCAAATGGCGATGTATACGTAGGAAATTTTACGGATATATTCAAAAAAAAGATAACTACCTTACCACGTTCCATCCAAGGAGTATATGGAAAATATTTTGGAAAGGGACAATATAATGGACACGGCACCTTAACGCGTGTAAATGGGAATAAATATGTTGGTAGTTTTAGTGGTGGTAGATATCATGGACATGGAACATTGACTTATGCAAACGGAGAGAGTTATGTAGGTAATTTTAAAGTTGGAAAATATTCGGACATGTCCTCCTAGAACCGAGAGGCTCCAATCTTAAAAGTAGCCTTGCCATTGGTGCCTGACCTGATATTCTGATATTTGCCTAAACGAAAACAAGACCTCTTAAAGGGCAAATGTAAGAATGTCAAGCCAGGAACCAAGGCGGTTCATCCTAGAATTTGCTTCTCAGATCTACAGGCGCGGTAGTAAACCCATTGTAGTCATTTAATTTGTCATAAAATGCTCCTCGGAAACGCCAAATTGTGTGAGCATTAGCGCCAATTTTACCGTCCACTACCTCTCCCCCAAACCCTAAAGCAGAGTCTGTAGTTGCGTAACCAGGTCCGAATTCCTCTGAGTACAATTGATATCTGTCCAGATTTCTGGAAGGATTCGCATTATCCTCCGTGATGATACTTGGATAATAGGTTCTTGAGAAGAATGTCTGGGTCTTTGTTCCTTGATAATTGAGGAAAATCTTCCAGCAACCATAACTAATATCATCTGATTGATTTCCAACTATTGCTCCACCCGGGACATTCTCGGCATACGTACCTGTATAAGTAGGAGTGCTAAAGAAAGCAACTGAGTACTGCACCAGGCTAACACTTGAAGGTGTTAGGGGTGTGTAAGCAGGAATTTGCAGGTTGTTTGAAGCCAATACTCGGTTATAACCTTGGTAGGTATATGGAAGCATGATTCCGAAATTAGTGGTGATTCTACCGGAGACCGGGTCCAAAGTACCATTTGAAAAATCAATTCCAAACCGTTCTATAAACCATTGAATAGCGGCTTCTCTAAAGGCAGTGACTTGTGCATCATCCCAACCCAAGACACTGCTAAAGCCATCAGTCGAGAAAACAATAGCTCTATCAACCGGAACTTGATCATCTTGTCCTATGTGTAGGAGCAACTTGTAATGGTTCAGTGGTGTGCCTAGAGGAATGACATTTGGGTTTTGAGGGACATCAAGTATTGTTTTGTCTTCCGACACGGGATTATCGGCGTCAAGAGTTGGGCTCAAAAATGCAAACATCGAAAGAGCCAACACAGAGAGAAGTTTGTTACATGTAGTGTACATGAGTGTTCCTTTTGCTAAAAATTCAGTATAACCAAGCAGTCTCCGTAAAAACAGTTTACGGATGTGAATATGGCCGTTCCGCAATCTGTAAAGGCTATACGCAAATTTTGTCAAGGATTTTCAAGACGCACCAGCAACACTCCCGCTAATTTTCGTGCACGGGCACCCACGCGCACGTGGGTCAGCTCTTCGGGGATTACATATAGTCCAGTTTTCAAGTTTTATCATCTTTAGGAGCATGTTTCCTTTTTGAAGAATGACCAAACGTATCCAAAATCAATTTGGTGAAAAGATTAAGAGACATCTTCTTTGCAAAATTAGCCAGTGTTAGTCCATTATCATATTCTACTTGCATAGAAAAATTATTTACTATGGTCATTTACAATCATTTTAATTCCGTTGTTTTTGTATAAAAGTTAAGCTTTTAATGACTCCTGTCTGTTTGTTAAAATAATAAAATTGATATTTTTAAACACATCAAAATGTTGAATATATCTTATATAAAGTTTAACATTTATTTATTATCTTGTCAATTGCTTTTTTAAACTCAATATCAGAAGATGATACAGTTTGCACAAAATTTTTGGCTTTACGCAGTAGTTTGAACTGCTTAGAGGCCACGTGGCTGCACTCAACATCGGAATGATGAGCTACAATTTGCGCAATTTCTTACTGATAACCAGCAATCTTTAGTTAAGTTCAAAAGACAGAATAAAATCTGCCAAGAAAATTTGGCAACTCTTATCTTCACTTCGTTTTGAAGTCCACATGATTTTACACCCATCAGGACTAAAAACCGGCAACCCATCAAACGTAGCGTTATGAGTTAAACGCTTTTGTACCCCTGTTTCAATGTTAACAAGGTAGATTTCATAATGCATATGCCCATGCAACGAAGTTGTAAAAGCGACTACTTTTCCATTAGGATGCCAATAAGGTGCCCAGTTGACAGCTCCATTTGAAGTTACTTTTATCTCGTCTGAACCATCTTTTCTACAACAATAAATGTCTAGATAATGTGGCTTTTCCCTGTCAGCACGGAAAATAATCTGTTGACCATCCGGCGAAAAAAAAGGACCTCCATTATAACAATTCTTAGTGTAAGTAATCTGCTGAACATTGCCACCAGAACTATCCATCGTATAAAGATTCATACTGCCATCACCATTACTAGCAAATACGATCTGAGTACCATCTGCAGAGTAAGCGCATTCTGCATGATAATCAGGCCCTGAAGTCAATGGAGTCAATTCAGTTCCATCCGGATTGGCCTCATAAATATTCATATAAGGAGTAAACTCCCAAACATAAGTTCCTGTCCCTCTCTGGTATCCTGGGACTGGATTTGATGAATTTTCTTGAAGATTTGGATCTCCATGACTAGAAGCAAAGATAATTTTTTGACCATCAGGTCTGAAATAAGCACAGGTACAAGCTCCCCTGCCTGTGCTTACCAATGAGGAATCCCTTCAGAAAGATTTAATGTATAAATTTGATAGTGTTCTTTTCCTTTAGGAACGGCTTGAAAGATAATTGTAGAAGCATCAGGTGAAAAATAAGCTTCTCCACACTTTGTAAACCCATCATCAGAAAATGTAATTTGTCGAACATTCTGAAGAAAGGGGTACTCATTGGATGTATTGAATTCTTCAGTTAGATGATCTCCTTCATGTGCAAAACCAAAAAAACAAGTAGATACAAGAAAAATTGAAGAGAATGCAGAGAAGAGAGAAAAAAATTGCATAAATGTCTCACATTTAGTGTTTGACAAATCTTTATCATTTTATACAATTGTCTGACAGCCCTTTATCGAAAATATTAAGCGGATTGATGAAAACGTCCATTAGATCCAAAAATTCCAAGCAGAAGGTTATCTACTAAGATATCTTCATCAAGAGTTTCCCAATGGAGACCAATTCCCCCACCGCTTATAATATAGTCACGACGATTTATTTCGTTTGCATTTAATAGTTTTGGAAAATAGGCTAAAGGAATAATAATTTTGCGCCCATCATAAAGTTCAACTCCCATGTTTTCTTCATCAAACTCAACTTTTTTGGCAAGTGGTTTATGGCGAAAAGAAGGCATACCATTGTTCCTCTAAAAATTTTTTATTTTTTTCAATAATTTTATACATTTTAGAGAGATCCTTGGTCGATACATTATAAGATTCTGCTAAAACAATTTCATGATTAAGCCAAAATTTGGCTAATGCCTCTCCTTTTCGAACATGAATGTGACAGGATTCTCTTGGATCCCCTTCATTAGAATAAAAAAAAACCTAAATCCATCACATATAAGAACTGTTGGCACATTCACCTCCGCATTCTTTATTCTACTTTATGTTCTACTCACTCGTCAACTGAATATTTATTGAAGCATCAATAGGTTGCTTCATAAAGCACTTTTCCTTCTTTGAGCGCCCAATAGAGAGCGCCACTTGGCAAGTGCCCCCATTCATTTACTTCCCTTTCAGAACATACGAGAATATCAACACCAACACCAATACCAATATTGCCTATAGCATGCCTTATTTCAATCATTTCCTGACCTTTATCGCTAAGCTCAGATTCAACAATTAATAAATCAAGATCCGAACCTTCATCTGCTTCATCTCGAGCATATGATCCAAAAAGAATAATCTTATTTGGACGAAAACCATTTACAACTTTATGTACAACTTTTTGTAACTCTTCATCGCTAATCATCTTAAAAATCCTTTTAACAAACAGCATATCTCCATAAGATTATATTTTCTGAACGTATCTAATAACAAATCCATACATTCGAGATTATATCTCAAAAAATAGCTCTGTCAATATAATTATCAGTTAAGCAGCAGCAATTCCCGCGAATTGTTGATGCTTGTGCTCAAAAAACTATAGATCTTTTCACATGACTTCGTAACAAAATCCTCAAGAATCATTGATCATTAATCAATGACCTGCTATAGGTCAATTACAAGCAGGAGAAAAAAATGGCTCAACATAACTTTACAGACGCTACCACACAAGCACTTCAAGAAGCCTATAGATTAGCACAAGAACAAAAAAATACAGAAATAACAGAAAATCACCTGCTTAAGGCATTTCTTAACGATCCTGAAGGCTTATTTTTTTCATTTTTGCTCAATCTGAATACTCAGCCGCAAAAATTAATCGAAAGCGTCAATCAAGACCTCAAGCGGTTACCCACTTTAATGGGTGAAGAGCTAACCACTCCAACGCCCTCTCGCAATCTATCAAGCCGAATTGCAGATGCCCAAACCATTGCAGAAAAATGGAAAGATTCATTCACTAGCAGCGATCACTTTTTGCTTTCCTACTGGAAAAATGGTGGAGAGCCTTTTGCTAGTTGGAAAAGTCAATCTGGTCTTTCTGCTAAAGCAAGTCGAAGAACAAATTAAAAAAATTCGAGGAAATCGTCATATGGACTCCCCTGCCGCTGAAGCAAGCTTGCAAACACTTGAAAAATATTGCAAAAATTTAACAGGTTTAGCTAAAGACGGAAAGCTCGATCCAGTCATTGGACGCGATGAAGAGATCCGCCGCACCATGCAAGTGCTAAGCCGACGCACAAAAAATAATCCCATGCTGATAGGAGAACCAGGAGTAGGTAAAACAGCTATCGCCGAAGGATTGGCTCTACGCATTGTCCAAGGTGACATCCCTGATTCTCTAAAAAATAAGCAGATTATTGTCTCTCGATATGGGAAGCCTCATTGCCGGAACGAAATATCGCGGAGAATTTGAAGAGCGGCTTAAAGGCATTTTACACGATATCGAAGAAAGCGAAGGACGCTATCATCCTCTTCATCGATGAAGTCCACACTCTCATTGGAGCCGGTGCTACAGAAGGAGCCATGGATGCAGCAAATTTGCTTAAACCGGCCCTTGCAAGAGGGACTTTGCATTGCATCGGCGCAACAACTTTGCGTGAATACCAAAAATATATCGAAAAAGATGCCGCACTAGAAAGTCGATTCCAGCCCATCTTTGTCGATGAGCCTTCAGCAGAAGACTGTATCGCTATTCTAAGGGGGCTAAGAGAAAAATATGAAATCTACCATGGTGTACGCATTACAGAATCAGCTCTACATGCAGCTGTATTTCTGTCGATTCGTTATATTCCCGATAGGCAATTACCTGACAAAGCCATCGACCTTATCGATGAAGCCGCCAGCTTAATTCGGATGCAAATTGGCTCAAGACCTCTCCCTATCGATGCAAAAGAGCGAGAATTAGGAATTCTCATTGTCAAACAAGAGGCCTTGAGACGTGAAGACTACCCCTAGCGCTATATCTGAAAGTGAAAAACTTAATAGTAAAATCGCAGAACTTAAAGAAGAGCTTGCAGCGCTCAGTCAACAGTGGGAACAAGAAAAAAAACTCATCTCAGGGATAAAGGAAAAAAAAGATACTTTAGAAAAATTGCGCTTTAAAGAAGAAGAATACGAACGAAAATCCGATTACAATCAAGTGGCACAACTGCGCTACAAAGAGATCCCAGAACTCAAAAAAGAAATCGAAGAGCTGCAAACGAAACTCAACACTAAATCAAATCGTCTGCTTCAAGAAGAAGTCGATGAAAATCTGATTGCCCATCGTTGTATCGAAATGGACCGGAATTCCTGTGACCAAAATGCTCGAAACTGAAGCCAAAAAGCTCCTGGATCTCGAGAAAGAACTTGAAAAACGTGTCGTCGGACAAAATTTTGCCGTCTACGCCGTCAGTGAAGCGATCCGCCGTTCACGATCAGGACTGAGCGATCCCAATCGTCCCATTGGAGCTTTCCTCTTTCTGGGGCCCACCGGCGTCGGAAAAACTGAGTTGGCGAAAGCCCTAGCAGAACAGTTTTTGATAAAGAAGATGCTCTTGTCCGCTTAGACATGTCTGAATACATGGAAAAACATAGTGTTTCAAAACTGATTGGTTCTCCTCCAGGGTATATTGGCTATGATGAAGGAGGACAACTCACAGAAGCATTGCGAAGACGTCCTTATTCCGTTGTCCTTTTTGATGAGATCGAGAAAGCCCATCACGATGTGTTTAATATTTTACTCCAGCTCTTTGATGATGGGCGCATCACCGACAGCAAAGGACGTACTGTCAATTGCAAAAATGCTCTTTTCATCATGACTTCGAATTTAGGATCTCAACAGCTTCTAGAGAAAATGGAACAACATCGTACGATGTCTAAAGAAGCTATTCTTGATCTTCTCGATCCGATTTTAAAAGCACATTTTCGTCCGGAATTTCTTGAATCGCTTGGATGAAATTATCCCCTTCCTCCCGTTGAAAAAAGAAGACATGGAAAAAATTGTCGTTATCCAATTAAACGTACTGGTGAAAAGGCTTGCAGATAGACATATCACTTTGAAATGGACTCATCCAGTCACGCTCAGTTTAGCTGAAGCTGGCTATGATCCGTATTACGGCGCTCGCCCATTGAAAAGATTAATTCAGCAAGAAATCGTCAATATGCTTTCAAATGCCTTGCTTGAAGGAAAAATCCCTGGAGACTCGACAGTTACTCTTGAACATTCTAAAAAGGGATATTCATTTAGTGTTACTTAAATTATTCAACCCAATCTTTGCCTTCTTGAACGAAGATGGAAGTGAATCATCAAAGTTACACACCAATCGGAATCAAACAAAAGTATTGAAAAAAACAATATAAGGGGATGAAAATTATGTATTTAGTTGGGTTGCTCGTAGGAATCTACTATTGGGATCAAAACAGAAACTTGAGAAGAGATATAAATGAACGGGATGATCGCATAAGGCAAGAGGCTGCTCGCGTAAATGATCTATCTCATCAGATGAATCAAAAGGACACTCACATAAATCAACTGAATAATCGGATATTTCAATCGGACACGATAAACATACAATTAGTGGTTGTTAGTGTTCTAATAACATGCGTGCTTATGTGGACTTTGGCTCAACAATATCCAAGGCCAGTAATGACAATTATAAACAGAGCAAGACAGCTTAGAAGAAGAGCAAATGTTTTGATGGAAGATAACGTTGAGAACTGATTTCATGATCATAAGAAAGTAGGAAAAAAAGCCCTAACAATATTGTCATTTTAACTTTCCCCCTCTGTCAACTTTTTTACCTTCTCTTCCCACTCTTTTTTCCCCTTTATCCTATTTTTTGCCTCCTCTATCAACTTGTTTGCCTCCTCTATCCACATTTCTTCTTTCTTTATTTTAGTTCTTTTTTGGTAGATTAAATCAGAGTTCTTTTCATGATTTGGCTGATTCTCAAAAAGTTCCACCCTAGATTCTTTCCCATCGAGGGTAATTTGATAAACGTATTTGCCTTTTCTGTATCGAACACGTTTTGTTATCTCTGTGAGCTTATATCCCTTTCCTTCAGCGTGAAAGAAAGTAGGTGAACCAAGCATAAAGGATGTAGAAACAACACCTCCAAAACCTCCCCCAGCAGCTCCCATGGCACCAGCTACAAATGAAACAACACCCCCTAGAACGCCAGAAACAATACTACCCATACCAGCTGTAGCTATAGCTGGTAATGCAAAAGTTGCAGTAGTAGCTGCAGCAGCAGTAAATCCAACAGTTCCACCAGCTGCAAATCCCAAGGTATAAAAATTGCTACCTTCTATTTTTTCTCTAAGCTCAGGACTAGGTTCATATTTTTTGTCAAGCAGAACATATCGAACAATCCTTCTATCGGAATCTTTCGCTTGTTTTTCTGTGCCTTTTTCTTCCGGAGTTGACTCAATCCCATCCGGAGGATACTTCCACAAGCACTTTTTTGTATAACCTTCTTCTAACTCTCTCACCTCTTCACGTAACCCCACGATGTTCTTTTCTGCACTACTAATTTTTTCTTTTTGATTTTGAATCCATAATGCAATCTCAATCTCATCAAACTTTTGTTCATTGAGACTTTTAATATAGACTTGTACTCGATAAAGCGAAGTAATACGTTGGCACGCTTCATAACCGTCACCTTCTTTGTGACGGTACTCTGTCACCTTTTTTTCACCAGTTTCTTGTACCCACTCATAGTCATCATTACCATCAAAAAGAATACCAACAACCTTATGTGTGGTTTGATCAAAGACAGGAGAGCCTGAATTACCTCTAAAAGCATCAAGCCTTGCCTCAAAATAATTTTTATTTTCCAGATCACCTTGTACTATTCCATTACTTGTAAATTTTAATGGCAAACCCACAGGATGGCCTAACATATAGAGTTTGATTTTATCAACAACTTTATGAATAAAGTCTAGCTCCAAAGGTGATCTATCTTCTACTTCCCTATCCAATTTAATTAGTGCCCAATCGTCCTTATTATACTCAGCTCTGAGATATCGATGATCAATAACTTCTTTAATGCGATATACATCCTTTTTCTTAAACGTATTTGGATACGTTTGTTCATCGGACATCTCGAAGCCAAATATCAATCGAGTGACTCGAATATTAGTTTCATCTAAGCAATTTGTATCTTTCTTACAAACACAATGTGCCGCTGTAAGCGCTAACTGATGTCCAATATAAAATGCTGTTCCAAATCCTAGGCTAGGCTCATTTGCAAAATGCACCTTCTCGCCGAGGGGCTCCATGCATGTCATATTGCTAATAAGTTGTCGAACGGAGAATTTCGTTTCTTTAAGTATTGATATTTTTTCTAACTTAATACCGCCATCATCGGTTTCTGTGTAATTAATACGGATCATACAAGCTACGCTCTGCGCAGACTTCATAATCCGCGCATGTTCCTCATTCGGTATAGTTGTTTTCAAACTATAGAGGTTTTTTCTTTCATCTTCTTCACTATAAATAGCCTTGTTTCTTGAGCTTTGAATCGGATTTGCCATAGTTGTTTCTCCTTGCTATCTCTAATTATCCTAATCTCGCTTTAGCACACTGCTTTACCCTTTTTACAGTTTTCATTATTGGCGTTTTACAATAGCAACCCACAATGACCATAAGCGTACCTGCCAGTAGAATACTAACAACGATTGATGCAGTCATTTCCATGTTCAATCGTGATATCTCTTCCATCTGTTTCCTTATGGTTTCCCTCAAACTGCTGTTATCGCTGTACAAGTACGCCGCCAGTCCGATGACTCCGGTGACCACTGTGCCCGCTGCGACCTTTGCGCCCGTTGTAATAGCGATGCCCCCAGTTATTGGATCCATAATCTTCTTCCCATTTATATTGTTTTTGTCAATTTTGCCTGATCTCTATACTTCAAAAATATGTATACTGCTGCTTTTTCTTTTTTATATTTTAGGACATATGCTCGAAAAATTCTAGCAATAAAGATGCAAAAAAAAGGCAATTTTAGCATTCAAATGGAGCTTTGACAGAGATCTATTCGATTTGAGCATCATCGTCAAGACCTGTTCTCTAATTTTAGCATCAGACCACATGACCTCTATGCGTAGGCAGAGGATTTCAAATGAGACCAAGATGCAGTGATTAGCGACGAGGTAATAGCCCAAGCTATTGCCGAGGAGCTAAGCGCTGCAGATTGGTCTCATTTGAAAAAAGGAGTTTCGAAAGAGGTTTAATTAAAAAGATAAGGACAACCAAAGGTTGTCATTAGCATAACTTAAATTATTCAACCCAAGCTTTGCTGTCTTGAAGAAATTCAATTAATTCCTGGCGAGTAAATTTTTTGATAATCTCATGGTCATCAACTCCTACGACTTCTTCCATGAGCTCACCCTTACGATTAATTAAGATATCAATGCGCTCTTCAAAAGTATCCTTGGTCACTAATTTAAACACCTGCACACCCTTCTTTTGACCAATTCTATGCACCCGATCAGTTGCTTGATTTTCACGAGCAGCATTCCACCAACGATCGTAATGTATGACCACTGAAGCCGCAGTTAAATCGATTCCCAACCCTGCAGCCTGTAGAGAAGCGACAAATACTTCACAATTTGGATCTTGCTTAAAGCGAGCTAGTTGCTCGGAACGATTGACAGTTGAGCCACGAATGGTTGCATATCCTACCCCCATTTCAGCTAAATAGAATTCAATGATATCCAACATCATCAAATATTGTGAATAGACAACTATTTTCTGGCGACTCTCACGAGCCTCATTTAAAAGCTCAACAAAAAGATCCCACTTTCCAGAAGTGTAATTTTTATACTTCTCCGGAGCCTTCAAATACACTGCCGGATGATTACAAACTTGCTTTAAAGCCGACAACAGAGCAAAAATATGGATATAAGGCAATTGTATACGCTCATCTTCCAATTCTTCTAATAGACGCCCTTTGCCATTTCTTAAAACATCATTATAAAGGCGAGCTTGCATCGGAGTTAAATCACAATGAGAGACCTCTTCAATTTTACCAGGCAAGTCTTCCAAAACCTCTTCTTTTCTCCGACGCATGACAAAAGGTTTAATCATTCGCGATAAAAGCTTTTTCCGATTACTATCGAGCTCTTTTTCAATCGGTTTAACAAAATAGTCTCTGTAATCTACCTCGCTGGGCATATACAAAGGCAAAACGATATCAAAAAGAGCCTTGAGTTCACGCAAATGATTTTCAATAGGCGTTCCCGTCAATCCAAGCCGCATCTTGGCGTTGATTCCTACCAAGGTAGCATAAAGACGACTATTGTGATTTTTTGCTAATTGCACTTCGTCATAAACAGCAAGCTCAAAGGGGATTTTCTCCAAGTGTTCACTTTCAATGCGTGAGATACCATAGGAGGTCAGTAAAATATCATACTCTTCGTGAAATCCTTTCAGAGTACGATCTGCACCATAAAAAGTATAAACGCGTGCATTCGGCAAATGTGCAGCTAACTTTTCTTGCCAGTGATAAATCACGGACGTAGGGCAAACGACTAAAACATGCAAAGGACCACTTCGCTCCTCTTGATTTTTAGCATTGAATAATGCTGCAATCAAAGCCATGGTTTGATGTGTCTTCCCAAGCCCCATATCATCACAAAGCAATCCTGAGAGGCCATGGTGATACAAAAACCAAAGCCAATCAACACCTAACTTTTGATAAGGACGAAGAGCGCTAGTGAGGCCCGTAAGATTTGGTTCTTCAGGAGGTTTTAAATCCACTAAAGCTTGCAAAAGAGCAAGTGATTTCTTTTGTCTTTCAGTTTTGACATCTTGAATTGTAATTTCATCAATAGCGTATAAACGCATCAATTCAATTGTCGATAGCTTTATAAATCCTTTTTGTGTATCGACTTGATCTTTAGGAAGCCAACGCAGCCAGTCAAAACGTTTATCTTGAAGATTCAATAATCCTGCAGATGAATACAAAAATTTTCGCTTCTTTTTTATAGCACTCCATAAATCAACGACGTTGACAACTCCTATATTACTTTGATACTTCAATTCAGTCACATATTCTAAAGAACTACCTGGTTCTTTTTGTTTATCTAAATCTATAGAAATAAGTTCCAAATGACTAGGCTTGACGAGCCTGAAGTCAATTGACTTTATATAGGGTTCAAGAACAGGAACCTCTTGATACAAAAAATATTCAACTTGATCAGGTTCAATTTCAACATGGTGGCTGTAGCGCTCGGGAAGATGAAATTCAAGGGGAAATTCATAAAATCCTTCATTTGGGACATACGTAATATCATCGAAAAATTGGACGTTCTTATCAAGATACTCTTGCTTTAATTCATAGACTGGGTTCACAACGATCACGTTATATTTATCCAGTTCGATATCCAATTGAATTTTCACTAATGGAGAGCTCTTACCAAAAAACCCATGAACAAGCTGAAGTTCATCACGATTCATTTTAATAAAAAATGGGATCTGATTGCGTAAGAAACTCATGCCTGCCCGCAGCTGCAACACTGAGGAACTTTCTTTAGAATAAAAACCTTTTCCGGCCAAATAAACCCAAGAACCAAAATCTTTACTTTCACCTGCACTTTCTTTAACATCAAGCTGTCCAATAAAACTTAGACGCCCCTCTTTGCTAACTTCATAGGTCAACTGAGCTTCAATCCCGGCGGGATGGACGTGGAAACCTTCTTGATAATTTAACCAAGCTTTATTTTTTGTGATAAAATCAGAAATATTTTCAACGGTTACGACGGTCTCGACGTCTGGAAAGAGAGCTCCTTCGAGAGGATAAAAGCCATCATCGTCTATGTAAACCCATTCTCCGAAAAAACGAGAATCAGGAAAACTTAGATCGCCTGGTGTAAATACATAACAAGTGATATGCAAATTCCATTCGCTATCAAAAGCTAGAGTATAAGAAGCCTGGACGACCCCATCATGGAGAACTGCCCCCTCCAAAAGCTTATTGATCAAGGAAAAATTATGAGCTAGGAGATCTGAAATTTCCGATCCAGCAATTTTTTGTTTAGAAAGAAGCCAGTGGGGTTCTTTAGCATAAAATCCGTCCATCGGCACAAAAACCCATTGGTCTAGGACGATGCCTATGTTTTTTCGTTGCGTTCTCACTTCATGTGGGGAGGAATTATTCGAAGAAAAACTTGCTTCTACGTTGAAACAACCATTTTTTTTATCATAAACGATTTTTTTGATTTCTTCTTCTGGGGCGTCATAGACTTTGAGAGGACTTTTAACGGTCACCAAAGTAGGGATTATAGAAGCGAGGTTTGCTTCGGAAATATAAAATTTTAGCGTTAATGCATCAAAAGAAACCGCTATTTCATTGGGTATTTTTTTTGATGAGTAGCGATACTTAATACGATACGATTTACCGGAATCTTGTAAAAGCATTAGATATTTCGCCAAATCACTCCAAAAGGAAAGATCGTACCTTAAAAGAGGACTTGGGTGCCCTTCGCGCCACATCTTAATTTCTTCTTGAGAAAGATTGGAAAATTTTAGAGAAGTTTCTTCGGTATCAGAACGACGCCTTTCAAATAATCCTTTAAGCAAACTAGAAGTTTCAGAATTTTTGGCTTTAATTTCAAAGAGTAGCTTTCCACCTACTGAATGAGAGGTGTAATTACCTGGGCCTTCTTTCCTTAAAATTTTAGGATCATCACCGAGGCGGTCTGCAAAAAGGCGTCCTAGTTCATTCCAAAGAGATCTCTCAAATCGACGATGAAGTGGCAGAATATAGCCATTGTAAATGCGAAGATATGCAGCACAAAGGTGAACGCAGGGAGCAAGTTCTTCCTCTTCCTCAACATCGCAGAAATAATCGTTTAAGTCACCTTCGGGAGTGAGTTGTAAAAAAGTCCAGACTTCTTGTCCTGAATCGGGATCTCGCACGGCAACTTGATAAGTTGCACCAGAAAATTCTATCTCTCCGATCAAGCCCTTTACAAGATACTCTTTGGCCTCTAGTTCAAAAGGTTTTAATGTTTCTGGCAATTCCATACGATTTCTGCTCAATGGTTAAGATAAATATGAATTTTACATAGATCTATACTCAAACCTCTTATCTAATTATATCACAGAAGCCAATTAAATGTTAGGGACCCGAAAGACACAACGGGTCTAAATAGTCTAAACTACTTTGTAAAATCGCAACAGCTAAGAAATTACGCAAATTGTAGCTCATTAACATTAACACGCATTCACGACGTTGTCGGGATATGTTTTTTTATGTAGACGAAATCAACGATGCAAACGATACAACGATAAAGACGATAAGAAGGATAAGAACGATAAGAACGATAAAACAAAACGATAAGAACGATAAGAACGATAAGAACGATAAAAACGATAAGAACGATAAGAACGATAAAAACGATAAGAACGATAAGAACGATAAAAATGTGTGGGAGACTGCCTCACAGATTTCCCTTTTTAAACTGCTTTTTCTTGCTGTTGCGGGATTATCAGAAAAGTGGACAGTAATGCCAATAAAAGGGTGGAAAAGCGCGCTATCACAATTCTCAATTTTATTTGAAGAAAGGAGATTAGATTAGTCGAGTCCTCATTGCTTTGCAGTAATTTCCTATGCCGGAAATTTACTAACAAACCAATTTAAAGTTGAGAACTTTTAAATAGTTGAATAATTGCGCCTGATGTTCGCGAACCAAACTTTTACAACATTTTAATTCCACGATTACCGTTTTTCCTACAACCAGACTTCTTCCATCGTTTTTATAGTTTTTTATCGTTCTTATCGTTTTTATTGTTCTTATCGTTTCTATCGTTCTTATCGTTTCTATCGTTCTTATCGTTCTTATCGTTTCTATCGTTCTTATCGTTTTTATCGTTTTTATCGTTTTTACCGTTGATCCACAGTAGCAACAGAACGTGTCAAGCTGTATACTCGAAATGCATACGCATCAGGATTCAGGATAAGGAAATAAAATTTCAATTTTCTTATTCCTTATCCTTATCCTTATCCTTATCCTTATCCTGGTGCGTATGCATCGGAATGATGAGCTACAATTTTCGCAATTTTTATGGTTATTCCTTCATTTAAGAATTGCTATATAATCCTTAATTTATTATAATTATCAATAAATAAAAAGTGAGGATAAAATGTTAAAGATTGATGATATAAAAATCTCTCCAAATGGAATTGTCCCTTTCACTCAAATTACATGGAAATCAATTTTTGAGATCGCTCAAAAATTTTCACCTTATTATCTCTTTGCTATCACACAATTCGATCAGAACAAGTATAATTGCTATGATGGAATTTCTTTCCTAAAATCAAGCGCTCCATCTTCAAATCGAGATCCATTGAGTGGTAATCTTATCCAGAGAATTTTTCTTATAGTCAAAAAGTGCTTCTATTTTAATAACGTCACACCTCATATGGTTAATATTAACGCATCACAACCATTTATTTCTGGTCTTGAAGAACTCCCAATAGAATTCCATAATCATTACTACCCACAACAACTTGTCTTTGATGCTATTAATTTTTATTGCGCCAATGTTCCAAATCATAGAGATCAAATTCGCAAATGCCAAGATATCATAGGGCATGATGACAACCTCACTTCAGAACGAAAGCTATGCTGGTTATATAGCGCTCGTCGTCTAGAAGAATATCCAAATTCGATCATAGCTTCTGAAATTCATAGTTAATGAAATTCTATTGCCATTGCTGCCTCCCAAAATTTACTCTAAATAAATTTAGTATTAATTAATTGCAATGCTATTTGCATGTAAATCAAATCATCAGATATAATATAAATAGAAGAATAAATAAATCGCAATTTATTTTTATTAATTTAATTATATGGTATAAGTATGAATACGTCTTTATTTGGAAACCAATATAATATTAATTATCCAATAAATGGTCATTATCACCTAAATAACGATATTGAAATTCCGGATGATAATGTCAATCAAGAAACTATACTCTTTCAGCCTGAAATGACAGCAAAAAGCGTAGATACTTATTACGATAAATTTGTAAAAGAGAAAAAAAATGTCACAGTTGATCCAAATTCAGATGTTAAAAAAGCTAAGATAAAAGAAAATGTTGAATTTCCACCTTTCAGAAGGGATATGAAAGAAGAAACTCAAAATTTTTTAGATTTAGTTAAATTTGCAATGGAAGAACAAGCTCAATTTGTTGGGAATAATGTACCAGATAATCAATCATCAGATCTTTTATTGTATGGTGATTCAATTGAATCACCAATTCAAACCGATCTCATGGATACTACAAAAAAAGAATCTGACGAAGACGTTAACATGTATGAAGAAACTCAAGAACTGTCGCCAACCATCAACGTGAATGACCTTCAAACGCCCCCACCACGTTCCCTAAAAATAATAAAAGCTCCAAGTATAAAAATAATTGATCTTTCTCCATTACCTCCAAGCCCTTTAGATCTTTTGGAGACTCAATTTCATAAGTTTACTCCCCTACCTATCGACCGAGATCAATCGAAAATAGAAATGAATGGAGATATATTTGATACAAATATGATTGACATAAACCCTCAACCGGCTCAATCTCATTTCGACATTAATGATTTATTACCTCCTAACCAATTAGAATTTACAATACGCAAAAGAAAAATAAACATAAATGAAGATATTGTAGAAAATTCGAATAATGCCATTATTTCTCCTAAAAAAATCAATACAAATACAATAAAAAACAGACGTTTTAAAACAAAAATTAATGACAGAACCTCTGAAAAGACAAAACAAAATTATATTCTATCTTCCTTAAATATTTTTAATAACATAAATACAAATAATTTAATATTTTTAGCGTTGAAATTAAATTCCTTAGGCATACCTTGTGGTTTAAAAGACTATGACACTATATTGTCTGAAATGAGCAAACTAAAATTGAGTGACGCAATGGAAATTTTTAATGATTTAGAATTAACATTAAAAGAAATTTTTGTGTCAAATCCCCCTCCATTATTAACTCAGCAGCTAAATAGATATAATTTTTTGAGAAAATCGGTAATTCGAGAATCTCAACTAAACTCTCCAGTAAATATTTCTAATACATATCAAAACAAGACTAGTCGCCAACAAAAAAAATTATTCATAGATAGAACACTCGAAATCATTTCTGTAAATAGTGATTTTGGTAAAATTCCTAGAGATTATTTATGTGCTTCTCTAGGAATTACATTAAATGAAAGAGAGCTAAGATTTTCGCTGGATAATTCAACGAAATTAGCAAATAGTTTACAGAAATTACAATTTACAGAAATTTTTGGTCTGTTTAATGACTTATTCGTTGAATTAGATGAGATGAATAGCGAGTGGACTACTAGTATTCTAAAATTTTATCGCCAAGAAAAAGAGGACCTTCTTTCTCTTTATGAAGGGGATGTAGAAGTTTTAAGCAGACATTTTGGAGAATAAAATGAAAAATTAAAGGACGACAAGGACTGTAAGGATGGAAGGCAAAGCAATAAGGGATAGTGGACCCTGTCTTCCTTTGCTGTCCTTGTTGTCCTTGCTGTCTTTGCTGTCCTTTAATTTTCTAGGCTTCAATATAAATTCTAAAATATGTTATGATGAAATTAAGAACTCAGTTCCTCATTTATGGAGGAACTCTACACCTATTATTTAAAGGAGTAAGGATATGGAAGGCCTATCAACTACAGCAATAGTGCTTATTGTAATATTAGCAATACTTGCCATTCTAGCACTCTGGGGAGTCGGCATTTATAATTCTCTCGTTTCATTACGTAACCAAGTCAAAAATGCCTGGGGGCAAATTGATGTTCAGCTCCAAAGACGCTACGATTTAATTCCTAACTTGGTCGAAAGCGTTAAGGGATACATGAATTTCGAAAAGGGAACTCTAGAAGCTGTCATTCAAGCTCGAAATCAAGCTGCCAACGCACGTGCTGCCCTACAAGAGGCTGGAGGCCCCACTGACGGTTCAATCAAACCACTCATTGGAGCAGAAACAGCCTTAAAAGGAGCAATGACTAATTTTTTTGCTTTAGCAGAAAATTATCCACAATTGCGTGCAAGTGAAAACATGCAACAACTCCAAGAAGAACTCACTTCGACCGAAAATAAAATTAGTTTCTCTAGACAGGCCTATAACGATCAAGTGTTGGCATACAACACAGCTCAACAACAATTTCCAGCTGTACTTTTTGCTGCAATTTTTGGCCATCATCCTGCAGAATTATTTGCTGTAGACGATGCAGAAGCTAAAAAGGCTGTAAAAGTTAGCTTTTCTTAAATGTAAAAAAGTTTAAAGAGATTGCAATACTCGAGTCATGAACTTGAGTTTGCATTCTTTAGTTGTTTTTCTATATATAGGAGCAAAGCCATGGCAATGAACTTCTGGGAAGCACAAAAACGGGCACGTTCGAGAACTTGGCTTTATATTACATTTTTCATTATTCTAACTCTCTTTGTTGCCTTTTTGGCTGAAGTAGCGATGCGTTATTTTGCTGCAGACGACTACAATACAACCTTTCCCTACGTTGGACTGCTTTTCGTTGCCATCACGTTTACTGCATCCTCTGTTGAATATATGCAATTCTGCGTTCATGGCGGCTCCTTTGTGGCGGAAGCTGTAGGAGCCTACTACGTCGACCCAAGTAGTAAAGATCCTCATGAACGCAAACTTCTTAATATTGTCGAAGAAATTGCCATTGCCTCCTCCCTCCCAATTCCTCCAGTGTACATCTTAGATACAAAACAGATTAATGCTTTTGCTGCGGGTCTTTCAAAAGATGATGCTGCCATTACTGTGACAGCAGGGACGTTGATGCTTCTCAATCGGGATGAATTGCAAGGAGTCGTTGCCCATGAGTTTGGCCATATCTACAATGGTGATATGAAAATATGTTTGCGCCTTGCTGCGATGTGCATGGGATTCTTTTTTATTCTCTATTTCGCCTTAAGAATTTTGCAATTCAGCAGCTTTAGGAGCCGAGATCGGGATGACAAAGGGGGAAATCCTGTATTAGCTATAGCCCTTATTTTTCTTGTAGCAGGGGCCTTTACATGGCTGTTTGGATCACTATTAAAAGCTGCAGTAAGTCGAGAAAGAGAATATTTGGCAGATGCCTGCGCAGTACAATTTACCCGCAATCCAAATGGTATTGCGAATGCATTGCGGAAAATAGCAAATGAATCTGTCGTTAACGAAATGCCCAAAAGCGGCATGGCTTATTCTCATTTATATTTGGATGATAGAGGAGGCTTAAATGCTTTATTTGCGACTCATCCACCATTAAAAAAACGAATCGAAGCCATCGAAGGGCGCGAATATCTTCCCGATGAATGGAAAGCTGGATTATAGATCTTAGAGACTGTGCACAGTCCGTTACTCTTCAGGAAAAAGCTCAAGTCCTGCAAGAAGAACTTTAGAATGACATTTGAGATATTTATAGATATTTTCGAATTGTTCTGAGTCATAAACATGGCTAAGTAAATTACGATGAAGAATCATTGTCATAAAG
The DNA here is from genome assembly GCA_963752155.1 of uncultured Parachlamydiaceae bacterium. GTDB lineage: Bacteria > Chlamydiota > Chlamydiia > Chlamydiales > Parachlamydiaceae > JACCRY01. Next base: position 219,858 of record CAVVXH010000010.1, on the reverse strand, counting down.
ACTTCATAGGTTTCAAGAGTCATATTACTTTCTTGATAAAAAGCCTTAAGGACACCCTTGGGAGAAGATTCATCTATTCCCTTATAGAGAAAAAGATATAATTTTGCAACTTTCCAGAACAGCTCTATGGAATACTCAAACTTTTGGACAGCACCATTTTTGTAAACATCACGCTCAAAAGGCTCCCTTGAAGAGAGGTCTATTTCCATCAACAATGCAAAACTTGTTACAGCTTTTCGAAGGCTTTTTAATTTATTTTTATAGTACTGGGCTGATTCCATATTATAATGTCCTCTAAAGCTATTGTACGAAATTCTTTATCAACTTTGTAGAAATCAACAAGATCTACCTTAAATGGGATGAATGACTCCTCAATAGCACTATAAAGGTTACCAACGCATTCTAAAGGAAGATAAGTATTTCCTAAAAAACCAACGTCAACATCAACAGCCTTTCCTCGATGCCCTTTTGCTCTACCACCAAAGAGAAAAACCGCATACTGCGTTTTATCAATCTGCTCAAGAATCAATTTTTTTAATTCTTCTACATAATCATCTTCCCTAGACATATTCCTCTCTTATCATTTTATAAGATATTAAACTTTTTTAGTATTAGTCTCAAACACAGAAAGTTACGGCATTAGGAAATTCATTTTCCATGATCTTTGCGCCTTTGTGCCTTTGCTTGCTTCTCCTAAATAACAAGTTTGCGCCTTGCCATTGGTGCCTGACCTGATATTCTGACATTTGCCCTCCTGGGAGGTTACGTTATCATTGTAAGCAAATGTCAGAATATCAGGTCAGGCACCAATGGCAAGGCGCTTTAAAAATCTGTTATTTCCCGATAGGGGGCGCCGCAGGCAACTGTCTCGCTTTGCGTTAAAAAAATTAAACTTTTCTGTTTTAGTACTTCGTTGTTCTTGATATTATGGACAACTTTATACATTACTTTACCCAAAAAAGTCAATCAAAACACGGCTAAGTGAAACCTGCTTACGGCATTCCTAAAAAGGAATGCCGCCCAATAACACTTAGGACCCGTGCAAGAATAATTTGTACTTTTAGGTCCTTAAGCTGGACTTTCCGCAATGCGCTCTTCTGCACCCATAGGTGGACTAAATACTAACGCAAAAGCTTTTCGTTGATCAAGCAGTTCTTCCACTGCTGGATTAGTAGACATATACCCATTTAAACGATACATCACCTCATTTTCTTCGGCTGGATCTAACTCTTTCAATAAAGATTTAATGTTATCTACAAGAAGTTGTTTAATGTTTGCAGTTTTATAAACATCATATTCAGGTTTAGTAATGTCTGTTTTTCTACCCAGAGCATCTCCATTAATCAACCCACTAAATTCCATTTCATTAATCCAACCTTCGTTTTCTTTACTTCCTACCTCTAATTTGGTAAGTAAAGCCAAGGACAAAGACAATACAACCAATTTAGCCTTACTCATTAATTCATTTAAATGAGCATTTGTAGCGCCATCCTTTAATTTTTCAGGAGCTGCAGTTGTCAACATCGCTTGAATTCCCAAATTAAACGCTGGAGAATTAATTGTGTTAAGAGCTTTTAGCGCATAATTTTTTGCAAAATCAATATCCTGCACAGTTTTATTTGCAGTTTTAGTCGACTCAAGAGATTCCATTTTATCACCGGAAAGACGATAAATTAATCCAATACCCCACATCGCCGAAAACCATCCAGCAACTTCTGTTGCAGGGTCTTTTGAATTAGCCGAAACAGCTCCCCAGGCTTGATGATAGATATTCATTTCGTTATGAAGCCCGTTTTGTAAGGCAACGGCTGAACCGATTGGAGCTTGAAAAAAGATCATTTCCGCTGCAGACAAAACCGCTCCTTTTGTAAGAATTTCTGCAGCAATATTCTGACTTCCTGCGGTGGTATTTTCTCCGTTAATCGAAACTGTGCTAGCCGTGTTTAAATTAATCGCAGCTATATTATCCTTCGATCCCACTGCTGCAATTGGCTGTGCAATCGTAATTGAACCGCTAGGTGAGACTCCTTGGGCCATTTGTATCGCAACGTCAAACAAAGCGCCTAAGGAGAGCAACCATTTTTGACGTAAATTTAAATCTGGTTCAATGTTTTGATTTTGTTGATTAGAATTTGAAGTCGAAATCTGTGTAATGCCTTGGTTATCAGTGCTTCCAATGGCTATTTTATATTTTTCCTCTTGTTTAGCAATATAGGCTGGTGAATTGATTTCTTCCTTAATCAGGGCTGCTTGTTCTGCAAGAGATTTCGACCATCCTTTTAACACCTCTAAAGAAGTTTCGGCAGCGACATTTTGCATGAAGATCACAAAACTATCCGCAGTTGGCAGAGCTAATCTTGGGGAATTTGCAATGATTCCTTGTACTTCGAGTTCTTGTTGACTTGTACCTATACTACTATTGAGATAATCTTGATTAACTCCTGGAACAACAAAAGGGATAAATGTACTGGGATCTACCGTATAACTTCTCTGTGAACCTTCACTTCCAATATTTGTTTCGTTCATAAGATACCTATTTTAATGTGTTCACGTAAGGAAAGCTTTAATAATAAAGCTCCCTTCTAGTTTTATTATATCAAAAATTAATTTTACTCAAAAGAAAATATGGAATCAACATATTAAACCTTACCATAAACAGGGGTTTCTCTAGACAAAAGCGAGACAGTTGCCTGCGGCGCGCCGTATCGTGGAATAACAAATTTTTAAAGCGCCTTGCCATTGGTGCCTGACCTGATATTCTGACATTTGCCTAAAATGATAACGTAACCTCCCTGGAGGGCAAATGTCAGAATGTCAGGTCTGGAACCAAGGCCAGAACGTTACCTCTCAGAATTACGTATCTTGTTATTAATTGAAAACGACGCTTCTTTCAGTTACGTAAATCTTGGAGGTAACGTTCCGGCCTTGGTTCCAGACCTGACATTCTGACATTTGCCCTCCAGGGAGGTTATGTCATCATTTAGGCAAATGTCAGAATATCAGGTCAGGCACCAATGGCAAGGCGCGAATTTCTTAAGGAGGCACGAAGATACAAAGAGATCTTCAAAAAACTGGGTATGGTTATATTTAATTAGATCGATACTTCGTTGTAGGGCCCTTTCCATGGCGTGTTAGTTTCCCGCTTTCAATGAGTTTGTTTAGGGCCCTACCTGCGGACGTTCGGGGTATATTCAATTGGAGAATAATGTCTGCCGTTGATATTTCATCGGAGGTTTTAAATAGGCTCATGATTAATCCTTCAATATCTTCTTGAATACCGGTAGAATGAAGTCTAGGTAAGATACATTTTACGAAATTTGTTCCTTCAATGACTTCCGGAGGAAGCAAACCCTCTTTTCTATAGCTTTTAAAAAGGGTAATGAAGCCTGAGCCCATTTTTTCTATATATTGAGACTCCCATAATATTTTTGCAATACTAGTGTTACAGACATAGGTGATTCCTGATTCTAGCTCCGAGGTGTCAATGGGCCCCGGAAGTCCTCCTGGACTGAAAAATTCGATTCGATCTGAAAAAATAGAGATCTTTATAGGGGCTTGAATATGGTAATTTCGATGTAAAATGCTATTCATCAATACCTCACGAATAGCAATAGGGGGGATTTCCCAATGCTCCTCTCTTTTTTTATTTTCAATTTTAAAAGATTTATTTATCCGTTCCATGATAAAATCAAATGATTCATTGAATTGTTCGAATAGAGTTCCTTTGCATGTTCTTGAAGCAATTGCCTCTCGATCCTTGAAATCTGAAAAATGACAGCAAAGAACATAAGCTTCAGTGAGAAATTGTTGCGGAGATTTTCCAAATAGTAACATTCCCGCATTCGTCGGGTAATCGGTATGGTGTTCCCTTTTAATTATTTCGTAGGATCTCATGATATCTTCCGTTAAAGGAGATGTAATGCCATTGCGGCGATGGTCTAAAAAATATTGAATTCGGCTTTTGTCAAGGTCTTCTATTGTGGCGTGATATACCGGAAGTTGATCAAAAGAAATACCTCTAGATTGCCACTTAAGTTCCTCTATGATGTTAGCATCAGCTTTAACGGTTGATCTACCAAGTCTTATGAAGGTTCCATCTGAAAGACCAAATGATTTTTGATAATAGGGTTTGTTTATTCCTGAAGAAACTTCAACAATCAAAAGAATTTTATTATTAATTCTCTGTTGATAGATCAGTGGAAGAATTGGAGGAGTGCACGCTTCATAAATAGTATGATCGAGCCATTCCATTGCTTGATGAGCTGCATCTTCGGAAATCCCTTCGATGGTTCCATCATCTTTGACGCCAATTATAAGCTTTCCTCCTTTTCCATTACAAAATCCTATAACGGTTTTGATAATTTTTAAGCTAGCCGGAATAATAGATTTAAACTCTAATTTTGAGGATTCATGACCCGGATATTTCATTATTAGCTCCGTTAAGTTGGTTGATTTGAGATTACCATCTTGGATCGATTGGGTCAATAAATATGCATTTTATCGACCCAATCGGCCCAAATTGTAAGTTGGGTCGATTTTTGGGTCGATTGGGTCAATTTCCTGAGCCTCAGACCACATGCCCCCTATACGAGGCGTAAGAAAAATCGGTTGAATTTCCTATCCTTCAATCTCTGTTTTTTTATATATTTGAGTCATTCCAATTCGATGCAATTCGAATTAAACAACTAAAAGAGATTATATATGATTCCAAAATTCAGTGCACACAATCAATTTGAACAATCACAGCAATTGATTGGTATCCGTCTACCTGATTGCGAAATCAAGGAAGCAAAAACTTGCGGATCCACAATGGTTTTTCTATTTCAAAGAACGATAGACAAGCTAAGGGGCATTTTCATTCGCGGTGAGGTAGCAGATGATCAAGAGATTGACAAAGCGATACAGGAATTGATTCAAACACATGGCCCCATCAGTATTATTCTCGATTCTGAAAAATATTATGTCTTAGCCTACAAGTATCTTTCTCAACCTCAACCTGAAAGCAAAACTCTTGAAGGTAGAGATATTCGTTTCCAACAAGTTCAACCCACAGAATCAAAGGAACAATTCAATATTCCTGCCTATCAGTTGCGATCTGTCGATAATTCCACTCCTCTCTTAGTCAATCAAGCTTTTTCATACTCTTGTGGTCGAGCCATTACATCATCGAAAGAACAGATAGCTCAAGTTAACGAAAAAATAAATGTAAGCACTTCAAAAACAAACGAAGCAATACAAAATAACATTTCACAAGCACAGGGATTAGCCTCGCAATTAAAGTGTTCTACAGTTCCTGATAATCTCCATTTATCCGCGTCCTATGAAGGCCCCAAAATAAAAATGACACCAGTTAATGGAGCATTAGACTCTATCATCATAAGTGGAAGCCTTGATGAGTTTGACAAATTGCTCCCCGGAGTTAGAAACGGATGTATAGGGGGCAAATATACAGGAAATCGTTTGGTATGGGGTTATGATCCTTATAATCACGACATTAATTACGTTAATGCTCACGACATTTATTACGTTGATGCCGAGACCGGCATTTTATTATATGATGGACTGTATGATAACAGTGTAGGAGGAGTGAATCGCGATAGGCACCATGATATTAATTTAGTTAAAGAAATAGCAAAATCCCTCGAAGAGAGAAAGAAACTTGAAAGTTTAGGGGAAGAAGAGAGAAAGAAACTTGATAATGAACTAAAGGCTGCAAATAGTTGGCTAATAGATGCTGAAAGGCAATTAGCTCAAAGTCAAATGATCACGGATATCTATTGCCAACATGCCCCTTGGAGCCAGTCGATATCCCATCTTGAAAATTTAGCTTTAAACATGCAATCGGGTGAGGCTTTTAAGCTTTTAAGACAGGCAAATTTGGGAAACAACCTGATCATGAATGTCAGATCGCTCGCAGTTCATCTGGAAGGTATTGAAGCAATACGAAAATCCGACGGATTGGTGAAAGTATTGACGTCTGGTGCAACCGGCGCTGCTTTTCATCCACTTCTTGCATGCATTTCAATTACTTCATCGATTATTGCGATGGCCGTCTCTTCAGGTGAAGAAATAATGCCCCCTCTTACTCAAAAGATGTTTCTGGATGCCATTAACAAATGCATTCTTCCTCTGATTCAGGATGTGCATCAGTCGCTTGCTGATGGCCAGAAAGAGCTGGAGAGTCAAACCAATGAACAGACAAAAGCGCTCCTCAAAGCCATAGACCTTTGCCAGCAAGATTTGGAAAAGATTCTTGCGCAGCATATGAAGGAAATGGATCGACGTTTTGACTCTTTAGAATTTACTAATTTTATCAGTAGATCTCAAGAGCGTCTTCAAAATTATCGAAGAACGTTGTCGAAAGCAAAAAAATATATCAAAGGAAATCCATTAAAGTCAGACTCTCAGGGGATTTCAGAATATGTAGACAGTACCCTTTTTGCCCTTGATGAGAGTACAAGGAATGCAGCTCATGGTTTTAACGGAACATCTTTTAATTACCCTTTAACAAGCGCTTTTCAAAACCCCATCTATACGACCGGGATCATCCACCACACGATTTTTGGCAATGACAAATTCCCGCCCGAATTAGCAGTATTAGATAGCGCCGCTTATACATTTATACGTTTGATACGTGAAGTATATCTTAGACAACATGTGTATGGGTCTGAGCAAACTAGTGGGTTATATTCCATTGCGAAAAAACTTTCTGATGGTGTTGAGCTACAAATTGATCTGTTTGGACAACTTTCACCTGTTTTTGAAAAACTGGTAAATAGCCACAAAAACCTCATGACCCATTTACAAAATGGTAAAACAACGGTTGCGAATGCTAAAAAAGAGGCTTTTGAAAAAGTCATAAAATGGGAAAAAGAAAATAAGGCTGCTATTCTCAAAAGTATTGTGGGCCAAGAAATGTATAGATTTAGCCGATTGCTTTCCACTCGGTTGAAATTGGAATCATTTCAAAATGAGATTTACACAACATTAAAAAGAAGAATGCAATATTTTAATCCTTTCACTCCTATCGTGTTAATAGCAGGAGCTTTTGGTGACAACGCATGGCATATTTCTGCAAAAAAAGTGGATGGTGTTGTTTCCGATATTGCCACGCTTCGCGATTTGCCCACATCGATAGGGCTAGAGGGCATTAAAGCTTGTGGTTGGTATATTGAACGCAAGGCACATCTATCAAGGCGCATTTGGATGGCAGAGGATAGAGAATTTCTTTCCAAAGTGACAACCAGTGTGGAATCCAGAATTCCGCTTAAATCCCTGCTGAGTTTAGATGAGGTCTGTGTTGTCGATCATCCGCCGGTTCCTCCTAAAAACCCTTTAGTTGATTGTACTGTCACTTATGATTTATCCGATGGGAGGTTGAAAACTACATTTGATCCGGAATCCCATCTGCAAATGGGAGATGTTCAAGGCATCCCAAACATAAGCGATGACAGGGGTTCGACAAGAGTGAGTTGGATTTCCCGGCTATTGGAAAAGAGAGGAGATAAAAGCACGTATGGTAATGAATATTGCTTACCGCTAAATGATAAGATCCCAAAAATCCAATTACCTAAAACGCTCATAGCATATATGAAAACTCTCATTTGTCCAGAATTCGATAAAATCGAATTAATGGGAGCCATCGTTGATATCAGATACTCTTTTGTGAAGTCGAGGCTTGGCAATAAATATCAACTTCTGCTTCATGTTGTTTATGGCGAGAGGATGTCAACATTAATTCCATATCAATCGCGTTGCATTTGTGAAGTCGATGCAGTAACGGTTGAGTCTTATGCAAAGGAAGGAGAAGCTCCTAATCTGGTAGAATTCCTCTATTCATTCCTCTATTATGATAGATCTAATGAGAATGATGGCATTCCGGACTCTACAACATATGTAAAAAAGGGCGAAAAAGGCTTTATAGCACCCGGTTCATTGCCGTTTCCGGGATTATATCGTATACTCAACAAATATCCCCATCTTTGCTTTTCCTTCGATCACCGCCACTATGATCGGGATGCAAGCCGCTCAATTAACAACTCTATAATAACCAGTACGCTTGATGAAAGAGCAAAGAAATTTTTTATTTCTTCACAAACGCAAGTAGATCCGATCCACTATATGGAAGTGCAACATGCGATTCGTCGGAAGGCAAAGGAGATCACGCAGACAGCTGTTTACAAGGAGTTTGAAGATAATTATACTTTATTTGTCACACTCGCCAAACTGGCCTCCCGAGAAAGTGTTGAGTCTATTCGTAAAGGGCTAAATTCTGTCCGAATCATTCCTCCTGGTGAAATGGGCTGTTTGGAACAAGCCTATTATTATCAACCGCCAACTGACAAAGAGTTGGGCGATTTTATCAATTATTTGAAGGAAAAGCCTTCACTCGCTAAGATACGTTTGGATTTTTATGCTAATGCATTACCTAAAATTATCGAATCAAAGCAAGAGAATTTAGCCGAAGAAATCAGATTTTTAAATCCGAAAAAAGCCCGAGCAGATTTGGAGGAAGATTCTAAAACTTCCCCCAAAAATAAACCCTGCAAGGCACCTTCAGCCGTTCATCTGCCCTCTAAGCAAAATTTATCGGGACCAGTTTCCGGCAAGGCACCTTCGGCACCAGTTTCCAGCATTGCTCCTAAAGGAATGGTTAATTTGGGTGCCACCTGCTTTATCAATTCCTCTATTCAAGCTTTAATTGCAAATCCTGAATTTCGGAGAAAAATCAAAGAGGTGAATCTTCCAGTTGACTCGAAGATGAGCAGTGTCATGGACACACTGCGCGAGTTTTTGAAATATGATGAGCAGGGTGTCTTGCAGTCAACTTTGAATGATTTGGCCATTAAATTAAGAAAGGTTTTCTTTGACGCGGGTAGGATGCCAGATGGTTTATTAGCCCAAAATGATGCATCTCCCATTATTGAATATGTTCTTGAAGCGATTGGAGTTTCTGTTCCTAGGCAAATAGAGCGCCATGCAAAGTTAAAAGATGGTGCCCCTTATAGTTCTAAGGATCAAGAACAGCCTGGGAATTTAATCCCAGTTTCTATCGTGGAAGGTAGCTCGTTTCAGGATTTAATCACTCAATTTTCTCAAGAAGCTACGCATGGTGGTGGGGACAATTTTTGGAAATCTACCGATAAAAATGGCATAACTCATAAATTCAATCATTGGAATCAAAGAGAGTTTATTGTAGGAGAGCCTCCATCGCATATTCAAATCCAGCTTAAGAGATTTACAAGTAATTTGGAATTGAATAAAATTGAAAAAATTGGCACCTCTGTCGATTTTCCAAGCATTCAAGTCGATATGACAAGCATGTTTGAATCCAATTCCGGAAAAAAAGTATTGTATCAAGTGGAGAGCGTAGTTATTCAAGAAGGTCTCGATGCCCAAGGGCACTACATTTCCCTAGTTGAAAAGGAAGGGAAGTGGTTTAAATGTGATGATAGGAATGTGACCCCCATAAACGTAAAGGATGTCCTTAGAGAACTTCCTAATGGGTATTTATTTTTCTTTAGAAAAGTATAACAATAACACAAATTAATTGACCCAATCGACCCAAATTGTAAGTTGGGTCGATTTTTGGGTCGATTGGGTCAATTTCCTGAGTGTCAGACCATATGACCCCTATACGTGGCGTAAGATTTCAAATGAGACCAATCTGCAGCGCTTATTTTCAACCGCACCTCTCTAATCAACCTTGCTCAATATCATAAAAAATGGTAACGTTTCCTTAGATAACAAGGATGTCCAATGGGTAATACCGACTCCCCTAACCATTTCAAAGGAAAAGATGCAATTGACCACGTCATAGAAGCACAAGCTCAAGGAATTATCTCTTCGACGGAAATTCACGGAGCTGAACCTTCTGGCATCACTTCTGCTGCTGCTGATGCTTTACGTGACTGCGCTGTTGTTCTTCTCTTAACGTGGGAACTCCTAAATATTTCACTCTGTAGATACCCAATTCTACTTACTCGCTATATTCGGTGTAAGTTTGGCTATCTGGAAAGGTGGACGTAGCGCATGGCTTGGCTGGTCTCGCCTTGAAAGGCTCCATCGCGTATTGGCACAAGAAAAATGGGAAATTGAACACCATCGTCAACAAGAACGTGAAGAACTCAAAGAGCTCTATGCAGCCAAAGGATTTGAGGGCAAACTTCTTGAAGATGTTTTAGATGTCCTCATGGCCGATGGAGATCGCCTTTTAAAAGTCATGGTCGAAGAAGAACTGGGTCTTTCGCTTGAATGTCAAGAACACCCTCTAATGCAATCTTTAGGAGCCCTTTCAGGAGCTTTAATGGCTCTTTTAATTTTATTTACAGCCGTTTATTTTGACTCTCACTGGTCCTTAGTTGCAACAGCCGCAAGCGTAGCCATTGGATCATGTTTGACAGCATTTTACGCTCGCAACCGATTTGTCCCTGCTATCATCTGGAATCTAGGTCTTCTAGCATTAGCTTATGGATCATTTTATTTTTTCATTGTTTACTTTTTAAATACCCATGTCTAATTCTCATACATCCCCCCGACAACCTGTTGTCTTTGAAGAGTTCTTTGAGCTGGGACTTGAAGAAACTGCAAGTCCTTTTATCTTTCAATCTAGCCGCTATCTAAGCGCAAATTTAACTTTAAAAGCTGCATGCCTAGCCACCATCCTATTAACTATAGCCTTTTTTTTACAATTTTACCCCCCGCTGCTCCCTTTTTCACATATTCTACTCATTTTTGTGTATTTTCTGGCCGGGTATTCCTGCTCTGATCGAATCAATTGAAGAGCTTTTGACCTTCGATATCAATATTGATATTTTAATGACTTTAGCAGCTTTTTCTTCACTGCTCATTGGTAGTGGTATGGAAGGAGCTCTTTTACTTGTCCTCTTTGCTCTTTCCGGAGCTATGGAAGATGCTGTGACAAGTAAAGCCAAAAGTTCCTTAAGCAGTCTCCATAAACTTTCTCCGACTAAAGCGTGTATCATCGATGAGGATGGATCGATTCGTGAAAAAGCCATCCGAGATATCACCCCAGGGATGACATTTTGGTTAAAGCCGGAGAAATCGTACCTCTGGATGGGGTCGTGATCGCAGGTACCTCTTCTGTTAACTTAGTTCACCTCACAGGTGAAAATCTTCCTGTGACTAAAACGATCGAGACCAGGTCCCAGCTGGAGGAAACAATTTGGAAGGAGTTTTAACACTAACGGTAACAAGCACAAGTGCAGAATCGAGTCTTTCGCGGATCATCAAACTTGTTACCCAGGCTCAAGAAGCAAGACCTAAACTGCAACGTTGGTTTGATCGCCTAAGTCAAACATATGCAATGTCAATTATTGGTCTTTCGTTTTTCTTTGCAGCCATCTTACCTTTTTTCTTATCGATTCCCTATTTAGGTATCGAAGGATCCATTTACAGAGCCCTTGCATTTTTAATTGCTGCATCTCCTTGCGCCCTCATAATTGCCATTCCGATTGCCTACTTAAGTGCTGTGAGTGCTTGTGCCCGCCATGGGATACTCCTGAAAGGAGGCATTTCTTTAGACGCGCTAGCAAGTTGCAAAGCTATTGCGTTCGACAAAACAGGTACATTAACTCTAGGGGAACTTACGTTCGTAAAGCTAAAAGCCATAAAAGAAAACTCTCAAAATAATCAAAATATTCCGCTTGGAGTGGCTTATGCTTTAGAAAAAAATGCTGTTCATCCTATAGCTAAAGCTATCTCCAGTCACGCTGAACACGCAATAATATACCGGATATTTCTATTGTAAACTTCAAATCAATTCCAGGGTATGGTCTTGAAGCAATTGCAAATCTACCTCAGGGGGAGACTCCTGTCTATATAGGCAATCCAAGTTTCATTGCATCCAAACTTTCTTCAGACGACGCGGACAATTTACTGAAATCGTCCGCTACTTGCACAACAAAAAGGCTACATTGTTACCGCCTTAGCTATTGGCTCTGATGTCTATCTTTTTTCTTTTCAAGATGCTCTGAGGCCAAAAATTGCCGAGACAATCACAGCTATTAAAAAGCGAGGTTGGGATACGATCATGCTTACCGGTGATCACCATGACAACGCGAAAAAGATTGCTTTAGAAGCAAATATCAACACCTATTACGCCGATCTTAAGCCTGAGGATAAGCTACAACACATTACTCAACTTTCTCAATTAAAAAAACTTGCCATGATTGGCGATGGAGTCAACGATGCGCCTGCTCTAGCCCGAGCCACTGTTGGAATCAGCATGGGAAAAGTGGGCAGTGATTCGGCGATCGAAGCTGCAGATATTGTCCTTTTACATGACAACATCGAATGGCTTGACTGGCTGATAGAAAAAGCTTACCAAACGCAAAAAATCGTCAAGCAAAATGTGATTTTAGCTTCTGCTGCTATTGTGCTAGCAAGTCTTCCGGCACTTGGAGGCTTTGTTCCACTTTGGTTAGCTGTTATCTTGCATGAAGGGGGAACCATTTTAGTCGGACTTAATGCCCTTCGACTTTTACGATAATTAGGTGTGAAAGATGCTGTGATATTAAGATATAAAGTATAGGAAAAAATTAAACGCAAAGCGAGACAGTTGCCTACGGTGCCCCCTATTGGGAATAACAAATTTTTAAAGCGCCTTGCCATTGGTGCCTGACCTGATATTCTGACATTTGCCTACAATGATAACGTAACCTCCCAGGAGGGCAAATGTCAGAATGTCAGGTCTGGAACCAAGGCTAAACGTTACCTCTCAGAATTTAGTATCTTGTTATTAATTGAAAACGACGCTTTTTTCAGTTGCGTAAATCTTAGGGGTAACGTTTCAGCCTTGGTTCCAGACCTGACATTCTGACATTTGCCCTTTAGGAAGCAATGTTATCGCATCGGCAAATGTCAGAATATCAGGTCAGGCACCAATGGCAAGGCGCGAACTTGTTATTTAGGAGGCACGAAGGGGCAAAGAGCACAAAGAGATCTTACGCGAAGAATTTTCATTTAAAAAAATAGGTGAATTTTATTTAACTTGTAAGATCTCTTTGTGCTCTTTGCGCCTTCGGGACTTTGCGTTTAATTTTTCTTAGGATTCCGCATCAGTCGCTTTTCATTCAGACCATAAATAAGAGGCACTTTATTAATTTATCTCATCCTTTCTTGACTAAAAATGTAAGAAATAGGATAATGAAGTAAGGAATTTGAGGGTCAATTCCCCTCTTGCCTATTAAATCTGAATCATAATCAGGAGTTGTATATGCGAACATCGGTTACAAGTAAAGGACAGGTGACCATTCCAAAAGCTCTCAGAGATATGGCTCATATTTCTGCAGGAACACAAGTGGATTTTCAAATTACAGATAATGGATATCTTATCGTCCGACCGGTCACCCAAGATATTTCCAAGCTCAAAGGGATAGCAAAGCAAGAAGGTCAAGCTCCGGTCTCCTTAACAGCTATGAAAAACGCCATCAAAGAAGGTTTAGAGGAAAGCATACAATGATCGGATTAGATACAAATGTTCTTATTCGATATCTTGTTCAAGACGATCTTCTTCAATCACAGTTAGCAAACCAACTTATAGAGAAAATTATCTCTTTGGAAAAAAAAGTGTGGATTTGTCAAATAACTGTATGCGAAGTGGCATGGGTTTTAAAAAAATGCTACCATTTGTCAAAAGATAAAATCCATCATATATTTCTTGAGCTATTGCTTACACCTCAAATCAAAATAGAAAACGAAGAAGCGCTTTGGCTAGAACTTAAAGATTTTGAAACAATCAATGGTGTTGGACTTGCTGATTGTCTTATTGCGAGGCTAAATGATCAAAATGGCTGTACGATTACTTATACCTTCGATAAAATGGCTGTAGCACGTCTTCCAACGCTTTATAAAGAAGTAGGCCATAAAAGATAAGTGAACGTCGCTCTGGAAAGATTCAACACAAAGCGAGACAATTGCTTCCGGTGCCCCTTAACGGAAAAGCGCCTTACCATTAATGACCGACTTGACATTCTGACATTTCATATCTTCCGCTTCTCTTTCTTCTTTTGTTCGTGGTCCAAGTAACGGATCAGAACCAGCAATCATATCTACATGATAATTTATTACACTAAGGCATGACAAAACGGCGGCAAATTTAAGTGTTTTATTTGAATTAATTATTAATTCTGAGAGAACACTAACGCCTCTAAGGGAATTAACTTCATCAATTTCGTCTATGATGTTTTTAAAATCTTCGAGTCTTTCATTCAAAGCATTTGTTATATCGCTGCTCGGGATTGTTTTAAGATATTCGTCAATTAAATGTTTATAGTTTTTAAATTCATCTTTAAAGATTTCGAGATCTTTGTCGTTGAAACTGTGTCTCGTTCGAAGATTTAGAAGTTTAGAACAGAAAGAAGGATAAAACTCACCATCTTTCTCAACAAATGAATTTGAACTAGGCATCAAACTAATAGATTCAAGGAATTTAATTGTTCTATCTTTAGTGACAATCATTTTGTCGCCATTTAAATCGGTCACGCCAAATATCAATGCGAGTAAATGGCTTTTTATTAAACTTTCTTTACAAATATTAGTATTTTCTAAATCTAGGGATTTTAAACTAATATCTGATTTTTCAGGTGTTGCTACAAATTGATCTTCTACGCAAAGAATTTTAGCAATGCCTTGAGCTAGCTTTACATTTGATGCATCATAAACGTTAAACATATTGTGACAATTAGATAAAAAATTAGCATGACATAATTCTACATTTTCATTTTGAAAATTTTCATAACTACACCCTATATTTTTTATAATATATTTGAAAAATAATTTTATTTATAGTATAATAAAACATATTATAAACCATAAAAATATAGGAAAAACGCATGAATATACAAAACTCAACAAATGTCAACCTTTTGACAGCCATAGATAAGATGAACAATGATAACCCCTCAGCTACTCCATTTTTTGTTTACAACATCCTATCAAATATCATTAAATCTCGCAAGGAAAATGATCTAAATTATTTTATTAGAAACATAAATAATGATATCTTTATCTCCTGTGCAAACGGCTTAGCGCACACCCAAAAAACAGATTGTTTGGAGTCTTTACCTCCTTTGATTTTCAAAGCTATTGCCCCTTATATTATCACTAACTCTAGACTAAACCATAAGATAATAAATATTTTATTGTCTAACGATAAAATTGATGTCAATTCACAAATAAATCGAAATACTTCTAACACTAAAGCTATAATCCACGATGATTATGACTTATTAATGATGGATGGAGCTACGCCATTAGATATAGTAATAGAAAAAACACGAAATATCCCCATAGCAAAGGCACTGGTCCTACATGGGGCTAAATTAAAGCTGGCTCCATCAAAGAGTGGATTAGAATTTTATAAATCCATAGCTGATCCTTTATATAATACGTATAAATGGCTGATTTTATCTCAGTTTGACCCTCAAAATAATTTCAAAAGTTTCCCTAAAGAAATTCTTGCAAAGATCGTTCAATATCAAATCCAAAATGATGCTCATAGATTTCTACCTGAAGACGAAACTTTTTCTGTGGAACCAACGCCTTATTTAGAAGCTTTAAGGAACCTGAAAGATAAAATAGTGAATGATAATGTTTACTACGGTATAGGTACTACATCAAATAATTTCTACTGCATTGACGAGATCCGCGATCTAGATCTATTTTTTCGTAAAACAGCCTCTACTCCTCAATATTTAAATACTCTAAATTTTATGCTTAAAAATGCAAAGATCCTTGGGATTGATATTCATGCCTTAAATGAAAAATCAGAAAATGCATTAGATATCGCAGTAAAATGTAATAATCAGAAAGCAATAAAGCTTTTGAAAGAAGCAAGAATTGTGGCAAATCTGACTCATGCATCGCATTCTGATGAGAGTTGCACTGTGCAATAGCAATTAAGCAAAAAAAGGACAACAAGGAAGGACGGTATTCAAGATCTGTCCTTTTTGTCCTTGCCGTCCTTGTTGTCCTTGTTGTCCTTGACAAATAATTTAATTTAGCGTATTCTACCTTTATATAAAAAGGATATAAAGCATGAACGTACAAAAAAGCTTCACTCCAAATGAAATCAATGTTTATTCTAAAAAATTTATTCGGGAACTCTATGTAGGACAACTAAAAAAAACCTCAAGTGCAGACTTGTTTACATCCTTGAAAAAAGATTCAGTTGACTTTCAAGACTCCCCCATCTTTGTTTACTCTATCCTATCAACTCTCGCCAGATCTCGTGAAGAAAAAAACCTCAATTATTTTATTAAAAACATTAGCCAAGATCATTTTGCATCTTGTGTGAATGGCTTGCTGTTCACTCTAAAAAAAGGAGGCAAACAAATGGCTTTACCTCCTTTAATTTTTTATGCTATATTCCCTCGTACTATCGTCAGTTCTAGATTAAATCCTAAAATAATAAATATTTTATTCGCTCATGATAAAATTGATATCAATACACCAATAAATCGAGATTTTTCTTATTCTCCTCTTCCAGCCATCGATAACTTCTTGATAATGGATGGAGCCTCACCACTTGATATGGTGATAGAAAAAACACGAAACATCCCTATTGCACAAGCATTGTTCCTGCATGGAACTCAATTAAAGCTCATTCCATCAAAGAGTGGATTAAAATTTTATAAATCTATCATTAATACTCTAAGTAATTTATATAAATGGTTAATTTTATCGCGGTTTGATCCTCAAAGTCATTTAAATATCTTCCCTAAGGAAATTCTTTACAAAATTGTTCAATATCAAATCTTAAATGCTAAAGAAAGATTTCTACCTGAGGATGGCTCCTTTATTGAAATGCCTACTCCCTATTTAATCGCTTTAGATAAACTGAAATATGCAATGTTGAGAGATAATCCCTCCTTTGGAAGGGGGAAGGTTGAAATTGAAGAAACCAAATCCAGGGATCTTGATATTTTATTTCGTCAAGTAGCCTCCGATCCTAATTATATAAATACGCTCAAGTGCATGATCATAAATGCCAGGGATCTTGACATTGACATTCATGCTTCTAATGAAGAATCAGAAAATGGATTGGACATGGCAATAAAACATCACAATCAACAAGCAATAATCCTTCTGAAAGAAGCAAACATTGTAACAAATCTCCATCAATCAAATTCTAAGGAGAATTGCGGTGTGCAATTATAGCAATAAATTGGGTGAATTCACACCTAAAGACATTTATGTATCTCATTGCAAATTGATATCTATTTTTGATAAAGAAATTAAAGAAAACCACACGAGTGAATCTTTATTTAAAGCATTAAAAACAAATAACATTCATTTTCAAGATTCTCCTCTTTTTATTCTCGAAATTCTTTCTCAACTCACTTCTAATCGTCTGACGAATCATCTTAATTATTTTATTAAAAATATTGACAAAAACAAATTTACCGCATGTATAAATGGTTTGTCATTACCTTATTATCATCACATTTTTGAAAGCAAATGCCCTAGAACTGTTCCGTTACCTCCTCTCCTTTTTTATGCAATCTTTCATAAAAATCTTGATAAAAAATTTGATCTCGATCCGAAGCTCATTAATGCATTATTAGCTCATGAAGATATCGATGTAAATTCACTTCTGCATCGATCTCAATTTAATATTGATACTTCTAATGATATTTACGACCTTTTGATGATGGATGGAGGAAGCCCATTAGATATCGTTGTAGAAAAAATCAAAAATATTCCTTTGGCGCAAGCGCTCTTTCTACACGGCGCTAAGTTAAAACTTTCTCCTTCAAAAAGTGGACTAAAATTTTATGATTCTATCACTAAACCATTATACGATTCCTATAAATGGCTATTTTTATCCAAGTTTGATCATCTAAGTCATTTCAAGGTATTTCCTAAAGAAATTCTTTCCTTGATAGCAAAGTACCAAATCAAAACAGCTAAACAAAAATTTCTACCTGAAGACAATTCTTTTTCAGGTAAGGCATCTGCCTATTTATTAGTTCTATTTGAATTGCAAGGTGCATTATGGGGAAATAAGTATTTCTTTGAAGAAAATAATGAGCAAATAAGGAGAGAATCGTTATTCAATGAAGTTCTAATCCGCGATCTTAATGCTCTCTTTCGTCAATCAGCAGCAGACCCAAAGTTGATAGATGTCCTACGTTTAATCCTTAAAAATGCTAAAGTTCTCGATGTTGATATTCATCAGTCTGAAGAAGGATCTGGAAGTGCATTGGACGTTGCAATAAAACATGATCATCAACAAGCAATCGAGCTTCTAAAGTTATACCAGGTTCGGTCATAAACTTGGATTTTGTGGATGCAGATTTTTTTGTCTGTTGATTTGTGCAAAAAAGAGACATACATGTTTGTAGGCCTTTTTTGCACAAATCAACAGGCGAAAAAAGACGCGTTCACAAAATCCAAGTTTATGACCGAACCTGGTATATATCAGGTTTAAAGGCTACAAATTAAATTTTTTCTTCATCCATTCATCGTTATAAAATTTACTCAAATATTTAATCCCATCGTCGGGACACAACGTCACAATCGTTGTAGGTTTTGTCGCAGCTTCAGCAATCTGTAAAGCTGCCCAAACGTTAGCTCCGCTGGACCCTCCTGCCAAAATCCCTTCCTTAACTGCCATTTCACGAGCCGTTTGAAAGGCTTGCAAATCTGTCACTTTGACAACATCGTCAATAACCGAAAAATCAAGAGCCAAAGCTATATGATCTTCTCCAATCCCCTCTAAATTATAATTACAATTGCCTCCCACTGGTATTTTCCCAGTTTGAAAATAATCATAATAAATGGAACCCACAGGATCGGGCATAATCACCTTAGCTAATGGGTTTCTTTCTTTTAAAAATTTGCCAATGCCTGAAATTGATCCTCCGGTACTTCCGCTGGCTACGAAATAGTCCACAATTCCATGTGATTGTTCCCATATTTCTGGAGCGGTATACAGATAATGTGCTTCCGGATTTTTAGGATTATCGTATTGATTAATTCTAAAACTACCGGGAATCTCAGCAGCCAGCTTTTTGGCTCGATTCACATAATGATCAGGTGAATCGATTGTGGCTGCAGTAGGGGTAACAATTATTTCTGCCCCATAGGCCTTCAAAGCGTTTTGCTTTTCTATACTTACTTTATCCGGCATTGTCAAAATCACACGATATCCACGCATAGCTCCAATCATGGCCGCTGCAGCGCCGGTATTACCCGATGTATTTTCGATAATGGTCCCCCCAGGTTTTAGTAAGCCAGACCTTTCAGCATCGTCGATGATATGTAAAACGATCCGATCTTTAATGCTGCGGCTCGGATTCATAAACTCGAGTTTAACCAAGACTACTACAAGTGGATTTTTAACCATTCTTTGAAGCCGTACAAGGGGAGTATGGCCTATAGAAGCCAATAATGTAGGATAGTCAAACAATGTATGCTTCATATGAGCTCCGACTTAAAAAAATGATTATAGCCCTTGTCTCCAAATTCTACCGATTTTTTCCTTCAGGTCAATAAAAAGATTTACCCAATGTCTCCTTCTTTTTAATATGAAATTATCATCAATCAAAATGTCAAAACTCTATTACCAGGTAAACATGGATACACATATTGGAAAAAAATTAGCTGGAGAAGCTGCTGCGGAACTCGTTCAGGAGGGGATGCACATTGGCCTTGGTACGGGCTCTACAGCAAATTATTTTATTAGGCGACTGGCTGAAAGATGCAATTCAGGTTTAAAAATCACCGCTGTCGCTTCTTCCGAAAAGTCTGCTGCTCTTGCCTGCTCTTTAGGAATACCGGTAGTAAATATTGAATCCTTTATCGAACTCGACCTTGTTATCGATGGGGCTGATGAGATTGATCCCCAAAAAAGAATGATTAAGGGGGGTGGCGGAGCATTATTACGTGAAAAGATCATTGCAAGTATGGCTCACGAAATGATTGTCATCGTAGACTCAAAAAAATGTGTCAGCCAGCTTGGTTCTTTTCCACTTCCGATTGAAATCATCCCCTTTGCATGGAAAGCGACTGTCCATCACCTAAATAATAAAAAACTTTTGGGAGACATACGTCTTACTGCAGAAAAGACTCCATTTATTACAGATAATGGCAATTATATTTATGATATTACCAATGATGCTTTAATGGGGGATCTTGAGGTTCTTAATCAAGATCTATTAGCCATTCCAGGAGTTGTTGAAACAGGATTTTTTTTCAATCTTGCCGGTAGAGTCATCATCGGTTATCCTGATGGCAAGGTTAAAATCCTTTGAGAGAAAATCATGGCTACTTTTCAAATGATCATTATTGTTGTATTGTTTCTTATTGCGGGGGGGATCGGGCTTAAGTTATCCCTTCAGTGTGCTCAATATCTCACAAAGCGCCCTGTTTCCATTAACAAGATTTTTGATGGCTTACGACCCAAATTATGGATGACAGGAGGTCTTGGTTTATTTTTCATTAGCTTTTACGCTGTAATCGTTTTGCTTGGAACAAACCTTATAACACCGGAAATACGTATAAAAATATTCAATTCAATACGCAACAACCCTGTTATTTTTATTTATCTTGGACTCGGCCTATTTGTAACGATTTCCTTAGGCACACTCATTGTTCGAAGCATCATAAAACGGATTTATAATTCAAGGGGATAAGGGACTGTGCAACAATAACTTGCACAGCCCCTAACATTATCCCCACAACCCAAACATCCGCAAAACGTCATTGTAAGTCACAAATATAAAAAATCCAATCAAGATAAGTGCAAAGGGTAAAATTAAACGCTCAAGCGTTTTGGGCTTAATTTTGCGTCTCGTGACCATTTCAAATAAGGAAAGAAAAATAGTTCCACCATCAAGAACAGGTATGGGAAATAGATTAAGAACTCCAAGGTTGAGACTAATCACGCCCATCCAGAAAAGAGCTTCTTTAGAACCTAACATCCAACTATCATGAACTGCACGTACAATTCCCACAGGCCCACTCAACCAATCGCGCGAAGCCGGCCTTTCGTAAATCGCAATAAATACTCTCCATAACTCGTGAAATACATTCGAAAATAGTTCGGTCGGTGAGGGATTAAAGCCGACTTTACGATCCTGATAAGGGAGTCCTATCATTAACCGCTCCTCAATAGGTTTCCACGTCGCAAGCATTTGTGCACGTTTAACGGGATCATTGATCGATTCAATTTCTTTCTGGCGTTCTTTAGACTGCGCGGCTAAAGCAGCCTGATTTTCCGGAGAACCATAAATCACTTTAGCAGGGATGGGGGTTACAGGATTTAAAAGAACAAGATTTCCTGCAGTCGTTATTTTATTATTTGTACCGATACCCGAAGCAATACGATTCAATGCAATCCCATCCACATGCTTATCGAAATCAAAATCGCTTCCTTTTGAACTCATTTTTTGAATAGCCGAAGTATCCCGCTGCACGATGATATTGATTTGTCGAGTTTGCAAGCGCTTCAATAATTCATAAGCTTTTGATATCGGAGCATTATCAATAGCCAAAATACGATCGCCTCGTTGCAAGGGTTTATTTAGCTCAGAAAATGGAAAACGGGGAAAAGCTTCAATCTGTTTTTCTTTATCAATAAAAGCCAATTCTTTTTCAATCACTCCGTCGTTTGTGATTTCGTAGGGAAGGATGTTGAGCTGTTGCATCTTTATTGACTTCAATTGAGCTTCAAACTGCCAATCAGCCACTTCATCTCTAAAAGCTGTATCGAGTTTAAGTTCGTCGACAGGAACACGCGGTACTCTAGCAAGTAGAACTTTATCTCCTCGTTGAATCGTCAACAAAGCACGTCCATCATTCAGAATATCTTCAAGCTGAACATTTGAAAAAATAATTTCCCCATCAACCCACAGAAGCCGATCACCATACTGAAGTCCACTTCCACGCAAAGGTGAGTTCTCTCCCAAAGGATTCTCTTCATTATTAGGCAATCGATTGTATATAATATAATGGGCCGGAGACATCACTCCTAGGGTCATATGCCCTTTCCCTCTCACAAGAAGGTTTTGATAAGGAGCAATATGAAAATCAAATGGAGTTTTCTGACCGTTTGAATAATCGACTTTATTTCCTTTAACATCTACTTCGGGTCCTGCTAAGATAACAGCGTATTTGTGATCGGCAATACCTTGAAAAGGGTTTTGATCGTAGGCTGTGATCTCATCTCCTGGACGAACCCCATCTGCATAGAGCTGAGAATGCGGGTCTACCCAACCTATCTTTGAAGTGACCTCCATAAAACTTTTATCTCGCCCGCCTACACTCCACAGAATACCAAAAGCAATAAAAGCAAAAACAAGATTGACAAAAGGTCCCATAAAAGCGACCTTTATACGAGCCCAAGGCCCTCTTCCAAAAAATCCGTCAGAAACAGCATAAGGATCTACTTCTCCGTCAGTGTCTGTACCAGCAATTTTGACATATCCTCCGAAAAACGCCAACCAACCAATTTGCCATTTTGTGCCATCATGCATCCATGAAAAAATCGGACGTCCAAATCCGATGGAAAAAGTCTCAACGCGCATACCTACGCGTTTTGCCATCCAATAGTGCCCCAATTCATGAATAAAAATCAGAAACCCTAATCCTAAAACTGCTAAAAAAGTATAGAACAAACTGACAAAAGCCATAACTAACAAAACCTTCTTTAAAGAACCACTATCACTTAAAAAGTATCAGATAGGAATTGCAAGACTTATAAAAAATCTCATTTTTGAATTTTACAAATTCCTCTAACGTCCATATTATATCACATTTTGCAAGCTAAAGCCAACATAAAATTCATAAATTGATAAATAGGGACTGTTGCTCTTTAAGGTCATAACTTTTATGCTAAAAAAAAAGCCTTGTTCACTTCTTCGCTCAATTATTCCTCCTCTGTGTTCTCTGTGATCTCTGTGGTAGATTTTTTTTTACCACAGAGATCACAGAGAACACAGAGGAGGAATAATTGAGCGAAAGTTTCTCGTGTACAGGTGAACATAGCCAAAAAAAATGTACGTAGGAAGGCAGCCTTTCTGCCTAAGGTATTTTGATGAAAAATCATACAATAGCATTTTTTTTGGGATTGATCTTAGCTTTCTCTACGCTCTTTGCTGAAGTAAAAGTCGATATTGACATGCAAACTCAATTTTATGAAACTTCACCTATCAACGGCACAATCATCGTCACTCATTCGAGCAAAGAAAAAATTGATCCTAGCAATTTCAAACTCAATAATAAACCTTTAGAAACTCAGTTGAAAATGGAACAACCCCTGACGACTGGCGATCTCATTCTTTCGATGTACAATTTTACCTTACCTCCGCAGTCAAAGGGTTTATACGTATTGCCTGCTATATTTATTACAGTGAATGGAAAAAGTTATCGTTCCTATCCTAGGACTTATGAGGTGACTGAAGTTCCTGCCAATGCTAATTCTCCTTCTTCAAGAAATGAGCCTCCTCCTAGTGCCCCGCCCGTATCGGCTCCAGCTGTACAGGCCTCTCCTACAACCGATCTATTGAAACTTGAAGCATTTATTGAGGGGCCTCATGAAATATACCCTAGTCAAAGGACTTTTGTAGGCATTCGGTATTTTTACAATGTCAATGTCGAAGCCACGAAAGAGGTCCTACCACTTCTTGAAGCCGAGGGGCTGATCAAAATCGGAGACAAAATTATCAAAGAAGAAGAGATGGGTGGAATCAGTGTGCAACAATTTGAACAACAAGTCGAAGGAAGCAAACCTGGAACATTTAAGTATGGTCCTTCTGTCTTAGAGGGTTACCCCTATCAATTAGACCCCTCGGGTAGAAAAATTGTTGGTAAGCAATTATTAAGTTCAACAGCTCCGGAAGTCATTATTACGGTCCTTCCTTTCCCTGAAGAAAATAAACCTATCTCATTTAACGGTGCCTTGGGAAATTTCAATTGGAGCGTGGAATTGCTTTCCTCACCGACTGTCAATGTTGGAGATGAAATCGAGCTTTTGATTGAAGCAAAAGGAAAGGGCAATTTCGACAACTTACAGTTACCTGAACTTTGCTGTCAACCTGGAATGAGTGGTCTTTTTCGTCTAAGCGACCTTCCTCCTGTCGGAGAAGTTGTAGGCGATGCAAAACGCTTTCACCTCAAAATGCGCCCCATTTCCACTTTGGCTAAAACGATTCCAGAACTAGAATTTTCTTCATTTGATCCGGAATCTCGCAAATATGTCATTTCTCACAGTCAACCTATCCCCCTAACGGTCACCACCTTAACCCAAAATTCTTTGGAACCAGATAAGGAATCTGCCCCTCAATTGAAAAAACGATCTAACCAAGCAGTTCAAACTCCTGACACTCAAGCTGAACCCATTGAAATCGAAAGTATTTATCCGATAGCTTCTAATGATTTGCATAATTTGCCTTTTGGAATCTGGCCGGTTCTATTTCTCATCCCTTTTGGTTGTGCAGGTCTTTTGTTTCAGTTCAACATGTCTAAATATCTTGAGACTCTGGCTTCACAGCCCAAAACAATCACCAGTAAGGAACTATTTTCTCAAGCCCTCCAAGCCCCTCAAGACTCATCAGAAGAATACACCCTGTTCACACAAACATTTTTACTGGCCCTTGCAGAAAAAAAACTTATTGCAAACAAAGATATGGCCCCGGAGGATTTACCCAAAGAGGGATTAACCGGTGAAGTGCGTGATTTTCTTAGTGAATTAGATCGGAGACGGTATATGGGAACTAAAACGAGTCCAAACGTCAATTACCGTCAAACAGCGCAAGCATTATTCGAAAAGCTGGAAAATTTCGGAGGCTAATGTGAAAAAAATACTGAATGATCCTTTCATCATCATTTGCATCATTGTCGTTCTTTACTTTGCAGTTCAAGCTCTGGCTAGTTTAAACGAGCCAAATCCTTCGAAAGCACTGACTGAGGCTCAAATGAACTACCTTGCAGGTGAACGCACTTTAAGTGTTGAAGAGCGGAAAAAAAGTTTTAATGCCGCGCTAAAAACCTTCTTACAACTTGAGAAGAACTATACTCCTACTTTTGGCAACGGGAAACTTTATTACGATATTGGAAATACTTTTTTTCAACTTGAAGAATACCCGGAGGCTATTCTATATTATTATCGAGCTCAAAAGCTGCGGCCAACAGATGATAAAATCCATTCAAACCTCTCACTTGCCCAAAGCAAATTAACGCTCACTTCTGAGAAAGAAAATTCTGCCTTTGATTGGCTTTTTTTCTTTCATCGTCATTTCTCATTACCTGAACGGTTACAATTATTTTCTCTAGGGACATTTGTCACTTTTCTTTTATTTAGCCTCTATCTATGGTTTCCGAAGCGATTTATCTATGCAGCGGCGGTTGCCGCATTAGTGGCAACTGTGCCCTTTTTGCTTAGTGTTAGCTACACATATGCTTTTTCCCCCATCGAAGCAGTCATGGTTAAATCTAGCTTGCTCTATCGAGATGCTGGCGAACAATATGCCAAAGTTCAACCTGAACCGATTCCTTCGGGACTTAAAGTGCAAATTCTCGATCTTACTTCTGCCGGCAAGTGGCTTAAAATACGGACGGATGATGGCACGGTAGGATTCGTGCCGGATGAATCTATTCGCACAATTTGATGGGGCCACCACCTCAGCAATTCCCGCTAATTTTCCTTGCACAGCTTTGAGTTTTTAGTTACCATTTATATATCAAGTGAAAAGCTCCACTTGGATATTTTCCCTTTATTACTACACTAGGAGAAACTTTATGATCATAGCTTTAGTTGTCGGCAATCTTGGCAGCGATCCCAGCGTTGGATTTACCCCGTCAGGAATGAAAATTACCTCTTTTTCTGTTGCATCGAATAACAAACGGCAAGGAAAAGAGGAAACCACATGGGTTAAAATTATCGTTTTTGGCGATCATCTCGATAAAATGATCAGTTACTTGAAAAAGGGAAGCTCTGTAATGGTCAGCGGGTCGATGCAACACAATAAATGGACTGATAAAGAAGGACGCGAACAAACGACTCTGGAAGTGATCGCTGATAGCATTAGATTCACCCCCACATCACGCGCTGCAGAGCCTGGACAAGCGCAAGCGCAAAAACCAAACTCTTATGCCTCTCCTCTCTCCAGCCCCCTACCAAACCGCACAACCAGCTTACGGGGCAGCGCCAGCCTATGCTCCTCCTCCACCTCCTGCTCCAGCACCTCATGCTCCCTTTGAAGTACATGATTTCTCTTTTGCAAATACTCAAGGAGAAACTTCAAATGGCGGTTATGAAGAGACTCCATTCTGAATTCTCGCCCATTTTCTCAAATTTCCCCGTTTTTCGTGCCCTGTGCCATGTTCAAAATTAAGGCATTTTTCAACAAGGGCACGAAAAGCTAACAAAGCCTTTCAAGGAATTTATGGAATTTACAGCCTTATCCCAATTGAATCAACGAAAAACGGCGGATATTTTAGTCCTGCCATTTTATCAAAAAAAGAAAGCAGCAACAGAAGCAGCAGATTTTACTACCTTACGCACTCTTTACGAGCTTCCCCTAGAAGCAGGTGATTTTACAGGGAAGGAATCTGAGGTATTAATCCTCTATTGCAACGATCAACAAGAAAAGCGGATCGCCTTAGTTGGCCTCGGCGAAGAAGAAAAATTAAATGTCGAAGGATTGAGACGAGCTTATGCGGCGTTGACCAAAGCATGTCTTAGCAAAAAAATTGCATCCACAAATGTTTTCCTGCCACATACTAAAAATTTAAACGAAAATTGCATTCTACGTGGAGTTCTTGAGGGAATACTTTTAACGAATTACAATTTTAATGACCTAAAACGAGAAAGTTTAAAAAACACTCCAGCAGTTCTTTTGAATAAAATCGGTCTGATTGGTAAAATGAAACCCAGCGAACTCCTCAATCAAGCCGCAAAACATTTAGAAATAAGTACGGCAGTGAATAAAGCTCGTGACCTAGTCAATGGTAACGCAGATGAAATTAATCCACAATATCTTGCACAATTAGCTCGTAATCTTACAACCACCCTTCCTAAGACCACAGTGAAAACCTTATCGAAAAAGGAAATGGAAAAAGAGAAATTAGGCTTACTGCTTGCCGTTAGCAGAGGTTCAAGCTGCGATCCCGAGCTCATCGTTCTTTCTTACCGTGGCAATCCTAAATCGAAAGAACATACAATTCTTATAGGGAAAGGGGTTACATATGACACTGGGGGGCTCAACATCAAGCCTACAGGTGGTATGGAAACAATGAAATGTGATATGGGGGGAGCTGCTGCAGTGCTCGGAGCCTTCATGGCTGTTGCTTCATTAAAATACAAAATAAATCTCACGGTCGTCATTCCTTCTACAGAAAATGCTATTGGTCCTCATAGCTATAAACCTGGGGATGTCTATATTAGCCACAGCGGAAAAAGCATCGAAATCGGAAATACGGATGCGGAAGGAAGACTGATTCTAGCAGACGCCATCAGTTATGCAATCAAACATCTGAAGCCTACTCGGCTAATTGATGTGGCTACTTTAACAGGAGCTATAGACATCGCTCTTGGACCTGAAGCAACTGGCCTTTTAGCAATGACGAAAAATTCGCAACCAATTCATCAAAGCCGGAGAAGAAACTTTTGAACGGGTATGGAGAATGCCACTGCTTCCAGAGTATCTTGAGAGATTAAAATCATCCATCGCAGATTTAAAAAATATTGGTGGACGTTCGGGCGGCAGTATCATTGCAGGTTTATTTCTTCAAGAATTTGTTGGGAATCTTCCGTGGGCACATTTAGATATTGCAAGCACAGCCTATCTCAGCGAAGGAAATCGCTATCATCCTAAACATGCTACCGGTGTTGCAGTACGTTTGCTAGTTCAATTGCTAGAAAGGAAGCCAGCTAAGTTGCAATTAAAAGTGGTGGTAAGTGTTTGATTGCGAAAATAAAACTGAAGATTAAACACAAAGGCACGAAGACACAAAGAACACAAAGAGAGTAGTGGCAGAAGAAAGAGGAGATTTGAAGAAATGCGAAGATTAAAATGAAAATTCCCACCATTTTTCTCATTTTTTTGCCATAACCTCTCTTTGTGTTCTTTGTGTCTTCGTGCCTTTGTGTTTAATCTTCAGTTCCATCTACGCAATCACCACTTTTAATTGCACCCGCCAGCTAGAGCATCCTATCCCTGTAAATGACAAATGCATTAAGAAATAGAAACTCTGCTCAAAGCACAATTTCTATATCTTTATGCATTTGCGATATACACCGCGTTTCAGTCTACCCTCGGATGATAGGACCTGGTCCTGGTCTACCTGGTTGCATTGACTGCGAGAGAAGACGATGAAGATGGAGGGGGTAGCGATTTTGAAGCATCATCGCGGCCTTCACAAATTTCAGCACATGTCTTACGCCATTTTTCAACAGTTTCAACATAGAAAGGAGCAAATGCACGCAATACAGAAGAATGCGCATGCTCCATGTCTAATGTACAGTGAATTAAAATAAGCTCTTCTTTAACCGCAACACCCACACCGCCACCCGCCATTTGGCCGCCCAGCATCGACCCTCAAGAAGACGCTCATATAAACGAAGTTTCACTTTATCGTCTGTGGGAAGTCCATCCAAAAGAGGAGAATATAGATATAACCTTTTTGAATTTGGTTCATAGGTTAAATGAAGG
Source organism: uncultured Parachlamydiaceae bacterium (assembly GCA_963752155.1). GTDB lineage: Bacteria > Chlamydiota > Chlamydiia > Chlamydiales > Parachlamydiaceae > JACCRY01. Next base: position 191,179 of record CAVVXH010000010.1, on the reverse strand, counting down.
GAGAACGTATCGTCAATTCCCTAAGATACATGTGTTGTTTTCATCGAACTCTAAACCTTCAAGATTCAACTCTTTGCCGAATTCTTTTAGGTTGTCTTTAGCATTTTCAAAAGACATAAAACCTCCAAAAAATAATTGTTGAAGCACCTATATGCGCAATTTTTAACTTCTCTCGCAAATTATCTATCGCTAAAAATAAACTACGCATTTAAAAATAAATTGATTCCTCGAATAATTTTTGTACCGAGCAAATTTAGATTCAGCCAGGTTCACCAATTGCGCAAAACTTCCCTCCTCAGACAAGAAACACCCTCTCTTTCTCTCAGTATAACCTAGTTAATCAATATGTAGCAAATTAAAAAGCAATGAAAATAAACAATAATTTTTTTTTGTTTTTTGTCAAAATCTGATATCTTGAAGATTATGGATAAACTTAAATTCAATCATGGCAAACCCTATCCCTTTGGGGTACTTTCATTGATGAAGAGTCAAATTTTGCTCTATATTGTCCTTTAGCAAAGCAATTGACTCTGTGCTATTCGACCTTGATTATAGCCCGCGTGCATAAATTACTCTGGATCCGCATATAAATAAAACAGGTGAAGTATGGCACATTTCAATAAATAATCTTATTCTCCCCTTCCTCTACGGTTATGAAATTGACGGAAACCAGCAATTAATCATAGACCCCTATACCAAAGAAACTTCAAGTAACCCTCTATGGGGAACGACCCCCTATAAATCTTTAGGCAAAGTCGATTACCCGATCCCTTTTGACTGGGAAAACGATAAGCCATTAAACATTCTTCCGGAAAATCTCATTATTTATGAAATGCATGTCAGAGGGCTGACTATATGACCCTTCAAGCAATGTCTCTAGCCCGGAACATTTCTTAGGGATGATTGAAAAAATCCCCTACTTACGCGAATTGGTATTAATGCTGTCGAATTATTCCCATCCATGAATTTAATGAAAAGGAATGTATCTTATGCAATCCCGACACACATAAACTTTTATTTAATTTTTGGGGATATTCCACATCAAAACTTCTTTTGCGTCATGAATCGATTTACAGCTAAAAATCCGTCACTCACGACTCAAGATATGCCAGCCAATACTCAATTTAAAACATTGGTTCGTGAATTACATAAAAATGGCATTGAAGTCATTTTAGATGTCGTGTTTAACCATACGGGCGAAGGAAATGAAAAAGGACCTATACTCAGCTTTAAAGCACTCGCTAACTCAATCTTATTACATTTACAATCCAAGGTGGCTACTACTAATTATTCCGGATGTGGAAACACTCTTAATTGCAATCATCCTGTTGTCATTCAAATGATCATCGATTGTCTTCGCTATTGGGTTGTGGAAATGCATGTGGATGGATTTCGATTTGATTTAGCTTCGATTTTTATGCGTGGTGACATGGAGAAGTCCTTCAAAAAGTTCCTCTTATTGAAGCTATTACGGAAGACCCCATTTTAGGGAAAAAAATGGATTGCTGAACCTTGGGATGCTGGCGGGCTATATCAGTTGGGTAATTTTTGGCCAACGCAAGCTAAGATGGTCTGAATGGAATGGCCATTATCGCGATATTGTTAGAAAGTTTCATTAAAGGAGCTCCGGGAAATAAAGCAAATTTCGTTCAGCCCTTTGTGGGTCTCAGGACATCTTTCGCCTTCGTAAACCTCTAGCAGTATTAACTTTATTACCGCCCACGACGGATTTACCTTAGCGGATTTTGTTTCCTACAACCAAAAACATAATATGAAAATGGCGAAGACAATCACGATGGGTCCAGCTTTAACGATAGCTGGAATTGCGGAGTGGAAGGAGCAACAAATGATCCGGCTATCTTGGATTTGCGCGAAGCCAAATGCGAAATTTTCATCTTGCCCTATCTTTCTCAAGGGATCCCTATGCTATACATGGGTGATGAATATGGGCACACCAAAAAAGGCAATAATAATACCTAGTGCCAAGATAACGAGCTCAGTTGGTTTTTGTGGGATCAGCTCGAAAAAAATTCTGAGTTCCATCGCTTCTACCGTCTGATGATTGCATTTCGCAAACGACATCCAGAGCTCAGACATTCTGCCTTCCTGACTGATCGTGACATTGATTGGCATGACAGCCAGAGTAAAAAGCCAAATTGGGAGGAACAAGACTCCTTTTTAGCCTTTACCTTAAAAGGTCCAAATAAAGCAATTTTCGTTGCATTTAATGCCCAAGAGCAATCAAAGGAAGTTATGTTGCCACCTTCTCCCATTAAAACCAACTGGCATTGGGTTGTGAACACAGCAAAGCCTTCACCTCAAGACTTCAATGAACATCCTGATCAATTTCCTGTTACATCAATTCACACAAAATGCAGAAGTATTCTGCGATTGTTTTAATTTCAACAAAGAATTAGGTTGTAACCGAACGATTTATTTTGTATTATTCGGTTACAACCAAAGCAAAAAAATATGGAAAAACTATTTGACATTCAACAGATCATTTTTGAACAGTTTGAAGAGCAGCCTTATTATGCCAGAAGAGCCTTAGATTCCATTACTTTTGACAATTACGTGACCGGAATTGTAGGTCCTAGAGGAATTGGAAAAACCACTTTTTTGTTGCACTATGCAATCAAAAACGGAGCTAAAAAACGGCGCTCTTTGTATATTTCCGCTGATAACCTCTATTTCCTTGATCACCAATTACTCGAATTAGTTGATCGCCTTTACAAAGAAACAGACATACGACTCCTATGCATTGATGAAATACATAAATATCCAAATTGGAATCAAGAACTTAAAAATATTGTGGACACATATCCTACGTTTAAGATTCTTTTCTCTGGAAGTTCAACAATAGATCTTATAAAAGGAAAGTATGATCTTTCTCGACGTGTAACACTTGTTCCTCTCCATGGATTTTCATTCAGAGAATATCTCGAGTTCAATTTAAATATTAAGCTACCTGTTTTTATTTTGGATGATTTGTTAAGGAGTCACAATGAAATGACCTCTCAAATTCCAGTGCAAGGTATCTTAAAGCACTTTCATGAATACTTAAAAGTAGGATATTACCCTTTCTTTAAACGTTTTTCTCAGGAGCGTGAAAAATTTCAAGCGATTGAAAATGCAACACAAAAAACGATTTATGAAGATATTGGAACATTCCATTCTTTAAAAACGGGCACTCTTGCCTTAATGGAACAACTTTTTAAATTTGTCCTCCAATCTGCACCAGGAGAATTGAATGCTTATAAGCTAGCAAGACATATTGGAAAGGATTTTGAAAGCATTTCAGAGTATTTAAAGTTTTTACAAGAAGCAGGACTTTTGCGTTTTCTTTTTTCTAAATCTATCGGTAAAGCCGCCTTGCGAAATCCCAATAAGATGTATCCTGAAAATACGAATCTCATTTATGCCTCCTATTTACCTCTAAAAGATGAAAACGCTTTAGGAAAGGTGCGTGAAACGTTTGTGATTAATCAATTACAAAATGCTTTATTGCCTGTATATTTTAGTCAACAAGGAGATTTTCTCGTGCAGGATTTCACTTTCGAAGTAGGCGGCAGAAATAAATCGTTTCAACAGATACGGGGAAATGAAAATGGATATCTCCTCGCTGATGGCATTTTGACTGGGTCAGCAAATAAAATTCCACTCTATCTTCTTGGTTTTTTAGCTTAAACTGATAGCAAGGACAACAAGGACGGCAAAGACTTATCCCTGCTTTGTTGTCCTTGCTTGTCGTCCTTGTCGTCCTTTCTGTCCTTGCTGAAGATGCAGGATTTGCTGTCCTTGCCCTCCTTGCTACCTTAGGATTGCGGTGGTGTATACATCACCTCTAAAGAAGCTTTTGGGAAAGCATTCTTCAGAATTTGAGCTGCATTTTTCCCACTCTTAGCTAATTTATCAGCCTCACTAACGGTAATCTCAGAGTAAACCACTCCTTGATAAAGCTTCTCAGTTGGAGCCGAACGCCATGCCGCTAAGGGTGTAAACTTACCTTCATCCCCAGGAGCATACTGCATGGCCATATAACGAGTCTTACGAATTGCCTTTTCAAATGGTTTAGAATGGTATTTTATCGCGGTCCCGCCATATCCTTCTTTTTGTGCGTCAACATCCCAGAACGGTGTCTTCCCATGCTGAGCACTATAATAAGCCGATGTACGCGCGGTGATCGCAATTCCAGCCAAAAGTTCATCCGAAAGAGGTTCTTTATACTGTTGAGGGAGCACAGCATTTAAATAATCTTCCACATCGACCTTATTAACAACGCTGATGGAATCCCCTACATCATAAACATACATTGGCCCCCGATACTCAACTCCATCAACGTAAAGCAATGTGTCTGGATTATTGGGAATAATGGCAAGTTGATGAATTCCAGGAAACTCTTCACCCCAAGAGATCCCACCTCTATGTGCTTGTAGCATGCGGCGCTTCCCCTGATGGCTAATATCCAAAACCGCATCCGTGCGTGGATCATAAATTTTATACTTCCCTCTAACTTCTAAGAGGACTCCAGGCTGGTTATGAGCTAAAAGCACTCGAATTTGTGGGGGTTGTGGTGTAACTTTCGGGGTAAAGGATGATTTAATCATATCTACAATACTACCCTGCACTTGTGGCATAGATAACAATGCTACAGCGAGCATTGCACTACAAATCAATCTTTTCAAAAACATGTTCTCTCCAAAGTTTATGTTTTAAATGGATTTTGCAAACCTAGATGGGAATAAGCCAAAGAAGTAGCTTGCCGCCCCTGTGGTGTGCGTTTAATCATTCCTTGCATAATAAGATAGGGCTCATAAACCTCTTCAATCGTACCAGCATCTTCACCTACTGCTACAGCCAAAGTTTTTAAACCCACAGCACCACCATCATAATGGTGAATAAGCACCTCTAAAATTTTCTTATCTCTTTCATCAAGACCTTTTTCATCAATGGCAAGCATTTGCAAAGCTTTTAAAACCACCTCATAGGAGGCGATTCCGCCTGACTTCATTTGAGCGTAATCACGCACCCAGCGCAACAAATGATTTGCGATGCGAGGGGTTCCACGAGAACGCTTGGCCACTTCGTATAATGCCTCAGAGTCTATTGTTAGATTCAGCAATTGACTCGTACGTTTCAATATAATTTGAAGCGTTTCGGCAGAATAGTAATCTAGTCGACATGAGAAAGCAAAACGGGTTCTTAGAGGTGCTGTTAACATCCCTGCGCGCGTTGTAGCCGCAGCGAGAGTAAACCGCTTTAAAGGGACTCTCACACTGCGTGCTGCCGGTCCGGAGTCGATCATAAGATCCAAAGTATAATCTTCCATCGCTTGATAAAGATATTCTTCCACGGTACGGCTTAAGCGATGAATTTCATCAATGAAAAAGACATCTCCATCATTGAGCTTAGTAAGAATACCGGCTAAATCTCCTGCTTTATCAATGGCCGGAGCCGATATGACAACGAGCTCAGTCCCCATTTCTTTGGTTAAAATATTAGCAAGCGTTGTTTTTCCTAGCCCCGGAGGACCGCTAAATAAACAATGCCCTAAAGCCTCCCCTCTAAGTTTTGCAGCACCCAAAAGCACTTCTAGCCGCTCACGTAAAGCATTCTGACCAATAAATTCAGAAAGTGATTGTGGACGCAAAGGAACTTCAAAAGCAAGGTCTTGACAGTTTTTTAAATTGCCCGAAGGGGCTGTCTCGGGATCAACTTGGGGCATAGACGATTCGATAAAACTTTCAGGCATAATTTTTCCGGTAAACGATCAATAGACCAGCAGTCCGCAGCCAGCTAGTCTTTAATTTTTAGCGGGAATTGCTGGTCAATAGATTCAGCTTATAACAAGATCAAAAAAAAGGGAAGCAACCATTTTCATGCTGTTTCAATATTTCGATTGCAGTTAATAAAAAAAACAGCTATTCTAAGTTTTCAACACACATTATTCGGAGTATTTCAATGGCAAGCAGCAAACGTGAAAAAATTAAATTAAAAAGCTCTAAAAGCGCCTATATTTACACATCAGAAAAAAATAAGAGTGCCACCCCAGAGCGTATTACCTTAAAAAAGTATGACCCTACCATCAGGGAACGTGTAGAATTTAAAGAGACAAAGTAAAAATTTACAATGTATGAATTTGGGATTGCAGCCAAGTACCTCATCCCCCGACGGCGACAGCTTTCTGTTTCAATCATTAGCATGGTCTCCATCCTTGTTATCGCTGTCGTTGTTTGGTTGATTGTCGTTTTTTTTTCCATTACTAATGGACTCATGAACAGCTGGGTGGATAAGCTCATTGCTTTGACTGCCCCTGTTCGAGTGACTCCTACGGCTCACTATTATCATTCTTATTACTACCTCGCAGATAGCGTCAGCGGTGCATCTGACTATTCACTCAAAACAATCGGTGAAAAAAAAGAAGCCATCTATTCCGATCCCTATGATAAAAGTTATGACATAGAAATTCCTAGCACCTGGCAAGCTCCGGAATTAGATAAAAATGGTCATCTTATCGATCCTGTCCGTTCGGTTTTTGGAATCATTGAAAACATTCATGATGTTCCTGGGCTTTCAGCCACCGACTATGAAATGACGATGGGGAACCTAAAGCTAAGACTCTTGCGGCAGCGCTCTAATTCTTCCAATTTCTCAATGAACCAACAGCAAAGCACCCTTTCACAAGCTTCATACCTAGGTTCGATGGATCCATATAATCCAAAGCTTTCAAAGGCGATTGCTGCTCCTTCAATGGACGACTTGACCAACCTTCTTTCTTTACTTTCTTTCACTGCTGATGACAACCTAGAAGAACCCTCTGAGTCCATACAGCATGCTGAAAAATCTATTGTGCAAGAGCGGTTAGCCCATTTTTTTAAAAATACGACGATTGAACAGTTAAAAGTTCCGGAAGGGGGATGGCGCCTTCCCAAAGAGCTCTTTCCTCACCAAGCTTTGTGGAATGTAACACTCATCAAACGCAATGGACACCTTGAGAAAACCATCGTTGCTCAACAAAAAAAGAGCCATCTTCTTACGACCAAACCTCAGAGAGAAGGTTATACTTACGAAAATGCTAAATTAACCATCAACGGCAAAAACTATGCACTCATTTATGCCGATGGGACCAAAAAAGAACTCAATCGAATTCCGTCTCTTTTTCTTGAACAAGGAAGTCTTTTACATGCGAAATTAATCGACACATCAATTGCCGAAGCATACGACGCCTCTTCTCTTTTATTTTCAGTCAAATTACGCCTTCAAGACACTATTTTGGAAGGAATAATCCCTCTTGGTTCTTTGCAGATTGCTAAAGCTGAAATCTCCACTCATTTTTCTGAATCCCCAATGACAAGCCCATTTTGGACTTATTCGATCCATCCAAACCATCAACCTACACAATTAATCCTACCTACAATAGAAGGAATGGGCGAAGGCATTTTGCTTCCCAAAAGCTTCAAAACTGCCGGGACTCTCATAGGAGATTCCGGTTACTTATCTTACTTAGCTCCAACACCTTCTTCGGTACAAGAACAACGAATTCCGATCTTTGTTGCAGGATTCTATGATCCAGGAATTATTCCCATCGGCGGAAAATATATACTGGCTCCAAAAGAGATTACAACTCTCATTCGTTCCTTTTATAATCACGAAGAAATCCCCCATAGCAATGGAATCAACGTGCGTTTTGATAGACCTAACGATGCTCTATACGTTAAAGAACAGCTTCAAAAAGCTTTTGATTCCGCAGGGATTACTCCTTATTGGAAAATAGAAACTTACCGAGATTATGAATTCACTAAAGATATCATTCAACAATTAGAAAGCGAAAAGAGACTCTACACCTTGTTGGCCACTCTCATTATCTTCGTCGCATGCTCCAACATCATCTCTATGCTCATCATTTTAGTTAACGATAAAAAACTTGAAATTGGCATTTTGCGTTCCATGGGAGCCACCTCACTAAGTATTGCAACTATTTTTGGATTTTGCGGCATTGTCATGGGAGCCATTGGAAGTTTGCTTGGGATTCTAGCTGCTCTCATTACGGTAAAAAACATTCAACCTCTAGTGGACTTTATTGGCCACCTTCAAGGACACGAAATGTTCAATCCTCTTTTCTATGGGGAAACTTTACCCTCGGAAGTGAGTTACGAAGCACTTACTTTTGTCATTCTTGCAACGACTCTGATTTCCCTATTCGCCGGCATTATCCCTGCTATTAAAGCAAGTTTGTTAAAACCCTCAGCAATACTCAAAGCAGAATAGGAAATCAATCACATGGCTGATAAAATTCTCGAAGCAATCGATATTGAAAAATCGTTTTACACTCCTCAGAAAATTTCTATATTAAAAAAAATTTCCCTAGGAATTCATCAGGGAGACACAATTGCCATTACAGGCCGCTCAGGGCAAGGGAAAAGTACTCTTTTGCAAATTTTAGGGACTCTGGAACCCCCTTGCAGTGGAACTCTATCTATTGCAGGTCAATTGCTTAATCGTTATAATAAAAGTTCCATCCGCCAAAATCACCTCGCTTTTATTTTCCAATCTTTCCATTTACTTGAAGATTACACGACATTAGAAAACATCCTCATGCCAGCCAAAATTTCGAGACATTCCATCTCAAAAGGGTCAGCGGCCTATCAACAAGCCTCTGAATTGCTCGAAGAAGTTGGACTTGCCGAGCGTGCGCATTTTCATTCTAAGCTTCTTTCAGGCGGAGAAAAACAGCGCGTTGCTATAGCTAGAGCGCTCTGCAATGATCCCTCCCTCATTTTAGCTGATGAGCCTTCAGGGAACCTTGACCAAGAAACATCCACTGCCATTCATCATTTGTTAATGAATTTTGTGCAGAAGAAAAACAAAGCCCTTATCGTCGTCACACATAACTTGGAGCTTGCTTCGATGTGCAAAATCCACTATGATCTTCATGATGGTCAACTTAATCTTTTAAGAACCTCCCCTGAATTCAATAGACAAAATTTAGAGAATTCCATAAACTGAAATCATTTATCTTAACCGAGGTGACACAGATGCTAACAAAAAAACGAAAACTAGCTTTAGCAGCGGTTGCTGCAGTTCTAGGTTCTGCAGCTCTTTATGCTGCTGATGCTCTTCCTAGCACCAAGAGTGCTACCCAAAACTCAAATGCCACGACTTCTTCAACTGTAAATGCTAAAGAAGCCGCAGCACAATCCGCAGTGAATAGTGCCACATTAACAAAAGATGCTCCTGTAGAATTAGATATGACAAAAGTTTCTGAAGCTTTTGGACATTTCATTGGACGTCATTTAAAGAGCCCAGGGATGGAATTTAATCTTGATGCTGTCATCAAAGGTATTCGCGACGGTGCAGCAGGAAAGCCTGCTCCAATGTCAGATAAGGAATATGAGAAAATGATGCTCATGGTACAGAAAAATGCCATCGAGAAAGCCTCTAAAGAAAACCTGAAAGCTGCAACTGATTATATCCAAAAAAATGCAAACAATCCAGGAATGATCGAATTACAACCGAATAAATTGTACTATCAAATTATCACAGAAGGAAAAGGGGAAGTTGTTGCTCCTCATGCAACGCCTCAAATTAACTATACAGGTAAATTTATCGATGGAACTGTTTTCGGGAGTTCAGAAGAAACCGGTCCAGTCTCTATCCCATTGGATCAAACGGTTCCAGGCTTTAGTCTCGGTATTGCAGGGATGAAAGAGGGTGAAAAGCGACGACTGATCATCCATCCAGACCTCGGTTATGGCATGACAGGACACCTTCCACCTAATTCTCTACTCATATTTGATATTGAAGTCGTAAAAGCCAATACGGCAGACGCCAATGATGCCAATGACTCGGATGAGGATGATGATGATTATTCTCCATTAGCGCTAGCTGAAGGCCAAGGCAAAATAAACAAAGCCTCAAGCAAATACTTCGATGAAGATGAATTGGATGAAGACGAAGATTTAGCTGAAAATGATGATTTAGACGATGAGGATGATTTTGAAATCAATTCCAAATCAAAATCTTAATTGATATAGTCCAGGCTCGGTCATGACCGAGCCTGGACTAACACTGAACCCCGTAATTAATGGGCACATTTTCGATTTGCAAGCAGTTTTAATCCATGAAAGTGATTCTTTTCCAGCCCCAAATACCTCAAAACACAGGCAATATTGTCCGCACTTGTCATGTGACAGGGGCTTCACTAGTTCTTGTGAGACCTCTTGGATTCAGTGTATCAAATCGCTGGTTGAAACGTGCGGGGTTAGATTATTGGGAAGGAGTTGACGTTGCGTTCATTGATGATCTAGAAGCTTATTTAGAGACTGCTCCTGCTAACTTTTATCTATTTTCAAGCAAAGCAAAAAAGCGGTACTGCGATGAGCATTACAGTTCGGAAGATTGGTTAATATTTGGCTCTGAAACCACAGGTCTACCCTCTTCACTGATGGAAAAGTATGCGGATCGTTGCCTAACTTTGCCTATGCAACCCGAAGCACGTTGTTTAAATCTTGCCACAACGGTTGGAATTGCCCTTTATGAAGCATGGCGGCAGCTCGATTTCAAGCTATAGTAAGGAAAGCGCCTTGCCATTTCCGACGGACTTCTAAAAAATTTTTGGAGTGCGCGTGGCTTTGCCACCGCAGAACGCAGCCTCTATACGAGTCATGCCGGTAGACGTTGCCTCCATTAACTCATACTATCGTTGTTACAATTTGAATTCTCCTTTGTTGTAGCGGTTTAGAAAGCTTGCTTGAGTTCTATCGAGGCTACGTCTGCCGGCATGACTCGTATAGAGGCTGTGTTCTGCGGTGGCAAAGCCACGCGCACTCCAAAAATTTTTTGGATGTTATAATCAGGGGTGCATACTAATGAGAAGTCACATATATGAATAAAGCCTGTACGAGAAATCTATCTAGCATTAAATTTTGACATGAAAGAAGCAAATCTGTTAACCTAAAATTAAAGCCTAAAATGGGAGATCACTGAATATGGATTGGACAATTCTTCTGACAATACTCGCAACCGCTATTGCATCGATTGGTGCTGTTTATGCTTTTTTAAGAAATTTTAAAACTGACCTGATTGGACACATTTCTCGTCTTGAAAAGGACATCAATGTCCTTTCTACAAAAGTTGACAACGATACAAAGGCGCAAATCGCACAGATGGATCAGTTTTCAACGCGTATGGATCAAAGCTCAGCACGTACAGATCAACTTTACCAAATGTTTATCGATCTTTTGAAAGAAAAAAGAAGAAGTGATCCATAAACAACGTTCAGGCACAAATCGCAAGCCTTCGAAATAAAGTTCTGGATTTTTTTAACCATTTGAATCTATCCTCTGAATTGCATAGCTCCACATCTCTCAAATTAAAAAGGATCACGTCATGACAGTATCTTTCCTAGCTGCTCTATTTTTTTATATCAACACTCCCGTCATCGAGATGCGAGAACAGCCTACTGACAATTCTGAAATTGTTTCACAAGCGTACTACTCTGAACAAATCAACATCCTTGAAGAAACGCCAGAATGGCTTAAAATAGAAACTGCCCTTGATCATTACCAAGGATGGATTAAAAACAAAGGCTTTTGCAAACGACCTACTTTATTTTTATCTGATCCCAATAGCGTTTTAGCTAAAATCAATCGTTGCGCTGCTCATCTCTATGGCCTTGAAGACACAACCTATGGTCCAATTTTAACTCTACCTTTTGATTCACGCCTAGAAGTCATTGAACCAAAAGGAACCTCAAATAGCCGTTGGATCAAGGTGATGCTAGTCGATGGACGCGAAGCTTTCATTCAAAGAGGTGACGTGACATTCAGTAATGATTTATTAGATAAAAACAAAATATGCTCCCTAAGCTTGAATTTTCTAGATCTACCGTACACTTGGGGTGGACGCTCTAGCTTTGGTTACGACTGTTCAGGTTTTGTCCAAATGCTCTATCGCCAAATGGGACTTTATCTCCCTCGCGATAGCAAAGACCAAATGGCTTGGGAAAAATTTAAAAGCATCCCGATCGAAGATCTTTCTGCCGGTGATCTCATTTTTTTTGGTCTTGATAAAGATAAAATTCGACATGTGGGTTTATATTTAGGAGACCAGAAATTTATCCACTCCCCTGTTGCCGAAAATGCCCCTTACATCCGCATCAGCAGCCTCACAGATCCAGATTGGAATGGATCCGGACGTTTTGCTTATAGAGCAGCGCGCACACTTTCGGAATGAATAACTTAAGAAACTTAGCAGGAGTTAATATGAAAATATTTCGATGGTTAGCCTGCTCTGTATTACTCATGGAAGCATGCATTGGGTATTGTCAAGAGGTCTTGAAGGACCATAAGCAATTATTAGTCGTGATTAGTTCAGATTGGAACGAAGTTCGAGCTAGTTTACAAAGATATGAAAGGGCTAGTAAGGATGAATCTTGGACCCTTGTTGGAGAACGGATTCCGGTAGTATTAGGAAAGGCTGGACTTGCCTGGGGGCTTGGTTTACAGCCTTTTCCCATTAACAAAGTTATCCCATTAAAAAGAGAAGGCGATCTCAAATCCCCTGCGGGCATTTTCTCAATTGGCACTGCTTTTGGGTTCTCCCCAAATTCCGAGATGAACCATCTGAAAATGGATTATATCCAAGTTAATGACACAATTGAAGCTGTTGACGACTCGCAATCCCAGCACTATAACTGCATCGTCAATAGTCATGAAGTTGATTGCGATTGGAAAAGTTCGGAAAAGATGGCTGAAATTTCTCTTTATAAACTAGGGTTTGTCGTCAATCATAATTACCCTAATCCTCAATTTGAAGCAGGTTCTTGCATTTTTTTCCACATATGGCGACATGAAAATTCCGGGACTGCAGGGTGTACAGTCATGACATATGAAAATCTAAATAAGGTTGTTTGCTGGTTAGATGCAGATAAAAATCCAGCACTCGTTCAGCTCCCTCAAACTCTTTATGATGAACTGCAAAAGCATTGGTTTTTTCCTTAAGGGACTGGGCAATAATAACTTGTACGATTGGGCAACGCGAAAGCTCCCGTGGTTGAACGATCGAAAGTGACCCCATATTATAATATGGGGTCACTTTCGATCGTTCAACCACGGGGCTTTGGCGCAGCCGAATCGTGCAAGTTATTTTTGCCCAGTCCCTAATGATGTTCCACAACTCTTTTCCTTCTAAATAACCCAAAAAAACCATTAACAAGACCGCTCAGTAAATAAAAAAGCCCATATCCTAAACCTATACCCAAAAGCCCATAGACCATCCCCTCAAAGGTGAAAGATATCCCCGGTTGATATTCGTTAAATGTCGATTGCGCTATCGTCCAATTGAAATCTCGCAAAAAAACAAACGGCTTAGAGATAACTGATGCATGTGTTAAGGCTTGATAAGCCTCAGAAAGTTTCTCGTACCTCTCTGATGTCCATTGCATCAGTTGGCCTTGGCGCATAAAATCGGGATCACCACTCTCTATAAAGCGTTGAATAAATTGCGGAAGGGTCTTCTGCCCTTGGATTGCAACGTTCATCATCCCATTGATTTGCAACTTGAGCTCTTCCACTCTGCCAGAAAGTTGATGTCCATACTGTTGCATGAAAACAGGAGCCTGAAAACAGATCAATGCTCCACCAACGGCAAACACACGATCTAACAGATTCGAAAGCCAATTAATCATATTCTTCCTTTCAATGATCATTAGGATAATAAGGTTCAATATGGACAATCACATCGCGCACTGCAGGCCAATCGTTTTGAATTTCCACCCTCACTCTTTGACTGATTTCATGGGCCTCCAAAACGGTCAAAGAAGGTTCTACTTCAACATCAATATCCACATGGGCATCAGGACCATAAAGCAGAATGCCAAGCTTTTCAGTTCCCAAAACGCCTTTTGCACGCATCGCAGCAGCTCTTACTTTAGCTTCAAGACTAGGATCAGGTGCATGATCCAAAAGTTGATTCATGTTCTCCCGCGAGGCATATCCCCCCAGCACGATCATCAATAACGCAATGATTAACGCTCCAACATGATCAAAAATTTGGCTCAGTTGAGGATAAAGAGCCCCAAAAACTAAGGCGATCGCTGCAAATAAGCTTGTTATTGCATCAATGCGATAGTGAAAGGCATCGGCAATCATCGCAGGGCTATTCTGCTTTTTTGCTGCACTACTCACAACCCGATAACATATTTCTAATAAAATAACAGCTACTACAGGAAAAACCCAAGCACGTGAATTGATGGCTTCTTCTAAAGGAATATCGTGAAATAAAAAAAGCTGGCGGAAAAACATCCCTACACCAACGACTAAAAGAAGTAACCCAAGCTGCAATCCCACAAGTGGTTCGTAACGACCATGGCCAAAGGGATGGCTTCTATCAGGGGGGCGATCAGCTAGTCGAATAAATAGAATCAATAACAAACTGGAAACGACATCAACAATTGAGGCCAGAGCATCGAGCAATAAGGCAGAGCTCCCATAAAGCCAAACCCCGCATAATTCAAAAGCAATGATCAATATTCGAATAAAAACGCCCCAAGAGGCAGAATAAACGAGATTTCTTCTTCGTTCTATTCTTCTCTTAGACACGTTACGAGAAGGATTGAGCTTTTCCGGAAAGTGACGCATGCGTATTAATCTTTAAAGTTTCTTCTAGTATATCTAATGCTTCAATCAGTTTATTCGCCTGATTGAATCCCAAAGTCGCTGAACTTGTAAAAGTTCCGAGAACAACTAAATTTCTAAAACACGAAAAGATCTTTTTAAATAAACCTAACCACGAGGTATCATCAAGTTTACATCTAGAATAGCGGCGAAAGCGCAATCCCATTAATCTCAATGAGTGCTGATCTTTAAACTCTACCCCTTTGACTTTATCTAAATTGGTTAAGAATTCTGCAAAAATTTTGACAAGTTCGTCCAAAGGAAGGTTTTCTACTTTAGTGTTAATTGGCATTAAGAGATCCACTTTTGATTGAAGTTGATCATAAATTTTATTTATAGCTTTTGACATTTTTACCTCCTAAAATTTAGTTTCACATTTTTCATTTCATTATTATTTGTCAATAAGATTTAGAAACATCTGGGGCACCCCCATTATACATACAACACTCAAAAATAAAAGCATTTTTTAAAATTTTATCATGCCAAACAACAAGAGGGTAGACTCCCAAAAGCTGAACATCGGCAAAATAAGGTCGAAGCGCCTTTTGATATCGTTTAATCAGTGATTGATTATTTTCCTCCGAATTGCTTCGTTCCGCAGCGATAAAAAGTCCATTTTTGCCTAATTGCTCCACTTCCATCCCCGGCCAATAAGAAAATTGATTATGACGCATTCCTTGTAAATTAAAAAAATAGGCGCGCTTTTGTTCGGGTCCATAAAAGCTTAGCAAACTGCTCATCTGATATTTATCTCCAAAAAGAAATTGCTCAGATGGATTATATCCCACATCAACAAGAGCACTTTGTAAAGCCATCCATCCTAAATTATGCTTAAAGGGCTGAGGAAAAGCAAACAAGGTCCCCACGAGGATAATCGATGAAGCTAATCCTGTTTTAAGCCAAAGAGAGGTCGAATGAAATGGAAATTTCTTGTTATACTCACAACTGTACCAAGCAATTAATACACAAGCTGCAGGATAGATGAAATCACACCAATTGCCTTGCATTTTCTTAAAGCACGAATAGGTGGCGTACACCATTAAAACGACGAGCGTGGATGCTCCACAAAACTTCAAAGAATCATTCAAAGTGTTTCGAGTCTTAAAGAGTGCAATAAATGCAAAAACTAAGCAAATAAATAAAATCGGAGAAAATAACAAACCTTGAGCTCCGAGGAATTCAAAAAAATTTCCTTTGATCAGAGTGGTCGTACCGACATCAATGGTCTCTTTACCATACATGGTTGAAAATACGTGCCTGAAGGTGGGGAAATCTCTTTGTGCATTCCAAATAACAGCTGGCAGCAAACCCAAAAGAGATAATAAAATTCCTCCTATTAAATTCCATGAAAATGGACGACGTTTCCACACTTCCAGAGCAATGACAAAGCCCCAAAAAAGATACATAGGCCATTTGAATAGACTGCCACAGAAGATAAGCACTCCGATCAAATAAAAACGTTGAGGCCTCTCTTCTTCTAAAGAAGAACAGACCACAGCCATTGCTAGAGCCCAAAACAATACATTGCCTCCATCGGTTATGGCTAGCACAGAGGCTAATATTCCAAGTGGAGTCAATGCCATGACTAATGCAGCCCAAAAAGATGTCATCGGCTGTAATCGACACGAACGAGCCAAGGCGTAAACGGCTAATGGCAACACAAATCCAATCACCAGAGAAAAAAAGCGGACTCCAAATTCGGTATTGCCAAATAAGGCTGTCCCCGAAGCGATTTGCCAGGCAATACCAGGAGGTTTACTATAGTATCCAATGTCAAGCTGCTGACTCCAAGTCCAATACTGAGCTTCATCAGGACCTAAGCCTATAGTTCCTGAATAAATCAAAAGAGCTAAAAGGACTGTTTTTAAAAATAATAGACCTAACAGGGGTTTAATCATTTTTGATCCCTTGATGCTGCAGCAAAAAACGTTGATAGATTTGCATCCCTTCTATTCCTCCGGCAGTCACAAGCGGAAGCATTAATCCTTCGCTTGGAGTAACCCATTGGGCCTCTAAATGTTCTTCAAGATGCAGGGTGAGCTCTGGGAGTTCACTTAAAGGACAGTAGAACATGTGATACACCACCCTATGAGATAAAGAGTCTGCTGACTGAATATAAAGCGTATGAATAGGTTCGATAAGAGTTTTGTCGATAACAATACCCACTTCTTCAAAGACTTCTCGTATTAGCCCTTCCTCTGGAGACTCCCCTGATTCAACCTTTCCACCCGGAACTCCCCACATATCACCAAAGAGTTTTTTTGGATGGCGCTTTAACAAGAGTAATTTTCCTTCAAAAGTGCAATATCCACCTGAGCAGACCAGAGCCTTCTCGAAATTTTCAGGCCGCCTGTCACTTGAAATAAATTTTTCCATGAATATTTGTCTCGATTAAAATTAGGACCATTATCACCAAAATCTAACAAAAATTCAACAGCAAAGTGTGTTTATGCTGCGATATTAAGATATAAAGTATAGGAAAAAATTAAACGCAAAGACACGAAGGCGCAAAGATCTCTTTGTGCTCTTTGCGCCTTCGTGCCTTTGCGTTTAATTTTTCTTAGTATTTCGCATCAGTCGATTTTGTAATCTTCCCTAGACATCTGGGTAATAAGTCGCACTGAAAATTCGAGGCCAAATAAGATGTTGCTATTTTATTTTGCTTTGGCTAAAATCAACTACAATGAAACAGGAGATTCCCTAAAGATGCCTAAAAACCCTCAACAACACAGCTGGACAGAGAGCAACATCATTGACGATGTCTCCTTCCATGAGCAAGATGCCCAAGACTTTAAAAAGCTTTTAGGTGTAAAAGAAACGGCTATAACACCGGAAACACCACAACACACTCCGGGTACAATTTTAGTTGGCCGAATAGTAGAAATTACAAAAGACCATGTCGTTGTCGATGTAGGACTCAAATCTGAAGGACTCGTGCCAATCGAAGAATTTTCTGATCCTTCTCAAGTCCTTTTAGATGACGAAGTCGAAGTCTTATTAGACCAAGCAGAAGATGATAATGGGCAAATTGTTCTATCACGCGAAAAAGCTGAACGCCTTCGCCAATGGGAACACATTTTATCACATTGTGAAGAAGGCTCGATTGTTAAAGGACGCGTTACTACGCAAAGTCAAAGGCGGCCTCATGGTCGACATTGGGATGGAAGCATTCCTACCCGGTTCACAGATCGATAACAAACGCATTAAAAATCTCGATGATTACATCGGCAAAACTTACGAATTCAAGATTCTCAAGATCAATATCGAACGCAAAAACGTTGTTGTATCGCGCCGCGAACTTGCTTGAAGCAGAACGAATTTCCAAGAAAGCAGATCTCCTTGAAAATATTCAAGTTGGCGATCATCCGTGAAGGAATCGTTAAAAATATCACCGACTTCGGCGTATTCCTTGATCTCGATGGCATCGACGGCCTGCTCCATATCACCGACATGACATGGAAGCGTATTAAACATCCTTCGGAAATGGTGCAGCTTAGGTCAAAAACTTGAAGTGATGATCCTCAGCGTCGACAAAGACAAAGGACGCGTTGCTCTTGGACTTAAACAAAAAGACAAACAATCCTTGGGATCAAATTGAACAGAAAATATCCTCCAGGAACACGTGTCAGAGGCAAAATTGTCAATCTCCTTCCTTACGGAGCATTCATCGAAATTGAACCAGGCATCGAAGGTCTTATCCACGTCTCAGAAATGTCTTGGGTGAAAAATATCACCGACCCTAACGAAGTTGTCAAAAAAGGCGATGAAGTCGAAGCGATTGTTCTTTCTAGTCCAAAAAGAAGAAGGCAAAATTTCTCTTGGGCATTAAACAAGCTGAACATAATCCTTGGGATGATGTCGAGAAGAAATATCCTGTCGGCACATCAGTCAAAGCTGAAATCCGCAGCCTAACCAACTACGGGGCTTTTGTTGAATTAGAGCCAGGTGTTGAAGGACTGATTCACATTTCCGACTTAAGCTGGATCAAGAAAGTGTCTCATCCTTCTGAAATTCTTACGAAAGGCGATGTGATCGATGCTGTTGTTCTTTCCGTCGATCATGAGAAAGTAAAAAGATCACTCTAGGTGTTAAACAACTAAGCAACAATCCATGGGAAACTATTGAAAAAACGATGCCAGTAGGATCACTTGTCAAAGGTAAAGTCACCAAAATCACTGCTTTTGGAGCCTTTGTGGAACTCGACAGTGGTATCGAAGGACTTATCCATGTGACAGAACTTTCTGACCAAGCTTTCGGTAAAGTCGAAGATATTGTCGCTAAAGGTGATGAAGTCACAGCAAAAGTCATCAAACTAGATCCTGAGCATAAGAAAATCGCTTTGTCCATCAAAGAATATTTGATTGATCAAAATCAAGTGAATCGCGATGATATCGTAGTGACATCAAAGCGGAAGAAAAAAAGCGAGTAGTTCGGCCACCTTTTAAGGCGCCTCGCAGGCGCTTTTTAGGCACTTTTGTAAAGGTCAAGAGTCTCTCATTGACCTTTTTGTTTAAGGTTTGTAAGACGATATTCACCACTTTCCACGCTTCTAATCGTGCAAGTCATTGTTTTACAGTCATGCGCAATATAACATGGTTTAATTTTCTACAGAGGTTGATACAAATGAACAAAGATCTCATAGCAATTTTCGAATACTTGGAAAAGGAAAAAGGCATTAAACGTGAACTTGTCATCGCAGCTATTGAGGAATCTCTTAAAGCAGCAGCTCGCAAAAGCATCAGCGGTTCATCAAACGTGACTGTTCACATCCATCCTAAAACAGGAAAAATTCAAGTTTATTCTGAAAAGGAAATTGTCGATGAGGTAGAAGTTCCCTACCCAAGAAATTTCTCTCGAACAAGCTCTTTTAATTGATCCTGATTCCGAAATAGGTCAATTCATCGATGTCGTAACAACCCCAAAAGATTTTGGAAGAATTGCTGCACAAAAAGCACGCCAAATGATCACACAAAAATTGCGGCATGCCGAAAGAGATGTGATCCATGAAGAATATCGTCATCGAGTAGGAGAACTTATCTCCGGCACGGTAAAACGTTTTGTCAAAGGCAATAACTTAATTATCGACCTGGGCAAAGTTGAGGCTGTTATGCCAACAAGACATTACCCAAAAACAGAAAGATATCAAATAGGTGACAAAGTTCTTGCACTTCTTCTAGAAGTTGTGGACACTGAAAATGGAGGTGCCGAAGTCATGCTATCCCGTAGCCATCCCGATTTTGTACGACAACTTCTTGTCCAAGAAGTTCCGGAAGTCAATGATGGTACAGTCAGCATTGACAAAATTGTTCGCGAAGCCGGCTATCGAACTAAGTTAACCGTGCGCTCTGCCGACCCTAAAGTTGACCCTGTAGGAGCCTGTGTGGGTATTCGTGGCAATCGTGTGAAGAATATTGTGCGTGAACTCAATAACGAAAAAGTTGATATCATCCCTTCCTCGCATGACCCTGTAGAGCTTTTACAAAATGCCCTAAACCCTATTGAAATTCGAAAAATTAACGTGAATGAGGAAGACAAATCTATTGCTATTGTTGTAGATGATGAAGATTTTGCAGCCGTCGTTGGCAAAAAGGGTCTGAATGCAAGACTCAATAGTGAATTACTTGGATATGATTTAGATGTTCAGCGAATAAGCGATTATAATCGCACAAAGGCTTTACAACGACTCGAACTCACTCAATCAGATGATCCGACCCTCGATGAGCCCCTTACTAGTATTGAAGGGGTAAACAAATTGATTTTTGAGCATTTAGTTGCTGAAAAATATAATACGGCTCGAGCACTCCTCCTGGCAACCCCCGAACAACTTGCAGCAATTCCAGGAATCAGCTTAGAAAAAGCCGATGAAATTTTAGAAAAAATTAGAAAACAGAGGACTTGAGCTTTGGCCAAAAATTTAAAACTTAACATCAAAAATACTCAAATCGCACAGGCTGTAAATCTAGGCGGATTAAAAGGTAAACTGGCATCTAATAAAGATGAAGTTGAAATACCGGCTAATGAGACGCCTCCGATAGAAGTTAAACAAAAAATAGCTCCTCCTCCAGCCAAAGAAGAAGCTCCCAGTGAAGGGCCTCGCATTAGAGCCAGAACAAAATCGGCATTTATTGCACCTCTGCCATCTGAATCCAGTGGTAAACCTACATTGCCAGAAATCCCAGACGCCGAAGTTCAGCCTCGTGAATCTCTAACTAAAGCAAATCTCAAAGATGAAGGACTTGTCCGTCAAAAGACAAGCGAAGAATTACGTAAGGAGATCTTTGGTGATGAACTTAAAGAATCTCCTTCTGCAACTTCTCCTTTCAAACAAGAAGAGGCAAAATTAGAAAGATCCGGCAACAAAGATATGGAACATCCGAAAAAGCATAAAGAAGAATCTGCGGTAAAACACAAAGAGATCGAGTATGCAAAGAGACATGTCGAACCTTTACTCAAGCCTCACCAACCGGCAGAAACAACGATGCCTCCATTGCCTGCCGCATCTAAAATTGTAAAGGATGACGAACCAACGAAATTAAGTGAAGCTGAGGAGGATCAAACAGCCCGCCCGAAAGCTCATGCGCAACCTCACACCTCTTCTCCAAGGCAGGCTGCTCAAAAATCCACACCTGAATTTAAAAAGCCAGAATCCAAAACAACTGAACATCGTGCCTCTGACAAACCCACACAACATCGAACATCTGAATCTCATACATCCCAAAAACCACGGGCAAAAACCGAAGATTCTGCCTCAGAGCCTACTCTATGGAGGCAACCAAAAGAGGGGTATCGTAAAACCTCCGCTTTAGAAGAGACTCGGCGTAAACCACCAGAATCCTATGAAAAACTGGGCCCTACCGGTCGACATGTTAAAGACCTTCTACCCCAACGTTCGCCGCAGCGTCCCCATCGAGACGATCAAGTAAAAGCGCGCTCAGAAGAACACCTGACAGAAGCACCTTCTGAGAAGCAGATCGAGAAAAGGACGAATGCTCGCGATGAAGAAAAAGCTAGAGCTCCGGCAAAATCAGTTGAGAGTCTTTCCGCAGAAGGAACTAAAAAAGATTCAAAATTTAGCAAAACTAAAGAATTTCGCGATGTGCGCCCCTCCCGCAACAAAGCTGAACCACAACGAACATTTGATGCTCGTGATCGACAAGGATTGCGTTATGGTGAGGAAGATCGCAAGGGATGGCGCAAAAAGAAGCTCAAGCCTCAACATCAACATCATGAAGATATAGCCGTTAGACCAACATCGTTAAAGGTACGCATACCTATCGCCATCAAAGATTTAGCTTCTGAAATGAAGGTTAAAGCTTCACAATTGATTTCTAAATTATTTATGCAAGGTGTAGTTGCTACGCTTAATGATTTTCTAGATGACGAGACAACTATCGGTCTGCTTGGTCAAGAGTTTGGTTGTGAAATTACTATTGATACAGCTGAAGAAGAACGACTACGGGTTACTGACAAAACGATTAAAGAGGAAATTAGCGAAGCTGCTTCCGATACATTAATCACACGTCCCCCTATTGTGGCATTTATGGGACACGTTGACCATGGTAAAACGAGTCTGATCGACTATATTCGCAAAAGTAACCGTGCTTCCGGAGAAGCCGGTGCCATCACACAGCATATTGGGGCATTCAAATGCCATACTTCTGTGGGTGATATTGCGATACTCGACACCCCTGGCCACGAAGCATTCTCGTCCATGCGTGCACGTGGAGCCGATGTCACTGACATCGTCGTCTTAGTTGTTGCTGGTGATGAAGGGATCCAACAACAAACGATTGAAGCTATTCAGCATGCTAAAGCAGCGAATGTCACTATCGTCGTAGCACTTAATAAATGCGATAAGCCTAATTTTAATGCAGAAAATGTTTATCGTCAGTTATCTGAACACGACCTCTTACCTGAATCATGGGGGGGCCAAACAATCACCATCAACTGTTCTGCAGCCACTGGAGAAGGTGTTCAAAGTCTACTAGAGATGTTAGCTCTGCAAACAGAAGTGCTTGAACTCAAAGCTTCTCCCCTCAATCGTGCTCGTGGAACAGTTTTAGAGTCAGAAATGCATAAAGGAATGGGATCTGTAGCGACAGTTTTAGTTCAAAATGGAACCTTACGTTTAGGCGATGCCTTAGTTTTTGGTCAAACATTTGGACGCGTTAAAACAATGCAAAATGAATTTGGCCAAGATCTGAAAGAAGCTGGCCCATCCACTCCTGTAGAGATCACTGGCCTTTCGGGCTTACCAGCAGCTGGAGAAGAATTTATTGCTGTTAAAAATGAGAAAGAAGCTCGCGAAATTGCCGAAGGAAGGAAACAAGGCATACGTCAGACAAGTCTTTTATTAAAGAAAAAACTCACATTAGAAAATCTTTTCCAACAAGCCTCTGATGGAACGACCAAGAAAGTACTTAACATCGTTTTACGGGCTGATGTGCAGGGTTCCTTGGAAGCTTTAAAAGCTGCCTTACTAAAGATCACGTCCACAAAAGCCGAACTGAATATTATTTTCACGGGAGTCGGTGAAATTTCCGAATCAGATGTACAATTAGCTGCAGCTTCAAAAGCGATTATTGTAGGCTTCCACACGCAAGTTGAAAGCCATGCAGATAGTTTAGTCAAAGAACTAGGGATCCAAGTCCGTCTGCATGATATCATTTACCATGCGATTGATGATGTTAAGTCTATTTTAGCTGGATTGCTTGATAAGATTGCCGTAGAAACGGAAAAAGGCAAGGCAGAAGTCAAAGCCATCTTTAAATCTTCTCACTATGGAACTATCGCAGGTTGCCAAGTCATCGAAGGGACAATCCATCGTAGCCATCATATGCGTCTACGCCGTGGTAAAGACATGCTTTGGAAAGGAACAATTACTTCGCTTAAGCGGGTCAAAGAAGATGTACGAGAGGTGGCTAAAGGTCTTGAATGTGGAATCGTTCTAAATGGCTGCAGTATCTATCAAGAAGGGGATATTCTTGAAAGCTATGAGATCTCTTATATTATCCAAGAGTTATAAAATGTACACGTTACATATACATCCGTTTCGCATTTGGGCCCATCTAGGTTGTGAGCAAGGTGAAAGGATTGCTGTTCAACCTTTAGATATTTCAGTAGATCTGAATTTTCCTGGAATGCCACAAGCTTGCGTAACGGATGATCTCTCGCACACCATCGATTATTCTGTATTTATTGCAAGTGCTTGTCAAGTAGCTAAAAGCATGGAATTCAAGCTAATTGAATTTCTTGCTTATACTTTGCATAAAGAATTTGGAAAAATTGTATCCGGCAGAGCTCAGATTACAGTGAAAGTTCACAAACTGCATCCTCCTGTGGAAAAGATGACAAATGGGGTCACTTTCGTTTTCACTGGGTCTTGAAGGACAGCAGCAAAGACAAAACGCTAAGCAAGACAGTTGTTGTTTGGTAGGTGAGAAAGATGCTGCGATATTAAGATATAAAGTATAGGAAAAAATTAAACGCAAAGACACGAAGGCGCAAAGAGCACAAAGAGATCTTACATGTAAAATAAAATTCACCTCTTTTTTTTAAATGAAAATTTTTCGCGTAAGATCTCTTTGTGCCTTCGTGCCTCCTAAATAACAAATTGCGCCTTGCCATTGGTGCCTGACCTGATATTCTGACATTTGCCGAGGCGATGACATTGCATCCTAAAGGGCAAATGTCAGAATATCAGGTCAGGCACCAATGGCAAGGCGCTTTAAAAATTTGTTATTTCCCAATAAGGGGCGCCGTAGGCAACTGTCTCGCTTTGCGTTTAATTTTTCTTAGTATTCCGCATCAGTCGATTTTGTTATTTAGGAAGGACAAAGATAAAAAGACAAGACTAGTCAAAATGACTACTATATTGTCCTTGCTACAAAAAAAATCGCGAATACAGCCAAAAGCACGTAACCTCTGACCGCATTCGCGACTGTTTGCTGTACAAACTATATTGCCAGATCCTTAAGGTGTTCCAAAGTTATACCAAATCGCTGCATGAACAGCATTAGCATGTCCTTTAGTCTTATTGAACGCTTTAACATAAATAGCTTGGTATTCAATGGCTGCTTGCCAGTTACACCAGAACTTATAAAAAATATTGGCTCGCACATCTGTCAAACGTTTTAGAGCAACTCCTGAAAAGGGTGTACCAGTGATATGCTTCCCTTGCTGTGTTCCACACATCACATCTGAAATGAGAACATCAGGGATCCAATCAAAGCGAATAGCACCACAACCACCTGTTGATTTGATAGCAAAAAGACGGTTTGTGAGACTATCGAAAGCCATATTATTAAAGTACCCTGTAAACATTGTATTCAAACCAACGTTATGATTGACTGTACCCCATAAAGTTAATCGATTCCATTTGTAGCTTGCGATACCGCAAACAGCCCAAATATTTCGTCTACGAATTGATCCCAAATCATTAAAAATATATCTTGTTTGAGAACCAGCTCCCGCAAAGCTACATTTAAAGTTTTCACCTAGCCAGCTGATTTTTCCAGCAAATAATGGCCATGGCTGCTCACCACCCTGTGCAGGCTCACCTGTCTCAGGAGTAATAAAGCCTAGGTCATTAAAGGCATGTTTTTCCATATCAGCTTCAATCTGAAATTCACCCCAATCTCTAACTTGTCTCTTGTAACCAACACGTAATTGAGGTTGGCGTGCATACGCTACACCAACAGGAGCAAGTTGTGTATTGACATAGAGAGGCGCAGGAATATCTGGAATTCCCATAGGCAAGATCCAATATTGTCCCGCTAAGAAGAAAAAACCGCTTGGCATATCAGCTCTAGCATAAGCTAAACGAACTCTAAAAAGACGAGTGTTAAAAACTAGAGCATCTCCTTGAGCATCAAAAAAATCCCCTTCAATAACGCCTTTGATTTTGATATCCCAAAATTGATCAATAGCCTTGACACCTATTCTTGAGCTGCGTGCATCAATGATAGTCTGATAATGATCGTCTGCACGATCAGTGGACAAAGGAACCATTTGGGGGAAAATTTCAGGATAATTTCCTGTAATCCGATTAACTGTTAATGTTTCAAACTTTACAAAGCCATAAACACTAATGTCAGCTGTCCCACACTTAAAAGGCTCATCACAAAAGCCAACAGGCTCTTGACATGTGTCGAAAGGCTCTTCACAGTTGCTATATGAAACCGCAGAAGTTCCCAATAATAATGCGCTCATTATTCCCAGAAAGCTCATTTTGATATTTCTTTTCATTTTTCCTCTTGTTGAGTGTTTTTTTCATCTGACTCGTCAGAAGTTTTCGTTTACCTTTTCAATGAATTAGGTTTCCAAATTTAAGTTCATATACTCATTTCGATTTTTTCGCAAATATTTTCTTTCGTCTAAGCATATTCTAGAGGTTTTAAAAAAAAAGTAGTATATTATCAACATTTTTTGGAGAAAAAACAGGTCTACATCCTTTCCATAATTATACGTGAATAACGCAGGCTCAGAATATATCAACAAGGTATCAGCACACCCTAAACGTGTTCTAGGAAGGATATCTAGGATAACAAGGACGACAAGGACGATGTCTTTTTATCTTTGGCTTATCGCCTTGTCCTTGTCGTCCTTGTTAAGTTTTGCACTGGTGCTCCGATTCTCTAATCGCAACCATATATTTAATTAATTAAAACTATTTAATTAGTTTATTAATTATCTATTGAATAATAAAATAGAAATGTTATTATAAATATAGACAGTCCTCTATTTAATTTTTTACGGGGGAAAACTATGTTTAATCGAATAGAACCTTCTGATTATGTCAATAAATCTAATTACACCACTAATGAGACTAAAGAAGATGATAAAATCATTGAATTAGTTATTAATTTATTATGTGCGCAAGATAGGCCCCAAGAAACTGCACTCCGTAGCATAATTGATTTAAAGAGCAATTTCCATTCTTATGATAAACTAATTCAAAAAATTTTATTATTTGTAGATAAAAATGACCTATTTTTTCTCCAGGGTAATTTTTCTATTTCCTCCTGGTGGTTAGGACAAGGACAAGTCAATCCCGAATTACTTCAAAAATTAGAGAAGGATCTTATGAATGGCGATGGGAAACTGGCCCTGGCACTTCTCAATAATGGATTTCCCGCAACTTCCGATCTTTTGATTTTAGCCATTACACATGATCAGGAAGAAGTTACTCATAAACTCATCGATATGATGACACTAAATGATCTAAATAAGGCCAATGGATTAGGAATCATTCCTATACTATACGTCTGTCGAGTGGGCAAAGGTGAAGTTCTTTTAAAGCTTCTCCAAAAAGGAGTAGATATAAACACTCAAGATAGACATGGTAAAACACCTTTGCAAATTGCTTGTCAATCACGCCCAGATATTGCCCTTCTCCTTATTGAAAATAAAGCTGATGTACAAATCCAAGATAATCATCTAATGACCGCTTTACATTATGCTTGCGATGCTGATCAATCCGCTATCGCCTTCCAGCTGATTTTAAATGGTGCGTACATGTCCCAAAAGAATTCCCTAGGAGAAACTCCAAATTTAGAATGCCTCCAACCAATTTTAAAAAATATCATTAATGGAGAAATGAAAAATCAAAAATCCGCCGAGACAAAGAAAGAACTAGCTGAAAGAGAACAATTAGTATTAAATATAATAGGACATCTCAGTCACATAGATTCTACTATTGCTACAAATGCTTTATCTGCCGCCTGCAATAACAACTTTATGGATGTGGCAAAATCTCTTATTAAAAAAGGCGTTGACCCCAACGCTGCTCTAAGTGAAATTTGCAATCAAGGTTCTCCATATAATTCACTAGAAATCGCTAAAAAGTTAATTAAGCTCGGAGCAGATATTACATCTATTGATAGTTCTATGATTGAGTCTGAAAAACTTTTAAGACTCCAAATGAAAAATTATTTTAAAAACGCAATCGTGGAATTAAATAAAATAAACAAATATGACCCAGACCTCGCATCTTTAATCCATGAAAACCTTGTAAAATTGAAACAAGTATCTGAATACAATAAAGATAGTGATTTAATTAAAAAAGCATTTAATAATATAAAGTCCATAGCAGATAAAATAGACGAATCGCAAAACCTAAGTGTTAAAATTTATGGTATTGACAGTAATGATGAAGTAAAAATATTTTTAGAAAGCATTAAGTATGCTTTATCAGATCATAGTAAATCAGAAACATTCTTAACAGAGGACCTAAAATTAATATTGATATTTTCTAATCAAACATTAAATGAACACGTTTACAAAAAATTTCATTTATTGCTCAAAAATAATACAATTAGCGAAGTTTTACAAAAATTGAAGTCGTGCGATTTAGATAAAATGTTTTCTGTAAAGATCTCATTAGATACAGTTAATCCTAACGATGAAAAACTCATTCGGCAATTAAAAAATAAACAAATTAAACAATCTGAAATAAAATTAACACAAGATTTTTTAAAGTTCTATATAGGTTCTGATTTGGATTTTCAATTTAAAAATGGTTTAGAATCGCTCGTCAATCACCCTATATTTCTGCATGGAATTGAAAATATACCAAACATAATGAGACAATTAATCTTAAAAGCACGTTTTAAGGACTTATTAACTCAGGCTGCCATCGATTCACTCTTCAAAGATGATCTTGACGAATATACCCAGGAGTTTTACGAAGGGATGGACCGTTTCTTACAAGGAATCGACTCTAGAAAATTTCACACTAATAATAAGGAATTATTTACAAAGGGATTTACACAAATTGCAACAAACTATGGTTTTCCAGAAAATCCTGCTCGATTTATCAATGTTTTGAATTTTAAGGGAAATTCAATAACGGATATAGGTATTTATTTCGAAAATGTATGCGATGATATCTTGCAATCTGAAGCAAAATTAACTCCACTAAATAACTGGGAATCAGCACTAGACAGAGCATTATCGAAAGAATTAACAAACACATGGGTAAATGAGTTCACTAACATATTTATAAAATCTATTAAAGAGAACCCACAATTGATCCCAAGAAATACTGATGAATTGAAAACCATCAAAGATAGCATAATGCTTTGTAAAAATTTGCTTGAGCAGTTTCAGAAAGAGGGTTATTCTGTAAATTCAATAGAAGATTTCTCGTTAACACAAAATGTAATTGCAAATACAGTAATTAATTATTTTAAAAATTTGCGAAAGGCTAACCTCCCTTTAAACGTTCAAAATTTAGAAAAATTTCGAATAAAGCCCTTAAATTTGCCTGCAGCCATCCCCATCAGCCAACTTCTTGAAGTAAAAAATTGGCAAAATCGACTTAGAAATCAAACAAATGAAACAGAAAAAAATATCGGAAACTTACTTGTAATACAACTGGAAGAAAAAAATTTGTTTCCAGTTAACTCGAAAGAGATGATGGAATTATTAAGATGGATAAAATTATTACCTTCACATCCTGTTGAAGTTGCAGCGATCACTTTACGTCGGCTAGTGGAATCAAAACGGCAGGATAATAAATTAATCGATGGAATTGACAACAAAGATATAAACAAATATTATTTTGAAGCTTTAATTGAATATACCTTAGGAAATAAACCTCATGAAATACAAGAAGCGACGATTAGCTTATTAAATAATATAAATAATACTGAAATTGGTTTAGATATTAATGGAAAAAAATATTTGGTATTATTAGCACAAGAAATCTCTACTGCTTCTTTTACTGATGGACGTCCACTAGATCAATTTCGGGTGATTCAAAAATTTCCAATTATCTTGCAAAATTTAGAACTTTCAAGAGTCGAAGATTTAAATGGATGCAACTTAAGTGAACTCATGCTTAAAAAACTACTTGATGCCGAAAAAATTAATTTTAAGGAAATAAATTTGAAAGAACTTTCTAATAATTTAATTGAAAATCCTAGAAAATCTCTTTTGAATATCTCTAGATCCATCCTTTCAGAAGTATTGGGCAGAAGCCTAGATGTAGAAACCAATAAATCGATTGAAGCCATTATTGATTCACTAGATAAATCAGGTGTACTCAATGAAATTGTCAAACAAATATCTACGTTATTAAAAACATTTGAATTAGGAGGAATTGAACTTAATATCGAAGTTTCAACAAAGCAACTTATCGATTCATTATTAAGTGAAATCTCAAAAATTAAAAAAGGCGAAGATTCTATTATCAAACCATTTTTTGAACTAGCAGCCGATGAAATAAAAAAAGTGACAGATAAAGTTTCAGAAGGAAAGCAAAACATTCTTGACAGTCTAAATCCAGACAAAGATCCAAAACTGTTGCTTCTTTTTTACCCTCTTCTTATGTTAACTCTGGGATCGAACATACCTACCATTTTAGTAAGTTCTGGTGCCTTATACGCCTTCGGAATTTTTACAAGGATATACCTTGAAAATACACCATTTGTTAGACAGCTGGGAAAATACACAATAAATAAACTTGAAACTCCAGTGATGAATACTCAACTTTCCAATGCTTTTACAAAAAAAGCTGATTCGATCAAAGAACTTATTGAATTTATCAATAGAATAGAAAATTTAAATTTAAAACAAAGAATTAGCGTTATCAAAAATGAAATTGAAAGAATCGAAAAAATAGTCCCACAAACATTAGAAGAAGCTACCCGAAAGACATTTCTCGATAAACTGCTCATCGAATCAACCAATTTAAAAGAAATAAAAAACAATCTTGAAATTCAATTGAACATTTTTACAAATCTTAAAAAGGTTACCCCAGAAATTTCACATTTAATTGTAAAACTTGGAAATCGTATTTTTGAAAAGGGAAGTATAGATATTGGCTTTTCAGCTTATCAACAAGATAAAAGTGATCAGAGCGCATTAAACTTTATGTGCAGAATAGCAGAGTCTTTGCTAAAAAATGTAAACCGTATCAGCCCAAATATTCTAGAAACTCCACTTAATTCTCTAAGGCAAATTTCTAAGATGACTCTAAGTCCAAAAGAAAACAAAGAGGATGATGAGAATTATCTCCTCTCCAGACAAAATTCAGACGATCATGCTCTTCATAAGCCTACCAGCAATGAATTAGCCCTTCTTAATCGAGTCAAATCGATGCCTCGACCCTTTTTAGAAGTTTTGAACGACCTTTTAGCAATACATTCTATGAGCAATGAAGAAATCGACGCTATTTCTCAATCCTTTACTATAGGAGTCAATTTAATCAACAAAGTCTATACACCCGAAATTATTGCTCAAGCTTGCAAGCTCTATAGCATCGCCTTCATTAATCAGGGGGAGAAAATTATGATTCCTAAAGTACACGACTTATCCCCCTTCCTCTTCGATTCAATTGTGCTGAATTTGATCACAATGGAGAATTTTCCTAAGATAACCAATAAAGGGAAAGAGCCTATCGAAACTTCTCTTAAATCAAATGAAGAAGCTAAAGTTTCATTATTATTGCTTGAAGTTTTACGTCATCTAAATCATAAAAATTTTGGAAAAACTGAAATGCTTTTAGATGATAATGGATTTAACGCCTTGAAGGAAATGATTTCTACGTTATTTGATTGGTTCAAGACAAATCCAAATGATGAATTAAAACATGTATCATTAGCTCAATTGCTTAGCGTACTTAAACAGAGTGAAACGAGTGATGTGAAAGCTCTTAACAAGGCTGACGTTAACAATTTACGAGAAAAATTAATTTTAATATTAAGTAATTTAAATAATAGCATCAATTTACAAAAAGTTATAAATAGAACTACTCCAGATCCTATAAAATCACTGAATGATTTTACGATAATGATTGCCGGTGAACTTCTACAAGGAATGAGGCTGAAGGATCCTGTAATCAGTATGGCGAACAAGTCCATCAATGGTCTTCAAAAGCATTCTGCAATTAAAAAAATACAAGAATTTGGAGATACTTGTTTAAATCTTGATTCGGTTAATTTCAATTTAAATATTTCTATCGAAGGATTCATAAAAAAAATGAAAGATGATTTGAATTATTTGATTGCAAACTTAAAAGAAGGAAAAATACCTTCCTATGAAGAATCAAAAGAACAAGGGATATTAGCGCCCTTATTAGTTAATTTTACAAATCACCTTGCTGCAGCACAACAGCAAAGAGACCTTCGTTCCCTTAGGGAAAGTTATGCCCCAGATTTCACTTTCCAACTGAAAAATTTACTCGATCAAGTCAGTACAAATATATCTACTCAGAAAATATATGAGTCTATAGTATCTAGTTTGCAAAGTGTTGGTGGAATAAAAAGAATACAGATTCTTGAAGAAAAGTCTTTTCTAACAGAAAAAGAACAAGATGAATTATGCTTACTTAAAGCTCGTTCGGTTTCTGTTTCCGCTGGACTGATTTTCAATTTAATCGTTGAATCATATAATATTAAGTTTCCAGAAGTCGTATCATATCTTGGTGATTTAGGAATGAATCCTTCTAAACAAGTCGATAAAAGGGTAGCACTAAACCTGCTTATCAATTTCGTGAATAGCCTTCTTGAAAACGAACAGACAACTCAACGACTCGTGTCTGAAGTTATAAAATTCTTGAAGGCTTAGGCCACGTTTTTGGCTATGTTCACCTGTACACGAGAAACTTTCGCTCAATTATTCCTCCTCTGTGTTCTCTGTGATCTCTGTGGTAAAAAAAAATCTACCACAGAGATCACAGAGAACACAGAGGAGGAATAATTGAGCGAAGAAGTGAACAAGGCCACGTTTTTCTTGCCGATTAAGTTGAAAAAAAGATACATTAAGCTTCTGTAACAAAACCAGATAACAACCGAGGTAGAATCGATGAATAGTGAAAATAACGTAGATTCTTACGAAAAAAACCACTTAGATCCAGACCTTAAGCAACAACTCATCAAAATTGCAATGACAATTCGTGGCCTATCCATGGACGCGGTGCAAAAAGCAGATTCAGGTCATCCTGGCTTACCCATGGGGTGTGCAGAAATCGGAGCCTACCTATACGGAGTAGCTTTAAGGCACAATCCAAAGAACCCAAACTGGATAAACCGCGATCGTTTCATTCTTTCAGCCGGACACGGCTCCATGTTGCTTTATTCTTGTTTACACCTCTCTGGATATAACCTGAGCCTCGAGGATATCAAAAATTTCCGACAACTTCATTCTAAAACCCCTGGACATCCAGAATCTCGAGATACTGAAGGTGTCGAAACAACCACAGGCCCTCTAGGGCAAGGATTGGGGAACGCTATAGGAACCGCCTTAGGCCTCAAAATGCTAGCGACTCGCTTTAATACGAGCGAACAAAAAATCATCGATAGCAAAGTCTTTGTCCTTATGGGTGATGGATGTATTATGGAGGGTGTCACCTCTGAGGTGTCTTCTCTCGCTGGACACCTGCAACTCAACAATATCATCGCTATCTATGACTCGAATCATGTCACTCTTGATGGCCCTTTGAGCCAATCTTGTTCTGAAAATACACGGCTACGTTATGAAGCTTATGGTTGGGAAGTTTTTGAAGTGGATGGCAATGACATCGATGCTGTAGCTTCTGTAATAAACCAAGCAAGATATAACCAAACTTGTCCTCGCTTAATCATCGCCCACACAATTATCGGTAAAGGATCTCCGCATAAAGCTGGTTCTTACAAAGCTCACGGAGCGCCTCTTGGCGTCGAAGAGGTTCAGGAGACGAAAGCTGCTTTGGGAATACCTCAGGATCCTTTTTACGTCCCTCAGTCAGTGACAGATTTTTTTAGTAAAAAACTTTCTCAAGATATACATTCAGAAGATGACTGGAAGAAACTTTTTGATCAATGGAGCAAGGCAAACCCAGACAAATTGAAAGAATTCGAAACCTATGCCCATCATAAAGTCCCTAATGATCTAGAAGAAAAATTAGAAGCATTAGCCATTAAAGCTCCGATTGCAAGTCGAAAAGCTTCAAATGAAGTTCTCAACCTACTTGCAGATCTACTTCCTTGGTTTATAGGAGGCTCTGCAGACCTATCAGGCTCAGATTTAACTATGCTTGCAAAATACCCTCTCATAGCCCCAAAAGACTATCGTGGACGTAACATCAAATTTGGTGTACGTGAATTCGGAATGGCGACAATGGCTACTGGGCTTGCACAGACAAGAATGTTTGTGCCATTCATTGGAACTTTTTTAACTTTTTCAGACTATATGCGCAATGCCATACGCCTATGCTCCCTCATGAAAGAACATGTGATTTATCAATTCACTCACGATTCGATTTTCCTTGGAGAAGACGGTCCTACTCATCAACCTATCGAGCATTTGGCAGCACTACGCGCAATCCCTAATCTGCATGTGATCCGGCCTGGGGATCAAAATGAAGTAAAAATGGCGTGGATTGCAGCATTGAATTATAGCGGCCCAACAGCTTTAGTGCTTTCCCGTCAAAGTTTACCAGATTTAGGACTCACAAAACGTTCATATTCAGAAGGCGTAGGACGAGGTGCCTATATCTTAAAAAAAGAACCTCAAGGAAAATCTCCCGACTATACGTTAATAGCCACCGGTTCTGAACTTCATCTTGCCATCGATGTAGCTCTTGAACTTGAAAAATTAGGAAAATCAGTTCGCGTTGTCTCTATGCCCTGTTGGGAACTTTATGAAAAACAAAATCCAGAGTACAAAGATAGCGTTCTTGGAGGAAATTTAGGCAAACGCGTGAGCATTGAAGCTGGTGTCGAACAAGGCTGGCATAAATACATCGGCTCTGACGGCATCCCTATTTGTATTGATACGTTTGGTGCCTCAGCCCCGCAAAGTATGTTAGCCAAAGAATTTGGCTTTACCGTTGAATCGATCATGGAGAACATTTTGTAAGGTAGATGTTTTTTCATGAAAAACTCAATTCTCAGGGTGGATACCGCCCTGAGATCATTAATTTCTCTTAATTTTTCTGATTGACTATAAGCGATCATTGCAAGAAGATTCTTATGAATGTAAAAAACCATGCAAGCCCTTATCAACTCCATGAAAATTTTAGTCTCACACGAATACTTACGTCCTTTACCCACTCTTGGTATAAGGAATCTAAAAATAAAAGTGCGGCCTGGGGGGCCTTTTTATGGAATGAATTTGGCCCACGCGCAGTAAATCTTCTCATCCTACCGACCGCACTTATAGATTCAATAGCTCACGTAGCTATGGGTGTTTTTACGTTAACCATAGGAGCTCCCCTTAACTTTCTTTATAATGCAAGGAGCCTTGAAGAACAAAGGCGATTTACGTTCTCGGGGGGAATCATCAATTTAATGAATGCTAAAAAGCATTTTCCTTGCGCAGCATTTGGAATCTTTGTGGGAATTCTTGACACAGAAGCGGCGGCTAATTTTTTCTAGATCTCATTTTTATGAGAAAAAGTGACAAAATCTGTCACTTTTTTGACGATAAAAGTGACAAAATCTGTCACTTTTTTGACGATAAAAGTGACAAAAATCTACTTTTTTGTTAACCTAAGGAAATGCAGGTAGTTTAGATGAAAAAAGATGCTGCGATATTATGATATGAAGTATAGGAAAAAACTAAACGCAAAGGCGCAAAGAGCACAAAGAGATCTTACGCGAAGAATCTTCAGTTTAAAGAAAAAATAGGTAAAATTTATACTTTACATGTAAGATCTCTTTGTGCTCTTTGCGCCTTCGTGCCTTTGCGTTTAATTTTTCTTAGTATTCCGCATCAGTCAATTTTGTTATTAAGGAGGAAAATATGCAACGCAAGATGATGGATACTTTATTAAAATGGAAAAAAGAAAAATCGCGAAAACCCCTACTCCTCAAAGGCGTCAGACAAGTAGGCAAAACCCACCTTTTAAAGGAATTTGGCAAACTTCATTTTCCAGCCTACCATTACATTAATTTCGAAAAGGAACCTAATCTTAAGAAAATTTTTGAACCCAATCTTGATCCTCATCGAATCATAAATGAATTAAGTATTTTTCTTGAACATCCTATTGACATTAAAAATGATCTAGTCATTTTTGATGAAATCCAGGAAATACCTAAAGCATTGACGAGTTTAAAATACTTTCAAGAAGAGTGCCCACAACTACACTTATGCGGAGCCGGTTCTCTTTTAGGCATTCATTTAAATAATGTATCCTTTCCTGTAGGCAAAGTGACGTTTGAAGTTTTACGAGCGATGACATTCGAAGAATTTTTGATAGCTTCAAATGATAAATCGTTGCCAATTATACAAAAGCTTCACGCGAATGACACCATTCCGGAAATTATCCATGATCATTTATTAGAGAAACTAAAACATTATTTCATTGTTGGAGGATTGCCGGAGTGTGTTTTAACTTATTGTCAGGATAAAAAGGATCTCTTTCAAACATTCTCCCTCGTCAGGAAAAAGCAAAGTGATCTTCTTAATTCTTATTATGCAGACATTGCAAAACACTCCGGAAAAGTCAACGCAATGCATATCGATCGCGTTTTTCAAGCCATTCCCACTCAACTCAATCAAATCCATGATGGATCAGTTGCAAGATTTAGATTTAGAGGAATCGTTCCAGGTATAACTCATTATGACAGACTTGCAAGCGCAATTGATTGGCTTGAAGCTGCAGGCCTTATTATTAAAGTGCATATTACCAATAGCGGACTCCTCCCGTTTAAAGCGTATTCGCGCGAGAATATATTCAAATTATTACTCTTTGATGTGGGCCTCCTAGGATATATGAGTTCTCTTTCTCCAAAATCTATCCTTGAAGCTGATTATGGGAGCTACAAGGGATATTTCGCTGAAAACTTCATTGCTCAGGAGCTTCTTGCCTTTGGAAGAGACGCTCTTTTTAGCTGGCAAGAAAAGACTGCTGAGATTGAGTTTATGTTAGAAATAGATGATTGTGTTGTCCCTATTGAAGTCAAATCAGGATCGCAAGTTAAGGCAAAAAGTTTAAAATTATTTTCAGAGAAATATAGCCCTCCCTTTCAAGTTATATTTAGTGGACGTCCATTTAAAATAGACCAGGAAAAAAAAGTCCAGTATTACCCACTCTACTTAGCCGGATGGTTTCCAATCCCTCCGCTTTAAAAAAATATTTTGAATTTTAAATTTTTAAAATATAAAAAGAAATTTGAAATCCAAAACATTTTAAAAGGCGAGGTCAAGAAAAATGCGTATCCAGACATTCATCCTATGTTCTTTAGCTGCTGTCGCCTCTTTCACATTAAAAGCTGATCATTCCTATAAGAACGAAGCTTTAGACAAAAATAATAGCTCCTCTCATCCAAATAAACTTAAAATCACACGTGACGAATTTGGAATGCCTTATATCCAAGGAGGAAACCTTAAAGAACTAGCTGAATCCATAGGTTTTGTGCAGGGTCAAGATCGACTTTGGCAAATTTTCTTTGTCACCCAGCTGGCTAATGGGAGAGCTTCACAATATCTAGGATCTGATTTTATTGACTCTGATATTTTTCAATGCCAAATTAATTATACCAATAAGGAAGTTCAGAAGCAGATCGATAATGACTTCACACCTAAAACAATAGATTTTTATCACTCTTATGTAAAAGGTCTTAATCGAGTTGTAGCTCAGGTCAACGCAGACCAATCGATCTTACCTTATGAACTTAAAACTATCGGTTTTGGTGCAAACAATCCTGTTCCTAAATTTACTCTCTATGACATCCTTCGCACAAATCAATTCATCTTACAACAATTTTCACAATCATCCATTCCAAATTATCAACTAGATAATCTTAACGATCTATACCTTTTAATTGAAAACTTTGGGTTTAAAAAAGCCAAAGAAATTTTTAACGATATTGATCCTACGACTTATCAAATCAAGTCTCAATATACCATCGTGCCCAATCAAGAGGACTCCTCAGAAGATCAGCCTTTAGAAGAACTTCACAGCCCAGACATAGACGCACAATCCATACAGCCCCAATTTTCTGAAATCAGCAAAAAATTCTCTGAAAAGTTTAAAAGAATAAGAAACTTACACGACAAATCAGGAAAACCTTCTTTAGGAAGCAATGGAATGGTTTTTAGCTCAAAAAAATCCCTTTCAGGCAACCCTATGATCCGAACAGCCCCTCAACCGAATTTCAACCAACCTAGCGATTTTTATCAAATCAGATTCGACCACAATGAACTGGGAACTAGAGGCAATTTCTTTACAATCCCCTCTTTACCTTTCATCATGCTTGGTGTGTTTAATGATTATGGCGTAGCATTACAAGTTGGTCATCTTCCCTCAAACGATTTTCTTTTTGAATCGATGAATAATATCGACCCCAAACAAACACGTAGCATCACAATTAAAGTCTTAGGTTCTCCGGATACCACATTGGATGTTTATCGAAGTAAGTCTGGAGGCTGGGTTCTCCAAATGGATCCAACTTCCGGAATGATGTTAACGCTTCGTTCGGTGTTCATTGGAAAACAGTTACGTGCACTTAATGCTTTTATTGAAGGAGCATTTGCCAAAAATCTTGACGGCTTCATCAACAGTTTTCTCAATCCACAGTTTCAATCAGATATCGTTTTGCTCGAAGGTCAATATGTTGATTCTCAAAACAATATTGCAGCCTTCCATACAGGAGGTTGGACCTCTTTACCCAAAAAATATGATCGTCGCCTTCCTCAAGGGATAGAACACACCCCTGTCCCTTCTGACCATCTCTACACCTATGCTAAAATCGCAAGAAATCCTCTTTTAGACATGAACTCCGATCAAGGTTACTATGCCGCCTGGAACAGCTTATTTCAACAAGGGGCTGAAGGATCGGACGATACAGTGTCTGGAATGGGACTCAATCGAGTCTACTGGTTTGATAAAGTGATTCAAGAGATACGTAAACTGTCATTTAAGGATTTAAAACAGCTCAATTTAAGACAATATGTAGCAAATAGCAATACGCCTTATGATAATTCCGATCCAGACAGAGATGCAGACCTCTTTACTGCCCTCTTCAAAAAACGATTTTTCAAAGCTGTCCAAAACAATCCTACTCCTGCACGTCTACAGGCCATTGCCTTTCTCAAAGATTACAAAGGTGCATGGTTTGACGGCAGCTTAAACAACATTTTAAATAGCACGAATATAAGCGATAAAGCTATTTTGGGAAGTGTTTGGTTAAATACGGTAACAAGTACCATTATGAATCCATTCATCGCCGGAACATCAAGAGAAGTTGCGGCAAGCACCCCTTCAGATCCGCTCCCAACCTATAACGTAGAGGGAACGACGAATAGTATCGTAGGACCCGGCAACACACTTTCAAGAATTTTAAAACTTGCCTATAATAACAAGGTATTCTTCGATGGATGGCTAACTAACCAACCCCCTGTTGATCAGATTATCGTGGAATCTCTTGACCATGCTTTGGATATCTTAGGCGGCTTTAATGCTCGTCCCTGGGGAAAAGGGCAACGAGGAGTCTATAGCTTCAATAATCTCATCCTAGGGTCTGTTCAAACGATGAACATCTTTAATGCTTCAGGATTTTATATGATTGCGGAATTCACTCCAAAGCATATTCATATGAAAAGTATTCTTGCGTTAGGAGAATCAGGCCAAATCTTAGGCGATCCAAATCAAGGGAATCCCCAATTTAATCCCCATTGTTTTGATCAACAATCTCATTATATTCAACTTCAGCTCCGAAAAAATCCCCCCTTTATTGGAAATCTATCTGAAGGATTTTACTCAATATCGACGATAAATTAACCTTTTTATGTCTTACTCGTAAACTTTCGATGATCCCCAACGGGGTTCATCGAAAGTTTATGAAAATAGTTAACGAAAAATAGATATTGAACTGTAATAACCATTCATGCCATAGTGGTTTTAGTTGGTAAATTTCCCTTAAATGTAAGGCAAGTTGCTATCAACAGAAACTAGAGAGACCTAGGATTCGAAGTTGAGAAAATCAAAAATCCAACCCAATTTTATTGCCATAGAAAATATCGGTAAAGCATTAAAATGAGGCTCGAAAGTTTTTAGTTACATAAATATTTAGACCTAAAAAATAAGGAGTAGCTCATGTTTGGCACATCTTGGGACGCATCTCTCAAAACTGATTTTTTTTCAGCACTTCCAATTGGAATAAGAAAAGTATCTACAACAGATGTTCAAACTAGAGAAGGTAGGGAAGGTTATTTAAGATTTTTGAAAGATAATCCAAAAATCCGACCCTTACAGAAGCTTTTTGGATTAGATGCTCCTTTTTCGAGCGAACCATCTGCTATTATTAAACATTATAAGGAACTTGCGAAGTGGATTCATCCAGATAAAGTAGGAACAGACGAAAAGACCCTATGCACAGAACTCTTTCAACTAGTTAAGGGGGCTGTGGAAGAGTGTGGTGTTAGTCAACATGAAATTGATACTTTTATTTCTGCATTGTTTTCTTCTTATTCTTCTGATCCTTTCGTGAGATTGGCTACCCTAGTCCGTGATGAATTCTGGGAAGATGCGTTGGCTTGTGTTGAGCAACATCAGCCAACTAGCATCCATGATCATCATTTTTCTTTGTTATGCATTATTGTTTTTCTGCGTTTTGGAAAGATAAATGAAGCCATAGCCTGCGTCAGATCTCACTACTTCGCATTGGAAATCTTGAGCTTATGGCAACAAGCTTTGAATGCAACATACATCGAACAAAGGAAATTTCTTCTTCTAGAAGCCTTAACTAAAGTTGATCAACTAACAAACATCATTGAAAAAGACCTAATCCAAAAAGTTCAACCTTTACCTAAGCACATTGTTACCTACAAGCTTTACAGCTCTTTAAAGGATTGTTTCAAAGATAACAATCCTTCTGAATACGAAAAATATTTGCGTTTGGCTATCCGTTATTGTCCGAACGGAATCGAGAAAGAAAAGCGTGATCTTGTACATGAGCTACATGACTGGGTGGTAAGCAGCAAATTCGTGATTGGTTCAAATGTTCCAAGAGAAGACAGAGTCAAATTCGAGGGGACGAAATTGTGTCGAGAATTCATAACACAGTTAAGTAAAATGAAGCTGAAAGAACATTTTGAAATCAATAATTGTATTCAATTGTTTTGTCACTCGATGAATATCGAATATTTAATTCGAGTTATTAATTTGATTGCAAACATTACTCAAAGGCGTTACCCTCTTTCTAATCACATTCCATCCTTTCTAAAGGGAGGGGTTGATTACTTCGTTACTTATTCACAAAAAGTGATGGAAGAGCTGACAAGTTTATTAAACCCAATCATAGGATTAAAACTCTTCTTAAAAAATGAAAAGCGAGAAGCACTTTCGTACCTTCCAAAAGACTCTATCATTTACGGTTTTGCCTTACAGGATTTAGGGGAATACTATGAGGCCATTAATACTTGGGGTCGCTTAATAGAAAAACAGAGAGATCAGTACGAGTTCTTCAACTACATACGTCAAGCAATGAATGCTAATGACATGCCTGCTTATTTTTTAGAACCCAAGACAACTTTTTCAATGGATACTAAGTCTGTGGTTCCTCATTTAGAACAAGGCTATAGAATCAATTCAAAACTCACGCAGCTCCACCCCCTAGAAGAAAATATACCTAGACAGATTCAGCTTAAACAGGTTCTGCTTACTATATCATCTCATGTTCCAACAACAGGGGGATGGTTTTCTGATTTATCGAATGGATGTCAGACGATAACCCAGGGCAATGGGATCACAGTAATTAAATATGAAGTGCTGTCTGTACCTCCAACTAATCGTGAAATTGGAAAGTTTACAATTGGGTCCAATTTGCCAAATAAACAAACCTTGATCACCTGTATGTCAA
Organism: uncultured Parachlamydiaceae bacterium; assembly: GCA_963752155.1. Classification (GTDB taxonomy): domain Bacteria; phylum Chlamydiota; class Chlamydiia; order Chlamydiales; family Parachlamydiaceae; genus JACCRY01. Next base: position 149,715 of record CAVVXH010000010.1, on the reverse strand, counting down.
TTGTTTTAAACACTTTTTGTCAAGTACTTAAAGACTCTGTTCCAAAGACACATTTACTGAATTTGCCTGTACGGTCTATTAGTTTATCCATGGCAGTTTACAACAAAAGAATCTACAAAGTTGCCTGTGAAGTAGCTGCTATAACAGCGCTGTTCTTTCCTTATGCTCCTTTGACAGCTATTGGCATCGATATTATTTCCGAAGCTGTAAACTATTATCAGTCTAGGTATTACCCAAAAAGAGAGGAAGACCAGAAACAATTACTAGGGTATGCTTACAGTTATTTAGGATTAGAAAAAACCGCTTCTTTGAAGAAAGTTAACTATGAATATTCTTTGATTTCCACAGCCCTCGAAGAAGTGGACAATCGTTTTCAGTATCCCAACGATGAAGTTAAGCTAATTAGGCAAAAGGCTGCTGAGGCGTATCATATCATTTTAAATGAATTGGGATTTTTAATGAAATGGGCAGAAATGCGAATGACACGGTGATCCACGGATTAAAATCTTTCTCGAGATAAATTTAACAGCTGATCGAGTAGTAGGAGGCCTTACGGCTTCCGTCCTCTTCACCCACTTATTAACAGCGCCTCGTATGGTTTCTTCGGTCACCCTTGCTTTCGTCTACATATTCCCTCCTATCAGGGCTAAGGTTGATCTTTCATTCAACTAGGATGTGCCCATGCTGGGCGCACCAAAAAAATTTCAGCATATTATCCTAGAAACGGCAGTTGAAGACGATAAATTGACGCAATCTTTTGAGCCAGAATCGCTTCTGATGGGGGGCGCCTTCACCTTTTGGGAATGATCGCCCCCCATCAGAAGCGATTCTAACTCAAAAGCTTGCATCACTTTATCATCTTGAACTGCCGTTTCTAGAATTATTAAATATGGCGAAATTTTTTTGCGCGATTAAAAATCATTAAAAAAACGCTTGACCACTTTTAGAAAAAACTATACAAGGAAAAGATAAACTAGTAAGGAGGAAACATGTTCGTGCTAAGAGATTCTATGGATACTGAACCACCACTTAACCCTTTTAGCTTTTTAGGAAATCGTGCCAATTACCATCCACCCTCTTTATTGAGTAAAATGGAAGCAAGAAATGATGGGCGTTTTAAAATTCTTTCAATTGACGGAGGTGGTATTCGAGGAATTGTTCCCTTAAAAGTTCTAGTAGAGCTTGAAGGTCACATTGGTCCTGTGAGTGACACATTTGATTTAATTTCTGGAACCTCAACAGGTGGGATTATTGCATTGTCCTTGACGGGTTCGCCTCAGCAACTTACAGCGAAAAACGTTTTACATTTGTATGAGACTGAAGCGAATAAAATATTTATGCCCAATCCGGGTAAGAGGTTACATGATATTTCTACTTATGCTGTGTCTAGGCTTGTAGGTGAAGCAAAGCTCAAAGGTGTAAAAAAGTTGATCGATTGCCCGACTTATACAAGAGATGGACTTGATAAGTTAGCCAATGATATGTTTGGCGAACAATTGTTAAAGGATGTTAGCACTAATATTTACATCCCGGCTATCGATATTACTACGCCTGTACCGCAGGCTCATTTTTTTAACAACAGAGATTCTGAAGATGCTTTTTTAGCTTTAAAAGATGTTGCTGGAGCGACTTCAGCGGCTCCTACTTATTTCCTCAATAAGAAGATTGCCAATAGAGCCTATGTAGATGGGGGTCTTGGATATAACAACCCAGCACAGGAGGCCTGTTTTTATGCTGAAAGGCAAGGTGTAAGGCCTGATGCGGAGTATGTTTTGTCTTTGGGCACAGGATTTGCCGATATTGAAGGAATTGGAGGGCCAGATGAACATCATAATCTCTTTTACTGGGCAAAGCAGATATTTACCACAGTGAATGCAACCCAGTGTAATACAGTGAATCAAAATCTTCAATCTAAACTACACGGAAGATATTGGAGGATGAATCCAAAGATGGAAAGAGAAATAGATTTGGATGATGTCAAACCAGCAACTATCCAAGAATTGTGTGATCTAGGAAATGATCTTGTAGAAAGAGAGTCAGAAAATATAAGAGAGATTGCAAGACAATTACGACCAGACAAATTTTAAGAGACGATTAAAAGCCATAAGGAGGCATATATGTTCAATGTTGGAAATCAGCTTCGTGCCATGGAGGGGTGTGCACAGTTAGTGAATGTAGTGGATCGAGAACTGGCGAATAGGGCTGCAGAATTTTATTCACCTGCACAAGCAATTTTGTTGAAGGCTGTAAGTACTGGAGGAGGGGCGGTTATCGGTGGTGGGATAGGCTATCTTGCCGTGATAGCATTTATAGAGAATCCAAGCTTTTGGGCATTGGCAGGTAGCGCTGGGATCGGTGGAGTTGCTGTAGGTGGAATAGCTTATTATTTTACAAACCGCCACATACAAAGTTGCAAGGCGGAAGCCGATCTAATTAGTACTCAAATGAAAGACCTAGTTAGTAGGACGTATGGCATTATGTTAGCCTACCAAGAAACTCAAGGAGTAACTGTCCCAGCTAGCAAAATTGCAAGTAATAAGACAATCCTGATGGAACAAGGTTATGTAAACACGTGGAATTCTACATCATTTTCATTCAATCAGCAAAAATTTGATAAGATTAAGAAATGCTATCAGGCAAATGCACAAGCAGAAGTAGAAAACACAATCAAATTCCTATCTCTGTGTTCTGTTGTTATTCTCCCTGCAAGTGAGTCGCCCACAGATTCTGTTATCGAAAACTTATCTAAGGTAGTTGGATCTCTTTCGAATCAGGCAATTTCAAATTATGGACGTATCCTATTGGCCAGGGCTTATTTGAATAAATTTGATAAGCCAAAAGCCCTTGAGCAACTGGGTAAGGTTCCTAGTAATAGTGATCTTTATGAACCAGTTCAAAGGATGATTAGGAATATTCAACATGGATAGTTAACGTAAGTTTTTAGGAGGGATCTATGAATGTAGGGGAGCTACTTCGGAACACGGAAGGCCATATGCAGTTTGTGGATGCAGTGGATCGTGAACTGTTAGCTAAAGCTGCAGAGCAATATTCACCTGCTCAAGAAATTTTAATAAAAGCGGGGGGTGTTGGAGTAGGGGGAGTCGTTGGAGGTGGAATAGGCGCTCTGGCAGCTATAACATTAATAGCGAATCCAGCTTTTTGGGCAATTGCAGGTGCGACTGCAGTTGCTGAGGTCGTGGGGGGCGGGATTACGTATTACTTTGCAGATCGGCATGTGGACAATTATAAGCTTGCGACCCGTGAGATTAATACTCAGATGAATGAACTTGTCAACAGAACATATCGGATCATATTAAAATTCCAAAAAACTAAGGGGCTGAAAATTCCATACGCAAAAATTAAAGAGCACAAAAAAATCTTGATAAAACAAGGTTACGTAGGCAGGTGGGGTTCTAGATCATTTTCATTTAATCAAAAAAAATTTAACGAGATTAAGAAATACTACCCGGCAAATGAACAAGCGGGGATTGAGAATACAATCAAATTTGTTATAATGATTTCTGCAGTTATCTTTCCCCCAAAGGATATACCTACAGATTCTCTCATAAACTTATCTAATATAGTCGACACTCTGTCGAATAAAGCCCTAGCAAACTATGGGCGTGTCATATTGAGTAGGGCCTATTTGAACAAATATGATAAGTCAAAAGCCCTTGAGCAATTGCGTAAGGTCCCTGCTAGCAGCGATCTCTATAAATCGGTGCAAAAAATGATTCGAGATATACAAGGCTAGACTTTTCTATTGAGTTTTTTCAGTACACAAAATATCCTATGGCCCTTAAATTGGTTTGGATTGACTTCCAACCCTCTCAATGCTGCGTAAAGCCATTTAATTTTAGTATCGTAGGCCCCGGCAACACGCTTTCAAGAATTTTAAAACTTGCCTATAAAAACAAGGTATTCTTCGATGGATGGCTAACTAACCCCCCCTGTTGATCAGATTACCGTGGAATCTCTTGACTATGCTTTGGATATCTTAGGCGGCTTTATGCTCGTCCCTGGGGAAAAGGGCAACGAGGAGTCTATAGCTTCAATAATCTCATTCTGGGCTCTGTTCAAACGATGAACATCTTTAATGCTTCAGGATTTTATATGATTGCGGAATTCACTCCAGAGCATATTCATATGAAAAGTATTCTTGCGTTAGGAGAATCAGGCCAAATCTTAGGCGATCCAAATCAAGGGAATCCCCAATTTAATCCCCATTGTTTTGATCAACAATCTCGTTATATTCAACTTAAGCTCCGAAAAAATCCTCCTTTTATTGGAAATCTATCTGAGGGATTTTACTCAATATCTGAGTAATGCTATTAAATAGAGACATTAAGAAACGATAAGAACGATGGAAGAAGACAAGAAATCCCCTTATCATGAATTCACGTGCACCATTCTGAACTGTTGTTTTTTGGTTTGTTAGTAAATTTCCGGCATAGAAATTGGAATGGAAAAGATTGCAGAGCCATGAGGACTTTTCGACTAATCTAGAAGAAACCTTTAAGAATCTGTGGACGTACCAGTATTCCACAAATTTTTATCGTTCCTATCGTTCTTATCGTTTTTATCGTCTACCTCTCGCGCGGTGGCAGAGCCACACGCACTCCAAAAAATTTTTTATTAATTTAACTTGTAATTACGCCAGTAATAACTTTCACGCTATCACTCAAAAAGATTTATTTAGCTAAATTCTATTGTGTTATGCTATATTTTTTTCCTCAATTCCAATCATTTATCATATTTGACACAATTTAGTTTATAATAATATAATATTAATTATAGACTGCAATTAATTAGTTATTTTTATTTACATATAGAGGTAATATAATGAATACTGACACAAGCAGTAATAATAATACAATATTAATCAAAAAATGTTATCTGCTATAAATCACGCTGAATCTACAGGCGAAATAGCAAAGAGTTATATAGAATCTGAATATTTAGGCCGATTATTAACATGGATCCAAACAGAGATGGGAGTAATGCCCGAATGGGCCTCAAATCATATAAAGGCAACAAAAGAATTAGAATCAATTCTATCCGAATACCAAAAAAAAGGAGAAGTACCTCCCATAAAATTAACTCAAAGTGTGGAAACATCTCACGAATTGGTTCGTTTACTCTCTGATAAAGTTGACAAATTAGCTTTTAAAGAAGCTATTAAAAATATTCAAGTTACTACACCTGGATCCAGCGGGCTATTAAGTGATTCTAGTTCAGATGCAATTCCAAAATTCACTTTGGAATGGCAAATAAATCTAGGATTAATGCTCAATGCTTACAACACAGCTAAATCAGATAGCGTCAAAAAAGAAATAGGGTTTTTAATTTTGAATTACCTAGCCAAGGCAGCTCCTATTTGTTTTAGCCGGTTCCCTATGTCTTGACAAATGAAGAAAAAATAAAAGAAGAAAATTTTAAAAATTTATTCCAACTAGGATTTTTTACTAATCATGAATATCACAGGGAAGGTAATAAACTCACACGAGATTTTAACACAAAAATTTCATCTTTGCTTGCAAACACAGTTCAATCTAACCCATTATGTCAACTGTATATTTTAGATACAGTAAATATTGATTCAATCTTCCCATTACAATTTAATCCCATCGATATTGAGGATCAGTCAGGAGCAACAAAGATGAAGGATATTTTAATTCAACATTTGCATGACAATACAGAAGATCCTTTAGGTAAAAATTTAACTAAAGGGATTTTATTTGACCTTTCAAAAGATTTAGGCCAGTTAGCCTATACTGATGGGGATCAAAAAAAAGAAGCAGAATTTAATGAAAAATTTGACGTTGCCCGTAAAAAAATTGATACATTGATAGACTCAACTATAGATGAAATAAAAAAATCTGACCCTTCTATATTTAATTCTAAAGATGACGAAGAGAGAATTAAAAATTATATTAAGAAAAATATTATTACTGTATGTCGAATACCAATAAAAGATTTCGGAGCAATAATAACCTTACCATTATTTGAAACAAAATCATCTTTTGAATTAGGAGATTTAATTAAATTAAGTGGACTTCGCATGGGCGCAGTTTCACTTCGCAAAAATGTTAATGAATTTCTATCTATTGATAAATTAATAAATATAGGACCACTTGAGATTAGAAAAGCAGAGTATTCAGTACCCGGCTCTCAACTTACAGTCTATTTTCCAAGTACCAAAAGTGTGACCGGCACGAATCTTTTCACAGAATTTGAAAGGAAGATGGAAATGGGCTATTTAAAAAGTATAGGTAATGGGCCCGCAAATCTGCAGAAGTCAATTACATCAGTTGAGAATGTAAAGTAATATTGCTCCTGAAAACGGAAACAGAAAATACTTATCTCTCCGACCCACAATCCATGACTTCAATCTTGGGGTTATCAACCATTCGACTTGTTAAGGGTGCATTAGGGGAGATTACAGAAGAAAAATGGAACGCTCTCAATAAAGAGCCTGTAGGCTTGTCTGAAACTGAACGCGCAGATCACCTTACAAAGCGCTCCTTATTACAGACTTGCCTATATCGCATGACTCAACATTTGGCAACAGCATCCCTCCAGAGTGATGATTTTATCAAATTTTCAGAAGCTATTGAACTTGTACATAGTGAATTGGCAACATTCCTTCAATTAACTCGGCCAATGAAGGATAGCGAATTTGAAAATATATACAAACAACAGCTTCATATCGTGCCTGAAATTTTACAAGATCATGTTCAAGCAGGAATTTCTAAATCCGCTATGAATACATTTGCTGGGATTTGCACCCTCGTCATGAGTACAACTCCTAACCCTCAAATTGTGCATGGGGAAAATTCTTACTTTGAAGAAATCGATGTCGTTGGAAAAAATAGAGGAATGAATGAAGTATTAGCTCATCCGGTGGAATCAGGAGTCGATCTATATGTAGGAGAATTCAACCATAATATTAATATTAATAAAGATTATCATCACTATGTGCCAGGTGATGTAATTGGTGATGTAGCAAAACTATTAAAAATTAATGAAAAATTAATGGATGGGAAACCTAAACCTTTGACGGTGGCAATTGATTCAACAATCGATTTAGTCAATTCAAAAAAAGCTCAACAATTTCTCAATCGATTTTCTAAAGAAATTGAAGAAGGCAGTCTAAATGTAGTCTTTTTTCGCAGTGGTCAAAAATTCGAAATGTTAGGAATGGACAATTATTATGGATCTCCGTTTTATATGATCAACAATGGCGAAAAGCAATGGGAAGCTTTCAAGGCATTGAAAACTGAGGAGGTTTTTAATACAGATCCATTAAGCAAACAATGGTTTTGTCTTCTAAATAAGTATGCCCCTCAACAACTAGACGACTATCGTGCTTTAATTTTTAAAAACAGCAGAGAAATAATAAATAAGATTCCTGCAGAACTTAAAGATCCTAATAGCCCAGTTATAGTCAGCACTGTCGATTCAGGAATGGATCCAGCTTTCATTGATATCAAAGTTCTTGGGAAAATGGATTATCGTACAATAGAAACGATTTTCTATAATAAAATGATGGAGGCAGGTCGAAAAGTCCACTCTAGAGGGAGTTTCGGTTTTTATCATCCAAATTTTAATTTTATCCCCGATGTCAATCATGTAAACATTCGAATCAATCCTGGACTTGATCCTAAAGATAATGAGATCATTGTGGATATCCTAAAAGAAATCGTCAAAGAATTAAAAACCGGGTAGATTTATTGCATCTTGGAAAAAAGCCAATAAAATCTTATTTTCTTGTGGATTAATACCAGGAGTAATACGCAAAGTTTTATAATTGACTTCCTCATCATAACCGTTCATGAATTTGACTAGGTTTGCATGGTAATATCCATAACCAGCACGGCTGTATAACATAGTTCCTTGTTGGATAAAACGATCGTAGAGTCGTTGTTGGAGCTGATGAGCCAATGAGAAGCTCTCATTTCCATAACATTTTATATCGATGAAACAACTATCGACGCTATCTGATGCCTGACTTATTCGTATTTTACCTTCATTTTCAGGAAGTAATTCCGCTGGAACTCGATCGAGCAAATAACGTGTATTTTCAAAAATTGCTTTCCTATAAGCATCTGAAGTCAGAGCATATTTATTTGTTAAACAAAACCATTGTCGGCTCAAAGCATCTGATTTAAATGCTTCGCTTGTTTTTAACATATCAAATGATTTCCATTTTGGGTCTCCATTATTTAACATAAAATAAGGAGAACCATAAACGTGATCCATTCCTAAAAGCCAAAATTTTTGGCCACTTTGATAGAAAATGATGTTCAGATCTCCAGCCAAAATATTTCCGGTAAAATGCTCTATGAGTTCACGAGCTTTAGAAGATTTTAAATAATCAATGGTACAATCCATTGCTACAGTCAACGGCTTCCCTTCAGATCTGTTAATTAACAAGAGGTCTATTTCTTTAATCGGATTGGAAGAGGTATAGTTATTGCCATTCGCAAAAAGAGAAATGTTATGATTAAACTCCCCCAAGTAGAGATCAATCGTTGAAAGACAATCCTTTTTCTTTTTTAAGAGCGTATCAAAACTTTGATCTTGCCCGAAGATATCCATGATTTCAAAATGAGTTCCATGAGTAAATGTCGGCTGACATTCAGGACCTACAGCGACCCTAATCCCTGTAAGAGTATTCATCGCTGATTTAGTGAGGCCTGCACTGAAATATTTTTTTAATGGAGGAGGAATGACATCATCAAGACGTTCCAAATAGATATCAGAAAAATTAGCGTCTTTAAATGGTTCAAAAAGATATAATAATGTACTCAATTCATAGTGAATCAACTCCATATATTGTGCAAATTTGCTAAAATTATCTTGATGAACTTCAGCATTGCCTAGATGCATACAAATTCTATAAAGGCATGTCTGGACGAGTTCGCGCCGGTCTAAATTTTCATTAAAAATGAGCCATTTTTTTTCATCAATTTCGTTTAAACAACCTTTGATTAGTTCTAACGTTGGGCTTCCGAGACTAGCTAAATACCCTTTATTTTTTTTAAACTGATGACTTAATCTTAGAAAAAGATCCTTTTCAACCAGTTCAAGTTTACTTTTAAAATAAATTACATTTGGTCCAAGGCCACTGTACTTTGTCAAAATTCCCGAACCAATCCTGGACTAATTTTTCTAGTGAATGTGCAGAAGAAAGCAATGAACGTCCTGTGATACTGCCTAAGCGTAAACCGGTATGACTAAGAAACCAATTGAAGTGAGGGGGTCGCAAAGAATTTGCGTTAGAAAAAATAGGGATAACTTTTAGAAGAGGGATTCCATTGACCGTACATTTACATATAAAGCTCATATTTGCTTTTAGTCGGCTCATCATTTCTTTGTTCTCGGCAAATTCGCATTGACCAAGGAGTATGCCAAAGCTCAATTTTAATTTCTCAAGTCGGTCTTTAAATACTTTTCCTTTTCGTTGTCTCCATGGGTGTAAATATATTTTTCTAACAGTTCAGTGCAGTCGATTATTAGGGGCTTCTGCTTTTGTTCATGTTCGATTTTTTCCGATGTTTTCTTGATTATTTCAACAATAGTCAGTCAAATCATTTAAAGATTTTATTTTCACAAAAGAAAAATCCAAATTCAAAATAGAATCGATGTCTAGTGAATCTACGATGACAAAAGATTCACCGCAATTTGTTGATAGAACAGATCGGATTTCTTTAGTGAAAAAAGCATCGAAGATATCGCTTTCACGATTGTATGAAATCCCTGGATTCCAAATTCCGAGCTGCATTTTTTCAAATAAAATATCGATAGTTTCTCGACTAATCGCAATATCATTTGGACTGATTGGTGCTGCCTTGTAAAGGTAGTTTAGGGCTAAAAACCGGATTTGTTCTTTTAATTTTTCATCTTTGGTTCTTTGATAAACTGACATGATGAGGCCTAAATGGAGATGCCATTCATTGAGACATGAAGCTAATTCCAGATGAGGTCCCTGTGATTGTAGCTGATGAAGCGCTGGTTGATTCGCTAAGAACGGTAGGGCCGGTTCTGATTCAGAGCATTTCAAAATTTTAGCTAAGTCAATTTGTAACCCTAATTGTTTAATTCCCCACTTCCCTTCTTTTAATGCATCGAAGGCCTCCTGAGGAATGCCATGTGGAGTGAACTTTAGTTCTTGAATTGAGCGTTCTAATAACTGAGTGATTTTGACATGATTCATTGCCCAGTCTGGAGGCGTAGGACAAAATTGATCCTGTATCCATAAGCTGAAGGTTCCTGAGATCGAATTTAACTCGGAACTAACAATTTGATTGCTTTGTTGAACTTCTTTGATAAGACTCATAAGATTATTGATCATTTTTGTTCCAATTTTATGTGTTGATTACAAAGCTATTGTCCAATAAATAAATAATATAACATTAAACCAATATAAAATCCAGGAATATTAAGGAAGTTGGGATAGGAATGTTTTAGCAGACACGATAATAGGTCGCGTAAAATCGAAGCAATTGATTTTTTGAAATTCAGCATCTATTGTAACCTGAAAAGCGTGAGGCGTCGATGTTTCTTTCTGAAAATAACCTAAAGAAGAACTTAGCGGAGCCATGGAGTTTTTAACTTCTACAAGAAACCAAGGTTCTTCATTCTTTGATACTAAAAAGTCCACCTCTCTTTTTTCTTTATCACGCAGGAAATATAAATCATAACTCCCTAAACCTTGATCAGTCCAATAGTGACAAGCTTTGGACAAGTGTGAAGCAATAAAATTCTCTGATTTAGCGCCGCTATCTTCAATAAGAGCCCAATCCCATAAATAAAATTTAGGTTCTTTGACCAATGAACGCGTTACATTTCTTGACCAAGGACGAACGGAAAAGCAATAATAAAGTTGTGATAAGGTGTCAATCCAACGACGAATCGTTTCAATCGAAACCCGCACCTTGTTTGCTAAAGCTGTATAGTTTGTCAATCCTCCCACTTGATTTCGCAAAATGACGGCCAATAATTCCATCTGTCGTATTTCTTGGATTTTTGTAAGATCTCTGACCTCCTCATAAAATAACTGTTGAAAACGCAAACCTTTCCAATTTTCATAAAATTGAGGATTTGCTTTCATCAAAGGCTCCGGAAATCCTCCAAAATGATATAAATTGTCGTATTTATCATCTTCGAGGCGAGCGGGCACATTCAGTTCAGCCGAACGCTCTTCACTACTTATCATTTCACCCACGGAAAAAGGATGGATACGATAACGAAAGTAACGTCCCATGAGGCTGTCCCCTCCAACATTGTAAATATCTAAACGCGCGCTACCTGTAACAATAATTCTTATTTCACCGTTGTGTGCGTAAGTATCAAAAAATCCTTTTAATAAATTTTTCCAATCTTTAAATTTATGAATCTCATCCAACACGAGCAATGGGGGTATTTCTCGAATTAAATCAAGATTTAAAAACCGCGCAATTGAGCTAGGCCCTTCAAGGAAAATAGCGCGATGATCAAGATTATCCCAATTAAGGTAATAAAATGAGTTTTTTTGATCCGATGCGAGGTGTAAAGTCAAAGTCGTTTTTCCGACTTGACGGGGCCCCATCAAGAATAGCATCTGTCGATTGTGAGTAAAATGATTTTCAATGAGAGGCTGATAAAGTCTACGAATGTAATGGTTCATAAATACTCCTATCCTAATGACCAAAATACACTCTAGTGAGAAAATGGTCAAGACCATTTTCACATGAGCCTATTGTTTGGTCAGTTTCCACCGCATTAAAGACGCAGCCAATTTATTATATCAACGTAAAAGTTATTACTGGCGCTATTACAAGTTAACTTAATAAAAATTTTTTGGAGTGCGTGTGGCTCTGCCACCGCGCGAGAAGTCTATTTGGTTAGGTAATAGGTTTCTACATCAACATAATTGAAATTGTATTTTTTAGCTAACTTAATCTTGGTTACATTTAGTGACGCGCGGTGGCAGAGCCACACGCACTCCAAAAAATTTTTTATTAATTTAACTTGTAATTGTGCCAGTAATAACTTTTACGTTGAAAGAAAAAACCCTAACGACTTGCGTCGTTAGGGTTGAGATAAAAAGCCTGGCGGCGACCTACTCTCCCACACTCTTGTGTGCAGTACCATCGGCGATGAAGGGCTTGACTTCTGAGTTCGGAATGGGATCAGGTATTTCCCCTTCTCTATTGCCACCAAGCAAACTTTTTAGGCAAATGATCTTTAGACTCTAGTGAAGTCACTTAATTCACAGATAAAAAACAACGCTTGAAGAGACCTTCTTCAAAAGGCTCTCATTATTCTAAGCTTGAAATTGTATTTGGCTTCCACTCTTTGTCTTAAAAAAAGGTGGTCAAGCCGATGGACCGATTAGTATTGGTTAGCTCAACACATTACTGTGCTTACACACCCAACCTATCAACCATGTAGTCTTCATGGGGTCTCATGGGGATACCTTATCTTGAGGGAGGCTTGGCGTTTAGATGCTTTCAACGCTTATCCTTTCCGAACGTAGCTACCCGGCTATGCCCTTGGCAGAACAACCGGAACACCATTGGTTCGTCCACTTCGGTCCTCTCGTACTAGAAGCAGCTCCTCTCAAGTATCCTACGCCCACAACAGATAGGGACCAAACTGTCTCACGACGTTTTGAACCCAACTCGCGTACCGCTTTAATTGGCGAACAGCCAAACCCTTGGGACCTTCTCCAGCCCCAGGATGCGATGAGTCGACATCGAGGTGCCAAACCGCCACGTCGATATGAACTCTTGGTGGCGATAAGCCTGTTATCCCCGGAGTACCTTTTATCCGTTGAGCGACGGCGATTCCACTTTCCACCGCCGGATCACTAAGCCCGACTTTCGTCTCTGCTCGACTTGTAGGTCTCGCAGTTAATTTACCTTATACCTTTGCGCTCTTCTCGTGATTGCCAACCACGATGAGGTAAACTTTGGACTCCTCCGTTACTCTTTAGGAGGATACCGCCCCAGCAAAACTGCCCGTCTGGCAATGTCCGCTCCCCGGCTTCACGGGATGAGCGTTAGATTCCCAACTAATTAAGACCGGTATTTCAAGGTTGACTCCACCACCCCTAACGAGGCGGTTTCACAGTCTCCCGGTTATCCTACACATGATCAGTCAAGAGCCAATACCAGAGTACAGTAAAGGTTCACGGGGTCTTTCCGTCTTATTGCGGGTAAACAGCATCTTCACTGCTACTACAATTTCACCGAGTCTCTCGTTGAGACAGTGCCCAGATCGTTATACCATTCGTGCAGGTCGGAACTTACCCGACAAGGAATTTCGCTACCTTAGGACCGTTATAGTTACGGCCGCCATTCACCAGGGCTTAAATTCAAAGCTTCGCCTTGCGACTAACCTCTCCTTTTGACCTTTTGGCATTGGGCAGGCATCACACCATATACTTCGACTTAGACGTCTTTGCATAGTGCTGTGTTTTTGTTAAACAGTCGCCTGGGCCATTTCTCTGCGGCCACCCTCCGCTTCTGAACGCGAAGTTCAGTCACGGCTGATGGCTCCTCTTCTCCCGAAGTTACGAGGATAATTTGCAGAGTTCCTTAACGAGAGTTCTCTCGCGCGCCTGAGAATCTTCTTCCCGCCCACCTGTGTCGGTTTTGGTACGGTCGCCATCGACGATTAGAGTCTATTTCTTGGAAGCATTGCGCTACACTATCAGTTCCACCCTTGCAGGTTTCCCTTTAGCCACTTCCTGGCATTATGCTGGTGGATTTGCCTGCCAGCCTGCCTCAAAATGTCACGGACACTTCCGATCGTCCGCGTGCTTAACGTACTCCGTCAACCCATCATCATAGTTTTAGGCGGCGCAGGAATATTTAACCTGCTTGCCATCGCCTACGCTTTTCAGCCTCGGCTTAGGGACCGGCTAACCCAGGGAAGACGAGCTTTACCCTGGAAACCTTGGGTTTTCGGCGAGGGAGATTTTCACCCCCTTTATCGTTTACTCATGCCATGCATTATCACTAGTATGCGCTCCAGTACTCCTTACGGTATACCTTCGGCGCACATACTACGCTCCCCTACCGCGTACATCTACTTACAGTGTATACACCCGCGATTTCGGCTCTATGCTTTAGTCCCGAATATTATCGGCGCAGAGTTTCTCGATTGGTGAGCTGTTACGCACTCTTTAAATGATGGCTGCCTCTAAGCCAACATCCCAACTGTTTTAGAAACTCCACTTCCTTACTCACTTAGCATAGAATTAGGGGCCTTAATCGGCGATCTGGGCTGTTCCCCTTTTGACAATGAAGCTTATCCCCCACTGTCTATCTCCCGGACACACTTGCAGTATTCAGAGTTTGATTTCCTTTGGTAGGCCGGTAGGCCCCCGCGTGAATTCAGTGCTTTACCCCTGCAAGGCTTTAATCCGAGGCTAACCCGAAAGTTATTTCGAAGAGAACAAGATATCTCCAAGTTTGATTGGCCTTTCACCCCTATCCACAGCTCATCCAAAACTTTTTCAACAGTTACTAGTTCGGTCCTCCACACAGTGTTACCCGTGCTTCAACCTGGCCATGGATAGATCACTTGGTTTCGTGTCTGCGTCATATGACTAATATCGCGCTTTTAACACTCGCTTTCGCTTCGGCTTCAGAACGTTGTCCTTTAACCTTGCCATATAACGTAACTCGCTGGCTCATCATGCAAAAGGCACGCCGTCAGCCATTCCCTTAAAAAGGGCATAGGCCTTCGAGCGTTTGTAAGCTGCTGGTTTCAGGTTCTATTTCACTCCCCTAACAGGGGTTCTTTTCACCTTTCCCTCACGGTACTTGTTCACTATCGGTCATCAACGAGTATTTAGCCTTGGAGGGTGGTCCCCCCAGATTCAGACCGGGTTTCACGTGTCCGGCCCTACTCAGGTGCCAACCTTGTCAGGTCTTTCTTTCGCCTACGGGGCTATCACCCTGTGTCGCCTGTCTTTCCAGAAGTATTCGGCTAGAAGTTCCTGATCTATTATGTTGGTCCTACAACCCCACATTCTAAAGAACTGTGGTTTGGGCTTTTCCCGTTTCGCTCGCCGCTACTCAGGGAATCTCTTTTGATTTCTTTTCCTCCGCCTACTAAGATGTTTCAGTTCAGCGGGTTTGCTTCCCTAACCTATGTATTCAGTTAGGGATGATGGAAGGTTAATTCCACCGGGTTGCCCCATTCGGATATCCTCCGGGTCAATGCTTTTATTCCAGCTCACCGAAGCTTTTCGCAGGTTTCCGCGTCCTTCATCGCCTGTTGATGCCAAGGCATCCACCAGCAGCCCTTACTAGCTTGACCAAAAAATATTTTTGTACAAGTTTAGTAATAATGAGCTACGTTTAATTTTTTCGCCTTTGCAGACTTTGCATCGGTTACAATTTGCAAGTGTCACTTATTATTATGAAGAAGATCTCCTCAAGCGTTGATTTTTATCTGAGACTCGGATGTTATTTCTAATCTTAAATTTATTGATCTTTACTTTTAGAATTTACTTGATTACTTGATTATTTGACTTTCAAGATAATCGATACTTGCTTATGAGGATTTCTATATGAATGTGCGGTTACCAAGACTTGAACTTGGGACCTCGACATTATCAGTGTCGCGCTCTAACCAACTGAGCTATAACCGCAAATGCAAACATGGAGGCTAGGAGATTCGAACTCCTGACCCTCTGAATGCAAATCAGATGCTCTACCAACTGAGCTAAACCCCCGATTAGACTATCAAGAAATAGCTGTTAAGTGCTTTGACAGCACTAAGAGAGACAATGTACAGCGTTATAAAGCTTGTCTCAACCTGTAGTAGCTTTAAAAAGCCACTTGTCCTTTAAAGGAGGTGATCCAGCCCCACCTTCCGGTAGGGCTACCTTGTTACGACTTCATCCCAGTCATCAGCCTCACCTTAGACGCCTCCCTCCTTGCGGTTGAGCCAGCGGCTTCGGGTAAAACCAACTCCCATGATGTGACGGGCGGTGTGTACAAGACCCGGGAACGTATTCACGGCGATGTTGCTGACTCGCCATTACTAGCAATTCCATCTTCATGTAGTCGAGTTGCAGACTACAATCTGAACTGGGGCCGGCTTTATGGGATTTGCTTCACCTCGCGGTTTCGCTGCCTTCTGTACCGACCATTGTAGCACGTGTGTAGCCCCAGACATAAGGGCCATGCGGACTTGACGTCATCCTCACCTTCCTCCTGGTTAACCCAGGCAGTCTCGCTAGAGTTCCCACCTTAAATGTTGGCAACTAACGATAAGGGTTGCGCTCGTTGCGGGACTTAACCCAACACCTCACGGCACGAGCTGACGACAGCCATGCAGCACCTGTGCAGCAGTCCCGAAGGAAGACTCCATTTCTGGAGCTGTCTACTGCATGTCAAGCCTGGGTAAGGTTCTTCGCGTTGCATCGAATTAAACCACATGCTCCACTGCTTGTGCGGGTCCCCGTCAATTCTTTTGAGTTTCAGCCTTGCGACTGTACTCCCCAGGCGGTATACTTAACGCGTTAGCTCCGGCACAGCCAGGGTTGATTCCGGCTACACCAAGTATACATCGTTTACGGCAAGGACTACCAGGGTATCTAATCCTGTTTGATCCCCTTGCTTTCGCGCCTCAGCGTCAGGTATAAGCTAGAAAACCGCCTTCGCCACCGGTGTTCTTCCACATATCTACGCATTTCACCGCTACTTGTGGAATTCCGTTTTCTCCGCCTACCCTCTAGAAATGTAGTTTCAAATGCTGTTCCGGGGTTGAGCCCCGGGATTTCACATCTGACTTGCATTTCCGCCTACGCGCCCTTTACGCCCAATAAATCCGATTAATGCTTGCACCCTACGTATTACCGCAGCTGCTGGCACGGAGTTAGCCGGTGCTTCTTTACCTGGTACCCTCAAATTTGCCGGATATTAGCCGGACTTCTCTTGTTCCCAGGCGAAAGTGCTTTACGACCCGAAGGCCTTCATCACACACACGGCGTCGCATCGTCAGGCTTTCGCCCATTGCGAATGATTCTCGACTGCAGCCTCCCGTAGGAGTCTGGGCAGTTCTCAGTCCCAGTGTTGGCGGTCAATCTCTCAATCCGCCTAGACGTCTTAGCCTTGGTGAGCCTTTACCTCACCAACTAGCTGATATCCCATGGGCCTCTCTTTAACCGCGAGGTCTTGCGATCCCCCACTTTAATGAACACAAGATGCCTTGTGCTCACCACATTTGGTATTAGCGATCGTTTCCAACCGTTATTCCCAAGTTAAAGGCAAGTTACCCATGTATTACTAACCCTTCCGCCACTAAGTACAGTATTGCTACTATTCCGTTCGACTTGCATGCCTCATCCACGCCGTCAGCATTCAATCTGAACCAAGATCAAATTCTCAATAAAAAAAATTTGTGAAAATTTGAAAAAGGAAATTGCTTACCTATTTTCATTAATCGCGATTATAAACGCTTTTGATCGTGTTTATTCTCGCACAAGCTTTATTCGCTTGTACATTATCTCTCTAGTACTGTCAAAACAACCCTCTTAAGCGAATCGCTGTTCGCTTTTTTCAACGATCGGTTCGCTATATCATTCGCGCTCGTCGTGATAATCAAACAATACACAAAACTCTTTTTTGTTGCAACCGCAATTTTCACTTTTTTTTAATTTCCTTTCTAAAACCATAACAGAGAGGTTTTTTTAATGTAGAAAAAATGTATTTACATATGAATAGATTTATGGTTTTCTCAAAATTAAGGACATTAAGGTCCATCCTTGTTTTTTTTCGTCATCATTTGGAGAAACATTATGGCACGATTTCTACTCATGACTCTATCCATCCTAAGCACCTACCTATTAAATGGAGAATCCCCTGAAAAAATAGAAATTCCACTAGGGCTCCCTCCTATCGAATGGCCGGCCGATAATCCATATACCTCAAAAAAAGCTGAATTGGGAAAATTGCTCTATTTTGATAAACGACTTTCTGCAGACGGCACCATTTCTTGTGCTAGCTGCCATGGAATCAACGAATCCTTTGCAGATCACAAACCTGTTTCTGATGGGGTTTACGGCCTTAAAGGCACTCGTAATGCCCAAACTGTGATCAATTCTGCTTATCATAAACAATTGTTCTGGGATGGACGCGTTTCCTCCCTCGAAGAACAAGCAAAAGGTCCTTTGTCGAATCCCAAAGAGATGGCTTCCTCCTCTAATCCTCATGAAGCTTTTGCTAAATGCCAAACCACTGTCAGAGAAATTCCGGGTTACAGAGAGCGTTTCAAAGAAGTTTTCGGAAATGAGGATTGCTATATCGATCAAATTGTTAAAGCTATTGCCACATTTGAACGCACTGTCCTTTCTGGGAACTCCCCTTTTGATCGCTATATGGCAGGGGAACGTTCTGCAATGAGCCCTGAGGCAATTAAAGGTTATGAAACGTTTAATCGTGCGGGTTGTGCCAATTGTCATTCAGGATTTAATTTTAGTGACGGTCGTTTTTTAAATATTGGGGTTGGAATGGATGCCAAAGATCCAGATCTTGGACGCTACAACGTAACCAAAGAGGATAAAGATCGAGGAGCCTTCCGAATTCCTATTTTAAGAGAGGTTGCGAACACTTACCCCTATATGCATGATGGCAGCATAAAGACTTTAGAGGAAGTCATTGATTATTATGACAAAGGGGGTACTCCAAATTCAAATCTAAGCCCTCTCATGAAACCTCTTAAACTGACCAACGAGGAAAAGCGCAATCTCAAACTTTTCCTCGAATCTTTAAACGGAGAAGGTTGGCAACATTTCAAGGAGCCTACAGAATTCCCTAAATCCTAACTCTTAAGAACAGCTATAATGTGATCGCATCCTTCTTGTCCACAAGTACAGGCAACAGGACTTCCTAAGAAGACCCTGTATTCTTTTTGATCAGCTACATCGACAACAAGATATTGGTTTTCGTCAATTTGCTGAATTCTCCATGGACTTGTATTTTCAACCGGCTTTTCTGCAGGTCTTCGAGACTCTACTTCATAAGTTTCAAACATTTGAAAGGCTTCGTCTACGATATCTCCATTTATTGCACGAGTGATCTGACAATAAGGGCAGTTGCAATCTTGCTCTGCAATTGTGCCTGTTAGAATTTCTTCAGGAGCAACAATTTTGACGATTGCTCCGATTTTCTGAAGAATTTCAATAGGAAGATCTGGAGCATTAGCATGCGCTGGATTATGTTGCATGGCGGAGCCAAAACCATCCATCGAACTGATGCCAAATTGAAATGTACTATCTCCACCTACAGCCAAAGGAAAACCTTGGCCCGGCAAAGGAAGCCCAAAAGGAAATGATGGAAAAGCAGTTAGATCTTCTTGAGGGGACGAAGGTGTGCGGTGATTGGCTTCTTCTTCTAAAAATTGAGCGTGGGCATTAAAAATCATTTCAATCAATTCAGAGCTAATTCCTGGGATGTTTATGGTCTCACCACTCATTAAAGTTGCAACCAGTGTAGCCCCTTTCATATATAGGCCTTCAACATGCTTCCATGATGTAGAAATATAAGGAGGAATACTAAGTATTTTATTATTAACATTTATCTTCATTAAGCCTCTCCTTGCTTAAAAGATTACCCATTCAAACGACAATTTTTTACCACCGTCCTAGGATTAATTATACAACAAAGTTTATTTATTTAGCAAGAGCTATCTCCGCTATCTCCGTTTTTTTAGCACTCTTGTTCTTTGCCTGCTAAACTGCGAAATTACTCTCTCAGGTTATCGAAAGAATTGGCTTGTAAATAATGTAAAGAGTGGCTATCTTGCAAGTAATTCAAGCCGAGTAATCCATGCATTAAAATGCTCACACTTTTCCCGAATTTTAGCAAGACCTATTTGTTGCAAGATATTTAACCCATCGACGCTTTTCTGATAATCTGGATATATAGATTTAATTCTTTTGGAAGGGGCTGTTTGAGGCCCATCGTTAATGAAGATTGAGTTGCAATAATAACCTGAGCGCGAGTGGAGGCTTTTTTTAAGAGTCCAGATAAAGCCTCAATTGCATAAGGATGTAAGCCGAGTTCAGGTTCATCAATGATAATTGTTGCTGGAAGGTGTGGTTGAAGGAGTAAAGTTGTAAGACAAATAAATCTCAAAATACCATCCGATAATTGATCCACGTTGTTTTACTGGTGCATTCGGACTAGTATCATGAAAATGATATACTTTCCAACTTTCTATAGCTTGAACCATGTGCTTTGCAACATCTTGAAGAATTTGGTCAGGTGGAGGAGAAGGAAGTGCTGATTCAAGATATCCTCCGCTAATTGACAATCGGAATGGTTGAGTATTGTTTCCCCTAAGGAGTAAAATTTCTTCTTTCGAGAACATTAGTTCTCCTTTTACTGTGGGCTCTAACTCTAACTGATATGTGCCACTAGGAAAATGAAAGGCAGCCTTAATAGATTCAGTTTGCTTTTGTCCTTGATAAAGGAAAGAAGGTGCTTGTCCTCCTTTGGTAATGTATTGCTGTAAACGACCATCTACTAAGTTTCTTAACATCGAAAAAAAACTTATGAAGTTGCTTTTACCAGATCCATTTGTTCCGATCAGAATATTAAGAGGCCCTAAATCTAAACAAGGTAAATTTTTAATAGATTTATAACCTTGAATTGTGACCTGAGAAAGTGATGAAGGAGATTTCATATATGGGAAATCCTAAGTAACTTAAAAATCAACACCGATATTCGACTGCTCAAAACTGTGCTTAGCATTCTTATGCTTTACATGTCAATATCTTGCCTTTTTGGCCAATATTAGGATGAACCGTATGCTGTTTAGCATCATTTTTAATAAGCCAAGCCTAGGCAACATAGGGGAGAGTATAATTTTTATCGTTTGAAAAAGTCAAGGAGACATCTAAGAAATTAAACAATCAATTTTTTGTGATTTTTACAAGAGTTGCTGCTACCCAGCTTGGAGAGGGATCGTGCTCAAAAAGATGAGAAACATCGACTAATTTCAAATCCAAAATTTTTGGTTGTGCATGGCTTCCAACTAAATAATGTATCGTGGTACTGACATCAGAAGGATCTCCTATCGCATTCAGATGCATTCCATGCTCATAAAATTCAGCATATTTATTTTGGTGCAACAGCGAAAATCCATTTTCAATATGCTGCCGAGCAAACAATAAGCCGATTTCTCCCATGTGAATCGCTAAATTCTTTGGAATGGCATAAGCCACACCATGGTGGCAATAGTCTTCCGTGCCGATAATAACTGCATTTCTAGCTAGTTCTTTAAGCTCCTGCATGCCTGGAAGCGTCTCCGGATGCCTATTAACTAGGCTTGGATATCGCTCAATCAAACAAGGAGCCTTTTTACCTCTACGTTCCACTTCAATCTTCCATAAAGCTTTAAAAAGATTTAATGAAAACTCATTCCTCAGGAGAGCCTTTCCTCTTGCGGAATCGGGATCCAATACCCCCCAAGAAGGTTCTTGTGAAATATCTTCTCCATTGAATTCTTTAATACGTGCTTCAAATAGATCTGCAAAGGCATGCACTGTCCCAAGCATGAGAACTTGATCAGCTCCACTATCTAGGATAGCGTGTATCACTGCGCCCATCTGCTGTCCGCATTTACTAAAATAAGTATGAGGAAAAATTGCTCCTCCACCATTCTTTAACGTTAAAGCTAATTCTTCTGACCACTCTTTACCTTTATCGAGAATCTCATATACCCGATCTCCTAAAGAGGTCAATTCTCCATAGTATTGATCTAAACCACTAGGTTTTAGTTTAGTCTTCGACAACACTTTTATGAATGGGTATTCTGTTGCTTGCATTGTTTTCTAGAGTCCTTATGACGGATTTAGTGGTCTTTAGATTATAATCTTAAGACTTATTGTAGAGAAGATACACTAAATAAGCAACAAGCTGGGCATACGGATGGCAATTCTCGATAAACTTTCGTACCCGCGTGCATGCCCGTGGCCGAAAAATTTCGTAGATTTTACTAATTTTCGGGCACGGGCACGAAAATTAGCGGGAATTGCCGGAAATTGTTGCTTTTGCTTGCTCCATATTCCCATTTCTCTATAAGCTCTAATTTTAGCATCTTTTTTATTAATTGGCACCATAAGGCATTTTATGACCAAAAATTTCGTCATAGACACAAACGTTCTTTTGCATGATCCTGAAGCAATCTTAAAGTTTCCCCGTCACAATGTGATTATCCCCGTAACGGTTCTCGAAGAGCTTGATAAGATGAAACGGCTTCCAAATGATTTAGGAAAAAATTCCAGAGCAGTTTTTCGTTTCTTGAACTCCTTAGCTGATTTAGGGAAAGGAAATTTTCATAAAGGTGTCATCTTAGACAACGAAAGTGTTGTTCGCATCCAACTTGATATAAAGCGGGATATCCCCTTTTACTTAGAATTAGGAATTCATGACAACCGGATCATCATGGCGGCCCTTTTATTAAAAGAAAAAGGAGAAGAAGTCATTTTCGTCTCAAATGATTTTGCTGCACGGTTGAAAGCCGAAGCTATAGGCCTTGAAGCCCAAGAGTATAAAAACCTTAAGTATGACTATGACTCTCTTTATCGTGGGATTAGGCACCTCGAAATCCCGAAACACGACATTGACCTCTTCTATAAGGATGGATCTCTTTCACTCAACGAAGAAGTTGTGTTCAATCCCAACGAATATTGCATATTGACTTCTCCAGAACATTCTTCTGCGGTCGGAAAATGGAATCCACACACTCAAACACTTAACCCTCTATTAAAATACAACAACCTCTGGGGGATCAAACCGCGCAATTTAGAGCAAAAATGCGCTGTAGACTTATTATTGCGGGATGATATAAAACTTGTCACACTGATGGGTCAAGCTGGAACAGGTAAAACGCTCTTAGCCTTAGCCTGCGGCATGAGAAAAGTTTTCGACGAAGGTCTTTACAACCGCATTCTTGTCAGCCGGCCCGTGGTTCCTCTTGGGAGGGATATTGGCTATTTACCAGGTACTAAAGAAGAAAAGCTTTTCAATTGGATGCAACCCATTTTTGACAATCTTGAATACTTATGCGATTCCTCCGGACGAGAGTCCAGCGAAACCCTCAAATGGGTGATAGAGAGTAAAAAAATTGAAATGGAAGCTGTCACATATATTCGAGGACGTTCTCTTCCCAAAATGTTTATCATTGTCGATGAAGCTCAAAACCTGACTCCGCACGAAGTTAAAACCATCATTTCCCGAGCTGGAGAAGGAACCAAGGTCATCCTTACCGGAGATCCCACTCAGATTGACAATCCTTATCTAGACAAAGATTCAAATGGATTAACGTACGCGATCGCGCGCTTTTCAAATCAAAATATCTATGGAAACATTTTCCTCGATAAAACAGAGCGATCTGAATTAGCTGCACTCGCCGCCACAATTTTATAAAATCAGGAATTAAATGATGAATGAATCAATTTTCAAAGCCACATTGCGACGCTTTTTAATGGTTTTGGCAACCGTCGTTGGAGCCTTAATTGGCCTTCTAATTGTCTCATTGACCATGTCATATTTTTTTGATAAAGAGGCTTCGGGGCTTCCAGAAGTCAAACGTACATTGACAGCTGAGATTCAGCCCAATGCGCAAGGGGTGAGGAAAACCTTATCAAGAACTTCCCCGGTAATACTTAAGATTAACATCGAAGGGGTCATCGGGCTTGAAAAATTAAATCGCTCGCAAATCATACAACAACTCATTGAGTCCAGAGAAGCTCCTTTTGCTGACGACCGAGTTAAAGGAATACTTTTATCGATCAATTCCCCAGGAGGTACTGTAACAGACTCCGATAGTATTTATCGAGCTCTTAAAGCTTACAAAGAACGTTATAACGTTCCTATCTACGCACACATTGACGGATTATGTGCTTCAGGTGGGATGTATATCGCCTGCGCTGCAGATAAAATCTATGCAACTGACGCAAGTTTAGTGGGTAGTGTCGGCGTTGTGACTCCTCCTGCATTTAACTTCACAACTTTGATGAACAAGGCTGGGGTTGAATCCCTAACCCTAAGTGCCGGAAAAGGGAAGGACGAGCTTAATCCTTTTCGACCATGGGATAAAAATGAAGGTGAAAATTACAAGCAACTCATTGATTACTTTTATACTATCTTTGTGAATATCGTGACGACAAGCCGAAAAGGAATCGATAAACAATTGCTTGTTGAAGATTACGGAGCTCGCATGTTTAGTGCAGAAAAAGCCAAAGAGATCGGCTTTATCGACGAGAATAACTATAGCTACAGCGAAACACTCAAAATGCTTGCAAAAGAAATTGGTATTGAAAAAAATGAATATCAAGTCGTCAAATTCAACGATCAAAACTGGCTTGAATCTCTCTTTAATTCTCAAACCTCTTTAGATCTCTTATCTGGAACTGTTCATCTCAAAGTCGAATTACCAGGGGTGCTAGATCCTAGATTGGCAAATCAATACCTTTATCTTTATCAGTAAAACTGTGGGGCAATTGTTATTAATGAAAATCTTTTTTTTGATCAGAAAGATGGAATGATGACCTATTTTAGTAAAACAAGTCCCGGAGGGCCGATATACAATAGCCCAGTCTGAGCGCAGTCCCGGAGGGCTAAGCGAAGGCTGGGTAATGTCACCCCACCGAGAAAGTCCCGGAGGGCCGACCCTACGTGAGAACGTTACTCTTTGGAATTTACTAGATAAAATTTTATCATGAATCGAAAATCAAATGTAAATTAAAGTTTCAACGTTCTCACGTAGTGTCGGCCCTCCGGGACTGTGCTCAGACTGGGCTATTGTATGTCGGCCCTCCGGGACTATTCCCAGAACGCAATCTTTAGCCTAAGCTTTCTCAGCATACACAAGTTCACTCTCAGTAAATAAATCTTTGAAGCTATCTTCTGCAAACTCTTTATACGTTTGAGAGACAATAGAAAGAGATCCATCTTTCTCTTGCTTATAAACTGGACTCATCAATCCACCATCAGAAAAAAGGCCGAAGGAAATGCGGTCTTCATTTACTTTAACAACTCGATGCCAAGCAGCATTCACCTTTTCTTTGTTATTGACAAACACCTCCAAAGCTTTAGAGATGTTAATGACAAAGTACCCCTTTTTAGGAGAGACTGGCGCCCATTCTCCATCAATAATAGCTTCAAGCCCCCCCTTTTCAAAATACAAAAATGTTAATAAACCAAAATCACGGTGAGGAAGACAGCCAATTTTATCCTCAGTCGAACGATAATGATTAAATGAAAAATGGCGAAGTCCCTTGTCATTGATTGCTTCTCCTGTTGCAACACTCCATTTCTCTTCAGGAATTTCTAAAGCAACTAAAAGATTTTTCAAGACTATTAATGCAACGGACTGCATTCTTATTGCAAGAGTGGCGACTTCGTTTGGATACCAATTTTTCCACTCAGATTCCTCTACAAAAAGAGCTTCTCTTTGTTGATTTTCATTTTTATTGTAACCCGTCCAGCCGATATGTGGACGATTGATAATCGCTTGACTTAGATAAAATTTATTTCCAAATTCCATCGCTGCCGGAATTAATTCCGCACAATCTTCTGGCATTTTCAAATAGAAGAACCCTTGTCGTGCAGCTTTCATCAATTTATTACGTAATATATCCTCCTCATTTATTAACTCTTCTTGAGAAATTGACTCAAGATGTTGTTGAGAACAATCATGTCTTACTAATTCCAAATTATTCATATTTACCTCATCATTTTTTCTGTTGACTAATTTACTCACAATTGAGTAAGAAGTTATATATGTAATAATAAATCAAAATAGTTATTCATTTTTACCGTAGATAATACGGAAAATTTCATGACTTAAAGTGGAAGATATAATCAACAAAATAATCAAAAAGATCAGACTTCTTGCTGATACCACATTTATTTTTGATGTTTTCAAGATAAGATTCGACTGTTCGAGGCGAAAGAAAAAGCTTTTTCGCTGTTTCACTGGCAGATCTTCCTTTTAAAAGCCAGTATATACATGATTTTTCCCGTTCAGTTAATGAACTAATCATTTTAGCTTTTTGAGGATCTGTTTCAAGGGAAAGTAGAAATTTGCTTTCATCACGTTGAAATAGCATTTGATCTGCAATCTCCGGGGACTTATTGAAATATTCTTTTGCTATAACTCCAAGATCAACAGAGAACTCTAGAGATTTCTTTGCCATTCCAGCTGCTTCTTTATCAAAATAATCTACATAGCGATTTAATAAATGCAAATTATTGATCAGTTCATTTGTTACATCAACTTCTAATGTAGGGGCAAAACAATAAGCAGATAATTCACTTTTACCTTGGCGAAAAATAATAACCAGTTGATCCAAAAATTGTTTTTCTCGCATCTTGCCTTGAGTGCGCTGATATTCTGGAGTGGGTTTTAAATGAGGAAAATAATATCCATTAGGATAAAAACCAGACTTTCGTAAAAGAGGATGTCCTAAATAAAGTTTCTGATCCCAAAAAAATTCCACCATCTCTGGCTGATTACTAATAATAGAAAAATGCCCATCTTTAGTAATTGAATATTGCCAAAACGCGTTGATTTGCATAAATTTTTTTAACGGATCGGTCAATTTGGCAATAGCATGTTTGTAGTGCCTAGAGACATATGAAACTGAATCGCAAATTGACCTCATACAATTACCTAAATTTTAGTTTTTCCTGACATCCCTGTAAAAAATCCTGTTTCCGTAAAGATTTGGATTTGTTTTTCTACGCTTAGACTTCCTGTTGTATCTTTAAATCTAGACTCTGCCTGCTTTATGGCGAATTCAGTAAACTGATAACGCAATTTAGGTTTTTCTTCCATAATAATCTCATGAATATACTGAGCCAGTTCTTCAGGTTCCCTACCCTTTGCAAGATTTTTAATAGACGTTTCGTTTGCTTTTTCATGATATCCAAGGTATGGATTTTCAGGTCCGAGATCGGCAGCTCCAGTGGGAGTATGGTGAGTTGCAGCTTGAGTTTTTACCCCACCAGGTTCAATAATGCTTACCTTAATATTAAAAGGTGATAAAGATACAGCCATTGATTCAGTATAACCTTCTAAAGCAAACTTTGAAGCAGAGTAAACTTCAAGAGCCGGAAATGGTGTCACACCCACAACGCTTCCAATGTTGATAATCTGTCCTTTTCCTTGCTCTCTAAAATGAGGAAGAACAGCTTGAATTACACGAGCAACTCCAAACACGTTGGTATTAAAAAGCTGCATCTGCTGCTCAAGCGTACATGACTCAATAGTCCCAACCATTGCATAAGCAGCATTATTGATGACTATATCAATTTTTTTGTGTCGTAGGAGGATCTGCTTTACAGCTTCTCGAACACCATGCTCATCAGTAACATCCATCATAACTTTTTCCAGCATGCCATGACTTTTAGCGATTACCTGATCTAAATCATCTATGTTAGAACTGCTACGATAGGTCCCAAATACTTTAAATCCTCGCCCAGCAAGATATGCTGCTGTCGCTAAACCTATTCCGGCTGTGGCTCCTGTAATAAGTACGACTGCATTATTTTCAATAATCATAACTAATTTCCTCTTTTTATTGACTTTTAAGATTAATTATAGCATCAAACGTATTTTAATTTCACCGTAGAAAATACGGAATTTTGGCTCTATACCAAGGCGCGGCCATAGATTGTATTTTTTTGCTGCGTCAAAGCCCCGTGGTTGAACGATCAAAAATGACCCAATATTGCAATATGGGGTCATTTTGGATCGTTCAACCCCGGGAGCTTTGACGCGCAAAAAAACACAATCTATGGCCGCGCCTGGTATAATTGGCTCTTGACAAAAAATAACTTATCAGCGAATATGAGTACGTCCCCCACAATTAAACATCTTTACAAGCAACCATTTGTCAATGACAACATCTCATTCTCAACACAAATAAAAAAAACCTCATTAAAACTATGATAAAAGCCAAGTTGCCAATAGGGATCCAAGACTTTGAAAAAATCATTGTTAACAAACTTACCTATGTGGATAAAACTGAGTTAATTTATCAACTCGCGAGTCGATATGACCCTTATTTTATTTCAAGGCCACGTCGATTTGGAAAATCTTTGCTCATTTCCACTTTATATTTTCTATTTTTAGGGAGACGTGATTTATTTAAAGACTTATGGATAGAAAATAGTGATTGGAATTGGGAGATCCATCCTATTATTCGTTTGGATATGTCAACTGTCAATAATCGAACATCTGAGGAACTTGAAACTGATCTAATTAGAGTCCTTAATGAAATAGCTTTAACATATCATGTCACTCTGAAAGGAGTCTCCGCAGCCAATTGTCTTGAAAATCTCATAAAGCAATTAGCAATGAAACAAAAAGTAGTTGTTTTAATCGACGAATATGACAAACCTCTTCTCGATAATATTGATGATTTAGAAATTGCAAAAAAAAATCGACAAATTTTGCGTGAATTTTATACCATCTTGAAAGCACAAGATGAAAACCTAAGATTTGTCTTTCTAACTGGTGTTACTAAATTTTCAAAGGTTTCTGTATTTTCCGGACTTAATAATTTAAATGACTTAACAATGTCAAATGATTACAGTACCTTGCTAGGATACACTCGAGAAGAATTAGAACACTTTTTCTCAAATGAAATTCAGGAAGTAGCGACTGTGAATGAGCTGTCAATGGAAGATTGCTATGATAAAATCAAAGAATGGTACAATGGTTATCGATTTTCCAAAAATGGAAAATTAGTCTACAATCCTTTCTCGACCTTAAAACTTCTAGATTCGAAAGATTTTTCTGCTCACTGGTTTGAAACAGGAACTCCAGCATTTTTGATTGATCTGCTCAAAAAAAGACATTTCGATTTATCAAATTTAGAACAATTAAATGTCAGCGTCCAGAGTTTCAGCTCCTTTGATCTCGAAGAGCTTCCCACTTTACCCTTGCTGTATCAAACAGGCTACTTAACAATCAAATCAGTGTTATCGCATATTAATGCCATCAGCCTTGGATTTCCCAATCGAGAAGTGAGCCAAGCGTTTTCAGAAAGTTTATTAACGACTTTTGCAACATCTAAGGTTGAATGCAGCAAATCTTTAGTAGAAATTGCAGAAAACCTGTATAAAAGTCCCTGGAATTATTCTGAATTTTTTGAAATCATTCAAAAACTATTAGCTTTAATCCCCTATGATCTATATGTTAGGCAAGAAAAGCATTTTCATAGCCTTTTCTATCTTATCATCAAACTGGCTGGATTTCAAATTAATGCTGAAGTTCACACACAACAGGGTCGAGTTGATGCAACATTAGAATTAAAAGATAAAATCATCATTTTTGAATTTAAATTAGATAGCAACGCAAAAGCTGCTATCGATCAAATCATTAAAAAAAAATACTACCAAATATTTCAAGACCAAAGAAATCCAATATATTTAGTAGGCATCAATTTTAATGGCCACACTCGAACAATTGACGAGTGGGAGGTAGAAATAGAACATTTCGGATCTTGACAAAAAATGACCGATCAGCGAACATGACTGCATCCCCCACAATTAAACATCTTTACAAATGATCATCTTTTACAACCTAACCAGTGACTTTCCATGGAGAATCTTTTTGTCGTAGACGCTTCAGGCTTCCTCTACAGCTCTTATTTTGCCATTAAAAACATGACAAACGCTAAAGGTGAATCCACCAATGCTCTTTTCGGTTTCATTCGCTCTATTGCAAAACTTCGAAAAGACTTTAATCCGAATCATTTAATAGCCGTTTTTGATGGACCCAATAATGCCAAAAAACGTACAGAAATTTACAGTGCATACAAAGCCCATCGTAAAGAAACACCTCAAGACTTACGCTATCAAATCGAACGCGCCAAAACGTTTTGCACACTGATGGGAATCCCCTTTCTTTCCGTCCCTGAAGTTGAAGCCGACGATACTATGGGAGCTATTGCTCTCCAAACAGAAAAACTCGGCGTTCATGTTTATTTATGCTCAAGTGATAAAGATCTCTGTCAACTTGTCAATGACAACATTTCCATTCTTAACACAAACAAAGACAATCTTATCATTGGACCCAAGCAAGTTGAAGAAATTCATGGTGTTCCTCCAAGGCTAATTGTAGATTATTTAGCCATTGTCGGCGATGCCTCCGATAATGTTCCGGGCTTACCGGGCTTTGGCCCAAAGACAGCAGCTAAACTCCTCCTACAGTTCGGAAGCCTCGAAGCAATCTTAGATAATCCTGCAGCCATCACAGAAGCCAAAAAAAAAGAAACAATCATTCTCCAAGGAGACTTGGCTAGGCTTAGTAAAAAACTCGTCACCCTAGATACTTCTGTAAAAATCCCCATAGACAATCACTTTTTTGCTTTAGCGACACCTAAACATTCGGAACTCCAAGAATTTTATAGAGAAATGAACTTTAAATCCCTGTTAAAAGAACTGGAACCACAAATTTCTGCATTGCCCACTTCAAAACACACTTTGATCGAAACTCTAACACCTAAATACCATTTAATTGATGATGAAGAGAGCTTTGATCAAGCTGATCCGTGAGATGTCCCAAGAAAAAAGCTTGTGCATAGACCTTAAAACAACAAATCCTCTCCCTCTAAAAGCAGAGCTCGTTGGAATAGCTATTGCTGCTCACCCAGCCATGGCTTGGTATATCCCTGTAAATGGATCTCTAGGCCTCAATAAGGTTCTACAAGGCATCAAGCCGCTTCTAGAAGATAAAGAGATTGCTTGCTATGGTCACAATATCAAATCCCACATGCAAGTTCTGGCTCACTACGACATTGATATTGCAACTATCGGTTTCGACACTCTTTTAGCCTCCTACTTACTAGACTCGCACAGCAGACAACATTCTTTGGATGCTCTCATCTTCGAACATTTTAACAAGGTTAAAGTTGAACTCAGCTCTTTGCTTGGCAAAGGTAAAAATAGCCAAAGCATCGAAGCCATAGAACCGGCTAAAATCAGCGACTATTGTTGTGAAGATGTCGACTATACGGTCCGCCTCAAACTTCTCCTAGAAAAGCAAATTGAAGAACGAAATTTCACGAAACTTTTCTATGAACTTGAACTTCCTCTTACGAGGGTTTTAGCCTCCATGGAGCGTTATGGGCTATTCCTTGATGTTAATTTTCTTAAAACGTTATCTTTAGACATCAATCATCAAATTTCCGAACTGCGCGAAGCCATTTTCGTATTGGCTGGTGAAGAGTTTAATCTCAATTCACCTAAGCAATGGATTGCCATTTTTGAAAAACTAAAGATATCTTCCGGGTAAAAAGACTCCCACCGGCCAAATGCGTCTAGACTCAGAAGCTTTAGAAACTCTCCAACAAAAATATCCTATTGCCAGTAAGCTTTTAGAATATAGGGGTTTGGAAAAATTGCGTTCTACCTACGTCGAAACTCTCCCTTTAGAGATCATCCCTAAATCTGGACGCATTCACTGCACTTTTAATCAATCGATTGCTGCCACAGGACGCTTAAGCTGTCAGGATCCTAATTTACAAAATATTCCTGTCCGCACTCGTTTAGGAAGTCAAATTCGGCAAGCTTTTTGCCCGCAACATCCTCATTGGAGTTACCTAGCAGCAGATTATTCCCAAATTGAATTGCGCCTCTTGGCTCACTTCAGCGAAGATCCAAATCTTCTAAAAGCTTTTCAAAATGATGAAGATATTCATGCCTTTACAGCGAGTATTATTTTCAATGTCCCTCTACCCCAAGTAACCAAAGAGTTGCGCCAAAATGCTAAGGCTGTTAATTTTGGAATCATCTATGGTCAACAAGCATTTGGGCTTTCTCAGGAACTTAATATCGACGTTAAAACTGCAGCTGAATTTATTGAAATGTACTTTAAACGCTATCCACGGGTCAAAGATTTTGTTGAAGGATGTAAGGAACTTGCTCGCACAACCGGAAAAACAGTCACTTTAACAGGGCGGGAGCGACAAATTCCAGAAATTTTAAGCAAAAATATCCATCTGCGTACAGCTGCTGAGCGCTTAGCAGTGAACACTCCTCTACAGGGTACTGCAGCTGATCTCATTAAAATGGCTATGCTTAAAATTGCTGTTGAGTTACCCTTTCCTTTACGACCCCTTAGTCCCCCTCAACAAGCGGGGATGGTGCTTCAAATTCACGATGAATTGATTTTTGAAATTCCGGATGCTGAACTTGATAAAGTCCAAAAAATTGTTCGTAGATCTATGGAAGAGGTTGTTCAGCTTAAAGTTCCACTGATTGTAGATGTGATGGTTGGCAAAAATTGGAAAGAATGTTAGAATGGAAATGAGAAAGATAGCTGTCACAGGCCCCCTTTCATCTGGTAAATCTACCGTTTGCCAACTCCTTAAAGAATTCGGTGCTTATGTTATAAGTGCCGATGAGATTGTTCATCGCCTTCTGATGGCTGAAACGGAAATCGGCCAAAAAGTGATTGATCTTTTAGGTATTGAGATTCTTTCTGAAGGTCAAATTGATCGTGCTAAAATTGCAAAAAAGGTCTTCCAAAACCCAGTACAATTACAGGCCCTAGAACAGTTAATTCATCCTCAAGTTCGCCATGAAATTGAAAGAGAATATCAAGGCTGCAATAAAACTGTTTGTTTATTTGTGGCAGAGATTCCTCTCTTATTTGAAGCAGGTATGGACAAAGATTACCAAGAGACAATTGCTGTCATAGCAGATGAAAAGCTATGCAAACAAAGATATGAAAAAACAAAAAATCTTAGCAATAAAAATGACTATGAACAGCGGAAGAAAAGACAACTTAACGCTGATGAAATGGCCGCCAAAGCAACTTATGTCATCCATAATAGTGGATCGATCGAAGAGCTCAGGTCAAATGTAGCCAAAATTTATGCTATGCTAACCCCCCATACAGGAGTCTGACCTATAATGGATCCTGAAAATTACTCTTCAGAGACTTCATCAACAGAAAATGAAGGTGCACAACAGCCCGAACCGCGTAGAAACTCATATGAGAGAAACGCCGGCACTTCAAACGTGTCTACACCTCCAGAGAAAATCATCAAAATTGCTGAAATTCAACGGATGAATATTGATCAACTGAATGTATATGCCAAAAATATTGGACTAAAACATTTAGGCTCTCTAACTAAGTCCCAAGTCGTTTTCGAAGTTGTAAAGGCAATCTCCGAAAATCCTGATGAAGTTCTTTACGGTGAAGGGGTTTTAGAAATCCTTCCCGATGGTTTTGGATTCTTGCGCTCTCCTTACTATAACTACTTGCCTTCAGCAGAAGACATTTACGTATCCCCAGCACAAATTCGACGATTGGACTTAAAAAAAGGGGACACACTCTACGGCACCATCCGTCCTCCGAAAGAAAAGGAAAAATATTTTGCCCTTCTTAAAGTCGATACCATCAATGGTCGTCCTCCTGAAAAGGCTAGAGAACGGGTTCTATTCGAAAACTTAACTCCGCTCTATCCTGAATCTCGCTTGGTGATGGAAACGACAAAAGATCGCCTTGGAATGCGTGTCCTCGATCTCGTTGCGCCCATCGGTAAAGGTCAACGTGGACTGATCGTTGCTCCTCCTAAAACCGGAAAAACAATCCTTCTCCAAAATATTGCAAACGCTATTGCAACGAACAATCCTGAAAGCACTTTGATCATGCTGCTGATTGGTGAGCGACCTGAAGAAGTCACCGACATGCAACGGATCGTCAAAGGTGAAGTCATCGCTTCAACTTTCGATGAACCGCCGGAAAGGCACGTTCAAATTGCTGAAATGGTTCTTGAAAAGGCTCGTCGATTGGTCGAATATGGAAATGATGTCATCATTTTGCTCGATTCCATTACCCGACTTGCTCGAGCTTACAACACGGTTCAACCCCATTCAGGGAAGATCCTGACAGGTGGTATTGACTCGAATGCGCTTCATAAGCCAAAGCACTTTTTCGGAGCAGCCAGAAACATCGAACAGGGTGGTTCTCTCACGATTATTGCGACAGCTCTAATCGATACAGGCTCCAGAATGGACGAAGTGATTTTCGAGGAGTTCAAAGGAACCGGTAATATGGAACTTGTCCTCGATCGCCGCTTGGCGGATCGACGAACTTTCCCTGCTATCGACGTGATTAAGAGCGGAACGCGAAAAGAGGAGCTGCTGTACCATCCTAACGAGCTAGAAAAAATCTACCTCCTACGTGAAGCCTTAGCAGACTTAGCTCCTGGCGATGCCATGAATTTATTCCTGGGACGCCTGAAAAAAACAAGTAGCAATGTTGAATTCCTCCTTTCGATGAAAGATTAAGAGAACCAGTACCATGAAATTATCAAAGAAATCTAAGGGCTCAACAGGAGGAAATGCTTTAATGAAGCCACTGATTATTGCTGTTCTCTGTGGTGGAATTGGATTTGCCGCTTATTCCTTTTGGGAGGCAAATCCAAACATGGAAGCAGCCATCAGACAATACGTTGATAATGGCGAAATTAAAACTCTCGAAGTGCGATACTCCGCTGAAAATATCATGGATCAGTATCGTAAAGAACTATTAAGTGACAATGAACGCACCTTCCAAAAGGCTGATCTTCATTTTTACCCCCATGTCCTTTTCAATGTTAAGTATAGTACGCCAGATAAAAAAACTAAAGAAGGAACCCTTCTTTGGAGCTTAGTCAACGGCGAAATGGTCATCGACTGCCACACTTGGGAGACGACTCATGGTTTTGAGGACGCTATCAATGCACAAGCCAATCGAAATGATTTTAAAATTCTTAACACCTTAGAAAAAGCCAAAGGTAAATTAACAATCGAACAGCTGCAAAAAGAATTGCAGGTGGAAGAGGATTTATTGGTTTCTTGGCTTGAAAATGCTAAAGAGAAACATTTGATCGTGCAAAAGGGAAATGAAATACAATTGCATTTCCAAAATCCACGTCTTCTAGTGACTCCTCAGACAAAAATAAGCCAATCCATTGTGTCAAAACCTTACAACCATTCGCAAAAGGTTTCGAGACATTATTCTCCTAGCCAAATCGAAAAGATCTCACAAGCTGCTTTTGGGCAAGATTTTACGATTCGAACGCAAGAAGCTATTTATTTACCTATTTACAGCATTGACATTCTTAATCAAGATGGCTCTGTGCGCACTGTTGACTTCAACGCTGTTACCGGGCAGCCGATCAAACCGCATTATCTAGATTCAGCTTTATGAGGAGTATAAGGAAATGAGCGTTACGACGTCTGTTCCTTTTAAACTTGCAGTCATTTGCGGAGGCCCCTCTCCAGAGCGTGGAATTTCCCTCAATTCTGCACGTTCAGTGATGGATCACTTAGGTGGTCCATCTGTTGAAATTATTCCACTTTTTGTCGATTGGCGTAAACAGTTTTATCTAATTTCACCCGCACAACTCTATTCCAATACACCTGCTGATTTTGATTTCAAATTAAATCGTTCAAAAGATCTCTTAGATGAAGCAGCTCTAAAAAAACTGCTAAAAGACGTAGATCTTGTCTTTCCTGTCATTCATGGGGCTTTTGGAGAAGATGGAGAACTGCAGGAACTTTTAGAATCTTTTGGAGTCCCTTTTATTGGGCATAGCAGTCTCAGTTGCAAGAAAATGTTTAACAAGTATTTAGCAGCTGAATTCATGCGAGCCCATGGGTTTCCTATTTTGCCTCAAATACGCCTCTTACCAGAGAATAAAGCTTCTCTTGCAAAGCTTGTGAGAGACTTTTTTGAACAACATCAGCTTCGACGTGCTGTTGTTAAACCAACTCTTGGAGGCTCTTCAATTAACGTTTATTCTGTATCGAATTCTGAAGAAGCTTGTGAACGTATTGAATCGATTTTTTCAAACAACAGTTGCAAAGAAGTTCTGCTTGAGACTTTTTGTACTGGAAAAGAGTTCACAGTTGTCATGTTTGCGAATGCTAAAGGAGATCCTGTAGCCTTGATCCCTACTGAAATTGATCTAAGCTATGCTAACAATCAAATTTTTGACTATAGAAAAAAATATTTACCTTCTAATCAAGCCACATATCACACTCCCCCACGCTTTCCTTTGTCGACAGTAAAACAGATTTGTAGCCAAGCAGAAGAACTCTATCGCCTTTTTGAAATGCAAGATTTTGTACGTTTAGATGGATGGCTAACAGAAAAAGGAATGCTCTACTTTACAGACATCAATCCAATCAGTGGACTCGAACAAAATAGCTTTTTATTCCGGCAATCAGCAATACTAGGAATGACTCATCGCAAGACATTAGAATATCTTATCAAAAATAGCTGTCGCCGCCAAGGTCTTCATTTTTTTCATAAACCTGTTTTTGCAGAATCTATACCTAAAATGCCTGTTTATGTTCTGTATGGAAACAACAATGCAGAAAGGCAAGTCTCTCTCATGAGTGGAACTAATGTCTGGCTAAAATTGTTGCAATCTGAAAACTATGCTCCTAGTCCCTTTTTATTTGATCCTGAAGGCAAAATTTGGGAACTTCCCTATGCTTACAATCTAAATCATACTGTCGAAGAAATCTGTTCCAATTGTACCTCTGAAAACGATTACAACGAACAATGGAATGATTTATTAAAAGATATTTGCAACAGATTAGAAATACCTCTTCAACCCAAACCTCCCTCTAAACAGATGAATCAACATGATTTCTTTCGTCAAGCACAAGAAAAAAAAGCCTTTGTTTTCATTGCCATGCACGGAGGAGAGGGTGAAAATGGAACCATTCAATCAGCTTTGGAACGGTATCAAATCCCCTATAATGGTTCCAATTCGATTGCTTCTGCTTTATGCATGGATAAACTATTAACGGGAGATACGATTGCATCAATTAAAGATCCAGATCTTCTGACTTTGCCCAAAAAAAACCTAAATTTTGTTGATTTTCAAAACAACAGCTTAGAGGATTGGGAAGCCTATTGGAAAACCTGGACAAAGAATTTACAAACACATCAACTCATCATTAAACCTCGTTTTGATGGATGCTCGGCAGGGATTGCTTTATTGGAATCAGCCAAAGATTTGTGGACCTATAGTTGCTTGCTACGTGAAAAATCCTCTACTATTCCACCCCACACATTCACTAAACAAGAAAATCCTATTGAAATGCCCTCTTCTTTGTCTGGAGACTTTATTTTAGAGCCCTATATTGAAACTGATGAAATGAATATCAAACAGGGAGAAATTCAACATCTTTCAAAACAAGGATGGATAGAACTCACTATCGGTATTCTCGAACAACGAAACATCTACTATGCTTTAAATCCTAGTATTACTTTGGCAGAAGGGGCTGTGCTTAGCGTTGAGGAGAAATTTCAGGGAGGCACCGGAATCAATCTCACGCCACCACCAGAAGAGATTATTTCAGATGGTGCAGTTCAGAAAATTAAACGATTAGCCATCAAAGCTGCTCAGGCCTTAGGAATCCAAAATTATGCACGGCTAGACATTTTCTTTAATCGCTTTTCGGAAAAAATGATCGTGATAGAAGCCAATACCTTACCCGCATTGACTCCCTCCACGGTTATTTATCATCAAGGTTTGGCAGAAAATCCACCATTGTCTCCTTTAAAATTATTGGAGAAGATCATTTGTTCTAAATATCTGGAATAAATTCCTGATTTTCCGTTAAAATCTGGAGTAGAGATCCATATTTTAGAAAAGGCACTCTTTATGAAACACCTTGAAACTGAGTACACACGTCATTTACAAATGCATTTGCCAAAAGGACAATCAACTTTTCTTTGGGGAGCTCGTAAAACAGGAAAATCTTTTTATCTTAAACGACATTTCCCAAATTCAATCTACTATGACCTTCTTGAAACAGATCTATATTTTCGATTACTTAAATCTCCGCATCTACTACGTGAAGAAATTTTAGCCCTAAATGAAGAAACTTTAAGTTATCCAATCATCATCGATGAAATTCAAAAAATCCCCATTTTACTTGATGAAGTCCATTGGTTAATAGAAAATTCCTCAGCCTACTTTATCCTGTGTGGTTCTAGTGCACGTAAATTAAAAAAAGAAGGAATTAATCTCTTAGGAGGAAGAGCGTGGCGCTATGAATTCTTCCCTCTTGTCTACCCAGAAATTAAAGATTTTAACCTACTACATGCTTTAAATTATGGGCTTATCCCTTCGCACTATTCTGCTAAGCATTGGAGTAAAACCATTAAGTCCTATGTTAACGATTATTTAAAAGAAGAAATTAAGGCAGAGGGTCTGGTCAGAAATTTACGATCATTTGCTCAATTTCTTGATGTTGCAGCCTTTTCAGCTGGAGAAACATTAAATTATGCAAACATTGCTAGAGACTGTAGCGTCGATTCCAAAACAATTAAAGAATATTACCAAATCCTTGTTGATACTCTGGTAGGTTATTATCTCTATCCCTATAAACAAAAAATTAAGCGAGAAGATCTCGTCTCAAGTCCAAAATTTTACTTCTTCGATGTTGGTATTGTAAATCAACTCCAAAAAAGAACACTTCTTGAACTAAAGGGAATAGAAGCAGGAAATGCTTTTGAAAATTATATTTTAATGGAATTATGGGCTTATAAATCTCTCAACGAATGTGAATTCGATATTCACTTTTGGAGAACAAATAACGGTTTAGAAGTAGATTTCATTCTTGGCAACGCAGAAATCGCTATAGAAGTTAAAATTAGCAAAACAATCAATAACAACGACATACATGGACTAATAGCCTTCCAAAGTGAATATACGCCAAGAAAAGCTATTGTAGTCTGTAATATACCACGGTCTAGAAAACTGATTTCACCCAACGGACAGACTATTGAAATTATGCCCTGGAACATTTTCCTAGGGATGCTTTGGCAAGGAGAAATCTTAAAATAATAGTAGACTAACGCTAAATACTAAGAAAAATTATGAGCAATACATATAGATGACTTTATTTGTTGAATGAACATTTCTTTCTGAGCACTATTAAGTTTACTTATTCCTAGCGCCGTCATTTGATGATTGGAAGGATCTAATTGAAGTCTTCTCATCAGATCATTATAACGGCTATCAAAATGACTAAACCTCAAACAGTAAAGATTCATTATCTTTTCACCGTAAGGATATATACATTCTTTATTGATTGATTTTTCAATTTCGATTTTTTCAGTAACAATTTTTAACAAATTATAGGCATGCTCCCGAGAAGCTAAAGAAATAAATTCACCGATAAACTTCGCATCACTCAAAAATCTTTCAGGCAAATAAGCAATTAAATTATCATATGAAAGCACTCCTAAAACAAAATCTTTATCATTCCAAAATTCCTTGCATTCATTAATTTGATTTATTATTTTTAATATGTGGCACGGGGATTTAACTAATGAAACATATTTTATAATAAATGGTTTATCAATTAAAACATTTCTTGGCAAGAATTGCTCAATAGAACAGTATTCTGGAACCAAAGGTAAAACACGTAAAATAAAATCTTTATCATTCCAAAGTTCTTTATCAATATACATTAAAATTTCACCAAATAAAGACTCTGCAGACAATACTTGTAAAATGAAAGTTTTCTTCTTCCACAGTTCGGCATTAATTAGTTTTAAAATTTGATTTAACCGATGAAAATTGATGCTTTCCTTCTTTGAAATTTTAGACAAAACCTTGAAATTGAAATAGGAATCTGATTGGTCTAAAAAAAGAAGTTTATGTTTTTTCCCCTGTAGGTAGTCTTGAAAATCATCTCTTAAACCACCAACTAAAAAACTTTGCACCACAGAAAACTCGACGCAAAGAGAGAAAATGAGTTGAGAACGCATTGATAAACCCTCTATCGGATGCAATTTAGTCGATCTCTTCGACCAAAATGAATTATTATCAATCATAGCGTTGATATTCTTAGAAATCGTTGACAATGCAAGACATTCAGAAGGTGAAATCTCGTTTAAAATTAATTCAAAGGCCAATTCAGTCCCCGATACAGGAGTGGTACTGAATTCATTTACCATAAAATTTTCAATTTCAATCATTGTCCTACCTATTTAGTGTTGAATGATGACCTACAATTTGCGCAATTCTTATCAGGAATCAAAAAATAAATATTTATTAGCTTTATCATTATTGGCTTTTCAAAAATATTTTTACTATTAACCCATTTTAACAATTCCCATGCATCGTTCTTAGAAGCTAAAGAAACACATTCTGCAATAAATGACTAATTGCTTGCTCACCCAGAAAAATTCTTGATAAGTGGTGTATTGGGACTAAGGGTATTAATTTAAAAATGAAATTTCTATCCTTCCAACATTCTTCGTCGATGAATTTTAAAAACAAATTAAAATTTATATTCTTTAAAGACCCTAATCGTACTATAAAATTTTTATTCTTCCATAATTTTGTATACATTATTTTAACAAAAGGCTACATTTTATTCAAAGGAAATACACGGCATACTAGCAATTCCCTTTTGATGAAAACCAAATCCTTAACTCATTTGGTTTTCTAGGAACTGAAGACTTTTTGGCAAACATTTCAATCGACAATAAGGGGCTAACTGTAAAGTAAAATCTCTATCAGACCAAAACTGGTCACTCTCATTCATTTTGTTTATTCTTTCTAATATGTAAAATGGCGATGCAACTAAAGAAACATATTTTATAATAAATGACTTATCTTTCAAAATATGAACCGGCAAATATTTCTCAATATTGCTTAGACATGACGTCATGGGCAACACACATAAAATAAACTCTCTATCATTCCAAAATTCTTTGTCTATGTATTTTACGATTTGATCACTCACAGATTTTAAAGACAAGATTTGCATAATAAAATCTTTATTACTCCACAATTTTTTATTAACATGTTTTAATAGTTGACATAATCTGTAACAACTTGCTTTTTCTTCTGAAAGATATGACAAAAACTTAAAAGTTTGTTCTGGCTCCGGCTGATCAAAAAAAAGAAGTTCATACTTTGTACGCTTAAGGTGCTCATCAAAATCAGAGACCATACTATCATGCATGAATCCCTTTATTTTAGCTATTTCGTTGCAAACAGAAAAAATTAATCTAGAACGCATTGCGAAGCGCTTTTTTTTTGAATATAATTTAATCGATTTATTCTTCCAAAATAAATCATCCTCAAAAACTGCATTAAAATGCTTAGAAACCGTTGACAATTCAAGGCACCCAAGGGCTGGAATTTCCTTTAAAATTTTCCACAGTAGTTCGTATGGTAAACCACTAAATGGATCCGTCGTTCTTAATAATGAACGGGTATTAATCAGGCCTCTTGTAGCATTTTCAGCAATCTTGTTTCCAATCATTGTGTTTCTTATTTTTAAGAATGTTTGATTGTATAAGACAATAGCAGAATACCAAAAATTAAGCTCTATCTAACTTTCGAACATAATCTCCCTACACATTCTGCTCAATAGCACGCTGGCTGCGAAAAATCATCAAAAACCTGTGGTTTTCGATGCTTTTCTCAAATAACTGTATCACATATTTTTCTTAAAAAAAACCCTTTCCATTAATGAAATTATGGTAAATAAATGAGAAAAAGTAATGTGAGGAGGTAGTATGAAAATGTCTACTTTATGTCTTTTCTTAAGCTTTATACCGGTGCTGTTTGCCTCAACAATTAAAGTTAAGGAAATCTCCGAAAAGGAAGCATACGATATCGGTTTATCTGCTTATCTCTATTTTTATCCACTAGTAACGATGGATATCACGCGTCAACAAATGACTAACGTAGAATCCGGGAAAATTCCAGGATTTGGCCCAATGAATACATTTGCCAACATATCAGAATATCCTACTGCAGATATGAAAGTCATCGTACGACCCAATTTCGATACGCTCTATTCTTCCAGCTGGCTTGATCTTACCAAAGGACCTGTAATTGTATCCGTCCCAGATACTAATGAGAGATACTATCTTTTACCTTTACTCGATATGTGGACAGATGTTTTTGCATCGCCCGGATGGAGAACTACGGGCACCAAATCAGCACATTTCGCAATAGTTCCACAAGGTTGGAAGGGGCAATTACCTGAAAGTGTTGAACCCATCATAGCTCCCACACCATATGTATGGATCATCGGACGAATCAAAACAGATGGCCCTGCAGATTATGATGCAGTCCACCAACTTCAAGAAGGTCTTAAGATTACTCTTTTGAGCGATTGGGGTAAAGATTCATCACAAATTATACCTAAGATTTATTCGAGTATCGATATGAAAACCCCGCCAAAAGAGCAAGTAGACGCAATGCCCGCCGACAAGTTTTTTGCTTATGCCTCAGAACTACTTAAATTGCATCCTCCACACATAACGGACGAGCCTATCTTAGCCATTCTAAAACGAATAGGATTCGAACAAGGAAAGAATTTTGATTTAAACAATGCTCCTGAGGTTGTAAAAAAAGGGTTATCTCAAGCTCCTGCATCCGGTCTCAAACTCATTAAGCTAAAACTTCCCACTATTGCAAAAGTCGAAAATGGGTGGTCAATGAATACCAACACGATGGGAGTTTATGGTAATTATTACTTGAAACGCGCGATTATTGCGCATGAAGGTCTTGGAGCTAACCTTCCAGAAGATGCTATCTATCCTCTTAATCTAGCTGACAATACGAATCATCCTTTAGATGGAGTAAATAGTTATGTAATTCATTTCGACAAAGAAAGCTTACCACCTGTGAACGCCTTTTGGTCGATAACACTTTATGACGCACAAGGTTATCAGGTGGCAAATCATTTGAATCGATTTGCACTTAGTAGTTGGATGCCCTTTAAATACAATGAGGATGGCTCTTTAGACTTGTATATTTCTAATCAAAGCCCTAGAATTGATAAAGATACAAATTGGCTTCCAGCACCGAAAGGACCTTTCAATCTTACAATGCGACTCTATGCGCCTAAAAACGAAGTCTTAATTGGTGAATGGAATCCTCCACAAGTGATTCTTAAAAACGATTAAAGGCTAAACTGAGAGAGTTTTAAATGCAAGAGAATGCGGCCCCTTGGAAATTGATATAAATAAAATAGCTTGTTAAAACTGTTTCTAAAGTCATAAATGAAAATTTCTCAATTTCCTATTGCATCCAATTTTAGCTTTTGCTACATTTAAGTCGTTAATCAATAAGGCCTCGTTCGCCTTTTCGGTCGAAAATACGGTCAGATGAGAAATGCCGAATGTGGTGATTTGCGACGAGGTAATAGCCTAAGCTATTGCCGAGGAGCAAAGCAATGCAGTCGGCGTTTCGCAGTCGACCGTATTTTTGACCCAAAAGGTGAATGAGGCCATCAATAACAGTCACGGAGTATAGCGCAGCTTGGCTAGCGCGGCTGCTTTGGGAGCAGTAGGTCGGGGGTTCGAATCCCTCTACTCCGACATAAAGCTTCTACCTTTAGACGTGAAGGTAGAAGTTTTTTTTTGGAAGGATTTTTATGATAACATTTTTCTCCCATATCCAATCAGCTTTATTGGCCTATTTCTATTGGGATCCTAATCCAGACATCTTTGTACTCCCCTATTTTAACCATCCTCTTAAATGGTATGGTCTCCTTTTCATGGGAGGCGTTCTTGCTGGATTCTTCATCCTATTACCACTCCTTAGAGAAAAGCTTCTAAGATCACCAAACATCCTTGATAGAGACATCGCCAGCTGGCTAAAAATTCAACACCTACTTGCCGCCACGATAACCGATTCAAATTCTCCATTTTACGAAAAATTTGACAAACAAACACGTCATCTTATACAAACCAATCGAGAACTCACTCCGTTCG
Source organism: uncultured Parachlamydiaceae bacterium (assembly GCA_963752155.1). GTDB lineage: Bacteria > Chlamydiota > Chlamydiia > Chlamydiales > Parachlamydiaceae > JACCRY01. The sequence continues at coordinate 105,918 of CAVVXH010000010.1, read as the reverse complement.
CCAAAACGAGGATATTGGAAGTCTTATCAAAATTCAAACGACAACAACTTGAAACAATCCTACCAGGCTGTATTGTACCTATGAAGGAACTCTGTTTTAAATACGTGGATGGACTTTTGTGGTGGGTGATCATTGGAGCTATCGTTGGAGCCCGATTAGGGCATGTGTTTTTTTACCAATGGGATCACTATCAAAACCACTTATTGGATATTCCCAAAATTTGGGAAGGAGGCCTTGCAAGTCATGGAGGAACCGTGGGAATACTATTGGCTCTATTCTTTTATAGCCATTATTTACGAAAAAAATTTCCAGAAATCACCTTTCTTGCATTGGCAGATTTAGTTGCTATTCCTACAGCTTTTGGAGTTGTCTTTATTCGCATCGGCAACTTTGTTAATCAAGAAATCTTGGGCACACCTACGACACTGCCTTGGGGAGTCATTTTTGGGCATCCCATGGACTATGTTACAATGATTCCGCGCCATCCCGTACAACTCTATGAAGCTTTTGCCTATCTCTTAACCTTCATTTTGTTAATAAGCCTATGGAAATTTCGCAAAACATCTTGGCCCCATGGTTTTATTCTTGGAGTACTCTTTATCTGTATTTATGGCTCCCGCTTTTTCCTCGAATATCTTAAAGCTCCTCAAAGCACAGTCCTCGATGAAAGTTATTTGCAAGCCGGCCAAATTTTAAGCATCCCTTTTATTGTATTGGGATTTGGGCTTATCTATTATTCTCAACTAAGGAGTCGCCATGGCATCAAACAACCCCAAAATGGGTTCTAAGTATATTGCCGCTTCATTTTCTGAGATGAAAGCCGTTCAAAAATTGAAGATCTTAGCTAAAACTCCATACGATTTATCAGCTGAAAATAACCTGACAGCTAAGAGAATCGAACAATTCACCGCTCATGCCTGCGGGTATACGTTATTTTACTCCACCGAACGTATAGACAAAAATTGCATCGACGCTCTTTATGAATTAGCTCTTGAATCGCACGCCTTTGAGCAAATGGAACAAATGCAATCGGGAGAAGTTGTCAACTTCATTGAAGGATACCCTAGCGAACAGAGAGCTGCCCTACACACTGCTGCGCGAGACTTTTTTGAAAATCCAATCGAGACTTCATCTGCAAAAGAAGCTACAAAGCTTGCCGCCCAAGAAATCGATAAACTCAAGGCCTTTGTCAAAAAAATCGATGAGGAAAATCGATGGGCACATATCGTTGTCGTTGGAATAGGAGGTTCAGAATTGGGACCCAAAGCTCATTATGAAGCTTTGCAGGCCTATTTAAAACCCGGTCGATCCGCCTCTTTTCTAAGTAATATTGATCCTGACGCTTTGGAGCTGGTGATTAGAAAATGCGATCTTTCCAAGACGTTAATTCTAGTCATCTCTAAAACAGGAACGACTCTAGAAACAGTTACGAATGAAGAAATTATACGCTCACGTTTTGAAGCAGTGGGTCTCAATGGCAAAGGACATTTTATTTCAGTGACTTGCCCAGGCAGCCCTCTTGATGACAAAAATAATTATCGAGAAGTTTTTTACATGTGGGATTGGATTGGAGGACGCTACTCGACAACTAGCATGGTTGGCGGAGTCCTACTGGCTTTTGCTTTTGGCTTTGATAGCTTTTGGGAGCTATTGCGAGGAGCCAATGCTATGGACAAGATTGCTTTAACGAAGTCATTAGACACCAATCTTCCTTTGCTTGCTGCCTTACTTGGAATTTGGAACCGCAATTTCCTCAATCATCCTATGGTTGCCATTATCCCTTACTCACAAGCCCTTGCTAGATTCCCTGCACATATCCAACAGCTCGACATGGAATCAAACGGCAAGCATGTCGATAAAATGGGACGATTTGTCACTTTTGATACAGGCCCAATCATCTTTGGGGAGCCCGGCACAAGTGCTCAGCACTCTTTTTATCAGCTGATTCACCAAGGAACGACTCCGATTCCCTTAGAATTCATCTCTTATAAAGAACCACAACTCCCAAATCATCAAGTTGTCAATGGTACAACTTCACAACAAAAGCTGTTAGCTAATGTGTTTGCTCAAATGATTGCTTTAGCAACCGGTCAAAAAAATGATAACCCCAATAAGAACTTTCAAGGAAATCGACCTAGTTACCTCCTTCTGGGACAAAAACTAACTCCTTTTGCTTTAGGAGCTTTACTTTCGTTTTATGAAAATAAAGTAGCTTTTCAGGGATTTATCTGGCACACAAATTCATTTGATCAAGAAGGAGTACAATTGGGCAAAGTTCTCGCTAAGAAAATTATCGATCGTTTTGGAGGACGAGGCTCTGAATACCCTCTAGGAGATGTTTTTATTCGATATGTAAATAATGGTAAGAGTTAGTATGCTCCTTCAACCTGAAATCCCTCGCCATTGCAATCACTGTATTGAATGCCAAGCGCTTCTTTCTCCGGGCAGCATTTATTATTCGGCGCTCTTAAAAACCGAAAGATTTGATTATTGCAATGTTTGTTGGCATGATGATACAAAAGAAATTCAATCTAAATCTTATACATGTTACTGGAAAGGGGTCCTCCCTGTCCGCAGAGGATCGATTTCGATGCCTCAGACCAAGGGACTGAGGGCGCTAGAATATCTAAAGACCCTTCTTCAAAATCCAATACCTGACAATTGTAACCAAGCGCTTTTACTAGCTCTTTATTTAGTCCGTAAGCGTATTTTAGTGTTCAGGAAAGACTTTACAGATCCTTTAGGAGATCAGTACAGTTTATTTGAAGTGAATGAAACAGAAGAGATGCTACCTGTGAGAAAAGTATCTCTTTTGAATTTAGACTTAGCTGCTTTACAGGGGGCTATTGCTGAAAAGCTGAAAGGTTAGGGATTGAGCAATAATAACTTGTATGATTGGCAAGTTATTGTTGCACAGCCCCTTAGTCTAGATAATGACTTATCGAATACGAATCTTATCGCCAGGCTTCAAATTTCTAGCTTTCTCTTCGTTGAGATGATTAAGGCGCAAAAGATCATCCATGTCCACTTGCTGTTGCTTAGCAATTTTCCAGGGGTTATCCCCGCTTTTTACAACGTAATATACTGCTTCAGTTGGAACAGCCGCCTTCGTCGATGCTCCAAGATCATTGTTCGCAACCTGCACGAAGGTAGATTTTTTGCTACCCACAGGAACTTTTAACAACTGACCAATCGATAACTTTTCACTTTTGAGTTGAGTGGCGCGTTTAATCTCTTCAATTGTGGTATTATTTGCCCGTGCAATCTTGTCCAGACTATCCCCTTTCTTGACAACTATTTCAACGATGGTTTCATTTGACTCTCGAGCTGGTTTAGGTAAACTTTGTGATGTTTGTGCAAGAGGTTTTTCAAGAGAAAGACCGTTCAAATCATCATCGAGGAGAAAAAGATCATCCGATGAGGAATTAAAATCATCACTCAACATATTGTCAAATCCAATCGCTTCCAAATCAATCACAATGGGACCTTCTGATTTCTTGACCATCGTTTCAAAAGGCCTATCTTCTGTATTGGGCAAAGCTTCTTTAGCCAATTCAAAAGTGCGTTCTGGAGGAACCTGCAAGATTTCATCATCTGTAGTAATAGCCATCATTAACAATATGGCGATGACGGTAGCGTTTAGAAGTACAGCAACAATGATGGTATCTCGACGGGTCATGGATTCCCCCCTAAGGCTAAATTGTTTATAATAGTTTTAAACGTTTCCCCTCGATGGGCATAGCTTGAGAACATATCAAAGCTTGCACACCCCGGAGAAAGAAGCACGGTTTCCGTAGGCTGAGCCAATCCGGCAGCAAAAATGATAGCTTCATCAAAAGTTTTAAAGGGATAGATTGGAAAATGATGGTGCAATTCATTCTTTATTTTTTCTGCTGCCTGCCCAATTGTACAGATGGCCTTCACGCGACCAGCAAATGGCTCCAACCAAGGAGTATAAGGACTCCCCTTGTCAACACCCCCTGCAATCAGGATGATCGAAGTCTGAATTGACTCTACAGCACGAATCACGGCATCAATATTTGTAGCTTTGCTATCATTGATATAGGTAACTCCCTCAATTTCTTTCACAAATTCTAAGCGATGAGGAGGCTTTTTAAAAGATAACAAAGCTCGCATGATATTTTCAGTAGCTAGACCGAATTCTCTTCCTATGCCATATACGGCCAACATATTTTCAAGATCATGGCTCACCTTCCCCTGATACTCTAAGGGCAGTGCGCATTCAATACTGCCATTCCAAAGTATTTGATCAAAATTCGAATAAAGATTGCAGGAAGGTCTATAACCATAAGTCTTTAATGAATACTTTTCCAGAATAGTTTTAAAAGCTAAATAGCAATTTTCATCAACATAAGAGATTCGATCTGATTTGACACAAGCAAAAATATGGGCTTTAGCTTCGGCATACTCCACCATAGAAGCATAGCGATCTAAGTGATCCGGAGTAATGTTCAACAAAACAGCTGCATCTAAAATAGGAGTCTGCAATGTTTCTAGCTGAAATGAACTCAGTTCAATAGCTAAAATCTCCGGCATAGGTACAGATGAATCGAGTAGCAGTGATGTCAAAGGAATGCCTGAATTTCCCACAGCTTTTGCCGAAATCCCATTTTCATTAAAAATGTGCTCCAACATAAAATTGACTGTTGTCTTTCCATTTGTTCCGGTCACACCAATACATTTACAATTTTTTTTAGCAAACTGTCTCAGTGCTAACTCAATTTCACCAATGATCGGCACATTCTTTTGGATGGCTAAAGCATAGAATGGATGATTTTTTGGCACACCCGGAGAAACAACAACTAAATCAAAATCGAGCAGTCGAAGCTTTTCAAAGGACTCTGGGTTTTCGATACACTTTAATCCATCGGATTGTAATTTGGATATTTCTGCAGAGGCTTTAATTGCTGAAAATTTATCATCAATAGCCCACACATGAGATCCTGTCGTTAACAAATAACGCGCCGCAGACTTTCCACTAATGCCAAGACCGATAATTAAAACTGATTGTCCTTGTAAATCTAAATTCATTCTTCGTCTTATTTATTGAAATTTTAATGATGACATTCCAATTATTGCCAAAAGGAGCCCTACGATCCAAAATCGAATTACGACTTTACTTTCTGGCCATCCAATACATTCGAAATGATGATGCAATGGGGTGCATCGAAAAATACGTTTTTTATTGCGATATCGATAACTCATTACCTGTACAATGACTGAAAGAGTTTCCACAACAAACACTCCCCCAACAAGTCCTAGAAGAGCTTCTCGTTTTAAAAGGACTGCTGCAACGCCTATAATCCCGCCTAATGCGAGCGACCCCGTATCCCCCATAATAATCTGCGCCGGATGACCATTATACCACAGAAAACCAATACATGCACCCACTAAGGCACTTAGATAGATCGCAATTTCTCCACTTCCTTCAACATACAAGATGTTCAAATACCCCGAGAGGTCTAGATGATTAGAAACAAAAGCAAAAAGCGCTAAACAACTCGAAACCATAATCAAACAACCCGTAGCAAGGCCATCGAGGCCATCAGTCAAATTCACTGCATTCGAGGAACCGGCAACTACAAAAATAATGAGCAGAGGAGCAAGCAATAGAAATACGCCTGAAAGAACAAATAGGGGCTCTTTTAAAAAAGGGACATAGAATCGAGAAGCATATTCTCTTAGGGTTAACTGTTGATGTTGTATAAGTTGTTCGTCGACTTCATTGCTTCCCCCAACCTTCTCAACATTTTGCACAATCTGTTCTTTAATCGTTGGTGCCTGGAACCAAGTCCCTGCCGAAATTGTTTCAGAAGCAACAGGGGATAAAAGATAAAATGCAAGGAAACTTGAAACAACAGCTTGGCAAAGGAGCTTCTTCTTCGCTGAAATCCCCTTATTGTTGCTATATTTAAGCTTCAGATAGTCATCAGAAGCACCCAAGAGGCCAAAAACCAAAGTCGTCAAAAATAAGATGAGCGTAAAAATGTGAGTGAGATCCATCCACAACAACATAGCGATTAACATTGAAAAGAGAATCAATACTCCTCCCATCTTCGGAGTCCCTCTTTTAACCTGATGCATCTGTTTCAGTGCCGGACAGTCTTCAGTACGTGCAGGTTGGGTATTTTTTATCTTTCCGACAACTCGAATAAACCAAGGCCCTAAAAAAATCACCAACAGCAAAGATGTTAACGCAGCAAGAATCATTCTCACAGAGTACTGTGAAAGAACATACACCCCTTTGTGCGCGAACTGAAATTTTAAAAAATCTAAAAATGTTAATATCATACTCACCCCTAAACCTTAAGTGTAGCTTAAGAGCACATATTTGTGTCGTTAAAAGGAGAAAAAAAACACTTTTTTTTAGGAAGTAGAAAAATCATATTTCAATTATAGTGGCAATACCTACACGAATACACCAAGCCGCTCATGTTCATACCCACGGTTTATCAATTTCTATACTACTTAAGAGCTGTAAAAAATAGCTCTGAACACACCATCCGCAATTATGCGATCGATTTAAATAGCCTTAAATTTTTTTTAGAATCTGAATATTTTTCCAAAATCCCTAAACTCGAATTGCCAAGCAAAATTGACTATCAAAAACTTTATAACGAATGTCAGCACCCTCAGGATTCGCTCATCATCCTGGATTCAATCGATCGAAAGACGATTCGTGAATTTCTCACTTTTCTCTTCAATAAAAAGGAAAATAAACGAACGATCGCGCGCCGACTTTGTGCTTTGCGAACTTTCTTTACCTTCTGCTGTGCCCAAAAGTTCATTTCAAAAAATCCTACAGAGGAGATCGAAACGCCAAAATTCGACAAAATGTTACCACATTCCCTGACGTACGAACAAGTACAACATCTTTTTTCACAGCCGGACACCTCTAACTACCTTGGGATGAGAGATAGAACCATTTTAGAGTTGTTTTATAGCTCTGGATTGCGAGTCAGCGAATTAGCAGGTTTAGATCGTGAAAATTTTGATCCTGCTGCTCTTTTAATTAAACTTAAAGGAAAAGGAAAAAAAGAACGAATCGTCCCGATCACCAAAAATGCTGCTACCTGGATCACTTCTTATTTAAATGCCAAAGAGAGGTATCTGCCAACGGAAGGGCATCTCCCTGAACAAGATCCTAAGGCAATTTTTTTAAATTGTTTGGGCACTCGCCTGACAACCCGCTCGATTGACCGTAATTTTAAACACTACATTGCAGCAAGTGGATTGGCTGGAAAAGCGACACCGCATACGATCCGTCACACAATTGCTACCCACTGGCTTGAAAATGGAATGGATCTCAAAACAATTCAGCTTTTACTTGGACATAGCACGCTGGCCACAACGACTATTTATACGCACGTTTCGTCTAAATTGAAGAAAAAAACTCATAAAAATGCCCACCCTCGAGGTTGAAGTTAATAAACGCAGAGCGAGACAGTTGCTTGCGGCGCCGGATCCAAAATATGTGACTTCTAATTAAGTATGCACCCCTGATTATAACATACAAAGACTTTTTGGAGTGCTGTGGCTCTGCCACAGCGCGTGAAGAAGGTTTAGTCATAAAGTATGCAATTAAAAATTATAGGATGTTGTCTCGCTTTATGACAGGCCTCCTACTCGTAGCTTCATTCAGACCATAAATGTATGTCAAGAACGGATTTGTAAAACAACAAAACCCTTGCCAACCGAAAGGGAAATTTTTTTTATTGCATGCTTTATCATCTAAACCTTCTTCACGCGCTGTGGCAGGGCCACAGCACTCCAAAAAGTTCTTGGATGTTATAATCAGGGGTGCATACTTAATTAGAAGTCACATATTTTGGATCCGAAAATGGGGGAGGAAGAAATGGCAAGGTTTTGGTCGAAAAACGTCGCGCAGAGAATGACAGCATTCATTTTTAGATAAAAGATGAATCTCTTTCGTAGTTTGAGCTATAATTCCAAAAACAATGACTCTCATCCAATAAGCAATACTTTATGGTGACTATGCCTTCTTTTTTGTTTATCGACAGATCAGAAATCTCCATTCGACCGATTTCTTTCAAACTCTTGACATGGGTTCCGCCACAAGGAGACCAATTCTTAAAGACTTTAACGATACGAATGCCCGATGGGTCCAACAATTCAGCAACCTCTAGGTTTTGATCAATCCAGGAATTGAATTCTACCTCGGTTTTTTGTTTGATATCTTCTTTGTTTTCAACTGGCATCGGGGCACGTATTTTGAATTTCACATAACTGTTGTTTGGGTAGTGGTTGCCTTGATAACCTTCGAGCTCAGGAAAACACTTGTTTACAGCCTCAGCCAATACATGGCCAGCGGTATGTAAACGCGAGTGTAGCAATCTTATGGATGCATCTACCAGCAGTTCTACTTCATCACCAACTTTGAAGTTGAAAGGTTGGTCGGTTTCAAAACAATGATAAATCTCAAATTTATCTAGGTGGTTTTTATCGAAAAATTCTTTATGTACATAGGCTACCTTGACGCCTCCAATCATACCTTCATCAGAAGGTTGTCCACCGCCTTTAGGATGAAAGATCGTTTCATCAAGCTGTATCCATTTGTAGTTCTTCTTATTGATCTCGCCGGCGCCTACTTTTGTGATCACGGTCATAAATTTGTCCCGCGAATCTTCCATATATAGAGCTCGTACCTGTTTTGAATTATCATCGCTCATAATTAATCTCCTAGTGGTATTAGATTGTCCTAAAAATGGACAAACGGGGTTATCAAATAAAAAGCATCTTGAATCCGAGCAGCATGAAAATTCCTCCCATTACTCTGTCGACATAAATTCGATATTGATCGATCTTCCCTACGATACCAGGGCTGATCGCTGCAATAAGAGAAATTAAAGCCACAGCCAGAACATTAGTGGAAGGTTCCATAGATAAGTATCCTTAGTTTTAGTTTTCCCCATGATTTTAACAAATAAGCTTGAAATATGCAAGTATATTTGTTAAAATAGTTGTAGAAAGCAAGGAGTTTATGGATGAAAGAAAAGCAAATTGAGGCATTGAGGTATACAGCAAGAAAATTAATTCGAGAGCTAGGAATGTTGGAACTAGACCCAGAAAACTCTCAGAAAACTCCTGGGCATTGGCATGCTTTGATAGAAGTGGCTAAATCCCCTGGAATCACAATTTCTGAATTGGGACGTTTATTGATCATGTCTATTTCTACGATCTCTCGATTAGTAAAATCTTTGGCTAAAAATGGATTCTTGAATTTTAAAGAAGGCAATGATAAGCGAGAGAAATCTTTATTTTTGACAGATAGAGGACGGATGGAAATCCGAAAAATCAACGTATTTTCTGAATCAAAAATTAGAGGGGCTTTTGAATTTTTAACAGATGAAGAAATTCATCAAATCATCGGTGCTATCACCATGTATGGTGAGGCATTAGAAAAAAGCAGAGCAATTCGCGAAGAAATAAAAATAGTCACTCTTTCCACTTCTAGGACTATCAGAAAGCAAATTGTGCGTATGATTTCTGATATCCAAGAAAAAGAGTTTTTGATTCCAATTACAAAAGAAACTAATTCCGGTGTATTGAAAGCCGAAGAGGAATTTTATTACAACAATTCGTATAATTTTTGGTATGCCGTCAATGATGAAGGAAGAATTCTTGGAAGCATAGGATTGAAAAAAATTAACAATCAGTATGGGGAAATCAAAAAACTTTTTGTAATCAAAGACTACAGAAGTAAGGGGGTCGCTCAAAAACTGATGAATACGCTTTTAAAGGCAGCATCAAAACATAAGCTTGATTTTTTGATCTTAGGCACTGTTGACAAATTTCATGCGGCACACAAATTTTACTCAAAATGTGGTTTTACTCCGATGAGTCAAAAAGATTTGCCACGTGGGTTTGAAGAAAACCCTTTTGATAACCTCTTCTTTAGAAAGGAGATTGGGGAGAAAAATGGCAACTCTGGGAATGAGTAAACTTTTTGAGCATCTTTTGACATATCTTGCAGATTAAGTTTTCTCGCCCATTTCGGAGTATAAAATTTTGCCTGTTGGCTTAAAGGCGGAAATTATCAAAAATCCTCTATCGTGTCTTGTGCAATGGATAACTCCTCTCCTTTTTTAATGTCTCGTAAAGCAATGTTTGCTTGCATTTCAAAGTTTGGCACGACATTTGGATTTTTGAATCGGTTAACATGTCTTTCAGGATCAGGGTAGAGCCATTGGATACCCTCTCGGTTATGACAAAAATTTTCTTTTTCATATAAAGACAGATCTTGATACTGTTGTTCGGTTAGAGCTTTAAGATTCCATTTGATTACAATTTCTCCTGCTTTGAAATCTCTTTTAGCAAAAACACCTAGGCCATCTTGAAATTGTCCAATGCCTGACTTCTTTAATTGCACATCGCCAAAATCTTTTGAAAATGTTTCTTGTTGCATCTGTGCCTCCTTTTGATATGCAATTGAATGATCTTCTTGGACATCGCTGATCCAATTGTCCTTATCCCATGAAGAAAGAAAATTTTTAGTAATTGGTAGATGCTTTTCCAGTGGATTGCCTGCTTGCCATTTTCCAATTAGCTCAGTGAACGGAATTTTAACTGTAAAGGGAACATCAGCCAATCCACCTACAGCATAAGGTTGAAAAACTAAAATAAGAGATTCGTGATCTACTACAAATGTCTTAATCAGTTCTTGATCTAGGTGATTACACAATGGATCAGTCCCTCTGAAAGTAGCTACAATCGCCATGATGCTTGAAAAAGTTTTCGCAATAGCTCCGTAAAAATTCCTTTTGACTGGGTTGTGGAAATAAATCATTTAATGCGATTTCTTTGAAAGAGCCATTGGTTTTGACATATGTTTTACCTTCATAGCGAGTCCATCCATGTGGCAGATGTGCAAATACAAAAATATCTCCCATAAGACTCACCACGTTATCTGAAAATAAAATGGCTCTTAAATGATAATTCATTTGAAAAGGCCCTTCATCTAAAACGCTTTCGGTTAAAATAGTGGCGATAAAATCTTTTTTGATTTCCTCGACATTATCCAATCTTTTATTTGAGTCTGAAGAACAGGCTGTAAAGATAAGAAGCAAAAAAAGATAAATTATTTTCATAAAACACCACCCTCGACCATGGTCGATAATTTTATTTTTTACCAAGTTTTCTATGCTTTGATGCATATTGATAACCCCTTCTTATTTCACAAATGTAGCATACTTTTGTGAAAAAAGTTGTGTTAAAGAAGTGAACATCTTAGGAATTTTTATTAAAAAGGAAATTTGGTTGATATTCTTTTGAATATAAGGTACAATATATATAAACCCTATTAATCAAAGGTTACATATGCTAGATGGTTTAGATTATAAAATTCTTGAGCGCCTCTCTTTAAACGGAAGGGCGACATGGGCCGATCTTGCACATATTTTAGGACTTTCCGCTCCTTCAACAGCTGAACGCGTAAAACGTTTAGAGGAACAGGGTGTTATTGTCAGATATGGTGCAATTTTAAATTATAGATCACTGGGTTACTCAATTACTGCTTTCATTGCAGTATCATTGTCTCATCCCAAACATATAGTTGGATTTTTGAAGGCAATTGAGGAAATGGAGGAAGCTGAAGAATGTCATCATGTAGCAGGGGATGATGACTATATTCTTAAAGTGAGATGCAAGGACACTGAGCATCTAGATAAGTTTTTAAACGAGAACTTAAAGATTCTGCCTGGAATTTCAAGAACGAGAACCACCATTGTTCTATCTTCATCAAAAGAATCTTCAATTAAAAAACTACACAAAATATGAGGCTTTATGTCTATCGAGCTCCTTTTTAAAGGATTAATGATTGGCTTCTCAATTGCCATGCCAGTTGGTCCCATTGGTTTGTTGTGTATACGCAATGTTCTGACTTTTGGAATGTTATGCGGACTGATTACGGGACTTGGAGCTGCATGTGCTGATGCGATTTATGGAGCGCTTGCAGGATTTGGAGTTACCGCCGTAAGCTCATTTTTAGAAACTCATGGTGCTTACATCCAAATTTGCGGAGCGCTATTTTTGTGCTACCTTGGTATCTCAACATTTTTTGGAAAAGCATCGGATACGGATAACAAAGAAGTAGGTTTGGCAAATTCTCGAGCATTTTTATCGACTTTTTTCTTAACACTCACTAACCCAATGACGATTATTAGCTTTGCAGGTGTTTATGCTGGGCTTGGAATAGGACATGAAAATTCGAATGCAAGTCATGCTCTAATAACGACTCTAGGAGTATTTTTAGGTTCCATTGTATGGTGGTTTATACTTAGCCTAATCGCATCTATTTTTAGAGACAAATTTACATCTAAATCTTCTATTTGGTTAAATAAAATATCAGGTTCAATCCTTTTTGGATTTGGAAGTTTCGCTCTCATCACCTAGTTTTTTTCGAAATGAAAAATAACTTTATAATGGATTTCCTGATGTCGTTAGAAAAACGCATTGAAGCAACGAGGTCGTAACACATGGAGCATAGAAAATTAAGCAAAAAAGGACCTCTTGTTTCTGCTTTAGGTTTAGGCTGTATGGGCATGTCAGAATTTTATGGCCGAGTAAATATACCTGACAGCATAGCAACGTTGAATAGAGCTTTAGAATTGGGATGTAATTTTTTTGATACCGCTGCGATATACGGATTGGGGCACAATGAGAGATTGCTGGGTACGTTTTTGTATGGGATCTCAAGAGAAACGTATTTTCTTGCGACAAAATGTGGCGTAAGAAGAGATCCAGGGGATTTGACTAAACGAGTTGTAGATAATAGTCCTGAGCATATTAGAGAAAGCTATAGAGATAGTTTAACTCGTCTGGGGATCGGCTATATAGATTTATATTATCTACATCGTATTGCACGTGATGGGGCAGATATTGAAGCTAGCATGCATGCTATGGCTGAATTGTTAGCAGAAGGCAAAATTCATTATGTGGGTCTATCAGAGGCTAGTAAAGAAATTATAGAAAGAGCCAATAGCGCTTTATTGCGGTTTACTGAAGGAAGACATCATATTGCTGCTGTAGAGACAGAGTATTCCTTAATGAGTCGTACACCAGAAATTGATGGAACCATGCAAGTTTGCCGTGAGCTAGGGATAGCTTTTGTGCCATACGCACCACTTGGGCGTCAATATCTTACTGCTTTGGGTAGGACATCTGATTTTTATGATAAGGGTGATTGTAGAAAAATGTTTCCACGTTTTCAAAGAGAACACATGGAAAGAAATCAGAGAATTGTTCGGCGGATTGTGGAAATGGCAACTGAAAAAGCGTGTACTTCAGCTCAGCTTTGCTTGGCATGGGTATTAGCGCAGGGGGACAACATTATTCCGATTCCAGGCACTAAACATGTTGGATATTTGGAAGAAAATTTATCAGCGACTAGGATTAAGTTAACGGCCGAAGATTTGCGTAGATTAGATGAAATTGCTCCAATAGGTTCATTTTCAGGTACAAGATACCCTGAGCAATTTATGCAATCTAATAATTTGAAAAGTGAGGAAGAGGTTATTAAAGAACATGCTAAAAAATGACTTAATCAGTTCTTGATCTAGGTGATTACATAATGGATCAGATCCTCAGATGGGCTTTCCTATGCGTAATTGAGCTTTACGCAGGGGAAATTCTTGATAAGATTTTTGATGTGTAAGTCACTAAAAACAAAAGGCTTCACTCCAAAAAGTGAAGCCTTAATTTTGATTGGAGGTGGAGAGAATCGAACTCTCCGCGTCCCAGCTGCCCTAGATAACAAAATCGACTGATAAATTTTCAAAGCGCCTTGCCATTGGTGCCTGACCTGATATTCTGACATTTGCCGATGCGATAACATTGCTTCCTAAAGGGCAAATGTCAGAATGTCAGGTCTGGAACCAAGGCCGGAACATTCCCCCCAAGATTTACGCAACTGAAAAAAGCGTCGTTTTCAATTAATAACAAGATACTTAATTCTGAGAGGTAACGTTCTGGCCTTGGTTCCAGACCTGACATTCTGACATTTGCCCTCCAGGGAGGTTATGTCATCATTTTCGGCAAATGTCAGAATATCAGGTCAGGCACCAATGGCAAGGCGCTTTAAAAATTTGTTATTCCCCGATAGGGAGCGACGCAGGCAACTGTCTCGCTCTGCGTTAAAAATCAAGGTCACCTTGAATTCCTAAAAAGCCAGACGAACTGCCATAATATCTGAGCGTGATTTATCATTAATTTATGATAAGATCAAGAAAAGCTTTGGTTGCGCGAGATAAGTGAACACCCCGCGGTGAAATGGCAACAATCCTGTAAGGGATCGGTGGCAATTGTTCGCATATGCGCAAGCTCGTGTTTTCATCCAACAAAAAATCAGGTAGAAAAGAGACGCCTATTCCACTTTCTGCGCATTTGGCAAGCACCTGCCATGAGTCCAGCTCTTGCAGGATCGTCAATTCTTTCCCAAACTTTTTGCGGTACATTTCAGAAAGCCTGTCCACATTTAAGCCATGGGCATGGTCTACATAGATCCCCTCATCAAAATACCCGGTTTTTGAATAGATTCGAAAAAACCCCTTATGAACGACAATTTTGTCAAATTGATCGCAAACCTCGCTTTCCACAACGATGCCAATATCCATCGCCCCTCGCTTTAACATCAGACAAATGTTTTCCATCTTCGCAATTTTCATATTCATAATCACTTGCGGATACTTTTTCTTCATTTTTTGAAAATTGGATGAAATAAGATTCATAGCGATGCTTTGAGTACAAGCGAGGTTTATATGCCCGGAGATAATCTCCTGAAAGTCTTGAGCAACATCTGACATGGCTTTAAGATTTCGGAAGATCTGCTGTGTTAATAAAAATACCGCTTGACCTTCTGGAGTCAGCTTAAAGCAATTTCGTTGATGGGTAATAAGAGAGACTTTCAAGGCTTTTTCCAGTTTCTGAATCCCCTGGCTGACCGCAGATTGCGTGACATAATTTCTTCTGGCAGCCTCTGAGATGCTCTCTGTCTCTACCGAATCGAAGAAATACTTTAGATTATTCAAGTTCAATCCAGGTTCCATAGGTATAACTCCTGCTAATGGACTTATTAGGATTATTAATTTTTAAACAATTTCCAATTTTTATACAATGAATTTATTCTCAATCAAGAAATTGGGAATGAATCAACAATAAATTTAGGAGATTTGTATGAATACTACATTTAATTTATTTCAGTTGTCTCAGCATAATGAGGCTCAATTAGCCCTATTGTCCGCTCAAAAAAAGGCGGATTTAGCAGAGCTTGCCGAACGAATGAAATTTGAAAGAGAACAACGTTTTTTACAAATGCAAG
The DNA here is from genome assembly GCA_963752155.1 of uncultured Parachlamydiaceae bacterium. Taxonomy (GTDB): domain Bacteria; phylum Chlamydiota; class Chlamydiia; order Chlamydiales; family Parachlamydiaceae; genus JACCRY01. The sequence continues at coordinate 90,563 of CAVVXH010000010.1, read as the reverse complement.
AACCGTTTGTCGACCGAGTGATCGGAACGGCATTTGTCAAGATGGAAGAAATCAAAACACAGGCAAAAATGATAGACTGTCCAAAAGAAAGGCATTTTTTTCATCTTAAAACAGAAGATGATATAGAATTATATAAGCGAACTAAAGATAGCATTTGTACTAAAATGAAAGAGATTTTCGGACAGGAATGCCATGTTTACCTCTCATCTAAAGAGAGTAAGGATTGGATTCGTGAAAAAAGCTATTTTGCAATAGACGATGATTCCTGCCAACTGCGCCTGAATTATAAACCCTATCTTTTTGTGACATGGGATGGATCTAAAAAAGCGGATGAAGCCATAAGAAAGACAAAAGATTGCGGGCAATTTAAAAGAGATACCGGTTACTGGTCTCCATAAGTTCTGAAATAAGAGAGTCACTGCAACGTGACTCTCTTTCCCTTAACCATGTCCCATTAGCAAATTAGCTTTGACAAATATATATTTTCTTGCTATAATAATGTTATTGCATCAAAATTTATTTTGACAGACTCAGCAGAGTTCATTATAGAATATTATTAATAATTGTTTAAGACTTTGCTGATCTTAAGTATTAATCTTTCAAAAGAGGATTTCAAATGACTTTACCGGCTTCGGCTTCAAAATCACGCGTAATAGTATGGTGTGTATGGCTTATAGCATCTATATTCTATGCCTACCAATATATTTTACGCGTGATGCCTAACATCATGATCGACGACATCATGCAACAATTTGACATTGGTGCAGCAACTTTCGGTCAGTTTTCCGGAATCTATTACATCGGCTATTCATTATTACATTTACCTATCGGAATAATGCTAGATCGTTACGGCCCACGTATTGTCATGACAGGCTGCATTCTACTAAATGTTGTCGGTCTAATGCCTCTCCTTATATCTGACTATTGGATATACCCCATTGTAGGTAGATTCATGATCGGGGTGGGCTCATCTGCCGCAATATTAGGATTATTTAAAATTATCCGCATGACATTCAGCGAAGAACGCTTTCCCCGAATGCTCAGCCTTTCAGTCACTATTGGTCTTCTTGGCGCCATTTATGGCGGAGGTCCCGTAAGCTATATGCGAGAATCTATGGGTTATGAAGCTGTCGTTGAATTGTTTGCTTTAATGGGCATCGTTCTGGCATTTGTCACTTATTTAATTATTCCTAGAATGGAAACGACCCCTCAAGGCACGCCACTTTCTGATCTTAAGGAAGTTTTAAGCAATCGGCGGGTCATAGGTTCATGTATATTTGCCGGATTGATGATAGGCCCCTTAGAAGGATTTGCCGATGTCTGGGGAACAGCATTTTTAAAACAAATTTATGGATTCGAAGGGACATTAGCCGCCAGCCTTCCTTCAATGATCTTTATCGGAATGTGCTTCGGAGCTCCTATATTAAGTTTGATCGCTGAAAAAATCGGCAGCTATCTCGGAACCATCATCGCCGCAGGTAGCGCTTTAATCATGATTTTTATGCTTCTTTTGACTTTTCATCTGACGACTACCGCTATCAGCATTAATTTTGCAATCATCGGAGCCTGCTGTGCCTATCAAATTCTAGCAATTTATAAAGCCTCTACATATGTACGCGGAGAAGTTGCGGGATTAACGACTGCAGTCGCCAATATGATCATCATGGTCTTCGGTTATGCTTTCCATTCAACCATGGGAGCAGTGATTAATATGATGGGCGGAGCTGGCAATTCTGACGCTCTCCTCTATGGAATCGCAGTCATTCCAATTGGGCTTGCGCTAGGGACTGCTGGGTTTACTTTATTGCTGATGACAGAGAAAAAGGTCCTTTCTCAAGAAGAGTCCGAACTGCCTAAGCTAACACAAGCCCAGATCGCAGAGTGAGCATCTAACAATTCCCGTTAATAAATTAACGGGAATTGTTATTAAATTAGAAATATCTTTTTAAAGCAACAGCAACCGAATGATCTTTAATATCTTGTTTTGTCGCAAAGTATCTATATTCTAGACCAACAGAAGCCTTCTCACATAAGCTAGATATATCATAGCTAACTCCAGCGATTCCCTGATAAGCAAAACCCTCTGTATTCTTTGTGATCTCCCACCCTTTTGCAATAGAAGAACCGGCTCTTTGTCTATTCTGAGCATAACCCACACCACCACCGATGTATGGAGTAAAGTCACAACCTAAATCTAAGTCATAATAAGCATTAGCCATGTAGGAATAAGTTTCGTTTCTTTGTTTAATCTTATTTCCATGACCATTGTCAACAGAGTTATTTCTATATGCAAACTCAGCTTCGACGCGAGCGATATCTGCAAATCTATACCCTACTGAAGCGCCGGCAACATACCCTGTTTTTGGTTTAAAACGAAAATCTTCATGCTTCTGCTTCTGCATGAAGTTGGCTCCTCCGAAACCACCAACATAAAAGCCATCACAACCTTGGCTTGCTTGCAAACCTGCTCCAAACAATGCTGATGTCAATGAGAGAATCGTAAATATGTGCTTTTTCATACTATTTCCTTTGTTGTATAAAATTTGTAAAAGGGCACAAGCAAAGCATACGATTTCGTTTGACTTCATTTCAACTAAAATAAGAACTACTATTTGAGTAGTTATTAAAAATAAACCTTTCTTTACAAATAAAACTTTATATCTATATAATAAATTTAGAACCATAAGCGGGTGCTTCAATGGGCAATGTTTCAAAATATAGTGATATTAGGAATTTATTAATAAACGGGGCTGAAAATGAGAAATGATGGCAGTCCAAAAAAAATTACTATCACAACAAAAGAAGGAGACACAGTCACACCTCTTGATCTAACAGTTGAGCTTTATAATGAAAAAGTCAAGTCACATGCTATAAAAAAACCAACTTTTGAAACTTACGAAGAACTACGGAGTTATTATTTAAAGCATAACTTTAGTCTACACTAATTAATATAGGAAAAATTAAACACAAAGAGAGAAAGTTGCCTGTGGAGCCCCCTATCAGGGAATAGGGGGCTTGAATTAATGTCCTCTCATATTCCCATGAGGCATACGACCACTATCACCCATGTTATCATCACTTATATCATTACCCATGTTATGATGATGCCCACCCATATCATTCATGCGATCGTTCATCATGTCATCATTCATACTATTGCCCATACCATGCTGATGGTGGTGGTGGTGTTCACCCATGTCATTCATGCGATCGTTTCCCATACGATCATCCATCATGTCGTCATTCATTCGATTATCCATCTTTCGACCACCGCCCATGCCGTCATTTCTCATTGAATTTTGACTTAGAAAATTATCTTCATTTCCTACTTTCCCTGGAGTTTTTGGATTATTTTGATTTTGCTCTCCTGGATAATTTTGGCCGCTAGGGTTGCTTTGATTATTTTGATTTCCTAAACCCCCTTGGTTACCGAAACCTCCTCCAGCTCCAGCTCCGCCAATTGCTAAAAGATTAAAAGTAGGGGCAATCGAAAGAGTGAATATACACAAAGCAGGTATTATTTTTTTATATTCATTCATAATGATCTCCTTATTTAAGAACTTATTAAGAAAACTACTGATGGCACTTTTATGCCTCATAAACTCAAATTAATTTCTTAAAGTGAATTTGTCAAGTTATTTTTTAAATTCATAAATATTTCTATCAAAAATGTTTCTCTTCAATTCCTAGGATTATAACAACTTTATTGAAAATTTTCATTTTTCCAAAAGAATATTCACTCCATTCCAGTCAGCCGGAACACCTGTTTTCAGAAACTCGCTGCATCGATCGCGAAACATTCTTGCTAAGTAATCTTCAGGCTTTTGCTTATAGCAAAGGTTAAAAGCTTCTTCCGCCTTTTTAAAATCCCCCTTTTCATACGAAGCAAATGCATTCGTAAATAACTCTAGATAACTCAATTCATCTTGAAAATTCTCAGGTGAGGGAAGTCGCGATACCTCATAAATAGCTGTTGCCTTATTCTTACCTTTTAATACAACTCGATCAACTAATCTGATCAAGTATTTACTTTTATTTGTCAGTTGATCATACACAGCATCACTAATGAGCAACCGAGTTCTATAGTACTTGTTTAATCCTTCAACGCGAGAGGCAGTGTTGATAGCATCACTCACAACACTTGCATCTAAACGCTCTTCTTCTCCAAGGGTGCATATCATCGCATCGCCCGTGTTGATCCCAATTCCAACACTAATGGGTGCAAATCCTTCGGCTTCGATTTTTTTGTTAAAGCTTGCTAGCATTTCATTCATAGCAACAGCTGCATCAACTGCATCTGAAGGTGATTCAGGAAATAGCGCCATGATTCCATCGCCCAAAAATTGATTGACGAATCCTTTGTTTTTTCGAATAATTGGTGCCATATAACGCATATAAGTATTCAAAAATAATGCTGTACGCTCTGGCGTAAGGGTTTCCGCTAAAGTCGTGAAACCACGAATATCAGCAAATAAGGCACTAATTTTTCGTTTAACACTATCTCCTAATTTCACATCTTCCACATTTTCTCTTTGCAGTAACTGCAAAAATCGTCTCGGAACAAACCGATCTATCGCACGATACATGAACTGTACGTACTCAAAATGGCGAGCGTTTTCTAATGAAATCACAATCTGTGTCGACAACGTACGAAGCAAATGAATTCTCTTTTCAGTAAACGCTCCTCCAGTAAGATTATTTTCAAAATAAATCAAACCCACTCGTTTTTCTTTGTAAATAATGGGAAGGCACAGAATCGATTTAGGAGCAACACTTCTGATATAAAGATCATCTGCATATTGTGGATCTTCTTTAGCATTATTGACAATCATAGGTTCTCTTAGTCTTAAGGAAACGTTCAGTATGGAATGTGGAACCTCTTTGTAATCCTTCAATGGAATATTATGAACTTGAAACCGATCAGAGTCCTTTTGATGAACAAATGAAGCGTTGACTAGCCATTGTTTTTTTTCTTTCTCTATAAACACAGCTCTTTGAGCTCCCGCATTTTCGATCATGATATGCAATACTTTTTCAAACAATTTATCCGGCACGAGCTCTTCAGAAATGGATTGGCTGGCTTTTATGACAGATGTGATATCGAGATCTGCTGACGATGTGGTCATTGTCATCATGCTAATTCTATCTAATTCAGCTCCTTGACCATGATTAAAGCTCATATCTACATTTGCAAAACAGTAGGGATAACGTTTTTCGAGCACGTCGACTTTCAACTTCATCCCATAATGCTCATAATAATAACAAGCTTCACGGATATAATCGACAGCATAGCGAAGATGCCCTTGTTTTACGAGTAAGTCTCCGGCCAACTCATTAGCTATCGCCACCCAAAGAAATCCTCGGTTTCTTTTAGCCCCATCAGCAGCTTTTTCAAACTCCTGAATAGCTTTTTGGTATCGACCTTTAAGAGATTCACGAACACCTCTAAGTATTGCATATTGATGTTCATAGTTCTGAGGACACTCTTTGGCTGCCCATTTTAAGTCTTTATAAATTTTGCGGAATTGATGATGATAACGAAGCCTTTGAGTGAACGACAACTCAGGAATGCGTCTTGCAATCGATAAGGCATCCAATGTTTTTTGAGAAAGAGTATTTACATTGTAACGCATTCTTTTTTCTTCCGAATACCATTGAAAATGACACGCACATGCCGCCTCATATAACTCCAAAAAATAAAAATAGCGTCCCATTAAAATGGATCTAATCGCCTCCATAAATCGACCTTTTCCAAAAATAAGACTGCGATACAAATCGAGTTGGGATTTATCAGCAGGAATTCTCCCTAACTCAACATCGGCTAAACAGCTCAAAAATCCCATCGTATCGACAGCTTCTTTCATATGTATCTTACGGGCATAATTCAACGTATCACCCTGGCTTTCCCTCAAATTTTTCAAAGACTTCGATTCACTTCTAATCACTCCTGCTAAAGCACTCATATTCAATATGGCTGCCTGTAAATTACCTGACTCCAAAGCGTCTTGGATACCTTGTTGACAATAGACACTCGCATCTTTGAAAGGATAACGAAGATGATTTAAAAAAAATCCCCGCACCCAACAACCATATGGAGAAGAATATTTATCCTTATCTTGCTCCATAAATCGTTCTGCACAAGCCCACAAAGCAAAACAATCGTTCACATTTTTTGTTAAATTCAATGTCGCTAAGGCATACCCTATGACCCATAACCCTGCGCTTGGAGGTTTGCCATGTTTCAGCATTAAGTGCATCGCAACCAACAGCAAATAGGTATACAAATTTCCGGACACTGAATAAGCAGAATAAAATATCTCGTTCAAAATCTGAAAAACTGCGAGCCAATTCTTATCCGTCATCACCTTCAATTCTTTATCCAGTGTATCGAGATGATATTTCCAGAAAGCTCCCTTCACTTGAATAAATTTCATCCAAACGTTCAGCTTCGAAGGTTGAGCCGAGATCTTAACACCCAGAAGTTCTAGGGCTTTCAACCCAGCATCAACTGCCAAAGGGAGATTAGCACTCATTTGATGTTGTAAACATTGAATACGATAAATGCCTGCTTTATCAAATGCGCTTTGAGCAAGCTGTAAAAGATTTTCTGTTATTTCAGCACTTTTACCAACCTCTCCAGTGAGATAAAGACTTTGCGCATAGCTGCGATTCAACCCAAACATCAACTCATAATGTGTATCCCACCACTTTGCATCAATCAGGGAGAGCGCAGCTCGAAGATAATTAGACATCGAACTGTAAGCATTTGCACCTAATGCTTTGAGACCTGCTTTATAATTTAAATTGACAACATCGAACTTCTCTTTTTCACTTAATAAGTCATGGGCTTCATTAAAATGATCTGCAACTTCAAATAACAATTCTTTGGCAGAAGCTTCTGGTTCATTTTCAATAAGTAAACGAGCAATGCTTAGATGAATTTTCTGTTTTTCATCTAATGGAATACTCTTATCTACTGCCTGCTGAATTCGATCATGGATGAATTGATAAACGGTATTTCTTGAAAGTTGATGAGCCAATTTATCTGAGCTAATTGCATTTGTAAATTTAATCCCTTGCTTTTGCAATAAGATCAATTCATTTTGGAATGCTGGAGAAAGATTTTTGGCAATTTCATTTGCCGATTGATTGCTCACTAGCATCAACATTTCAACAGTGAATGAATTGCCTAAACAAGCTCCATATTTTAATAAAGACTGAGTTTCAATGGGTAATTCACCTAATTTTCCTAACATCAGATCAACCACATTATCCGAAATTTTTAACGTTTTAATCCCATCCAAATTCCAATCCCATCGACTCTTTTCATAATCAAAAAATAAAAAACCTTCTTTATATAACGTGTTAATTACCTGCTTACAGAAAAAAGAATTCCCTCCAGTAAGTTTGTAGATGAGATCGACCAATGGTTTTAGGGACTCTTCATCACGATTAAAACTATCTTTAAATAGAGCTTCAAAATCAGCTTCTTTCAAAGGTCCTAATCTTAGTGAATGAATGGTTTTTTCTTGTTCTGACATTTCCTTTAAAAAAAGTTGCAAAGGATGATGCCCTTCAACTTCATTATCGCGATATGCTCCGATAAGCAACACGTAACTTAAGTCCTCATCGGTAATAATATATTCCAAGAGTTTTAAAGAACTATTGTCAATCCATTGCAAATCATCGATGAACATCACTAAGGGATGTTCTTTAGTTGCTACGACCTCCATAAAGCGTTTAAAAAAAACCATCATCCGATTTTGTGTTTCTTGAGCCGGCAATTTTTCTAAAGGAGGTTGAGGGCCTATGATAAGTTCAAGTTGGGGAACTAAATCGATCAATACTTGTGCAACGCCCCCAAGGGCATCGATGATTGCTTCTTTAAATTTTTCAAACTGTTCTTCCGGTTCAGACAAAATAAGCCGAACCAATTGATTAAATGCTTGGGTCATCGCTGTATAGGGAATGTTATGTTGCATTTGACTACATTTTCCGCTTATGAAATACCCTTTATGCTTGACCATGGGTTTATGCACTTCATTAATCAACATCGTTTTTCCAATGCCAGAATATCCATGGACCATCAATGCTTCGGTGGATCCCTGGCTGACTCGATCATAGGCGGTTAAAAGAAATTTAATTTCATCTTGCCTTCCATACATCTTTTGAGAGATATTTAAAGTGTCGTGGACATCCATTTGCCCTAACGCAAATAACTTTATCATCTCCTTTAGCGCATTCCTCAAGATCCTGCTTGATCCCAATAGCACTTTGATAACGTTCGGAGGGGTCTTTTGCCATGAGCTTTTGTATCAATTTAGCTAAAGATTTGGGAATATCAACATTGAGTTCCGAAGCATCAGGGGCTGATACTGCAATATGGGAATGGACTAATTCAAACGGATCCGTTGAATAAAAAGGAAGTTCTCCGGCTAAGCATTTCATAGAATGTCACACCAAGAGCATAGAAATCGCTGCGATAATCCACGTTCATGTTCATGCGACCTGTTTGCTCTGGGGCCATATAAGCAAGGGTTCCGATTAATTTTCAGGAGGTAAAGCTTCTTGAATTTCATGAGAAAGTTTCACCGCAAAATTAAAATCTGTAAGCTTAACGATCATCGTCGTAGGCATCGATGATAAAATTACTAGGCTTTATATCTTTGTGAATGATATTATTGCGATGGATTCCAATCACTGCATCGATCATCTGTAAAGCGATTTTGTAGAAATCTGTTAAATTTTTGATTGGTCTATTGATTTAAATAGTTTGCTAATGAAAGGTTCCCTGAATATTTTCTTGGACTAGAGCATAACATTCTGGCTCTTCTACTCAAACCATATGTTTTAATTATATTTGATAATACAAGATCTTTACTAACCTCGAATTCATTATAAATCAGGGCTATATCCTCTAATGTTGGATTCGACATTCGTAAGACTTTAAGAACTACGGGAACTTCCGATCTTTTTACGAAATGCGGTATAAATGACATTTCGACGTCCTTCTTGTATTAGTATTAAGTTCTCATAATCCTTTATAAACGGCATAGTTTAAACCTTATAACTTGAATGAACCTTTAATTTCATTATACTATATGTATTATATTTTTAGGGTATAAAGTATAGGAAAAAAGGACAACAAGGACGACAAGCAAGGACAAGCAACAAAAATGTAAGATAGTACCATTTCCCGTTTATTTTATATGTCCTTGCTTGTCGTCCTTGTTGTCCTTGTTGTCCTTTCGTCCCTTAGTCGATTTCATTATTTAGGAGTTAAAATGACCAAGCTTTACATCTATTACATTTCCTGATAAAATAGCCCTAAATAGGCGGTCTACTGTCAAAGTATGCCAAACTAATTTACAATACTTAAAATAGAAGCATAATGAGACAGGCAAATAATTTTTTTAATGTGATCCTTAGACCAGAAGACAATACATTTTATATCCGAGAAACCTCTGCAAAGCTAGGAACGGGCGGCGGATCTGCTCTCTTGAATTTAAATAATATTGACTTAGTCATTAATGGTAACCTTAGATACAAAGCCGAAATACAAGATGATCCCTTTGCCAAAATGTCTGAAAGTAAACTTTATGAGCTTTTTCAAGAAAAAGCAAAAGTGATGGTTAAAGGCTATAACACTAAATATGCCAAGCTAAATCGTATTCAAAAGTTTTTTTTCAAAAATCAGATTCCTCAAAAATATTCGAATCCAGAAACCCTACTTTACCCATTTCATTTATATCAATTTTTTAATCTCCCAGAACACCCCAAAGGGCTATTCACCCCTCCCCTCGAATCTGCGAAAAGCACGTTAAAAAACATAAAGGAATTCTTAAACACTTTCAACAATTTATTGAACAATAATCCTTATTATTTAAATATTTCTAGAGTAAAAACAACTTAGCTTTCAGTCGAACAGCAATAGAAACCAAAAATAATTCATATGGTAAATGCTGCAAAATTAAATCTATTTACAAAATGGTACTTCGCAGAACAGATCAACATGCGAAAAGCCGAGATCGCTGATTTGTCTGTCAATATCGAACAACGTATTGATATCCTTATCTCGCCCCCTAAAATATTTTCTCAGGTTTCCGAAAAAGCAATAAATTTAGACGATAGTATTATCAACGAAATTACAAACTGGCTAGAAATAGCTGATTTAGGAAAGATTGCACAGTTAAATAAGGACGGAAACAAATACAAAGATCAAGCTTTGATTCGGCGAGCTATAAAATATGGTTATGGAAAAAAAGATGATAATAAGAAACTAGGTTATACTTTTGAAGAAGCAAAAAGACATATTATAAACCTATATAAAGAAATAGATCAATTTTGCATTCATAACTTTAGAATAAAAAAAGAAATTCCTTCAAAAAGGCTTAAAGGTAAAACTGTATTCGACCATGAAGGAACCTTGCTTAATCTGTTCACCCTTTCAACAGAAGAACTATTTGATCTATTTTCACATAAAGAAACCTATTCTGATTCATATAAGATATTAAATTCTTTTTTTACCCCTAACTTAAATTTAAAAATTACGAAAGAATTAACCCCTGCTTGTAAAAAATCAAGGTGGAAGAGCTCTTATCAATGCAACTGAAAATCTTCAGATTGAAATAGCGAAACTTTTATTGCAACACAAAGCAGATCCAAATTTAACCTTAGGCGAGTTATCTCCTCCGCTCTGCATAGCAACACAACTTGGCCATGAAGGTTTTGTACGCTTATTATTGGGCCACGGGGCAGATGTTGCTAAAGCCAACTCACGAGGCCTTAAACCACTAACCATCGCCTGTCAAAATTTTCACGACTCAAAAATTCTTAGGCTCTTATTGGAAGCAAATGCCTCCCCTCATAACGATCCTCCATCTTACCCACTCCATAGCGCTGTTGAAGGGGGTTCAACTGAGTGTATTGCTCTTCTCATAGAAGCTGGCGTAGACTTAGATGCAAAAGACTCTAAGAAAAAGACTCCCCTGCACTTAGCCATTGATAAAGAAAGCTCACTAAATACTATAGTCCTATTAAAGAAAGGAGCGGATGCAACGATCCCTCACCCAAGTGGCATTCCTCTTTTGCACCTAGCCATCACAAAGAAGATGTGGAACGTTATTATTCCCTTAATTGAGGCACGAGCCTACATCAATGCCCTTGATGCTGAAGGCAAAACGCCTCTTTATCGCCTTTGCGAAGGTCATATGCTCAACAAAGATCAGATTCCGCTCGTCAGAGATCTCTTAAAAAAAGGAGCTGACGTAAACATCCAATTCAATGGAATGAAGCCTTTAGAACTGGCCAAAAACAATGAAAATTTAGAGTTAATCTCTCTTTTCATTGACCATGGTGACCGTTTACCTTCGTGAAAATCTGCGCTAAAACTTCATATTTGCATGTAAACATGTTATGTTGTATACTTAAGATATAGAGAGGAGGTTATATGAAAGAAAGCATGGTTAGATTGAGCTTTGATATACCTGAAAATGAGCATTTAATATTAAAAACAGAATGCGTTAAAGCTAGATTATCAATAAAAGATTTCGTTCATCAAATGATTTTGAAAGGGCTTCAAGAACTTAAGCAAGAAAGATTTAGAAAAAGGCTGAAAGAATCAATTCAGCAATCAAAAGAAAGAAAATGTCGAGTAATAAGCTCTGAAGAATTGGATGATATATTTAATGATGCAAACTAACGAATTTGAACTTGAATATACTGAAAATGCTGAAGATGACTTGTTGGCTTTAGCCTCTGACAATGGAAAAAAATAGCTAAAAAAGCGGTTCTCAAAAGTTTAAAGCTCATGAGTACAAACCTCAAGCATCCTTCATTAAATACTCATAAATATGATGAGATGGAGGGCCCGAACGGGGAAGAAGTTTTCGAATCCTACGCTCAAAATAAAACACCAGGGGCTTACAGAATTTTTTGGCATTATGGGCCCGGTAAAAAAGTAATAACAATTCTTGCCATAACACCTCATCCCTAGTTGTATACCCAATCACTCAAAAAATCAATTCCAGATAGCCGCGAAAACACGATAAAAATAGCAATTTTCGCCAGGTATAGACATATACTTGGCGAAAACCGGAAAAAAATGGCTATTTTCGCCCATGCCGTTGTAATGGACAAAGAATTTTTGTAACCATGTCCAAAGCACGCAAACGCCTGATAACAAAATATCATCATAAAAAAAACTTGAGTCATAAATAGAAAGTATGTTACCCCAAAAATAGAAGAAGTCTCTGCGGATATAGTGGGCTGCCGAGAACTCAGAATCAAAAAAAAAAGTTTGAGGAAAATTATGGAAGACAACAAATTTAAAAAGCTTGCTTTAATGGGATTAACCGGAGGTCTACTATTCTTAGGAGCAGAGGCCAACGCCACATCTCTAAATGGTTCTTATGGCTCTATCTTAGCTGCTGGATGCGGAGCAAGCATTCCACAAGGTCAACAAATATCTACAGGATGTGCTGGCAGATCTGATATGCGTTCTGATGGATCACCAACTCAATCCTGTGCTCAGGGTGGAGAACGCGGATCTGGAAGAGGTCAACAAATATCTACAGGATGTGCTGGTAGATCTGACATGCGTTCTGATGGGTCACCAAATCAATCCGAAGGACAACGTGGATCTGGCTCTGGTCAATTCATCTCACAAAGCTGTAGTGGTGGTGGAATGCGTTCTGATGGATCACCAACCCAATCCTGTGCTCAAGGTGGAGAACGTGGATCTGGAAAAGGTCAACAAATATCTCAAGGATGTGGTGGTAAATCCGAAGGATTCAATAATCCAGCAACTGCACAAAGTTGTGGAGCTTCTAAAGAATTCAGAGATTCCAGTTTCAATAATCAGTCAACTGCGCAAAGTTGTGGAGCTTCAAAACCTACTCAAAATAACGAAGATAGATTTTATTATGCTGATGCTCCAGCAAACAACCCTTACAATGATGTAAATCCTAAATCACTACTGAAGGTAACAAAAACAAACTTGTGGCTGAAAATGAGACTATAACAACTCCACGAACAGCAAAAGTTTATATAGATGATAAAAATCTATCATCTCAACTAAACGCACAAGGAAAAGCCAGATTCCATTCTCTAACACCTGAAGGTAAAGCTTTGGCTATTAAGCTTGCTAATCAAGATTGTAAAGGTAAAAATGATTGTAAAGGTCTAGGATCTTGCAAAAATGCTGAAAACTCTTGCGCTGGTAAAAATGGCTGCAAAGGTAAGTCTCCAGGTCCTTTTACAGATAAAAACACAGCTGTCAAAGTAGCTCAAGAAAAATGGCTGAAAAACGAAATAGCACTCTCAATAATAACATTACCTCAATAATATAACGAATGGTTATATTTGGAACTTTATATTCCAAAGTATGACCATCTTTTTGATAATTTAAACAAATCTATAAAAGGACATATTTTATGAAAAAAACAAACATAAAACAATTAGCCCTCCTAGGTTTAACTAATGGATTTCTTCTTAGCACACCTTCTGCTGCTTTTGGAAACGAAAAAACGATTCTTACATTAGAAAATCTAACAAACTTTCGTTCGAAGCTTTTGCGTGTAGTTGCGGAAGCAAATGCAACCGTAGCTTCGAATTGGGGAAATGCAATTCATAGCTTCGAAATGTGGGAGTAAATGCAATTCAGTGGCTTCCAAATGTGGAGTAAATCAATTCAGTGGCTTCCAAATGTGGAAGCAAATGCAATTCAGTGGCTTCCAAATGTGGAACTAAATCATGCAGTAGCTGCGCGCGACTTAGACGAAAAATCAACTCTTGAAGATCCTTCAAAAGTAGATTACAGCGAATACCGATGCAAATGCCGGGAATCTTGGATACCATTTGATGTCGGAAGGAGACCTTCTTCTGCAACTCAATAGTGAAGGGATTAAACAATACAAAAAGCTATCTCCAGAAGGGCAAGAATTAGCTAGAAAATTAGCTAGCCAACGTTGCGGTGGAACAAACAGCTGCAGTGGAGAAAATGCTTGCAAAACTGAAACAAATGACTGTGCCGGAAAAGGAAAATGCAAAGGAACCACTAAGTGTGCCATTTCTGATAAAAACTTAGCTGTTAAGATAGCTGCTGAGAAAATGGCAAATAAGAGAAACCAAGCTCTACAGAAATAAGTTGCAAGGACGGCAAGGACGAAAAGGACGAAAAGGACAAAAAGGACAACAAGGCAACGACATAGATCCGTCCTCATAAATTTTTGAATTATCTTTCATGTCATCTCTGTTGTCCTTGTTGTCCTTGTTGTCCTTGCTGTCCTTGCCGTCCTTGCTGTCTACAGAAATTATTGTCCTTACTTTTTTCCTATTGCAACATATATTAAGTTCCACTAACATCAGCCTATATTTGCTTATACCATTAAATCTGCACCATGGTTAATTGATAATGCCTACATATTTATTTACTTCCGAATCTGTCGCCATTGGACATCCGGATAAAGTTGCCGACCAAATATCCGATGCAGTTGTAGATGCAGCTCTAACTGACGACCCTCTTTCTAGAGTTGCCTGCGAAGTCCTTGTTTGTCCGGGGGTCATCATTGTCGCCGGAGAGATTACTACCAAAGCTCATTTAAATTTCCAGGCTATTGTGCGTCAAACGCTCGAACATATAGGCTATACGGATGCTCGCTTAGGTTTAGATTGCCGCTCATGCGGAATCATGTCTCGATTAATAAACAATCCCCGATATTTCCTTAGGAGTTGACGAAAGAGCTAGCGATTCAAAGGAATTGGGCGCAGGCGATCAGGGACTGATGTTTGGTTTTGCATGTGAAGATACCCCGGAGCTCATGCCTTTACCGATTATGCTTTCACATCAAATCGTCAGAGAATTGGACAATGTCAGAAGAGCAAAGACTCTACCCTATTTAGGTCCAGATGCTAAAACCCAAATCACAATCGAGTACAGCGCAGACCACCGCCCTTTACGAGTGCATACTGTTGTTTTATCTGCTCAACACTCAGACGATATCGACCAAAAAGTCTTGCATGAAGATATGATTCGATTGGTAAAAAATGTTGTTCCTCAAGAACTCATCGACGATAAAACTCTTTTTTATATTAATCCAACAGGTCGTTTTACCATTGGTGGTCCGGCAGCTGATTGCGGACTGACGGGCAGAAAAATCATTGTAGACACATATGGAGGCATGGGACGTCACGGCGGAGGAGCTTTCTCCGGAAAAGATCCAACTAAAGTGGACCGTTCTGCAAGTTACGCCGCACGTTATGTTGCTAAAAACGTTGTAGCCGCTAAATTAGCCTCCCGTTGTGAAATTCAAGTTTCTTATGCGATTGGGATGTCCCAGCCTATCTCAATTAAAATTGACACTTTTGGAACTGGACAGTTTCCAGATCAATATTTGTCAGCTGCTATCTTAGAACTTTTTGATCTCTCTCCTGGCGGTATTCTTAAAATGTTAGATCTTTGTCGTCCGAATATATCAAAAGACTGCGTTTGGAGGACATTTTGGACGTCATGAATCTGAATTTACTTGGGAAAAAACAGATCGCGCAGACGCTCTAAGATCTCTTGTAAAAAGTAAAATGGCTGAAAATAAAAACTTCAGATAGCACTATAAAGGAAAGTCGATGCAACATAAAACCAAACATCTCATTGAAAAGGGATCTTTCGAAGTCAAAATCGGTCTTGCAGAGATGCTTAAAGGTGGCGTGATCATGGATGTCACCAATGCAGATCAAGCTAAAATCGCAGAAGAGGCAGGCGCTGCTGCCGTGATGGCTCTTGAAAGGATTCCTTCAGATATTCGCTCAGAAGGCGGGATGGCACGGATGTCTAATCCTGAGCTCATTCAAACTATTCAAGAGGCTGTGTCTATTCCTGTGATGGCAAAATGTCGCATAGGTCACTTTGTTGAAGCTCAAATCCTCGAAGCGCTATTTGTCGATTTTATCGATGAAAGCGAAGTCCTCACCCCGGCAGATGAAGAAAATCATATCTCTAAACACCAATTCAGCATTCCGTTTGTATGCGGAGCCCGTGACCTAGGAGAGGCTTTACGACGCATTGGTGAAGGCGCTGCGATGATCCGCACCAAAGGAGAAGCCGGAACAGGAAATGTTGTCGAAGCAGTGCGTCATATGCGCGCAATCAATCGCGATATCCGACGTCTTGCTTCTCTCGATCACTCAGAATTAATGGCAGAAGCTAAGCGAATGGGTGCTCCTTACGAACTTGTTGTGCTAATAGCCAAAAGCGGCCGACTCCCCGTACCAAATTTTGCAGCCGGAGGGATCGCGACTCCTGCTGATGCAGCTCTCATGATGCAACTTGGAGCTGAAAGTATCTTTGTTGGCTCCGGCATATTTAAATCCGCAGACCCTGTGAAAAGAGCCAAGGCGATCGTCGCAGCAGTCACCTATTATAACGATCCTGAAATGCTTGCAAAAATTTCCATGGGACTCCTCGATGCTATGAAAGGGATCGACATCCAACACCTTGGAAGAGAAGAATTGCTTGCTCAACGAGGATGGTAAGGCACAATGTCCACTCATCCACCTCTAACAGTTGGCGTATTAGCCTTGCAAGGAGCTTTTGCTAAACACCAGGAAGTTTTAAAATCCCTAGGAATCGCCACACTACAAGTGCGCACACCGGAAGAATTGCTTTTTTGCAATGGTTTGATCATTCCAGGGGGTGAATCCACAACAATACTTCGACAGCTCCATTACATTGAACTCGTAGAACCATTGTTGGAATTTGCAAAAACAAAGCCGATTTTTGGAACTTGCGCGGGAATCATTTTGATGAGTAAAGAAGTCCTAAATCCACCTACACCCTCTTTAGGATTACTAGATATTGTCATAGAAAGAAATGCTTATGGGCGCCAAATCGAATCATTTGCTACTGAAATAAAGATTTCATCGTTATCCTGCACAACTCACGCTTTTTTTATAAGAGCTCCACGCATTAAACATTGCGGTCCAGACGTTAAAATTCTTGCTACGCATGGGGAAGAACCTGTTCTTGTACGTCAAGGCCTTCATTTAGGAGCCACTTTTCATTCAGAGCTAAGTTTAAAAAATACCGCTTTGCATGAATATTTTTTATCGATTATCTCTAACTCCCGAAATATTAAATGAGCCAAGACTATTCCTGTCCCGATGATTTAGAGCTTTTAGAGGCTCTTGCAACCCTTTTTCCAGATAGTTCCAAGTCCACCCTTCGCTCTTGGGTCTCTTCCGGACGCATTTCTGTCGATGGATCAACAGCAAAATCTCTAAAGTGCAAAATTGCCAAAGGGCAACTGATTTCCATTTCTTCAAAAACTCGTTTAGTCGAAAACACTTTTCCTATCCTCTACAGTGACGATTCCTTTGTGGTCATAGAAAAACCTGTCGGACTTCTAAGTGTTTCCACTGCTTTTGAAAAGACCGAAACAGCATTTGCTTATCTAAAGCGCAAATACTATCCGCGAACAGTACACGTCGTTCACCGTCTTGACCAAGACACATCCGGCGTTATGCTCTTTGCTCTAAATGAACAAGCTCTTGAAAAATTAAAAAAAATCTTCGAAAAACATGATATCGAAAGACGCTATATAGCTATTGTTGAAGGAGCTTTCCCTGAACAAAAAGGGACTTGGCAAAGTTATCTATACGACGATCCCAATTATATCGTTAGAGTAACCCAAGATCCTTCTAAAGGAGAGCTTGCCGTCACACATTTCAATGTAAAAACTAAAAGTAAAGGATATACTTTACTGGAACTCACTCTTGAAACAGGCAAAAAAAATCAGATCCGCGTGCACTGCCAAGAAGCAGGATATCCCATCGTTGGTGATAAAAAGTACGGCTCCAAATGCAATCCGATTAAACGCCTAGCTCTACATGCACATACTCTTGGGTTTATCCATCCTTTAACAGGTAAATCTTTGCGTTTTACTTCACCTTTACCAGACTCTTTTTATCATCTATTAAATTTGAAGGAGAAAACATTGTGACTTTTGACTATCTTGAAAATAATCTTCGAAGACTCTCTGACCTCGCCTATGATCAACAAATGCAGGACCCGGCCCATCCCCAGCCAAGCGAACTCGTTGCAAACTGGAGTGGAACTTATCTTTACAATCCAAACCAGAGCTATATCGGATACTTTTGGTCGATTGTATACAACATGACTCCCTATTTTGGATACCCAGAAGCAAAACAAATAAAACTACAATCAGCCATTAAATATACGCAAGAACTCTTTTTTGATTTACGAAAGAAGGCTCTCGGAGCTCAAATCAATTATACTGAAGTTTTGAAAGACACACAAATCAAAGATTCTTTAATTGAGACTCATTTTCAAAAAAGTCGATTAACGCTAATAAAGTGGCAATCTGCAACATGTCAATGGGCACAATTCCTTAAAACTCCCGAGTCTACACGAGTTGTAAAATGGATCAAAAATCAATGTGAAAAAGACAAATCCCTCTCAAAATTATTCTTTTGTTTACAATTCAGTAAAAAAACAACTTCCTTACGTCGATTTTATAAAATTATCACTTACGAAACACTCCTTGAAGAGATTCTCCCACTCTCACTCTTTTTTAAATTAGCAAGTGCTCAAGAGCCAAATTACATAGAAAAAAGAGAATTAAAAAGAATCATCCGTAAACTTAACAAAAATAAGTGCAATGTCACTATACGCACCTTTGATAAAGCTTTAAGACGTTTTATAGAAGTCTTTGAAAATTTAAATAACAACACGAACTTCACACATAAAGTAAGTTTAGAAAAATTATTTACAGCCCTTCATTTAAAAGGATGTGTGATGTTCTCTAAAGAAGATGAGAAGCTTCTTGAATGGGGACGGTCTTTAAAACCAGGGCTAGAGATCAGTTGCAATGGTCGTAAATTTATTTTGGGAGAACAATTAGGAAGAAAAAGTCCATTAAAAAACAATGGCCGTATAATCTTTGCCATAGAGAATAATCCATCCATCGTTTTGTCAGTAGGACTTAACTGTTCTCATCATGTGTTAACAAAACATATATACGAGCAACAGAGTTGCGCTCTGAGATCGGCGAAATATGTCGATATAGATCCTAAGGGACGATTTGCCATTATCGAGAAGATAGGAGAATATATCAATCATTATACGTGGAAGAGCTTAAGCCCAAAGATTTTACCCAAAGATAGGCTACGGCTAGATCCGATAATGAAACTATTACAATGGTGCATTGAACAGAACAAAACGCCAGATAATCTTCATCCTAAGCATATCACGATTAATCAAAATGGACAATTAAAATGCACTAAGGTGTTTACTGAAGGTACTTTTAAATACAATACTATTGTTCAATTCATTAAAGATTTTGCTAAGGGCAATCAATGGGTGCATAATTATCTTCTACGCTCAATTTTGTTCTATACTGAAAAGATGAAATCAATTACAACTATGTATGAACATATGGTTATTAATGGCACACAAGAGGTCCCAATTAAACCTTTAGATTTACTAGCTGCACATCGAATAGATCCTCACTATACAGATGTGTTGAAACAAGTGGCGGTTCTTTTCTCACAAGTGGTTGAAACTAAAAAATCATGCTTTAAAAAACTGACTGAAAAATCTCCTTTAACTGATTCTATACTTATAACAGAGAAAATAAGAAACGCCATTTTACTTTGCTATAAGAAGAACAATTATATTTATTCACTTCCAGACCACTTCGAACAAGAGGTTATGCAAGCGATTGCTAATGTTGATTAATCGGCTATGTTCACCTGTACACGAGAAACTTTCGCTCAATTATTCCTCCTCTGTGTTCTCTGTGGTAAAAAAAATCTACCACAGAGATCACAGAGAACACAGAGGAGGAAATTTTTCGGGCAGCTAATTATAGGCCTATCATGAAACGTGCACTATTTATTTTTCGAAGAGATCTACGTTTACAAGATAATCGAGGCCTCATAGCTGCTTTAAAATCTGCTGAAGAAGTGATTCTTTCCTTTATCTTTACTCCCGAACAAATTGAAATGAACCCTTACAGAAGCGACCGCTGCCTTCAATTTATGATCGAGTCATTAGAAGATTTAGAAGCCGATATCTCTAAACATAAGGGAAAACTCTATCTCTTTTATGGAAATCCTGAGGAGGTTGTCCAAAAATGCATCGAAACACTGCATGTAGAAGGGGTGTTTGTTAATCACGATTACTCTCCTTATAGTATCCGTAGAGATCATAAAATAGAGAAGGTTTGCAATGAACACTCTATCCCCTTTCAACCAACTCACGACCTTCTTTTGCATCCGATCAAAGAAACGCTTAAAAGAGATTTTCAGCCATATACAATCTTCACACCCTTTTATCATAACGCATCTAAATCTGATGTGTGCAAACCGACAGAAAGTCTTCGTCATAGCTACTACAATAAGCCGATCCCTTTCGCAAAAGATTCAACCCTCTATCATAAAATTCTCAAAAAAAGAGAAGTTCAGTTTCCCGGAGGAAGAGAGGAAGGAATCAACATTCTAAACCACTTACGAAATTTTTCCTTATATGCCTCTGAAAGAGATTTCCCTTCACAAGATAAAACCACTCATTTATCCGCGCATTTGAAATTTAACACATGCTCTACAAGAGAAGTCTATTACGCGATTATCAATCATTTAGGTACCCATTCTGAACTCATTAGGTCGTTATATTGGCGAGATTTTTTCACATTAATTGGTTTTCATTTTCCACATGTATTCACCGGAGCTTTTAAAGAGAGATTCAACAATGTGATTTGGCAAAATGACGAAGAAAAGTTCAATGCATGGTGTCAAGGGAGCACGGGGTTTCCAATCGTCGATGCAGGAATGAGAGAGCTCAATCAGACAGGCTTTATGCATAACCGTGTAAGGATGATTACGGCCAGCTTTCTTGTCAAAGATTTGCATGTGAACTGGCAATGGGGAGAGAAATATTTTGCTCAGCACTTAATCGACTACGATCCTGCTGTGAATAATGGGAATTGGCAATGGGCTGCAAGCACCGGCTGCGATGCACAACCTTATTTCCGTATTTTTAATCCGTGGCTACAGGCTAAAAAGTTTGATCTGAATTGTCAATACATCAAAAAGTGGGTGCCGGAACTTAGTTCGCTCCCTTCACAAATCATTCACAAATGGTATCTTGAGAAAAATCGGTCTCTTTGTCCAAATTACCCTACACCGATCATCGATCATGCTAAAGAAGCTCAAGTCGCTATCCGATCCCTTAGCCGATAAGCAGACAGACAACTATTTATTCAAGGAGGACATCCAATCTAAAGCATTCAAAAGAATCTTTTCCTCTACAGGCATACAATAAGCTCCATCACATTCTACTGAAGAGCCAATACCGTTAATCATCACAAATCTCGGATTGCCTTTAAGCGATTTTTTATCGAGAGCCATGACATCAAGCATCTCCTTATTCGAAAAACGCTTTGGCAATTGCAATGGCAATCCATATTTCCTTAAAACACCTATGGTTCTGTCGAAGTCAACCTGATCTAACAACCCCAGTTGGACTGAAAGATGGCTTTCTACTAACAAGCCAATAGCCACGGCTTCACCATGCGCAATTGAATAGTGCGTAAGATGCTCCAGAGCATGCCCAATGGTATGACCAAAATTCAACAAGTGACGCTTTCCACTTTCTCTTTCATCGCTCTCCACCACTTCCTTTTTAATGCGACAGCTTTCATAAATTACTTTTTGAAGCACTTCAGGATTTAATTCCAAAAGTTCTTTTGCATGCCTATCAAGATAGTCAAAATAAGCTGAATCTATAATCAATCCATGCTTGATCATTTCTACAACCCCATTGCGAAGTTCTCTTACAGGCAGAGTTCGCAAAGTAGAGAGATCGATCAACACTTTTTTCGGCTGATAAATAGCTCCTATCAAATTTTTTCCATAAGGGACATCTACCCCAGTCTTTCCTCCGATACTCGCATCCACCATCCCTAAAAGAGAAGTCGGCATCATGACCAAAGAAACTCCACGACAATACGTAGCCGCAAGAAATCCAGCAAGATCCGTTACAACTCCACCTCCTAGTGCAATAACACAACTATCTCGCCCAAAACCTTGCTCAAATAACTGATTTTCCAGTTCTTCTTTGATTAAACGCGTTTTATGTTGCTCTCCAGATGGAAAGGTAAAGGAAGCCCACTCTAATCCAGCTTCGGACAAAGATTTCTTCAATCTTTCCCCATGTAAACCTGCCATATTCGCATTTGTTATAATAGCAAAACGCGATCCAAGTTTGGCTAGACGATCAGCAAGAAATTTTGGTTGATCCAAGAGATCCATTTGCATCTCTATATCATAAGAGACTTGTTTTCCAGGGATGGTACAGGTCAATTTTTTCATACTTTAGGTTCTCCTATTAATACCTAGACCGCGATAGAGGTCATTTGATCTGATAATAGAAAAAGTCTCTCATACTTTCCAATACTGAGCAAGCTTAACAACACCAAATATGAATTAATTTTCCATTCAAATTTTCAGGAATATAGGATATTTTTTCATCCCAAGATTTATGAGGATCACGATCAAAAAGAATTAAATGCCCTTCAGCTGCAGAAGAGATATCCATATACTTAGCTATTTGTTGCAAACCTTCGGAAATGGTACTAGGCCTATGATAAATTTTTAATTCAATCACTATTATTTGCTTCTTCCATCTAATCAAAATATCTACACGACCTGTTCCTAAAGCATATTCACGTTGTATAGTACCGCCACCATTGATCACACGTTGAAGAAAGGCCATCATAAGTAAATGGGGCCCTGCTTCTTTATAGATAAATTTCTCAAGCCATACGGCCGAATTTTCGCGATAGAAATCTATAAAAGCTTGCACCAAGGCAACAGTATCTAAACTGGAATCTGCCCTTATAAAGGGGGCGCTAGATTGTATCATTAACTCTGACGATACTGCGGTTAGTTCTCGAGGAATAATTTCTCGATAAATCGGATTAGCGATCTCTAACCTATCTTTCCGGACTAGCCCTAGATCGCGTATATATTGCAAATCATCGAACTGAATTTTACCGGGATCAGTTTCACCAGTAATAATCGCTTCGATAATGGGATAAATGCGCTCTTCATTTAATTTGTCAAATAAGCTATCGATATGAGTATCTCTTCTCTTAATTAACGCCTCTTTTGCACGTTCAATAATCGCTTTCGTGATCGGTTGAAGAGCATCTTCGACATCACGATAACAAGCTTGATACGCTAACGCATTGACTAACCAGGGTTGTCCTTCTGTCAAGTAATATACATATTCCAATGCTTCAGGTGTAAACGTTTGACCCGTCTCCTCGGTGTGTTGGGCATAAAGAGCATCAATTTCATCTAAAGTAAAATTAGAAAGAAGTAAAGACTCAGATTTTATATTAAAAGGACTACTTGTCGAAATATTCCTGCCTTCTACTTTGGACCAAATTCGATAATCTCGCACATCGCGCAAACCTATCAAGCACAAGGCATGAGGAAATAGTTTTGGTGCATTACTAAATCCTGCACGGATTTGTCGCAATACAGATAACAACGTATCACCAATCAAAGCGTCAATCTCATCGATTAACAACACAACAGGTTTTGATGAATGCTTTGCAAGATGCTCTAAAGCATTATTTAAAGAATTCATGTCTACAGGAACTAAACCGCCAACTCTTTTTTCAAGGAATTCGATGACACTCTTTTCTTCCGGCAATTGATTTCGAATAGCAGACAATAAGACGTTCAATATTGTTAGAAGCCCTTCTTTGATATTTCCAAGCGCTGCCTGTGCAGCTTCAATATTAACATATAAGACATTGTAAGTGCCTTGGGCTATCAAATGGCGGCAAAATTCTAAAATAGCCGTCGTCTTTCCACTCTGTCTTGGGGCATGCAGAACGAAATATTCTCCATTACGAATCAAGCGGTCCATTACCACCAAATCAAGTCGATTTGGAACAAAATAATGAAGATTAGGATCTAGCGGTCCTGCAATTCTGAAAACTCTCTTTTTCATAGACTCAGTTTAACTCAACACAATTTTTACAACTAGGGAAAAAAAATCTGCAAATGCATCGTTTAGGAGATTAGCAATTGACCTTAAATTCTCCTAAATGATACATCTGTAGATATTAGGAGATTATAGAATGAGTTTATTTTTAGGAAGAAAGCTTGAACTCAACCGTTTATCACGGCTAAGGCATCTAAAAAAAGCATGTTTGGTCGTGATAAAAGGGCGAAGAAGAGTGGGGAAAAGTACTCTTGTGCAGGAATTTGCAAAAGATAAAAAGTTTATTACAATTTCGGGACTTCTTCCTGCGCCCAGAATAACTCAACAAAAGCAAAGGGATGAATTTGGAGATCAACTTTGTGTGCAACTCGGCTTACCTCGGGTTAGCTTTTCTACATGGTCAGATGCATTCCGATTTCTAGGATCCCACATTGGGAAAGAAGAAATCATCGTTCTATTCGATGAGATTTCTTGGATGGGTGGCTTGGATCCAAGTTTTTTAGGTTCCCTAAAGACCTGGTGGGATCAAGAAGCTAGCAAAAAACAAGGACTCATACTTATTCTTTGTGGTTCTATCTCGACATGGATTGAGAAAAATATTTTACACAGCACGGCATTTGTTGGTAGGATAGCTTTAGTTCTCCATCTAAAACCTTTATCCATTCAAGAGTCAGTACTCTTTCTAAGAAAGAAGGGTTTTCGCGGATCAATTTATGAGATTTTAAAGATTTTATCTGTCACCGGAGGAATACCTTGGTATCTGGATTTAATAGATCCGAAAGGAACTGCAGATCAAAATATTTACGAGCTTTGTTTCGAGCCAGCAAGTCAACTTGTAAATGAATTCCAAACAATTTTCCATGATCTATTTGAACGTAAAGGAGAATCATACCGCAAAATCCTGCAAGTTTTAATTAACGGAATGGAAACACAAAAAGAAATACGCGAGCTTTTAAAATTAGAAGAGGGTGGAACATTAAGTGAGTATTTAAAAAATTTAGTTGCTGCAGGTTTTATCACCGAACATTATCAATGGTCCTTTAAGAATGGTACGATCGGAAAACAAAAACTTTATCGACTTAGCGATTGTTTTCTCCGTTTTCAATTAAAATACGTAGAACCTCACAGGGAGCTTATTGAACAGGGATCTTATCGAAAAGCTGCCACAGGGCAACTTCCTGGTTGGGATTCTATTATGGGTTTTCAGCTTGAAAGCCTTCTGCTCTCCAATAGAGAATTTTTGTTTCATACCTTAGGCTTCGACCCAGCGATGATTATTCGCGACAATCCATTCATTCAAACCGCAACTTCAAGGAGAAAAGGCTGTCAAATTGATTACTTAATTCAAACAAAAACGAATAGCCTAATTATTTGTGAATTCAAATTTAGTAAGAATGAATTGAGTTCTTCTATTCTACAAGAACTAAAAGAAAAATCTGAGATCTTATCAACGCCCAAAGGATATGGTAAAGTCATCGCTCTTTTTCATATAGGAGGAGTTTCATCGAAAATAGAAGAGAGCCCATTACTTTACCGAATTGTAGATCTGAGAGATCTACTAGAAGAACCATTTGACAGCAATTCCAGTTAATTTTTCGGACACAAGCACGAAAAAGTGGAACATTTGATTTTTCTTATTGCCATATGGCGTTACATGTGCTATTATGAACTTTAAAGGACCAAAATGGTTAGAGAGTGGTCTGTTCGCTTTTCAAAAAAAGCAGACAAGCAGTACCTAAAGTTGAAACAAAGTGGATCCCGACCACCCATCAATGATGTTATTGACTTATTGGCTTTGGAATTAAAAAAAGATGGTCCCGAAAGGACTAACTGGCCTAACTACGGATTATTATCCAAAAATACTTATCATTGTCATCTGAAGAAAGGTAAACCTACTTATATCGCTTGTTGGACCGTTCTTGATTATAAACTTAAACAAATAGAGATTTATTATGTCGGCACACATGAGGGCGCACCATACTGAAGAACCTTCTTATATTGATGTAAAGGTTGGAATGCCTGATGGCAAAGAAATGCTTTATCACATCCCGTCCTCTTCAAGCGTAAAATTAAATTCTTTTTTGAAAGAGTTAGATATTTCCGAAAGCGACATAGACCTTTGGGAGGAAGCGACCCCATGGGAAGTTTTAGCAAAAGAGAGGCTTGAGAAATATAAAAAAGCCGGAATTGTATTACGTGGCGCTAGATATCGTGAGGACATGTCTCAGATAGAATTAGCAAAGAAAAGCGGGGTTCATCAAAACGAAATTTCCAAAATTGAAAATGGGAAGCGTGGTGTCGGCGAAAAAGTGGCCAAGAAATTGGCTAAGGCATTAAACATTAGTTATTATTTGCTTTTGGAAGAGTGATAGTCAAAAATTTTAGAATTCAATCTCCCTTGGAGCGTCTTTATTTCGTTCTACATCAAGCTCTACTCCATAGAAGGGAGAATTTCTAAAAAAACTCACTAAGTTCTCTTTAGGTTAACTCACCTCCTGTCTACCTTGTCTAGCTTCATTATACCCTTGAATGTGATTTTAAATTAAGCGCTTTTTTTGGAAATTTCAACAGAATCCATACTTTCAAATAGCAAAAAATATCGAAAACGTGTATAATGGTTGTGGTAATTAAAAGCAATTATGAGGTTATGATGAAATCTACTAAAGGTTCCCTTGGCATTTTAGGGGTCGCTATCTTGTTTACTTTTATTATTTGTTGGCTTTTCTTTTTTAAGATGATTAGTCCTGGTTATGTTGGAGTCGTTGTAGATATGCTTGGCGATTCTAAAGGTGTTGAGGCAAAGGAATTGCACGTTGGTGTGCATTGGATTTCCCCTTGGAAAACTGTGTATCAATTTCCAATTTTTGAACAAAATCACACATGGGAAGGGAAAGACGCATTTAACTTTCAAACGTCAGAAGGACTTGCCATTTCTGCTGATATTGGCATTACTTTTCATATTCGACCAGATTCTATTCCAAATATATTTGCTAAATACCGAAGAGGAATGGATGAAATCACCCACACTTTTATACGCAACTACATTCGTGATGCGATCAATAAATCTGCTTCAAAAATGAAGATCGAAGATTTATATGGAGAAAGCAAAGAAACTTTTTTTGATCAAGTACAAAGCCAAGTGAGGGAAGAATTACGTGGAATTGGATTTGAGATATCTAGGATCTATCTTATTGGAAGATTTCATTTTCCTGAAACGGTTGTTGTTGCCCTTAACCAGAAAATTGAAGCTATTCAAAGAGCACAGCAAAGAGAAAACGAGTTGAGAGAAGCCGAAGCTGAGGCAAAAAAGCAAGTCGCTAAAGCATCAGGTCAGGCTCAGTGTGTTTTATTACAAGCTGAATCTGAAGCGAAAGCAAATACCATTTTATCACAATCAGTTACACCGGAACTGATCCAATGGCAAGCTGTTCAAAAATGGGATGGCAAACTTCCTTCTGTAACAAGCGGAGCAACTCCTTTTATTCAAGTTAAATAAACAGTGGTAGATGTCAACTCTGTGACATCTACCACAAACTTGTCATTTCAGAAATAACTAAACGCAAGGCATTAGAGTAGAGGTGGGTTAATCTCCGCCCCTACTCTAATTCCTCCTAAATAACAAGTTTGCTTTTTTAAAAATAGCGCCTTGCCATTGGTGCCTGACCTGATATTCTGACATTTGCCTAAAATGATAACGTAACCTCCCAGGAGGGCAAATGTCAGAATGTCAGGTCTGGAACCAAGGCTGGAACGTTACCCCCAAGTTTTACGAAACTGAAAGAAGCAAAAGCGTCGTTTTCAATTAATAACAAGATACTTAATTCTGAGAGGTAACGTTCTGGCCTTGGTTCCAGACCTGACATTCTGACATTTGCCCTCCTTGGAGGTTACATTACATTTTAGGCAAATGTCAGAATATCAGGTCAGGCACCAATGGCAAGGCGCTTTAAAAATTTGTTATTTCCCGATAGGGAACGCCGCGGACAAACGATCGAACCCTGCTATAGCCAGGGATTAATAAGTGGAATATTTAATCGTTCAAAATCTTTACTATTTCGTGTGACAATACTTTACATGCAAGATCTAAATCCTAACGCTCCTATTCATGAGAATGGCATCTACCAATACCAGCGCAACCATAGCCTCAACAACCGGCACCGCACGAATCGCAACACATGGATCATGACGCGAACCTTCAGGCAATTTAAAAGATGAACGTTCCCCTGATCTTGTCAAAGTCGCCTGAGGCTTTTTAATGCTCGAGGTCGGTTTAAAAGCAACTCTACCAACGATCGGCATTCCACTGGAAATCCCTCCCAATGTTCCACCTGCATAATTTGTTTTAGTCTCTATTTTATCCTTTTCATTGCTAAAAAGATCATTGTGTTCTGATGCAAGCATCCTTACTGAACTAAAACCTGAACCAATTTCAAATCCTTTTGTAGCAGGCAACGTCATCAGAGCTTGAGCTAAATTAGCTTCCAATTTTTCATAGACTGGATCTCCTAACCCAACAGGAACTCCAAAGGCATAAAATTCAACGACACCTCCAAGTGAATCCCCATCATCCTTGACTTTTTCAATAAGATGAATCATCTTTTGTGTAGCATTCGCATCAGGGCAAAATAAAGGGCTTTCATAGATAGCTTCATGCAACTGTTCAAAATCTTCTCGGTTAGGAATAGCTTCTACTTCCCCAATCTGTTTAATGATAGGCAATAACCTGAATTTCATTGTATTTCAGTAGCTTCTTGGCTACAGCTCCAGCTGCAACGCGACTGGCAGTTTCACGTGCAGATGCCCGGCCCCCTCCCCGATAATCAAAAATCCCATATTTTTCCAAATAGGTAAAATTCGCATGTCCCGGCCTAAGGAGATCTTTAATCGGTTCATACTTCGTTGAATCTGCATCCCTATTTGGAATAATGATACTTATTGGCGCTCCTGTTGTTTTTCCTTCAAACACCCCGGAAAAAATTTCTGCTTGATCTGTTTCAGTTCTTGGGGAAGTATAAGGATTTCTTCCAGGTGCACGCAAGGCTAGGGCTGAATTAATTTCGCTCACATCAAGCTCGAGTCCTGCCGGACACCCATCGATCACGACACCTATAGCCTTTCCATGGGACTCTCCCCATGTCGTAATTTTAAAAATATTTCCAAAATGATTACTCGCCATCTGTTAACTTCCTATTCATTATATTATTAACGATCTCTTGCTCACTTAACTGTGTTGTCTCGACAACAAGCTGTGCAGCATTTTCATATAAAGGTAAACGCTTTTTAGCTAATTCATAAAATGCTTTTTCAGGATCTTTTGGATCCAAATAGGCTGGAATGTTTTGAAGACTCATTCTGGTCCAAAGAACATCGATAGGAGCTTTCAAATAAATCATCAAACCCACTTCCTTTAATTTGAACACATTTTCAACATCTTCCAAAGTTCCCCCACCTAGTGCAAGAACCGTTCTATTTAATTCTTTCAAAGTGGCAATTTGTTGTTTTTCGAATTCTCGAAATTTGACTTCTCCTAGCTCTCGATAAATTTCACGGCAAGATTTTGCTTGATGTTTTTCCTCAACATAAGCTTTTTCAATGAGGCGATCTGTATCGATGAAATGATAATCTAGCTGTTGAGCAACCATTTTTCCAATCGTCGTCTTACCACTCATGGGGAGTCCACATAAAATAATGTTCATGAAGAGGTCTCCAAGTCATCTCTTAGGATAGCTCCAAGAAGTGTAAAATCCTTTTTAAACGTAGGGAATGTTTTTGAAACACACTCCACAGGGCCCACTTTAGTTTCACCCTCAGCACCTAAGCCTGCAACACACAACGACATCACCATTCGATGATCATTATACGATTCTACATCTGCTCCTTTAAGTTTGGATCCTCTAATACGCAAACCATTCTCAGTTTCTTGAATGTCAGCTCCCATTTTACGCAACTCTGTTGCGATGCTCTGAATGCGATTGCATTCCTTTTGTCGAGCAACTGCAGCATTTTCAATTCTCGTCTCCCCTTCAGCATAGCAAGCGACGACTGCCAATATTGTAATGGCATCCACATAATTATTAATGTCGACAGATATCCCTGAAAGTTGTTTTCCCTTTTTTACAACTAACTTTTTGAGATGTTCATCAATTTCAATCCTAGCTCCCATTTTTTGGAGCGTCAAAATGAGCTCTTTATCTCCCTGGGAATCTTGCATGTCAATATTATTGACAATTAGCTCTGAACCTGTAATCAACGCTGCAGTAATGGGAAATGCTGCTGAACTTAAATCTCCTGGCACTGTATAATCAAATCCTTCATAGCGATTATTTCCAAAAAGACGATAGGACTCAAAATTTCGATGTTCATAAGCGATCCCTAAACGATCAAACCAATCTAGTGTCAGAGCCACCCAAGGTTTTTCCCCGGCATTACGCACTTCTAAATCAATAGGCCCTTCGGCAAAAGCGGCAGCGATCGAGGAGTCAGAAACCGGCTGAGAATCCTCTCCGGAAATAATTACTTTTCCAGAACGAATAGGTCCGAAAGTAATAATGGGCGCATACCCATCTCCTCGCATGGAATAAGAAGTGACACCTAGCTGTGAAAGCCCATCAAGAAGTGGCTTCATAGGTCTTTGATGGCGGATGGAATGATCCCCTGTGATCACAATTGGATTCGAAGAAAGGGCTCCAATGGCCGCACAGAACCGGAGAACTATTCCTGAATTTCCAGCATGGATCACATCTTTATTCCCAAAATCAATTTTTCCATTCGTCCCTTGAATTGTAATGGATGTAGAAGTGACATCTAAAGTAGCTCCAAGGAGTCTACAGGCTTCAATCATTGCTGAGTATGTCGAGTCAAGGTAATTGCGAACTTTTGTTTCTCCGTGACCTAATGCGCCAAAAAGAATGGCACGTAAAGTATGAGACTTTGAAGGAGGGACGACAATTTCCCCGCTTTGTAGTTGATTTTTTAACAAGATAGTGACTCATGATTTTTCTCTCCTAATTGGTTCAATTGCAGATTGCAACACATGTAATCCTTCTTGAATTTCGTCTTCAGTTTCTGAATAGGCAAAGCGCACATACTCTTCATCTCCAAAAGCAGTTCCAGGGCAACAGCTAAATTATCTTTTGAAATAAGTTCCTTACAAAATGAACCGGAGGAGACCTCTTGCGGTAATCCAAGTGAACTCATGGATAAAAAGGCATAAAGAGCCGACTTTGGCGTTTCAATAGGAGTAGAAAAAAGAGAGTTATAAGTGGAGACAAAAATGTCTCTTCTTGCTCTCATTGCCTGTTTAACATATGAATTCACAACCCCTGCGTTCTCCAAAGCACTTATTGCAGCCCACTGACTCGCCAAAGGAGTACTTGTAGTTGTTTGACTTTGAACTCGGGCCAAAAGTTCAATGATCGATTCAGGCCCAAAAGCAAATCCGACTCTCCATCCCGCCATAGCAAAATTCTTTGAGCAACTTTGGACTATCATAACGTTCTCACGATATTCAGGAAATGAACCGCAAGAAACAAATTCCTCTTCAAACACAAGACCACTGTAGACCTCGTCAGATATAACCATCAGACCCAATTCACTTGCTGTACGTAAAATGGCCGCAACCTCTTCTTTCGTGTAGACCGTTCCAGTTGGATTGCAAGCACTATTAAAAATCAACGCTTTAGTCTCTACCGAATGATGCTCTATAAGGTCTTGCGGTGTGATTTTCCACTTTTTTGCAGCATGAGTTGAAATCACTTTAGGGATTCCTCCAGCCATCTTAACAAGTGAAGGATAGGAAACCCAATAAGGAGCAATGATTAAAACCGTTTGATTTTGCTCGAGGAGGGATTCTAATATCGCAAACAGAGCAAATTTGCCCCCACATGTGACCAATACATTCTCTTTGTGAAAACTCGTATGGCATGTGGTGTTCACCCAATCTACAGCCAATGCACGCAATTGAGGAAGCCCCTCTACAGGAGGGTACGGAGATAATCCCTTCTCAATTTGCTTAACAGCCCCTTGCACCAATGGAAGGGTGATTAACAAGGACTGGATCCCCAGCTGCGAAATTATAGACCCTCTCTCCTTTGCTCTTTTTTTCTAGAGCTAAATCATTGATTGCAACAGTTGCTGAAGCAGATAATTGTTTCATGAATGTTCCTCTCTATTTTCCAGAACTGCTAGCCATTGCTTTAAATAAGCTTGAATAAAGTTCTTGTTATATTTTTCTATTTCAACTTGCATCTGCTCGTTTTGGCTAGCAAGTCGAGTAAATGATTCGAAACCTGGCCCTGCAATAAGTGAGCTCTGAGGATCCGTAGAATTTACAAAATCTAAATATGATTTTGAAATAAATGCAGGCAGATGTGAAATGAGTGAAACTCTTTGATCATGAATTTCAGCATCTAAAGAAGTAAGTTTTGCACCAAAAAATTGAATTAACTCTTCGATGGAACCGAGTGTTTCTGCAGTATTTTTGGAATGAGGAACGATGACCCAAGGCCTATTAACAAATAGAGTGGGTTGACTCCCTGCAAAACCACTGGTTTCATTTCCGGCCATAGGATGAGATCCCACATACTCTATCTGTTCACTGGTCAGAGCCTCAAAAGCTTTAACAATGTCTAGCTTGACGCTTGCGATATCCAGAACGATGAGTTTTTTGTTTTGTGAGGCATGCTGTGCTATTTCATTGGCATAAGCAATAATCGTCGAAATTGGAGATGCCAAAATGATAAGATCTATATTTTCAATAAGTTCAGCTAATGTGGAGAACATACGATCTATCCACCCCCCCGCATAAGCCTGTGAAGTATCATTGCCAGGATGCATGATCGTACACAACTCAATTAATGGATCCTTTGTTTTAAGTGCTTTAGAGATAGATGCACCCATCATTCCAAGCCCAATAATACCAATTCTTCGAAAGGGCTGAGAAGTA
Organism: uncultured Parachlamydiaceae bacterium; assembly: GCA_963752155.1. GTDB lineage: Bacteria > Chlamydiota > Chlamydiia > Chlamydiales > Parachlamydiaceae > JACCRY01. Next base: position 57,588 of record CAVVXH010000010.1, on the reverse strand, counting down.
TGTCTAAAAAACTGTTGTGCCACTCTCGCTTCCAACATAATCTCTTTGTAGATGTTGACAATGTTAGTTTTAAGAATAGGATGTTGAACGGCATCTTGCACATGCTGTAAAACATTGTCTTCTCGGGATAAGTCTGTGACATCTTGATGTAGAGTACTTTTTAATCGACCGACTTGATCGACCGTTTTCATTCTCGCATCCATCAAAAAAGCGATATGTTCATCAAGCCAATCAATTCGATCTCGAAGTTTTTGCAACATTTTCATAACGTCCCTTTTTTATAAAATCCTAAAATCTTTAAAGACTCTGTTTCATCTTTTAGATTTTCTAAGGCCTGAATAACATGCCCATCTCTAGGTTCAAAACTAAAGTCCACATAAAATAAATACTCAAAAGGATTCCTCGAATAGGTCGCGATTCGATCTTGGTCAAATTAAATCCATATTTTCCAAATAATTCGAGAGCATTCGCAAGAGTTCCAGGTTGATGTCTCAAACGCATCACTAAGGAACATTTATCGTCTTCAACTGCCGTTTCTAGGATCATTTCTTTTTTCGCTAGAATAATAAAACGAGTATAATTTTGTATATCATCTTCAATGCCCCTCTCAATCATCTTTAAACCATAGAATTCTCCTGCAAAAGCACTTGCAATGGCTGCATAAGCCGGATCTTTTCGATCGGCCACTTCTTTGGCAGCAGCTGCAGTATCAATGTGAACGACAGCCTCTATCCATGGATGATTGCGGAAAAAGTCAGTACATTGTTGCAGAGCTTTAGGATGCGAGAGTACTTTTTTGACGTCCTTAAGAACGGATAAGCAAGGCAATACCAAAAGGCAATGTTCAATGCGCATATAATGCTCTCCAATAATAAGCATCTCATAAGCATTCAAAAGGTCATAATTCTCGAAAATTGAACCTATCAGGCTATTTTCAATGGGCAAAACTGCATAATCCGCTTCTCCATCATTTACATAATCAAATGCTTCCTTAAAAGTAGAAGCAGCCTTATAATTTTGATCCTCTCCGAATAGCTTTACGGCTGTGATGTAGCTAAAAGCTCCAAGAACACCTTGATAAGTAATTGTTGCCATGCCCCACCTCAAGAAGGATTTCGAACACATTTCAATAAACTTTGGAATTGAGCCGGGGAAAGCTGTTGTTTTGCATCTGTCTTTGCTTTATCTGGATTACAATGCATTTCTACAAGATGTCCATCAAAGTCATAGGCCATAGCAGCAGAACAAATTTCCATAACATTTTCTGTTGACCCACCAATGTGAGAAGGATCCAGCAACATTGGTAAACCCGTTTTTTCTTTGACTCTCATCGCCATTTCGAAATCGGGTAGATTCCGCAGTCCTTTTGGATTATTCATTTTTCCTGGGGAAAATCCTCGGTGACAAATCATCAGCCGTTCGCGAGGGAATCCTTCAGAAATGATATGTTCATAGATACCCAACCAATGACGCTCATCTTCCCACATTTGATTTTTGAACATGAGGATAATCCCTCCGGGACCTGTGGCCAAAATTTTAGAAATTTTCTTTTGTTCAATATGATTTTGATTGCGAGATCCTAACCAAACGATGATTTTAGCATTTTCGCCATTCTGTTCCATGGCATGCACAACCATTAATGCATGTTCTGCAGTGATGATTTCAGTGGCAGGGATTAGACCATGCGGAACTGTTTCTTCTAAGAGAATGGGGAGGCCCATCCATCCAAGGCCTTCCCAGCCTGGTAGTGTTCGGGGCTTCCATAAAGAAGCTCGAATCATATTTATTCCCAATTTTTTTAGGGTGGCCACAGTCTCTCGAAGCTGATCTCGAGATTCCAAAGCACAGGGTCCTGCAATCATTAAATTCGCAGGATTTGAACTTAAAATATCCATATTTTTCCTTTTATATAACATCACATTTTGATTTTTGGACAAAAAAAAAGCCCCACCTTTTGGCGGGGCCTGATTCAAACCTATTTAGCATCAGCTAATAAGGGATCAAGGGCTCCCGCCTATGGGTGGAGTAAAATAAAAAAAGAAATAGAAATAGCAATTTGTACTTGGGAGAGTTTTGATAGAGTTTATAAGAGACATTTGGATTCCTTAAAAAAATTAAATTATATTAGGGCAAAAAAAAACCCGCTTGTGGCGGGATTTGTGAGACACGAATGCTTTTTACAGCATCAGTCAGCCTCCCGCCAAGTGGGTAAGTAATAGAAGTAGAAGTACAGCTGTTGGCTCATCTTAACGTGTCCTTTGTGCTCTTTTCCTAACTGTAACATATAAAAGATTTATACGCAATCTAAATATTTTGGAGATATAAGAAGTTATTGTATCACACAAGGCTTATTTGAATGCTTAGGTTTGTGATTTGCGCTTTCTAGAAGTATGATTGCTTCTTCGTTCTTACATTTTTGTGCGATATCCAAAGCATTTTTTGATTCTTCATCCAAGACTCCGATGTCAATATCAAGAATTTTAGCATTTTTTAGCATAAACTGTAGCTCTCTTATTAGTGTAGGTTCCGATGCAGATAGAAGGAAAAACTTGTTCAGATTCATAAATTCATTTCTTTTGTAAACATATTTTCTTTCATTCTGATTGAATAAGTTAAAGCTTCTCAACTTATGTAAAGCTTCAAAATAGGGTGGTGGGGCAATTGGGAAGTGATCATCCTCAGGTAGAACTTTTTGTTCAGCATTTTTGATTTGGTAATATACAATCTTCGAAAGAACTTCCTCGGGGAATATTTGGAATTTACATTGGGGGTCAAACTTAGATAAAATTAACCATTTTGAAGGTTCATATAAGGGAGTAATGACAGATTGATAAAATATTAGCCCCCTATCTGATAGAGGCAGTTTTAATCTGGCTCCGTTTAGCAATAGAGCTTGCGCTAAGGGAATATTTCGGATTTTCTCTATAACTATATCTAAAGGAGTCCCTCCATCCATTATAAATAAGTCATAGTCATGCCATCCTGATTGATCAATGACAGGTGAATTGACATCAATATCATCATGAGCCAATAAAATATTTATTAATTTTGGCTCAGGGTTAACCATTTTACGGCAAACGGTTTTAAAATGTGGACAGATAGCATGAAAAAGAAGAGAATGCAAAGGCTTTGAAGTAACGCATTTTTTAGAATCATCAAAATCTGGAAGAGTTAAACCGTTTGCACAACGAGCGAAAGTATCTTTGTTAATATTTTTAATAAAATATTTAAAACTATCTGTTTTACGATTATCAACAATTGTCGAAAAAATCGCGTGAACAAAAAATGGAGATTCTTCAAAATCGTTCTTTTCCTTTTTCAATTGGTTAAATTGCGAAATGATGGTTGGATATTGTGCTGTGAAATTAAGGCAAGCGTTTGTGAGACGAGCAAATTTATAATATTGACTGCAAGTTTGCCTGGCATAATTTTCTTCGATGTTCATCATTTTTTCCTTGTTATAGTTTGTGATGTAAGTAAATACTCACCATGAAAAATGAAAGTATTAAGGTTAATATATATTAAATAAAATTAATTTGTCAACATCTAAAACAGATCTTGTTAAAAAAAAGCGAGACGGTTGCCTGACCAGTTGTTTGGTGGGTGAGAAAGATGCTGCGATATTAAGATATCAAGTATAGGAAAAAATTAAACGCAAAGCGAGACAGTTGCCTGCGGCGCCCCCTATTAGGAAATAACAAATTTTTAAAGCGCCTTGCCATTGGTGCCTGACCTGATATTCTGACATTTGCCTACAATGATGACATAACCTCCCAGGAGGGCAAATGTCAGAATATCAGGTCAGGCACCAATGGCAAGGCGCGAACTTGTTATTTAGGAGGCACGAAGGCGCAAAGAGCACAAAGAGATCTTACGCGAATCGTAACAGCTAAGAAATTGCGCAAATTGTAGCTCCAGAGGACATGAACTCGTGAAATTCCATAGATTTCAAAATATGCCATTTAAAATGCATCGAGATGGCATTTTCAATAAAACTCGGAAAGGGAAAATTTTTCCCTTTCGGATTTTATATGACCCTTTTTTTCTTATTTGATATACTTGAGCTTAAGAAATTCAATTTGGGAGTTTTGAATGCCTCAAGGAATGCTGACCATTTTTCCCCCTGGAACAACTGTTATTAACGAAATTCTTTCTTTTGATCAGAAAGATGGAATTGGTGACCTATTTTAGTAAAACAAGTCCCGGAGGGCCGATATACAACAGCCCAGTCTGAGCGCAGTCCCGGAGGGCTAAGCGAAGGCTGGGTAATGTCACCCCACCGATTTAAGAAGGATGATTGCTTCTTCGTTCTTACATTTTTGTGCGATGTCCAAAGCATTTTTTGATTCTTCATCCAAGACTCCGATGTCAATACCAAGAATTTCAGCTTTTTTTAGCATAAAACGTAGCTCGCTTATTAGTGTAGGTTCCGATGCAGATAGAAGAAAAAACTTGTTCAGATTCATTAGTTCCTTTGTTTTATTAACATATTTTCTATAACTCTGATTAAATAAGTATTTGATCCTCAATTCATGTAAAGCTTCAAAATAGGGTGGAGGGGGACCTTGGAAGCTACCATCTTCAGGTAGAACTTTTTGTTCAGCATTTTTGATTTGGTAATATACAATCTTCGAAAGAATTTCCTTGGGGAATATTTTAGATAAAATTAACCATTTAGAAGGTGCATATAAAGGATTAATAACAGATTGATAAAATATTAGCCCCCTATCTGATAGAGGCAGTTTTAATCTGGCTCCGTTTAGCAATAGAGCTTGCGCTAAAGGAATATTTCGGATTTTTTCTATCACTATATCTAAAGGAGTCCCTCCATGCATTATAAATAGGCCATAATCATCCCATCCTGAATAATCAATGACAGGTGAATTGACATCAATATCATCATGAGCCAATAAAATATTTATTAATTTTGGCTCAAGCTTAAGCCTTTCATCGCAAGTGGATGTAAAATTTGGACAGATAGCCTGAAAAAGAAGAGAATGCAATGGCTTTGAAGTAATGCATTTTTTAGAATCATCAAAATTGGGAAGAGTTAAACCGTTTGCGCACCGAGCGAAATTATCCTTGTTAACATTTTTAATAAAATATTTAAAATTATCTGTTTTACGATATCTAACAATCGTCGAAAAAATCGCGTGAACAAAAAATGGTGATTCTTCAAAGTCGATCTTTTGCTTTTTCAAATCGTTAAATTGCGAACTGATGGTTGGATATTTTGCTGTAAAATTAAGCAAAACTTCTGTGCGATGAGCAAATTTATAATATTGATTGTAAGTTTGCTGAGTTTGCTGATTATTAATTTCTCCGGGGTTCATCATTTTTATCCTTGTTATAGTTTGTGATGTAAGTAAATATTCACCAATGAAAGCATTAAACTTAATATATGCTTAATCAAACTATTTTTCAACATCTAAAACACATTAAAAATTACATCCCATATATCTGAAGAACCATTCCAAAACATTCTTGAATTTCATTGGTTATCTCAATCCCATCACAATCTACAATTTTTAACACCTTTAATGCTGTTAACTGCATCAGATGTCTAAAACCTTGATTTGTTAATTGAGTGCAAGAAAGATCAAGATCTTCTAAAGCAACCAACTGAGCAAGATGTTCATAAGCTTTATGTGTTATAGCATTACAATTCGAAAGATCTAAATTCGTAAGATTCTTCAAACTCGTTGAGATAGAAAAATCCTTAACGCCTTCATCAGTGATGCTACAACTTTGGAGCTTGAGGCTTTGAAGACACAGCGGAGAAAGATGTTTAAGACCCTCATCATTTAGGGTTCCAGAAATAGCAAGAGATCGCAAATTTGTTAACGATGTTAAATACTTGATCTCGGAGTTATCAAGAGGATAATAATTTAGATTCAGAAAATGTAGCTTTGTCAGTTGACCAAGAAGTTTAAAATTTTTCTCTTTAAGGATTTTACTCCTTGGAACGTGCCAAGAATCAAAATTAAGAAATTGCATATTTGTCAATAGAGCAAGATGTCTAAAACTTAACTGGATTGGAGAATTGGATAAATTTAACATTCGCAAATTGACGAGTGGAACAAGATCCGAGATACCTCGCAGGCTTGGCAAGTTAAGCCGTTTCTGTTGTTCTTCAGTAAATCGAGACAAGTCAAGTATTTGCAATTTTGTCAATGGCCGAATATATTTTAGACTTTCCTCAGTAATCCCAGGAACATGCGCAAGAAAAAGAAATTTAAGATTTGTCAACACACTGATTTTCTGAATCGTTCTATCATTGAGAGAATAACATTTTCCTAAATTAAGAGATGTTAGCTGCTGTAATGGAGTAATAATAGAACTGAAATTTTGAATATCAATTAAATTATTGAAACGATTTAATCTTTCTAAATGGGGCAATACAAGATTCAAATCAGATTCACGAAGCTGCTCCTTCAAAAATCTAAAATTGAAATTAACTGAATTAAAACATTCATGAAAAATTTCATCAGGCCAATCTTGATAACCATGAAAACCAAACATTTTGTTCAATCTATCCACTCGAATTTGAAATTTTTGTTGATCTCGTGGCAAAAATTCATCTCTTTTTCTATCATCTAAATAATTGTTTATATTAGCTTGCCCATCACTTATCAGATCAGCAAGTTTAAATTCATCCAAGGTTGCAACTTTATAGTTATCTAATTCATCGTAATCCAAATCTAATACAATTTTGATAATATTTCGTATAAATTCTTTGGGCATCATCAAAGTCATTTCTCTAAAACTAGGCTCATTTTTATTGATATATATGATCAAATCATTAATTTTATTTAAAACATGAGGAAGTTTAGAAAAATGTTTTCTTATAGTATATAATCTTGAACGTATATCAAGCAGCATGCTAGAAGATGCTAGGATGGGCTTTTTAATGCGAATGATCTCTTCATAAATAGAAAAAACAGTTTTATGCAATTCATTTAATTCATTTTTAAATTTTTTATTCAATTTTTCACTGGAGGATGAGTAAAAATTTTGAATTTGAGAATAGATTTGAGAATTTTCTACAGGTTCCATTGATTTTGCTCCTTCATTTATAAGAATTATAGACACGTTAATTCTAGATTAACAAAGATTACAAGTCAAGGAATTCTGGTTAATTTATTGAAAATGATTGTACTACTTACAAGGTCCATACGTGAATCTTTTTTCCACCGAAAATTACTTCCTCGTTCGATATTCTCTCTTCCCAACTTTTTTTAGAGTTTCTATCCACAATAAGAAGATGTGCTTCTGTAGCTTTGCAAAGATCAAGATATTCAACCGATTGCTTAAGGCCTTTTTTTAGTGTGTCTTCACCATATTTTATTTTTATTTCAATGATATAACGCTCTCTTTTTTTCCATTCAATTAAAAGATCAACTCGTTTTCTTCCTACACCATATTCTCGATGAATCATGCCTCCCCCATTGACCACACGTTGAAGATAGGACATAAGTAAAAGATGTGGATAGGATTCTAAATAGGGAGTTTTTGCTCGATATCCTTCAGCATTTTCTCTGAAAAAATCAGTAAAACTCTCAAGTAATTTAATTACATTAAGTTTTCCGGAATTATCGACATACCAACTACAATCCACTTTGATCAACCCTTGCAAGACTTGCGTAAGTGCTCGTGGAATGATTTGTTGGTAAATAGGATTAGCAATTTCCCAACTGTCAGTTTTGACTAAACCTAGATCCCGGACGTACTGGATATCATCGGGATTTAGAGAAACTGCACCGCTTAAGCCACTGATAATAGCATCAATGATATTACATACTCGAGGTTCATTGAGTCTTTCAGTGAGAGAACTTATGTGTGTGTCGTTTCTCAAAATAAGTTGATCCTTTGCAACTTCAATGTTATCTTTAGTAATAGTCTTCGAGCGATCTATTTCATTTCTAAAACAAACTTGATAGGCTAGAGCATTGGTAAGCCAGGGTTGTCCTTGCGTAAGATAATAAACGTACTCAATGGCCTCGGGGGTAAAACATTGGCCCGTTTCTTGGGTATGTTGACCATAGAGATCCCACACTTGTTCTAAAGAGAAATTTCGCAAAAACAAAGAGTCAGCTACGATATTAAAAGGACTGAGTAAAATTCCTTTTTCTTCCTCTTCCATCGAGGTAAGTTTATAATCTTGTAAATTGCGAACACCGATGAGACAGATTGACTGAGGAAAATGGTCAGGCCGATTTGTATAACCCGTACGCAATTGTTTGAGTAATGAGACGAGAGTATTTTCAATAAGTCCATCGATTTCATCAAAAAAAAAGATCAATGGCCTTTTAGTAAATTCTGCCCAATAGGTTAAAAAGCGAAAAAAAGCATCTTCAGAGATTGGGCGCTCTTTAAGAATGGGTTGTAAAAAGTCGCGAATTTCCTTTTGATCCGGAAGCTGGATGGCAATCTGAGATTCACATTGCGACAAGAGCCAGAAAAAAGCTCGTTCAATGTCATTTTTTGCTGGATGAGCAGGCTCTGTAGTTATGTATAACGCAGTGCATTTAGCTTGCTGATTCAAATGCTTGGCAAATTCTAAAATAGCAGAAGTTTTTCCACTTTGACGAGGTGCATGCAAAATAAAATAGTGCATTTGATCAATTAAAGTCTCTAACTGAAGCCAATCAAGCCGTTTAGGTACAAAATAATTCCTTGATTCACTTATAGGTCCTGCGATGCAAAAACTTTTCATTTATATCGACTCTTTTATTGCTGGTGGATATAACATAGTTCTTTATTGATCTTTTTAGGTCAATATAAATCAGCGCTTAAACGCTTACCATCTTATTTACCGATACGTATAGGAAAGATTCAACACAAAGGCACGAAGGCACAAAGAGATCTTACGCAAAGAATCTTCAGTTTAAAGAAAAAATAGGTAAATTTTATACTTTACATGCAAGATCTCTTTGTGCTCTTTGTGCCTTCGTGTCTTTGCGTTTAATTTTTCCTATAATCTTTCTCATCTACTATACAACCAGTGCACTATTCACAATTGTTTGAGCATCTTCTAAAATACTCTTCAAATGAACCTGGCTCAAAAAGCTTTCTCCGTAAATCTTATAAATGTCCTCTGTACCTGATGGTCGTGCTGCAAACCATCCATTCTTAGAACTTACCTTCACTCCACCTATCGGAGCATTATTCCCAGGGGCATTCGTTAATATCGATTCAATCTTTTCTCCTGCTAACTCTTTAATTTGTATTTGCTGCGCCGAAATTTTTCCTAATGCTTTCTTTTGCTCAAATGTGGCTACAGCCTCTACACGCTCATAAAATGAAGTGCCTAATTCATTCGTTAAACTTTGGTAAATTTCTCCTGGATCGCGCCCCATTTTTCCTGTAATCTCTGCCGCTAGCAATGCTGCAATAATTCCATCTTTATCTGTTGTCCATACAGATCCATCCATTCTAACAAAAGATGCACCGGCACTTTCTTCACCGCCAAATCCCAAAGATCCATCCAACAAACCATCAACAAACCATTTAAAACCCACCGGCACTTCATATAGTTTACCTTTTAACTTAGCTATCACGCGATCAATCATCTGGCTGCTTACGACAGTCTTTCCAACTGCTGCTGTTTTTTTCCAATGAGGTCTATGTTGAAATAAATAAAAAATAGCCACTGATAAATAGTGATTGGGTTGCATTAACCCGCTACTTTTGGTCACAATGCCATGTCTATCCGCATCGGTATCGCATGCAAAAGCGACCTGAAACCGATCCTTCAGTCCTATTAATTTCTGCATGGCATAGGATGAAGAGGGGTCCATCCGTATTTTGCCGTCCCAATCAACGGTCATAAAGCTAAACGTTGGATCGACAGTTTCACGCACAACCGTTAGATTCAGATGATAGCGTTCCGAAATTGCTTTCCAGTAGTGCACGCTAGCTCCTCCGAGAGGATCTACTCCCATACTGACTCCAGAACTTCGAATAAGATCAAAATCTATGACATTAGCCAAATCATTGACATAGGCCTCTAAATAGTTATGTCTATGGGTTGTTTTGGCTTGCAACGCTTTATCATAATTGATTCTCAAGACTCCAGAAAGCCTATTTTGCAAAAATTCATTTGCTTTAGTCTCAATCCAACGCGTCGTATTTTGATCCGCTGGGCCTCCACTTGGTGGATCGTATTTAAATCCCCCCTCGTTAGGAGGATTGTGCGAAGGAGTGATCACAATCCCATCCGCCAGTCCACTTTGGCGTCCTTTATTGTAAGATAAAATTGCGTGAGATATCGCAGGAGTCGGCGTATATTCATCTTTTTCTGAAAGCATGACTTGGACATCATTTGCCGCCAAGACCTCCAGTGCATTTCTTAGTGCAGGCTGAGATAGAGCATGTGTATCTATTCCAATATATAAAGGACCGCTAATATTCTGTTGTTTGCGGTATAAGCAAATCGCTTGTGTAATAGCTAGGATATGCCATTCATTAAATGCTTTATCAAAAGAAGAACCTCGATGTCCAGAAGTGCCAAAAATAACTCTCTGTTCGTTCACTGAAGGATCAGGGATTTCCGAATAATAGGCATTTTGTAATTTTGTTATATCGATAAGGATTGACGATGGAGCCGGCTTTCCAGCCAATGGACTGATTTTCATTTTAATCTCTATTCTTCATCACATTGAACTTCATAAAGAAACCAAGCACGCCTTTCAGCTTCGTCAATATAAACTTCCAGAATACTAGCAGTCGCGACATCTTGAAAGTTATCACAAACCTGATGAGCAGAAAGCATACGCTCAGCTAATTTGCTATTTTCCACAAGTAACCGTCTCGCCATTTCTTGTGGCTCAACAAATACGTCTTGGTCGTCTTTAACATTTTGCAACTGGCTAATTTGCTTAATCGAATGAATCGTAAGTCTACCAAGTTTACGCACCCTTTCTGCCAACACATCTATCATTGCAAAAATTTGATCGGCTTGTTCATCGAACAAAAGATGGTAGTCACGAAAATGCCTTCCCGATAAATGCCAATGAAAATTTTTTGTCTTTATATAGAGCGCAAAGGCATCTGCCACTAGAGGGTTTATGGCTTGTGAGATCTCATCACAAGCATCTGCACCCAAATGATTTGGGACAGCAAGATTTGATGGCACCGAATTTCTCGTTAAATTTCTCATAGTTATCCCCTTATTTTTACCTGACCTGTAGCACAGGATATTTAAAATTACAACATAAATTGTGAATAATTAAAGAATAAAGAGGACATCTTACAGAGCACATGAAATTAGAACGATTTTTTGAAAATTATTTCGTGCCCGTGTGCGCATCCCTTTTAGTGAATATTTGAGTGAAAAAAAAGTAGTGTTAGGGCTATATTGATGGATAAAGCCTACGTAACTCTATCCACTTAGATTTGCAATTTAAATTCAAATACTGTATAATATAAAAGTATATGTTATACATACTATCCATTTTAAGGAGGAAACTTATGTACAATAATCCAATAGATCCAAATACAGACACAAACACAAATCCTATACCTCCCGCATCTCCTGGTCCTCAAAAAACAAATGTCCCTCCTTTGGTGCAGGTGCCTGAATTCCCGCAAGGTTCAACTCAAAATGGTAATCCTCTTAATTCTGACAGGAAAATAACTTTTGAAAACGATTCAAATGCAAACGTAGATGAAAAAAAACCTTCTAGATGGGAAACTTTATTTAAAAAAGTCTCAGTGGTAGCTTTTATTACTCTTGGAGGGGGTTGCTTTGCACTCATACCCTTCGCTGGAGGCTTCGGTGCAGTTGGATTACTTATCGGGGGTCTTATAAGCAATTTTGCTGGAGGATATTATCTTGTAAAACATGGCCATTTAACACCAGACCTCCCGAAAAAATGAGCAGAATAAAATTCGTTGCCTGAATGAAATTAAAACCCTATCTGATTTCTCTATTAGCAACCGCAGTGCCAAATGCCCTAGGCTTTCTGGCTTTTCCTTTATATGCAAAGGCCCTAGGAGCTACCGACTACGGAATTGTAGCTCTCCTGGAAGCGTATCAAGGCATATTGTCCATTCTGTTATTTGTAGGAATGAACACAGCCTTTTACGTATTCTATAGCCATGCAAAAGAAACACTCGAACAAAAGCAAGTGTTCGCTTCTGCCTTTTTTTTTGGCTTATGGATCTTAGCTTTTGCGCTTGTGACAACCCTCTTTTCCTCGAAAATCTCTCCGTTCTTTTTTCAACACCAAAATGCAGCCCTATTTATTTCCATCTATGCCTTTGCCTTATTTTCTGACTACATGCTCACATTGATTAATTCTTATTTGCGTGTGGAAGGTAAAATCACCTCCTTAGCAATTAACGCCATCTTCATCGCCCTGATACACCATGGACTGAGCTTTTATGTCGTTGTGATGCGCGGCGGGAACATGACCGACTTTATTACCATATTTCTGATTACCAAATCTTCAGCCTTACTCATCGTAGGCTATCACATCAAATCTCTTCAGCTCCCCTACTACAAAAATTTTATTTCTCTCCCTCTTTTATGGAAAATGATTCGTTTCGGCGCTCCTCTCATTCTCACAGCTTTAAGTGGATGGGTGCTGTTGCTTTCTGACCGCTTGTTCATCAATTATTATGTAAATATGACTGACGTTGGAATCTATGCTGTAGCCTATAAATTTGCCATGGGACTCTGGATAGGAATTGTTCAGCCATTTATGACTGTGTGGGAGCCTTCCCTTTTTAGAGTTTTTAATTTAAACATTCAACAAGGGTATTTAAAACTGAAAAAAGATTTTACACTATATCTTGGAGGAATTGTAGTGCTTTTCAGTGCATTTATTTTGTTTATTGGTGAGATTTTGCAACTTATTTTTGCTGGCTCAGAATATGGGAATGAAAACCAAATTATCTATCTCCTTGCAGCGAGTTATTTCTTAATGGCAATCGGAGAAATGTGCGCTTCTGTATGCAGGCTTAACAAAACCTCTAAATTTGCATTATGGGTGACTCTCGCTGTCATAAGCTCTAAAATTCTTTTGAATGTCATTCTCATTCCTCGTTATCTTCTCATCGGGGCTGCAGCCGGATCAGTATTTGCAGAATTCCTTGCACAGACGATCATGGCTGGCTTTGCTTTCCATTTATTAAAATCTTACGACATCTTCCTTTCGAAAACCAACGGCACCCTTTTTGCTCTTTTTTTTGTCACCGAACTTTTTCTCTATTTTATTCCTGAAGTAGGTCTTATATACAAAAGCCTCTATTTTCTAATCTTATTTGCAGCAGTTTTCAAACTTGTCCTCAATAAAATTCCTGAGATTACCTGGATGTCTAGGGAGATTACAAAATCGACTGATGCGGAATACTAAGAAAAATTCGTTGAATTTTTCTTATACTCCATACCTTATATTTTGAAATTCCTATTGTGTGAAAGCTATAATTCATATACTCTGCAAAAGAATTCAGGGAGGATTCCATGCAGATTTTCTTTATTTTTCTCATCACATTGTTTACTTACGGACCCATTTTTGGGGAAAACCAGCCAGAATCAATCGTCATCGTCACCTATAAAGTGGGGGGAGCTACCCCGTGGGATCCAGAAAGCATAAAATCCGGCATTACAGGCTCCGAAGAAGCTGTTATCTATATGTCTCAACATCTTGCTGATTTAGGGTATCGAGTGACAGTTCTAGGAGATCCACCCAAAAATTCAAGACACTCAACTCCCCAAAGCAATCCTCGTTTTGTAGATATGAATTACTGCAGTGGCATGATCTACGATATTGCCATTGCTTGGCGAATGCCTTGGAGTGCAAATTCCATAAGGAAATATGCCCACAAAGTTTACTTATGGCCTCATGACACTTTTGACAATCGTTTATCTGCCAACGAAATTAATGGTTTTGATGGTGTATTGTGGATTTCTAAATGGCAGCGAGAATACTGGATCGCTAGAAATCCTGAACTTGCCCAATTTGAACACATTTTTGGCAACGGAATAAACCCTGAGCAATTTCAGCCTCTCCAAGAACGGCAAAATCCCTATTCATGTATCTATGGATCAAACTACAGCAGGGGTTTAGAAGTCCTCTTAGATATCTGGCCAAAAATTAAACTTCAATTCCCTAAAGCAACACTCGACATCTACTATGGATGGCAACACTGGGGTCTCCTCTCTCCTGAAAAAGAAGCTAAATTGCGCAAACAAGTCGCTTCCTACGCTTCTCTGGATGTTTCTGAACATGGACTTGTTAGCCATGAGGAATTAAACCGCGCTTACGAAAGATCCTCATTTTGGACCTATCCCTGCTTTTGTCCTGAAGTCTTCTGCATTACTGCTATTCGGGCTCAGTTAGCCGGAGCTATCCCTGTCATTGTCGAGGGATCGGCATTACCCGAAACAGTCCGGCATGGTTACAAATGCTCAACAACAACAGAATACTTTGATACGCTTAGCAAAGCGCTCGCTCATGCAGATCAAATCTCTCTTGAAGATCGAAAAGCCATGGGAAACTTTATTCTGAAGGAATATACATGGAAAGTAATCGCAGAAAAATGGAAGGAGCTTTTCGATTCTCATAAGGCTGTAGCGGTTCATTCTGATGAAACAGACTGATTTGACGAGTAATGCCACATCTATTGTTATTGTTACCTATAAAGTGGATGAGGCACCATCCTGGGATCCCGATAGCATTAATGCAGGGATTACCGGGGCTGAAGAATCGGTCATTTATATGTCCCAACAGCTTGCAAAACTAGGCTACAAAGTCACTGTTTTAGGGAATCCTCCTAAACATTCTCCCCACTCTTTGCCGGAAAGCAATCCACGTTTTATAGAGATTTGCGAAGACAACAACGACAAGGGAATCTTCTACGATATTGCCATAGCCTGGCGTATGCCATGGAGTGCTGAACTCCTTAAAAAATATGCCCGCAAAGTCTATCTTTGGCCACACGACGCCTTTAGTCACCGCCTATCTGCCAAAGAAATCCATGCATTTGATGGAGTTTTATGGCTTTCAAAATGGCAACGAGACTATTGGATTTCAATAAATCCAGAATTTGCAAAATTTGAACCGATTTTTGGCAATGGTGTAAATCCAGAACAATTCGAACCAATTCAAAATCGCAAAAACCCCTATTCTTGCATCTATGGATCCAACTATAGCAGAGGTTTAGAGATCTTGTTAGATATCTGGCCCAAAGTCAAACTTCAATATCCTGGGGCAACCCTCGATATTTATTATGGATGGCAACATTGGGGCCTCCTTTCTCCGGAAAAAGAAACTAAATTACGCAAACATATAACAAATGGTGCAGAGCTTGACATCGTGGAACACGGTCTGGTTAGTCACGGCGAATTGAATAGGGCTTATGGTCAATCCTCATTTTGGACTTATCCATGCACTCGCTGCGAAGTTTTTTGTATTTCAGCTCTTCGAGCACAATTAGCAGGAGCCATACCTGTCATCATAGAAAATTCGGCTTTGCCAGAAACAGTACGGCATGGATACAAATGTTACGATGCTGCTGAATACTTCAACACACTTTGCCAAGCGATGTCTCAGGCTGATAAAATAAGTTTAGAGAATCGCAAAGATATGGGAAACTTTATTCTTAAAGAATACACTTGGAAAACGATGGCTGAGAAATGGAAAAATTTGTTTTTGCAAAAAATTTAAAAACTGGAAATTTCAACTCCTAAATTACAAAATCGACTGATGCGGAATGCTAAGAAAAATTAAACGCAAAGAAACGAAGGCACAAAGAGATCTTACATATAAAGTATAAAAATTACCTATTTTTTCTTTAAACTGAAGATTCTTCGCGTAAGATCTCTTTGTGCTCTTTGTGCCTTTGCGTTTAATTTTTTCCTATACTTTATATCTTAATATCGCAGCATCTTTCTCTCCTAACTCCTTAATCTGGTCGCGCACGAAACCCCCTGAACATCAATTGAATACTAGGCCCTTGGTAATTGTTTACTTGAGGTGTGAAAGCAACTTCCAGTAAAAGATTACGCTTTCTTAAACTTGAACTATCTGAGGCTCGGCCAAACGCTATTCCTTCAAGCATCCGTTCCCCTGTACGCATCTCAGCATCAAAATATTCCAATAAATAGAATTTCAAATGCATTTTGCCAACAACTTTCGGAGGCCACGCTTGCTTGGCATTGCAATATAAAACCGGTGGATAATTCCCATTGCCATAGGGCTCCAACAACCGCATCGACTCCATAAAATCAAATGTTAAATCATCAAAATGCACCTCTGAATCCAACACTAACTTTGTCATGACATCATTTTCAGTCAAAATTTTGTCCGCTGCATCAATGAACCGTTGTTTGAATTCTTCAATATTTGACTCTTTAAGAGTTAACCCTGCGGCAAAATCATGCCCTCCAAAATTGAGCAATATGTCAGAGCAGTCCTTTAAATGAGACAGCAAAGGAAATTCTGGAATAGAACGCAAAGAACCCTTTCCAACGCCATTATCGATGGCAATGATGATGACGGGCTTGTTATAATGACGAGAAATTCTGGCTGAAAGAATAGCAATAATCCCTGGATGCCACTTTTCAGAAGAAAGGATGATTGCTTTATGTTTGAGTAAATCTGGATTCATCGCAATCATACTTTCAGCTTCATTGCTCATCGATCTCTCAATTTTTTGTCTTTCAATATTATTAAGATCTAGCTCGATTGCCATTTTTTCTGCCATGAGAACATTTCGAACAAGAAGCATTTTAACGCCCTTTTGAGGGTCGTCAATACGTCCCAAACTATTAAGCCGAGGAGCTATCTTTGAGGCAATGTCAAAGGCTGAAAGCTCATTTAAATCGACATCAGAGATCGACATCAATTTAAGAAGGCCATTTCGCTTTGTTTTGCGTAGCTGACGCAATCCATACCGTACCAAAATGCGATTTTCACCTACTAAGGCGCCCATATCGGAAATGGTTCCTAAGGCAACAAGATCTAGATAGCGTTTTAAGTCCACTTTTTTAGGAGAAATTTTATTTTCAGCGACTAACTGATTAATGATCCCATGTGCAAATTTAAAGGCGACTCCTACACCCGTAAGATCACGATTTGGATAAGAATTATTCAACAATTTGGGGTTCAACGTTGCCACACAATGAGGGATCGTATCCGTCGGTTCATGGTGGTCCGTGACAATGACGTCTACTCCTTGCCTAACTACCTGAGCGATCTCCTCTGCTGCAGTAATTCCACAATCTACAGTAATCAATAATGAACACTTATTCATGACAGCATATTCTAGAGCTTCAATAATCAAGCGCTGACGTAATGCTGTACGTGTCGAGACATAAAAATAGACGTTGCATCCGATGTATTGCAAAAATTCCGTAAGTAATGCCGTTCCTGTCATACCATCGACATCATTATCCCCGTAAATTAAGATGTTTTCCCCTTCTCGCAAAGCCCTGCAAACTCTTTCCACTGCTTGTGGCATTTCAGCCATTAAAAAGGGATCGTGAAGGTCCGGAAGCTTTGCATATAAAAAGTCATGGATATCTTTCAATGAGGTAAAACCTCTATTAACAAGAATTTGGGCAATGATAGGATGAAGCTTGAATTCTTTAATGATGCTTTCTTTTAAGGCTGAATCAGATTTTGGATAGACCCATATAGGGTCATCGTTATTTTTCCAAGAAAGCATGGCATAAGTCCCCTAATCAAAATTATAAATACGATAGCTTATTAATTTTCTATCATGTTCAGAAAATTTTTTTATATCAAATTATGAATGAAAACGCAAGGGGCAAAAAAGACTAATTTTGGAGATGGTGTACCAGTCTCGGTGTTGTTCTCACCGTTCTTAATTGGTGTATTGTTAGAATTATTTAAATTTGGTAAAATAAAATTAAGGATATAAAACTAATACTCTGCAGAGGTGAATAATGGAAACAATACCACATGTCATCGCTCTTTTTGGGGAAGCTGAAAAAGGGAGTTATGATTCAGCTTATCTTTGTAATAATCTTCAACAACTTGTCGATTATTTTGGCAATGCTCCCACAAACAGCAAAGGCTTGCACTTTGCTGTACAAGCCCTTCTTTACCATCGTCAACTGCTTTTTTTTCGTGTCAGAGAAGAAGGTTTCAGCCTACAGGATTATCACTACGGAATAGACCTGTTGCGTACTCAGCGCACAATTTCTAATTTCTTAGCTATTTGCATGCCTGGAGTAGGCAACAGTGAAATAATAAAGGCGACAACTTCCATTTGCGCTCTCTATCATACCATTTTTATTACTACAGAAGCTGACCTTTATGATTATCTTACTCTGGAGCCCTAGAAGGAGTAGCGCCTAAGTAATACTTTTCAATTCCTTCTTTGGTCGGTTTCATCGAACGCATTCCCACTCGCCAATTGGCAGGACAAACCTCTCCATGGGTATCGACACTGATTAACGCATCCAATGTTCTAAGCACTTCATCTACGGAACGTCCAATAGGCAAATCATTCACTGTTTGGTGGCGTATCACGCCTTCCCGATCTAAAATAAAAAGGCCTCTTAATGAAATTCCCTCTTTAGCCATAAATACGCCGTAAGCTTGAGAAATTGTCTTCTGAAGATCTGAAACTAGAGGAAAATCAACTCCTTCAATCCCCCCTTTTTCCTTTGGCGTCCGCAACCACGCCAAATGAGTATAGCAACTGTCAACGGAACAGCCGATCACTTCTGTATTTCGCTTTTCAAATTCCTGAAGTTGATCCTGAAATGCATGCAATTCAGTAGGGCAAACAAATGTAAAGTCAAGCGGATAAAAGAAAAAAACGACATATTTTCCGTGAAAGGAGTCTAAAGAAAAATCATTAATGATTTCTCCGGAAACGACAGCTTTTGCTCGAAAACTTGGAGCTTTATTTCCAATTAATTGATTCATAATACAAACCTCTCTACATCTTAAAAAATTTTTGTGCTTGAGGAAGCCAATCTTCCCTACCAATTGTTGTACTGGGACCATGGCCAGGATAAACAATTGTGTCTGGGGGTAATTGCCAAAGTCTAGCTAATGATATCCACATTAAATCTGGCTGAGCTGTCGGTAATGACAATATTCCGAAGGATCCTCGAAATAATGTATCCCCAGACATCAAGATTTTAGTTTGATCTGAATAAAAGCATACTCCTCCAGGAGAATGACCCGGCGTGTGAATGACTGCAAATTCAGTCTCTCCAACAAAAAAAGTCTCTTTATCTTTGAGATAGTGATCCGGAATCACCCCTTCTATTGTCAATCGATTCAGCAAACCATCTGATCCTGGATTTACTAAGTTAGGCGCATCAAGTTCATGAATCCAAACCGGAATAGCAAATTCACGTTTACATTTGGCAACGTCGGCAATATGATCCCAGTGAGAATGAGTTAACAGAATTTTTTCTGGGACGTATTTATTTTTTTCAAGAAAAGAATTAATCTTTTCTAAACTTGCCAACGAAGGGTCAATGATTGCAGCTTTACCGCTTGCAACGCAAGCAATAACATAAGCATTTGTGGCAAGTGGCCCTGAAGGGAATGGTTGAATAATCATTGCACCGGAGAGGGTTCGAACCTCTAAACCTCCCGGTTCGTAGCCGGGTGCTCTATCCAATTGAGCTACCGGTGCAGGCAGTCAAGTTTTCAATCTACAGGATTATGGTATTTTTGTGCAAGCTTCTTTTTTTATAGCAAGGATGGCAAGGACGACAAAGAGTAGCTAACAATAAAACGACACCATATTCGCTAAGCTTGCTGTCCTTGCTGTCCTTGCTTAAAATTCCCTTTGACTCCTATAAGATATAAATGAGATGCTGTGTTACACAAATACACAATAAAGGACTTCACAATGAATCCAACGTTCTTACTCTCTTTACTTTCTCTATTCATGTTCACTCATCTAGCATTCGCTCAAGAAAAAATAGCCCTCCTTTTCCTCACTCAATCAAACGTCAATCACCCAGAGTTATGGAAAATACTGCTAGAACAAGCACCAAATAAGTACAACGTCTACATTCATTCTAAAGTACCTATTGAAGATCCCTATTTCCAAAAATACCGCATTCCTAAAGTTGTCAAAACAAGTTGGTCTATCCATGCTAAAGCCTGGCAGGTGTTGCTCCAAGAAGCTGTTAAAAATCCAGAAAATGTTCGATTTGCTTTACTGTCAGAATCTTGCATTCCTTTATATTCCCTAAGAACCATCTACAAAAAAATCCTTTCTGATGAGTTCACTCATATGTTCTATAGAAGACCCTGGTGGCCTAAGGATAACCCTAGGGAAGTTCGCATAGTTAATCCGAAATACCGCTATGGGAATTGGGAATGGATCGTTCTCAATCGAAAGCATGCTGAGCTAGTCGCTGCAGACCAAGCACTTATTAACGTCATTTCCGCCTTTGAAAATGACCAAGAATCCTACTTTGCAACACTTTTTGCCATGCATGGTTGCCTTATCGACGAAACCTACAACCAATCCTATACCTACATGAATTGGGAGCACTCGCCCAACGGTGGAGCAAGCCCCTACCCTTTTACCGAAGCAAGCACATTTAACAACGTTCTCATCGATGAAGCTTATGATAGCGGAGCCCTCTTTGCACGAAAATTTACTCCTGAATACCCCTATCAAGAGCTCTTGAAAATGATTCGTAAAAACACAAAAAATCGGAATATCAATAAATAATGAACCTCCCTGAATTAACCATCATCGATAGCGGAAAAAAATCGGCCGAAGAAAATATGGAATATGACAAGCAATTGCTTTTGTCTTTAAATCCAAGCTGTTCCACCCCTATCTTGCATTTTTATGATTGGCAAGAGCCCAGTGCCACTTACGGCTACTTCAACTCCCCACTAACGCTATTGAACCCTGCCGCCATCGACAAACATCAACTCCATTTGGCACGCAGACCTACCGGAGGTGGAATTATTTTTCATCAGTATGACTTTGCTTTTTCGTTTCTACTCCCTTCTTCACACCCTAGTTTTTCTTTAAACACTCTAGTAAATTATCACTTAGTCAACACGATGATTGCCAATACTCTTCAACCTTTTTTAAAGAGCCTCCTTAATCCCCTAGAATTACAATCCCAACAAGAGTGTACCAAAAGATGCTCCAATAATCGTCTAATCGACAAGCAACTTCGCAATTTTTGCATGGCTCTTCCCACAGTATACGATGTCATCTGTGGCGATCTCAAACTTGCAGGAGGGGCCCAGCGCCGAACAAAGCAAGGATTTTTACATCAGGCTTCGATTGCCTTAACACTTCCACCAGAAAATTTTCTAAATGAAATTCTGGACAATGCGGCAATTTCCTTAGCAATGAAGAAACACACATTTCATCTTTTAGAAATAGGTGCAACTCCAGAGGATCAAAAATCGATCAAAAAATCCCTTAAGAATAAATTAGCAGAAAATTTTTCAAAATTCTTAAGAGACCCTAAGGGACTGGGCAATAATAACTTGCACGATCCCTATATGTCAATTGACTGCAAACCAACTATCTGTTAAACAAAACTAAAAACTGGCAATTTATAGTGGAAATCTATGTTAGGTCATTTGTCAACATTCACATTTTTACTCAAACCTTTTCCATATTTTAAATTTGGATGTCGATGATCAAGCTCACTATGACTCCACAGACGCAACCTATTACATACATCTTTGAGAAAGAGTGTATCCTTATTGGAGAAATTATCGATGATTTTGTGCCGGATTTCATTGTTTCTCATTCTGGAGAACATTCTGTCTATGTAAAAATTGAATTAGTTCAAGAGAATTATATTGCAAGCAACCTCGCCGAAGATCCCTTTATCACTATTAATGACTTTCCCTTTAATAAAAAAAGACTGAAAACAGGTGATCTTTTACAAATTGGTAGTACTGAGATCTTATTTGGAGAATTCATTTCACAAGTCTCTGACGATGAGATTCAGCCAAACAAAAACGAATGTTTAGATGAATATCTCATTGACATACTCACTCAAAAAATAGAAAACATCTCTCCTCCGAGTTCTCCGGAATTAACGACATCGTTGGATATTGATGCGACCATGCTGGAATTAGAAGAACTTTTAGAAAAATCGAATGTCAAACAGAAGTCTCTGCAAGCCGATAATGAACTCATTTCTTCGACAAAAGAATCTCCTATATCCGATCAAGAACTTGAAGCTCTTTTTTCGAAGCTTGATGCTCTTGATCTGCATTCTCCAAATATAACCCGGATTGAATTACATGATATAGAACCAACGCCATCGCCTCACGTAAACGAAGAAGTGAAAGAAACCCTTTCTCCACCATTACCCACGTCGGAAATAAAATCCTCAAATGACACGATTGAAGAAAATATCCTTAAAAAGGAATCCTTCGATCAGAAAGATAAGCCATTCTTTTTGAACTGGAAGATGTTTTTCTCGTTTATTGGAATCTTCCTTCTGCTTATTGGAATTATTTCAGGCTCCCTTTATTTGGCTATTACCGGTAAGAATGAAGAAGAAGAAATTAAAGCTGCTCAGGCCATTGCTGACGTTGCTATGGCGTTAAATTCTGCCTTCATCAACCATGCACAGCCACAAAACCATAATTGGTCAGATCCTGAATTTCTCAAGCAAACTTTAGCTGCAGTGTTAGCTCCTTCCTACCAGCCCCTGATCAACATTGACGCTCATGGACATTTTAAAAGCACTTCTTATATTTTGCGCATTTATACCGGAGATGACTTAAATCATTTCTTAATCATCGCTCAGCCTAGCCCTAATATCCTCCAATGGTTAATACCAAAAGCCGCGATTACGGTCGATTCGAGTTTTATGGAACTGCGTAAAATCACGGATTTAAAAACTCTTAATCGCCTACTCGTCAACGCAAAACTCGATACGAGTAACAGCGCAGAAATTACCAACCTAGTCAAACTCGGCAAGCTTGTTTCCTTGTCTACCTTAAAGAATTATCGTCCGCATGCAGGTTTTGACCTACCCAAAGCGCTTGCTCTTTTCCGCCCCGGAGCCGAAAACCTGATTTATAATAGTATTAGATATTACCCTCTGGGGGAATCCTTAATTAAAAAAGCGACTGCGATTTATGACAATGATGAAAATGGTCACGATCTCATCCCCTTGATTGAAGAGATCAGCCAATTTACTCGATTTCCTGACATCGTACTCTACTCTTCAGAAGGAATACAAATGGCTCAACGTGGAAATAAGGCTCTTGCAACATTTTTCCCTCATTATAAATTTCTTTATGCTTACTTGCAGTTTAACCAACAAATGTTTTCTCACACTATTCACTTACTTATCGATGATAATGAAATCAATCACGTCGCTTTAAACTCGATAAACGAACAAGAACAGCCAGATAAATTAGATATAGACGGAGAAACACAAATTGATAAACAACACCCTTTGTATTATAAATTGATTGCTCTTCACAATGAGAATGAAAAAACTTTAAGACCCATAAGTAATAAAATTGAACAAGAAAAGCTCAATAAGAAATGGGATAGTCCAAGAAAGCTTTCAGCACTTCAAATCAATTATGACAATATATCGCAAAAATTGCATAAGAAAACCATGGAAATTATTAACAATCTCCAGCGTGAATATTTTTCAATGCCTTTTTCGCAATTTATGAATTTCCTTAAAGCTGCAAAAATAGAATCCCATCTCGAAAGGAACCTCAAAGAGCTTCAGCAACATGAGCTAAATGCATCATCTACAGTAGAAATCAAAGAATACATCGAAAAAATTAAACATTCTACATTTCTTAGAGAGCTCGATTCTAATCTTACTAAAGCCATACAGCTTGTAACATTAGAGTCTATTCCGAATCCAGCAGACATTATAGCTCTTCAGAATGAGATCCATTCTGCTGTCGTACGTAAACTCGATGCTCTGATCCTTTATCCAGTAGATCATGTTCTGCCGCAAGAACCTGAAGATCGTAATTTTCTTATCCATATTCTAAAATCCGCATGGGTAACAGATGAGGCAGAATTTGAATATTACGTGCACGAATTTGATTTACTCCCTTACCGCGAAAGTTGATCCGAAAGCTCATCTCGGCGTCCAGGCCAACCAGTTTCTTGAAACTGTTTCTCAAGAAATCGATCTTTCTTCCAGCGTCTTTGTACACAACGATTACATCGAGGACAATTTTCGTCGTCAACGGCTTCACGGTATTCAATTTGAGCATTCAACTGTTCTTCATTTTGCATTTCAGGAAATTCATCTTCATAATCTCCTGTACAAACTTGTGGTACTCCAAACAAAAATAGAGCAACTAAAAATGTAATTACTGGCTTAAACATGACTTCCCCCTTTGACGACGATTACCACCACTTTTTTTCTTTTACGAAAATTAGTCGTACAATGCAATCTAATTCAATGTTACACTGAAAGCACTAAATGCATAAAGGGACCGCGACATGCAAGAAATTATCGGTTATGTTGAAAGGATCACATTTCAAAATCCTGAAAACGGCTTCACCATCGCCCAATTAAAAGAAAGCAATAAACAAGAACTTTCCTGCATTGTCGGCATTATGCCTTCTATATCCCCAGGGGAAACGTTACGCTGCCAAGGCAACTGGAAACGGCATCTAGTGCATGGGATGCAATTTGAAGTCTCAAGCTATAAAAGCGAAGTTCCTGCCAATGTTGAAGGCATTAAAAAATATTTGGGCTCCGGACTCATTAAAGGCATCGGTACTAAATTTGCCAGCCGTATTGTCGATAAATTTGGAGTAGATACTCTCGAAATCATCGAAAAAGCTCCCCATAAACTTTTAGAAATACCTGGACTCGGAAAGAAAAAACTCGAGCAGATTTGCTTCTGCTGGACAGAACAAAAATCGATTCGCGACGTCATGATATTTCTTCAGTCAAATGGTGTCAGTCCCGCCTATGCCCAAAAAATTTATAAAA
Organism: uncultured Parachlamydiaceae bacterium; assembly: GCA_963752155.1. GTDB lineage: Bacteria > Chlamydiota > Chlamydiia > Chlamydiales > Parachlamydiaceae > JACCRY01. The sequence continues at coordinate 32,657 of CAVVXH010000010.1, read as the reverse complement.
TCTATGGCGACAAAAGTATTGAAAAAGTACAAAGCAACCCTTACCGTCTTGCACGGGATATCCGTGGAATCGGATTCAAAACAGCTGATACGATTGCTCAGAAAATGGGCATTGCCAAAGAATCCCCTCTACGCATTGAAGCCGGTATTGAACATGTATTGTCAGAACTTGCCGGCGACGGGCATGTCTGTTTCCCTCAACAAGAATTCCTTAAAATAGCTGAAGGAGTTTTGGAAACTTCTCAGGAAAATATCACTGCTTGTATCAAAAGTTTGGAACAGGAAAGCCGCATTGAAATCATGGACTTAGTCCATGCCGGTGAGGTCATGCCCTTTCTATGGAACAAACTTCTTTTTGCAGCTGAAATAGGCATCGCCAGAGAACTTAAACGCCTTAAGGAAGGCGTTTGTGCCTTACGTCAAGTGAACATTCCTAAAGCTCTCGATTGGGTCGAAAAAAAACTCCAAATTGAGCTTGCAACACACCAAAAAGATGCCGTAGCACAATCCTTAGAAGCAAAAGTACAAATTATTACAGGGGGTCCAGGTACAGGCAAAAGTACAATCACCAATGCTATCATGGCCATCACCGAGCAGCTCTCCACAAAAATTGTCCTGGCTGCCCCGACAGGCCGAGCCGCTAAACGGATGACTGAAATCACTGGACGTAAGGCACAAACCATCCATAGTTTGTTAGAATTCGATTTTTCTAACTTCGGCTTTAAGCGGAAACGAGACAATCCTCTCGAATGCGATTTGATCATCGTGGATGAATCTAGTATGATCGACACGTCTTTGATGTGGAGTCTTCTAAAGGCTATTCCGGACCACGCCAGAGTTATTTTTGTCGGGGATATCAATCAATTGCCAAGTGTCGGTCCTGGTAATGTCTTAAAAGATATCATTGCTTCCAAGTGTATTCCTGTGACAACATTAACCGAAATTTTTCGTCAAGCTGCGGGCTCAAGAATCATCCTCAATGCCCATAAGATTAATCGTGGAGACTTCCCTGATATTCGAAACATGAGCGATAGCGACTTCTATTTTATCGATGCTCAAACCCCTGAACAAGTCCTCACACACATTATTACATTAGTGTCACAACGCCTTCCATTAAAATACAAATTTAGTCCTATGGACGATATCCAAGTCTTAGCCCCCATGAAAAAAGGAATCATCGGAACAGAAAACCTTAATTTAGCTTTGCAATCGGCTTTAAATCCTAATCAGGAAGGATTAGTGCTTTGGGGAACACGATTTCAGGTCAATGACAAAGTCATGCAATTGCGAAACAACTATAAAAAAAATGTCTTCAATGGGGATATTGGAAAAATTCTTGAGATCAACCAAAGCGAACAACTCGTAACAGTTTCTTTTGACGATGAAATCGTCGAATATGAATTTGATCAACTAGATGAACTCACCCTTGCTTATGCAGTGTCGATCCATAAATATCAAGGCAGCGAACGTGCCTGTGTTGTCATTCCTGTCCATACCACACATTTTAAACTTCTTCATCGGAATCTACTCTATACTGCAGTCACGAGAGGTAAAAAATTAGTGATCCTGGTTGGAATGTCCAAAGCTCTTTATATTGCGGTTAAAAACGACGAGGTTAAAAAACGTTATTCGGGTCTTCAACAAGCCGTCAGCGGTATTATCAATCCCCCTCTTTTACGCTAAGTGATCATCTTTTATGAAAGATATAAAAAAAATAATTCGGAAATTAATTCTTAGCACCTCCATTTTTTTAATCATTCTATTTTATGGCTGGGTTGCCGATGCTATCTACCAGGTTCATATTCCTGAAGAAGTTTTTCAGGTTGAACTTTATAGTACTGAAATGCAAGATGACTTAGCTCTTACAATGAGCAAAGCTATTGACCAAGCAGAAAAATCTGTAACTTTAGTTATTTATAATCTAAGCAATTCAAAAATTATTAATAGCTTAAAAAAGAAAAGCAATACTAATTGCGAAGTAAAAGTTATTTCTCATTTTAAAAATGCCTCAAAACTTATAGCACGCTTAGGTCCTAAAGTGAGTCTCCTTAAACGTGATTTCAATGGTTTGATGCATATTAAAATGCTTATTATCGATAATCGTCAAACATGGATTGGTTCGGCTAATATGTCCACCGAATCCTTGCGTCATTACGGTAATTTAATGTTAGCCATCAATTGTGAAGCTTTAGCGGAGTTTGCTTCGAGTAAAGCTCGTTCACTTTTTAGCTCAGATGACTTTTTTATTCCTATCCCTCATCGCATTTTTTCCCTAGGAACGCAAAACATCGAATTGTGGTTTTTGCCGGACGATCCAATGGCATTATCCCGTCTCAAGAAACTCATCCAAAGTGCCCAAAAAAGCCTTCGTATAGCGATGTATACTTGGACACGTGATGATCTAGCCCAGGAAGTGATCAATGCGAAAAACCGCGGAATTAAAGTTGAAGTCGTTATCGACAAAACTGCCGCAATGAGTTGTTGTGAGCACATTACTAAGAACCTTCTAACAAATGGAATCAACTTAAGAATGAGTACAGGGGCTCCCTTATTGCATCACAAATGTATGATCATTGATCATTCTATACTCGTCAATGGCTCTGCTAATTGGACAAGGGCAGCTTTTGAAGACAATGATGACTGTTTTATCATCTTGTCTCCGCTTCTAGAAGAGCAACAACAATTCCTGGATAAGATGTGGAGTAGAATTCTTACAGATTCAGCACCGGCTCAATGAAATTTCAACAAAGCTTCTTCTTCTTAAAGATTAAAAGTAGCTAAAAAAAAATCTTTACACTATATAAAACTTATAGGCACCAAAAAAAGGGGAAAAATAATGTATAGCCACTTTAAACATTTATATTTGTTGATATTATTCATTACCTTAAGCAAACCATTCTATGGTCATTCAATTGAAGATACCAATTTCAGTGGCGTCAACAAAGCATTCTATGTGGTCTCTCAAGACGAGAGCATCAATCAAAGAGAGTTCCTATTGCCCGAAGATAGCCCCCTGCAAAAACCTTTAAAAAAAATTTTCTCCGATCCACAAGTCCTGAAAAATCCAAGAAGATTTGTAGAGGCCGGATTCGTCGTCATTAGCGAACGTCCATCAGGGATGTTTGTTGCTTCTCATCCAAAGCTTCCAGGTCATCTTGTAAAAGTCTATATTGAATCGCAAAAAACAAAGCCCAATTGGCAATGGGCAGTTTTTCGCTGCATTGGGGTAACCAAGATACGTAAACTGATTGAGGAGTACAACCTAGATTATTTTGCCGTTCCAAATAAATGGATTTATCCAGTTGGGCCCATCGAAAATGAAGATAATTTAATCGAAAATACGACACCTGCTGTCCTTGTCGTCACCGATATGCGACTTGTGGGACGTACTGCTTCAAAAGAGGCATGGAAAACGATCCCTGATAAAACCATCATACAACAACTTTACTGCATTTTAAGTCATGGTTACTCTTCATGCCTCTTGGGTTCAAACATCCCTTACACAAAAAAGGGAGAGTTTGCTTGCATTGATACCGAAAATCCGCAACGCCCCTTGCCTCTTCATCATGTTAGTCGTCATCTTTCCGAAGAAATGGCTGACTATTGGGAATATCTTGTTAGAACCGATGGACGCGGCTCTCCTTACAGATAAACCATAGGACCTTTATATGTACTTTAAAGATCGGCGCGATGCGGGAAGGCAACTTTGTGAACTTCTAGATGAATACAAAGGCCAAGAAGTCGTGGTTTATGCTCTCCCGCGTGGCGGAGTGGTCCTTGCGGAGGAGATCGCCTCCTATTTAAAAGCCCCACTGGATCTCATCCTCGCCCATAAAATTGGGCATCCTTATCAACCTGAATATGCCATAGCAGCCATTTCTGAAAATGGCCATCTCGTTGAATCGCCTCATGGCTTAAATTCAGTGAGTGAATTATGGTTAAAAAAAGCACAGCAAAAGGAAATTGTTGAGATCAAAAGAAAACGCCAGGTCTATTTAGCTGATCGAAAAGAGATCTCAGTAAAAAATAAAATAGCACTGATTGTTGACGATGGAATTGCGACAGGTCTCACGATGCAAGCGGGCATTCTGGAATTAAGAGAAAGAGGCCCCCAACAAATTGTTGTTGTTGTGCCAGTCAGCCCGAGATCAACAGCAAATTTACTTTTATCTCTCGCTGATGATTTAGTCGCAGTACAAATTCCGGATGATTATGAGTATATGGGAAGTGTCGGAGCTTACTACGATACATTTCCTCAAGTTGAAGATGCTGAAGTGATAGAAATCATGGCTAAATTTTCTCAGGGCCGATGAAATTAACGCAAAGAAGAGTAAAGGCGCAAAGATCATGAAGAATGAAATTTCTTATAAAGTAATGGGAGCCGCTCCTAAATAACAAGTTCGCGCCTTGCCATTGGTGCCTGACCTGATATTCTGACATTTGCCGATGCGATAACATTGCTTCCTAAAGGGCAAATGTCAGAATGTCAGGTCTGGAACCAAGGCTGGAACGTTAGGGACTGTGCAACAATAACTTGCACGATTGGGCTGCGCCAAAGCCCCGTGGTTAAGCGATCAAAAGTGATCCCATATTAACAGCAATACAATTTCAATTTATGCTGATGTAAAACCTATTGCTTATCCAAACAAACTTTTCGCAATAGACCTTTCGGTGGTGGCAAAGCCACACGCACTCCAAAAAATTTTTATTAGGTCAACTTGAAATAGCGCCAGGTCTAAAATGTTCTGATTTCATATGCCCGTAAATTTTCCCTTCACCCTGTTGTAATAAATTTGAATTTAGGTTATAATGGAATATCTATAGCCCTGCTTTGCAAAGGACCTCGTTCACCTTTAGGTCGAAAATACGGTCAGACGAGAAATGCCGAATGTGCTGATTTGCGACGAGGTAATAGCCTAAGCTATTGCCGAGGAGCAAAGCAGTGCAGTCGGCGTTTCGCAGTCGACCGTATTTTTGACCTAAAGGTGAACGAGGCCCTTAGGGCCTCATTCAATTAATCCTTAAAGTAAGAAGTATCAAATGTTTGGAATCCTCAAAAAAATTTTCGGCACAGCTCAGGATAGGCAAGTCAAAAGATATTTCCATGTCGTTAAAAATATCAACGAATGGGATAAAAAATTCCAATCGCTCAGCGATGAACAAATCAAGGCAAAGACAGATGAATTCCGCGCTAGATACGCTAAAGGAGAATCCTTAGACCAACTTCTTCCTGAGGCCTTCGCAGTTGTAAAAAATGCCTGTCGACGTCTTGTAGGAACTCCCATTCACGTTTCAGGATATGATCAAAATTGGGACATGGTTCCTTTCGACGTGCAACTTGTCGGCGGAATAGCTTTACATAATGGTTGTATCTCTGAAATGCAAACGGGAGAAGGAAAAACCCTGACCTCCGTTCTTCCCCTTTACTTAAATGCTCTAAGTGGAAAACCAGTTCATCTCATCACAGTCAACGATTATCTCGCCAATCGCGATTGCGAATGGTGCGGAACAATTCTACGCTGGCTTGGCCTGACAACAATGCCTCTAACAAATGCAACACCTCAGGAAGAACGCAAAAAGGTTTACGCTAGTGACGTCGTTTATGGTACTTCTTCCGAATTCGGTTTTGACTACCTCAGAGATAACTCCATGGCCACCCGAAAAGAAGATCAGGTTCAACGTGGTTTTAATTATGGCATTATCGATGAAGCCGATTCTATCCTCATCGACGAAGCAAGAACTCCTTTGATCATTTCAGGACCTGTAGCCGTTAGTCGACAAATGTATGACGAACTTAAAGGGGGCGTATCCGAACTCGTTCGCCACCAGCGTGAGCTATGCAATCGGCTCGCCTCCGAGGCCAAAAAAGTACTCGATAAACGAGAACAAGAGGGCTCTCCCTCAGGAAAACGAGATAAAAAGCAAGAGGAACAAGAAGAAGAGGCTCTACGCAAACTGTGGTTAGTCAGTAAGGGAACTCCCACAAATAAAGCTCTCAAACGCTTTAAAGAAAACCCTGACATCCGTGCAGCACTAGACAGAAAAGATCTCTATTACCACTCAGACCAAAATAAAGAAGAAAAAATTGCTAACTTAGCTGAACTCTTTATGATTGTCGATGAGCGCAGCAACGACTATGAACTGACAGATAAAGGAATCCTCGCCTGGCAAGAATACTCTGGGGGTGTCGGCAGCTTAGATGACTTTACCATGCTCGACATTAGCCATGAATATCTACTCATCGACGATGATACTGAACTAGATGCAGAAACTAAAATACAACGAAAATTAGCGATTCAAGCTGAAGATGCGAAGCGAAAAGAACGTTCACACAATCTAAGACAACTGTTAAGAGCTCATTTGATGATGGAGCGCGATGTCGATTATATCGTGCAAGATGACAAGATTATCATCATCGATGAAAATACCGGCCGTCCACAGCCTGGACGACGCTTCTCCGACGGATTACACCAAGCGATTGAAGCTAAAGAAGGTGTTTCTATCCAAAAGGAAACACAAACTTATGCAACGATCACTCTGCAAAACTACTTCAGGATGTACAGAACGACTTGCAGGTATGACAGGAACAGCATCAACTGAAGCGAATGAGTTCAAGCAAGTCTATAAAATGGATGTGCTTGAGTATTCCTACCCATCGCAAATGTATTCGCACGGATCACAATGATGAAGTCTACATGACCGAACGTGAAAAATATAACGCCATCCTAAAAGAAGTTAAAGAGATTCATGAAAAGGTCGTCCTATTCTTATAGGAACGGAATCTGTTGAGATCTCAGAAAAGCTATCTCGAATCCTCCGACAGCATAAGCTTGAACATGCGGTTTTAAATGCGAAATTCCATGAACAAGAAGCCGAAATTATTGCTTCAGCGGGACGACGAGGTGCCATCACAATTGCTACGAATATGGCCGGCCGAGGGACTGATATTAAGCTAGAAGCAGGGGTTCCTGAACTAGGAGGCTTACACGTCATTGGAACAACTCGCCATCAATCGCGACGTATCGATCGTCAGCTTAGAGGACGTTGTGCGCGTTTGGGGGATCCGGGAACTTCCAAATTCTATATTTCCTTTGAAGATACCCTCATTCGTCTCTTTGCCTCTCCACGTCTTACCGAGTATCTTACAAAAATTCCGACCTGAAGAAGGTGAAGCTATCTCAGCAGGAATGCTGAATAAATCCATTGAAACGGCTCAAAAACGCATTGAACAACGCAATTATCACCATGCGTGAACATACTCTGAAATACGATGATGTGATGAATAAGCAAAGACAAGAGATCTACGCTTTCCGCAATGATGTTTACATGCCGAAAATGTCGAACCTCGCGATCGACCTGCTAGAGAGTGTCTGCGAAACTGCAGGAAATAAATTCTTCCACAGTAGAGGAGAAGAAGGAGGTTGGGACCCTGAAGGTTTTAGGCAATGGCTACTCCTTCATTTCCCTATTACATTTGAAGCAGGCATCTTTGATGATGATTACATGTCAAAAGAAGATCTCATCAATTTGGCAAGCGATAAGATCATTTCTGCCTTTAAAGATAAGATAAACAACGAAAATGATAAGATCACTCAATATCAAGCTCTTTTAGGTATACCAGTCCTCTTAAGCCCATCAATGACGCTATTCGCAATATCATGATCCGACATTGCGATAAACTCTGGCAAGAACATCTTTTGACGATGGATCATCTTCGGTCTGATGTCAACTTACGAACTGTCGGCCAACGCGATCCATTAATGGAATTTAAACAGGAAGCTTTTGTTATGTTCGAAGAGTTCAGTCGCACCGTTCGCGAAGAGATCGCTCATGCCCTATTTAGTTTCGAAATAACAATAATGAACCCACAACTTATCTACAACAATTTTTCTCTAAGTTACAATCTTGAAACCAACCGTTCGTTTTCCGATGAATTGAATCTCTTCCGCCGGAACTCGATTCAACAAATCAACTTGAAGAAAGCATTACAACCTGTGGTTATCGGAGAACGCACTGCAAGAAATGAATTTTGCCCTTGCGGAAGTGGGAAGAAAATATAAAAAATGTTGCGGAGCTATACTTGAGGATGCTAGATAGCGCATGGATCCATTTTGGGATGAATTTGAAACAGGAGAGATCCATTTTAGGGACAAATGGCAATTTGAATTAAAATCGGAATTCTCTCCTATCCCAGGACAAAAGCAAAGTGAATATACCCAAGAATTCTACATCTTTGTTCCTACTGCCCTGCAAATCAATGCGCAAACATATTCCAAGAACGACTTTTTTCGCGATGAAACAAATCTTATCCGTTTGCAGACTCCAAACTTGTCATTTGAAGAATTGTTAAATCCATTTTGTCTTCATTCCCCCCTAGTCAGACTTAGAGAGCTGCAAACTACGATACAACAAAAAGATTCTATGGTAGTCATGGAGCAAGAACTAAAACTTTTCGCTAACATCTACTGCACGACCATTCGAAATGAAGTCCATCAAATTGCCCTTTCTCTTGAAAAAACACCGGAAAAGTCACTATCGCCACAAGATGCCAACGAATACAAAGAAAAGATTGGAACGATTCTAACAAATATCGAAAAAGTGAATGCTGAGTTTCAACCTTTAAAAGAAAGCATTCTAGCGCATCCAGGAGGCTTGGCTCTACATCACATCTTTGGATATATTCAAGATGCGATCAGTATTTCGTTAAATTCTTCGATGGCGGTGTTGTTGGAAGTTTTGCGGCAAAAAGCAGATCCTATCCTGAATGAAACTGACAACGCACTGGCCCAATTATTACTTCGAGAGAAGAAATACCGTGAAACTAGGCTTAAAGAACCAAGTCAGTTAGAGCGGGATGTTGTGCAAAATGAGGCTATTCTTCATCAAAGCAGCCTCTTAAACAAATTCATCTTAGATGCTTTGCAACTTAAGACGCAAAGGCTTGCAATTGATGAAAAATATCGATCTATCATTGGTAGCTTTGCTGCTGGATTAGCAATGTCTCTCTATTTGGTGCTCTTCATCACTCAAGGAACCATTTTTGTAATCAATTCTCTACCCTTTATTCTTTTTTCTATCCTCATTTATGTTGTAAAGGATCGGCTCAAAGAGGAACTTAAAAATCTATCTTATAAGCATGTTTTTAAGTGGTTTCCTGACTATATTACTGAAATCTCGCTTCCTGATCGCGAAGAGGTCATTGGCAAGGTCAATGAATCATTTTCTTTTGTCGGCACGAATCAAGTCCCAATGGACATCTCTCACTTACGAAACCAAGGATTTCATTCCTATCTTGAAATGATCAAGCGTCAAGAGCAGATTATCCATTATAAAAGAAAAATCAACGTCTATGGGGAAACTCAGAAGGAAAAGGCAATAAAAGGTCTCAATATTCTCTTTCGTTATGATATACACCATTTTCTCACTAAAGGGAGCAATCCCTATGAACCCTATACCATTTTAGACAGTGAAACTCTTGAACTCAATCACATCTTATTACCAAAAGTTTATCATATTAACATCATCTTGAAAAACACGTTTCGTCAAGCAGACCTCTCTGAAAAAGTTGAATGGAAGAAATACAGAATTATCGCAGACAAAGAGGGAATTAAACGGATAGAAATCGTTTCCGAGTCTCTAGGAAACGGAATATCAGTCCCCTAAAAATAAAGAATCGCTAAGACAATCTTTCTACAACCACAGTGTGAAAGATGCTGCGATATTAGTGTATAAAGTATAGGGAAAATTAAACACAAAGGCACAAAGAGCACAAAGAGATCTTACGCGAAAAATCTTCAGTTTAAAGAAAAAAATAGGTAAATTTTATACTTTACATGTAAAATCTCTTTGTGCTCTTTGTGCCTTCGAGCCTTTGCGTTTAATTTTTCTTAGTACTCCGCATCAGTCGATTTTGTTATTTAGAAACAATAACTTGCACGAGTGGACTTTCGCGTTGCTCAATCATACAAGTTATTATTGCACCGTCCCTAAATTCATAATCTTGGGGCAGCAAAAACTTTATCAACAAATGCATCAAGTGAGACCACGTTAAGAACTTTTAACTGTTTCCAGTGATATATGAGACGCAAAGTATCGATCCTATTTAGTATTTCATGTTCTCCGAATGGATGTGGAATTTTTTCTTGATATCCTAATACTGAAAGATGTTTGTTAACTTCATTAACAGCCTTTAAAAAGACCACCCCTACATAGCTTGAGCAAAAATGTGATTCCTTAGAACTAAAGTCAACATTTGAAAGTTTTTGCGCAAATAGCCCTTTATGCCCTAAAAAGCAAGTCGGTTTCAATTCAAATTTGACCTCAGGATGTATTTCAGAAGCAAATTGTATAAAGGCATCAGAAAAACATTTTTTCAGTCGATTATGATGCTCCGGTATAACGTTAGCTGGAATCAAAGGTAAAATATCCAATTCGCCAAAATTGCCTAAAGCACCTAAAATCGGAAATCCAATCGGATGGAATCCATGTGTTCCCATAGCACCATTAACATGTGATAGTTTCGGTTTATTTTTATTGTGATCATCATTAATAATAATTCCTAAATGAGGAATTCTGCTATACAAAACATGCTTAAAAGCCCATTCCAAGCCTAGAGGATAAAAATCTCTAATTTCAATGAAATGCCAATCATAAAAATAAATCTGACCCGGTTTATAGCCATTCTCACAGCGATTTCTAATGATGTTCATGACCTCACAATTATTCAACTTCTCTACTCCTTCCCATTCATCATGTAATTTTTGAGCACAGTAACAATCAATCCCATTTTTATTTAAGATCATCATTAGTTTTCTTCTTGACTCTGCAACTATTAAAAGGCGTAGATCTTCTGATGTAAGCTTATATTCAGAATTAAAGTAAGCTTCGATAGGTTCATTCAAAGTTTTACTTATGTTTAACATTTTAGTGTGAAGAGTTTTAATACAGTTTTGTTGTATAGGTAGAAATAACTCTTTACAAGCTTTTAAGGTTCTCCAAAGCTTATTGTTCCCTAAGAAACTTAGATAAGCATTTATCTTGACGTATTCACGATCAGAAAGGGATTGAGATAAAAAAAATTGAATGCTCTTTGCCTTTTCATCGCTAATTGTAATCTGAGTTAAATCATCATTGCTCAAGGTTTTTTCTAAGTCATTTATTGCTTCCAAAGCAATTAAACTAGTACTCAGAAAATCATCCTTTGCGAGATACAAATAACGCTTTACGATAAAAACAATCTTCCAGCATTGCTCCGCAAAGGATTGTTTAATATAAGGAAAAACTTCACGACAGCAAGCAAAGATTGAATCCGGCCTGGTCAGCTGTTTAGGCGAAAAAAAACTCAAAAACAAATGACCTAATTGATTTTGATATTCCCAAACCCGCGCTAAAAGTCTTGCTTTAGGTTGCGGTTCTCCCATGGTATTATGAATAGACTGTTTTAAAGCTACCTGCATTAATCACTCCAATAGTTATACCAGGCTATGACTGAGCGGTATATGATCTGACTGTAGTGTACGAAGAATTTTATAATAAGTCAAGTTTAATTATGCGCTCCAAAAAGCTTTTTGTGGTTAAATTGTAATGGTGCCAAAAAATAAACCTAATAACAGTACTTAGTCTTTTTTTAGCGGGAATCGCTACTATTATATTGTTATGCAAAAAGATATAGTTTAAATTGAATAATTAATCCATCTTTTCTCTTTTCTTATGAATGAACACCTATCATAACTTTTTCCTTCTCCGGCGGAGAAAGTTCTTCGTAACCTAACATACTTTCAGGATTCTCTTTCATATGTTTGATGACAATCGCTACTTTATCTTCGCTTCTTAGGTTATTCAAACCTTCTGTATTGCCATTTTCAAATTTTTTTTCTACACTTGCCTTCATTTCCATATAATCTGATGCTATACCCTCCTTTACAGCGGTAATCAGATCTTTAGCTTCATCATTAAGTCTTTTACTGTCAAGTTTATCCAGACTGTCAGTAGAACCACTTTTAAGGTCTTTTTTCACAACAATATCTATATATAATTTGCCAATTGGTGAAATTCCAGAGTGCAAAGAATCCAAATCTCTTTTGATTTTAGAGTCAAATGCAGTACTAGCAAAGGCTCGTATAGTATCTTCTCTTTTACTTTCATAACGGCTTAATTTCTCTTTTAATTTTTCTATTTCAGAACTTTTAACAGAATTGTTGCCATTTCCAATCATAGCCTTCAAATTTTTTTCCATTTTTTCAATTTTTGTGTGTTGTTGAATAATTTTAGTTCTTAAATGAGTACTTCTTCCATATTCACATTTACTAATTTCAGTTAATATTTTACCTTGTTTAATAGGATCTTCTTCTTTTTTAAGTTTCTCTTCTAAGTTAGAAATTTTTGAATTATAATAATCCACCTTTGATTCAGGCTTAATTGCATTTTTTATTATTGAACTTAAAGACGCTGAACTACTGAAACTAAAACTACTCGAACGTTTATCTATTTTACTTTTACCGTCAGTTGAAACATTACTCACACCGACAGAGCTTAATACATTTCTTATTGCATCCATAATTACCTCTGATTGTATTTTTTATTTAAAATCATTGAAAATTTCAATGTATTTTTTTATCCTTGATATAGGCTAAAACTTCTTCAACATCCGATTTTATAACTTCATTTTCTTTTTGCTCTTCAAGTATCCTCGTCAATTTAGAGAAATCTTTAATAGATTCACAACATCGAATGAGACCATAAACTGGTGAGAAATTTGAAGGTTCTACTTTTATTGCCTGTTCAAATGAATCAATTGCCTTGTCAAACTCTAAATTTTTCTCATAACAAAGCCCTAATCCCGTCCAAAAAGATTGCATAGTTGGGTAAAGCCTTGTTAAAAAAATAAAGGCATCGATTGAATCAGCATAACGCGCTTCTTCATATAATTTAACTCCTAAATCGTAAAATATTATAAGAATGTCTTCAGAAAAATCGCATAATTCAAAAAGTGGTGGGGGTGGATTTTCTCCTTCAGAAATTTCTTCCTTCAACAAATTCATTGTTTCATCATCTATCTGAAATTCTTCTACGAGGATAGGTTCAAGGTCGGCGCTAACTGTATACTGATCGTCTTGAACTTTGTTTTTAATCTCGGCAATTAAAATTTTATATCCCTTTTCGAAGGAAAGAACAAGCAAATCTATATTTTTTTGTACAAGCTTTTTTTCAACCTCTTCTTTTTCTTCTTTCAATCCTGCATCGGCAATTAACATTGACATCGGCACACCTTGAGCTATCATCATCGATCGCCTTACGAGTTCACGATTCTCCATACTATCTTTTTGCAAGTTAGATTCCATATGACCCCCTTAGCTCCAACTTCCTTTATTCTTTTAGTATATCATAAAATAATTTTAATAAATTAAAAAAAAATGGTTAGTGTTAATTCACGAGAGCGCCTGCCATTGGTGCCTGACCTTGACATTTACAACGCATCATTTGACAGTTATTTATTAATATCCATATAATAATATTTATAATTAGACTCTATTAATGTTATAGAAACATGGTGACATTATGAACAATGTTCAATTCCACATTAATGATTGTTGTCAAATATTTGATTCGTATAATAAAAACCAAAATATAAAACTTTCTTCTTCTAAACATGATTCTTCTCAATTAAATTTAATTATAAATTCGCTTAAAGAAATAAGTAATAATTTAGACCCTTCAAATCTAAATACAATTCCCACTTTATATGAGGCGGGAAGGAAAATTTGTGAATTGGACTCCTATTGCAGAGATGACATTAAAGACTCCGATTCCAATGCACAACAAATAACAGCCGCAACTTGTCATTCCAAAGCAAGCAATCTTCTTTTGTTAATTGATAAAACAATGATTGATAATTTTTTAAAACTTAATTCTAATGAACAGGAGATCTGTTTAGCAGATCCAGCGCAAGCAAATGCTATTAAGCAAGCTCTTCATAATCCAGAACTTAACATTACAGTGAGAAATCCGGAAAATGGAGATTATTTATTTCATGAGTTGTGCCGTAACAAATCCTTTGCTATTAATCAGCTAGCTTTTGAGTGCTTAATGGGAGGATTTAACATCAATACACAGAAACAAAATGGGGCTACAGCTCTACATATTGCAGTGAATGAAGACAATTTCCAGCTTTTAAAGCTTCTGTTGGACTATGGGGCAAATCCAGAACTTAAGACTTCTCCAGAAAATGCAAACATCAGTCCTTTGGACCTAGCTGTTCAGAAAGGTACATTCTCTTGCGCTCTATTACTGAGTCTTGCTCAACCAAATCAAAAGATCAAAGATGTTCCAACTCCTATTTACTTCATCAATCAAATACAAAATTTAGCTAAGAATGAAAATGCTATTCCCATGTTAATCGAATTAATCAATAAATATTCTAAAACACATGATATTAAAGAGTTTACTGAAGAGCTTTGGATCGGATGTAAATCTGCTATAATTGGAAGTAAATGCTCTCCTGATGATTCTTTGAAATCTGATCAAAATTTAATCTCAATAATAAATTGGATGCTAATAAATACTCCGAAATTAACCCCCATACCTTATGAACAGATGTATTGTATTCAAGAGGTTGCAGGGAAAGTGTGTTCTCGTAAGTTATCGGAACCCCAGGATTTTCAGTTCATTAAAAGTTTAGCTGCACAAGAACTTTTATCAAACGTAGTTTATTTGACAATTAATCCTGAAACTTCCGTATTAAACATATTAAGAGAATCTCTTCTTTTGCCTAATGATTTGCATAATAATTTATCCACATACATGAATGATGATGAGCTTAAAGCGCATAGGAAAATTCATTCAATTTTCCATCAATTATTTACTGCTAGCAAACTAGATTCTCTTGATCTAATAAATGAGTTTGATGAAAATTACAAGAAATACGACAAAGGAAAATTCCCTATAATAGAAGACCTCAAACAGAAAATTGATATTCTAACAAATGATTTGAGAGAACTTTTTAATAAATTCTCTGAATTAATTAAAAATTTAAAAATCGGAAGCATAACAGTAAACAATTTAGACGTAATTGATAAAAATCTATTTAAACAATATGCAGCACATCAAAAAGAATGGGAAATTGTGGCAAAATTAACCATAATGGGACATTATCAGTTTAACAATATAACAGCAAAAATAAATAGACATGATTTATCTCAATCAAGTGATGATGTTGAGTTAATGGGTTGGCATGTAAATAAAACAATTTTCCATTTTATGATGGATAAATTAATGTTCCAAAAAAGTGAAAATTATATAGCTTCTTACTCTACAAATATGGCTTATTCTATGATCAATGCATTAAAGAGTATGGCTAAAAATGAAAAATTAAATGCATCTTTAACCGAAAAATCATTTACTAACACAGAAAATTTCAACAAATTAAGTGAATTATTAAGTGAATTTATTATCTTTTGTGAACTAAGTCCCGAATTAGCAGCACAAAAAATCTTAGAACGAATTCGAAATATGAAGCCGGGAGAGAGCGTGTTAATACCAACAGGGTCGAAGGAGCATGCTACAAGCCTGTTAGTAGAAAAAAATGGGTCAGGAACATTTAAATTAACTCAATACAACACCGGACAAGGAGTGTTAACTTGGCATGCACGTTGGGAAAACTCTACACGCTATCAAACTCATTACATTATTGATAACATTCCGATGGAATCGATAGTAAATAAAGATGCTTGGAAAGAAATTTTTACAAATAAATCTGAAGCAAAAGACATGAACCCAACCTATATGAATATTCGTGATAAATTAGGAAAAGGAGGAACAGTGTTGCCGCCTTCAAAGCATCAAGAAGACTATGAGGCCAAACAAGCTTCTGGCACTTGTGCAATGCAAAACCTCATGGCTTTCCTGCGTCATCAATGTATGCAAATGGCTGAGGGTTCTCCCGCAGAAAAAGAAGCTGTATATAAAATGATCAAAACAAATTTATTTATAGCATATCACAACGATAATTTGAATGAAGTTGATGAAGTTATACAGGACAATCTTCCCTCTGTTCTAAGAAAATTAAAAGCTGAAATTAAATTAGTTGAAATAGCTCAAGGAGAAAAACAATTTAATGAAGCCATGGATCAAATGAAATCATTATTCAGTCAAATGAGCAAACAGGATATTTTTCAACAACTTACTGAAAGAAACTTTGACACTACAATGGCAAGATATGCAATCTTAAGAACAGCTTCGACGATTTTATGCGAAATATGGCTAGAAAATCCCAATCAGCCTCCTCCGTCAAATTTGTCTCAGCTTGAAGTTTTTGACCTTGGATTTGCTAAATTTGAGCATCATAAAGCTATTTTACAAAATATTGAAACCAGCTTAAATAAAATAGCACAAGAACAAAATCCTGCTGCACTGAGTTTTGAACTCTATAGAATACTGGGTGCAACTCCTTATGAAGATATGGCTATTGAAAAAATTATAAAATATTTTGGAGATGAAATTCCTGGTCCAGAGGGTAAAGTCCCTCTTGGAATGCAGGAATTATTAAAAAACCTCAGTAAATTTAAGGACCACACAAATTATTTAGTTCAGAAGATTCTAACAAAACTGGAAAATAATAATAAATTTGAACTCGCCAGTTGGGCAAAAAACTATTGGAAAGAAGTTACTACATCTCCTCCAGTAGAAGTAAAAAATTTTGATTGAAGGAACGTCCTAGCTTTTTAACTCTCCTGCTACACCCGCACGATCAATTCCTCGCGCTATCCCTTCGCTAAATTCCCATCGAACTCCCCATTTTATATCTAAATAACGTCCATTATTTAATGGTGCAAGAAAACGTGTTTCAATTACTGGTTTATCTTCTTTTTCTTCACCTACTTTGGTTTTTCCTACTGGTGAAGGACCTACAAGAAGATAATATTTACCATTCTTTTCAATAAATTTATGATCTGGAGTTCCTTCTTTATGGTAGACTTCTCCACTAGGAAAAAATGATTTATTGGAACTATCAGCAAAATCCTCAAACTCCTTATTATTAAGGATTGAAGCTAAATTATTTCGGATATTTATTTCTGGTATATCGTAATCATTTGATAAAATGATAATCATATCTGATTTTCTAGGATCATCACTTAGAAAGGTACATGATTGAGCCTTAAATCCATCAAGAGTTCCGCCATGAAACACAGCGTCTCTTTCGGCAATTAAGCCTCTTTCAAGACCATATCCAAAACTTTGAAGAGTCATAGGGTCAACTCCATGGGATGTTGTCATTTGTTTGACTGAACTGCTTCTAATAATATTTCCACTTAATAACGCTTCATTCCACTTAGATAAATCATCCACGCTAGAATACAGCCCTCCTGCTGCATAAGCTTCTGTAGCAACCGCCCCTCTATGCGGTTCCAATTCCTGATCAAGATTCAAATGATAACCGGTGGCAACGCGCGATGGATCTAATTTTTTATAGTTCTCATCTTCATAATATCCTGTAGATTTCATTTCTGGGGGTAAAATCGTTTTGATAAAATCTCCGTAAGCCCTACCTGTATGATGTTCTATAATTGCACCAAGCAAATAATATCCAAAATTTGAATAATGAGTTTCTTTATCAACATCCCCTCTCAATTTCTTATCTTGAAACAAAGCAATTAGCTCCGATTTAGATGGCTTAAATTCTTCTTTATTATCTTTATTATTCAATTTTGCTTCTTTAGCTTTTTTGAATTCATCACTTTCATCATTGGTTATCAAGCCTGAACGATGGGATAATAAATGTTGAATTTGGATTTGATCCCATTCTTTAGATTGTAATTCTGTAGGTAAGTGTTTATTTATTGGATCATCCAATTTGATTGGATTGACTGCTCCAGATTTCTCTCCATCTTCAACGAGCTTCAAAATAGCTGCTGCGGTAAATTGTTTAGTCACAGAGGCAATCTGAAAAACTGTATTTGTTGAATTAGGTGCTTGCGAACTCGCTTCGCCATATCCCTTTTTAAGAATCGTTTCTCCATCTTTTTTTACTAAAACAGTTCCACTAAATGAAATTAAATTATGAATTGATTCTAAATGGCGATCCATTTTTTGAGCTATCTCACCCTTAATAACAGTATCATTATTTATTTTCGAATCAAGATTTAATTCTTTTTGTGATATTCTAGAGATTGTTTTGGCTTGTGCTTGATCATTAGAGTTTAAGTGCTCAATGATTTTGTCTTTAAGTTGTGCAAAACTTTCAGGTTGATCTGCTTGTCCTAAGACATTTTCGATGACGCTTTTAAAAAAGTCTTTTTGATCTTCTGGACATTCAATCGAATAATTTCGTCCATTGAACTGAATACTATCTTTTGTAGGTTTTTCTTGTTCCATAAACTTGATATCTAGATTTTTATCTCCAACATTTAAGTGTAATGTGTAATGCATAGTGTACCTCCCACATACGAAAAATAATTACCATTATTATAGTCTAACTATAGCATTTTTTGTTTTTTACCGTAAATAGTGTGGCTTGTTAATGTGCGGTGGCTTGTTAATCAGCAATTCCCGCTAAACTTTCGTGCCTGCGTGCGTGCGTGCCCGTGCCCCTTACTTTCCTCAGGTAAAAGTGATGCAAGATTTTACCCGAAAAACATTGTATACTAGTGCGTGGGGTTAGGTCTACACTTTTTTTTTATTCATTTTTCGGAACATTTTTCAAATTTGACCCCGAAATCACCTCTCCTTCAATCAATAAATACGACCTTCCTTTTGAGCGATAAAACGATTAAGAACGATAAGAACGATAGGAACGATGGAAGAAGACAAGAAATTACCTCATCATGAATTGACGGACGCCATTCTGAACTGTTGTTTTATTAGAATGGAAAAGGCTGCAAAACAATGATGACTTTTCGATTAGTCTAGAAGAATCTTTAAGAAATCGGACGTACTGTATTCCACAAATTTTATCGTTTCTATCGTTCTTATCGTTTTTATCGTTTTTATCGTTTTTATCGTTTTTATCGTTCTTATCGTTTTTATCGTTGTATCGTTGCATCGTTGATTACGTCTACACATCCAACTCACAGGGCATTTTGAGCTTGTTTTACTGCAATCTCATTGATGTTCACAGCTTGACATGTTCTGTTGCTACTGTAGATCAACGGTATAGACGATAAGAACGATAAGAACGATAATTGAGGAAGGTGGTGATATCATTCATTGAACATTATCATGATGAACTATCTGATTTGCATTTGAGCATACTTAAAATGTTAGGAATTGAAGAGAAACAATATTGGCAGACCTCTGCAAGATAATTTAATATCGGAATGATGAGCTACAGTTTGCGCAAATTTTTGGGCTGTTACGACTTTACGCAGTGGTTTGAACTGCTTAGAGGCTATGGAATAATGACTACAGCCCCTGTTCCTTAATGCTTCCCCCAAGCGCCTTGTGTAGAGACACATAACTCAAAAGCAAATCAACTTGGCTTTGCCTATACATCTCTTCTGAAACAAAATACGCCTTAGCTGATGTATTGACCGCAAAATAATCAGTAAGCCCCCTATGATACAACTCTTCAGCAAATTTATACGCCTCTTCATTCTGATGATACGCATTTTCAAGAAATCCAGAACGCTCTTCTTGGTGATGATAAGACGCAATCGCATTTTCAGTTTCCTCTAAAGCCTCTAGCACCTTCTTTTGATAATTATAAATTGCCTGCTTTGTTGCAATCTTATTGTACTCAACATCTTGCATCAACAGCCGACTATTGAAAATTGGCACCATCAATTGCGGTCCTGCAAACCAAGTCGCACTTGCAGGTTTAAAAAGAGATCCGACATGGGTACTAATATCTCCAAGAAAACCATTTAATGAAAAACGAGGAAATAGTCCCGCAATAGCACTCGCGACACGTTCTGTAGCTGCTGCCAATTCTCTTTCTGCTTTTGTGATATCCGGACGCCGTCTCAATAAATCAGAAGGTATTCCAATCAATTGTTCGGTAGGCAACTGTGGCAACTCCGCAATCTCAAAACACTCAAATAAGTCCCCAGGAGCACATCCAATGAGAATCGATAGGCGATGGATGGCTCTGGCTATACTCAGCTCTACTAGAGGCTCTTCTGCCTTCAAAGTGTTCCATTCAGCTTGTTCTCGACTGACATCCCCATCATTCAGAATTCCCCTCCCCTGCAACTCTTGCGTCAATTGAATCGCATACTCTTGGACTTGTACTCTTCGTTGAATATTCTTCAAACTTTGTTGAAATCCTCTCAATTCAATATAATTTCTGGCAATTTCTGCCGAAAGAGTCACCCAAATTCCACATAGCTCATCTTGAACAGCCTCCTCCTGTGCCTTTAATGCACTAATTTCATGCGCTGTCATTCCAAAAAAATCAATTTCCCACTCTACGTCAAATCCGAGCTCAAAAAAATTAACATTACGTCTGACGTGATGACGGGATTTACCATGTGAAGTTGTTCCGAGCAATCCATTCACTAAGGCATCTTTGCTATAGTAAACATGGCCGCAATTTGCAGATCCATCCAGATGAGGAAGCAGGCTACCACTTTTAGCCTTAATTTCAGAACGAGCTTGAAGGACTCGTGTCGCAGCAATAAATAGATCGAGGTTTTGAATGCTAGCCAAATCCATCAGTTCATTGAGCAAAGGATCTTGCAAACTTTCCCACCAAATGATCTGTTCGGAAGGTTGCTCATACATACTTTTAGAGAGTTCACTATGCCAAGTACATGGAACTTCAATTTCAGGAGGCTCATAGCGAGGTCCTACCGTACAACCCGCAAGCATGCTTGCCAGTAAAAGAAATTTAGGGAACAAACTTTTCATAATCGATTCTTATGAGTTTCAATAAAAACATCCATCTGTTGGCCAACAAAAACATTGTGCGAGTTATCTTCAAGGGCATAAATGACCTGTAGAACGCGAGTATCCACTTTTTCTGTAATTTCATTCGTTAGATTCTGCTTAGTCACAAAATAAGGTTCTAGCTGCACAAATTTCAATTTAAATTGAATTTTAGCATCTCCTTGTAAATAAGCCACAGCAGGCGCATCCGAATGAAAATAAGAGGCATCAAATTGATTGATATTGACCCTTAGGTGCATGGTATCTATGTCGCCAATAATCATTGGAGGTGTACGTGATGAATCTGACGGTGGATATTCCCCTTCATGAATTTTAACCTGCAAGACCGTCGCATCGATAGGAGATTCTATAATCGTGCGCTTAATATCCTCTTCGACCTGTTGAACATAGGCTTTAGCATGTAGAACTTGCAATTTCGCAATTTCTAGATCAGGTTTCCATGCTCCTGCCTTAGTTTTAGTGAGTTCTGCTTGGGCCTGCAAAACTTTAGCCTCAGCTTGCTGTAATAGGTATTTTCTCCGATTAACCTCTTCTTGACTCATAGCGCCACTATTCTGGAGGCCTGCCACACGATCATATTGACTTTTAGCTTGTTCAAGGTCAACTTCAACATTTTTAAGCGCGGCGTAAGCAACCACTACATCTTCTTGACGTGGCAACGATTCTAATTTCTGTAAATTAGCTTTAGCGTTTTCATAGTCGATACAACGCGTTTCTAAATCTGCTTTAAGATCGCGAGATTCCAACCGAAACAACACATCGCCGGCTTTGACCTTTTCTCCCACTGCCACTAAGACCTTGTCAACAACACGATTTACTGGCGATCCAACATTAATGTTTTCGCTGCTTGCTTCCACAATGCCTACAGCCGAAATATAGGATTTAAAAGGTGATGACGGACTTAAACTCGCTGATACAGGAATTAAACTCCGGCTGTCTGTTCTTTCCGACCACATAAAAAGGGCGACCCCAAGGATGCAGAGAGCTGCCAGCAAGATAATCCAATTAAAATACTTTCTGTTCATTACACATCTCGTCAACTGTTATTTCACCGTCACACATAGGAATGATACGATCCGCATAAGAAAATATGCGTGGATCATGAGTAACTACTAAGACGGCTTTGGATGAATTTTGAGCAATTGAATGCAAGAATTCCATAATTTCAAATCCTGAAACGTGATCCAATGCACTTGTGGGCTCATCACAAATGATGATTGAAGCCTCATTGATCATCGCACGGGCAATAGCCACACGTTGCTGTTGACCTTTGGATAAAAGGGTTGGAGACACGTGGGAACGGTGAGCTAAATGCACTTGTTCTAAAAAGTGCATCGCTTTTTCAAGCGCAGGCTTTTCTTTCATCCCTCCCACAATTAACGGAAGAGCCACATTTTCAGCAATTGTTAAAGTAGGAATAAGAAAAAGAGACTGAAAAACAATTCCGATATTGTTACAGCGAAAATTTGCTTTCTCAATTTCCCCCATTCCATCTATCTTCTGTCCCAGTAAAATGAGCTCTCCTTCATCCGGAGTTAATATCGTTGCAATAATCGACACAAGGGTTGTTTTACCCGATCCTGAGGGTCCTACCAACAAAGTGAGTTTTTCGGAGTCAATGTCTAGATTGGTATTCTTCAAGGCTTCGACCTTATTCTCTCCAAACCCATAAGTTTTTTTTATGTTTTTGCATTTTATCACAACAGAAGACATGCTTTATGTCCCCATCAATATTTTCGGATCCGCGCGGAAAACCTTTTGAACACTGAGAACAGCAGTAAAAATACAGATAATCAACACTATTACTCCACTGATAAGCAACAATTGCCAAGGGAACAAAAAGGCTAAAGTGGTGTTTTTAATCGCCAGTCCCCACAAGACAGTTGCACCAATTCCCAAGGCGTAACCTATTATTCCAACAATCGCCGCCTGAAAAATAATCATCTTGAGCAACATCTTCCCAGTCCCTCCTACAGCCTTTATCAACGCATAATACGTGATGTTCTCCAGGGTCATCATATAAAAAATTTGTCCCGCTATTGAGAACCCTATAATAATTCCAAGTATTACTGAAAGTAGAAAGTTGATCAATATGCCAGTTTTTAGAAAAAAATCCATAATACGGGTCTTAAATTCATCTTGGGTAAGAGCTTTTAATCCTGGATGGGAATTGATTGAATGGATGACGGTCGCGATGTCGGTGCCTGGATTTTCCTTAGCTAATATGAATCCTGTTTTATTGACCATTCCAGGATTAAATGCTTGGAATTGAGAAAAAGATGTGTAGATAATCGGTTGAGGATAAAATCCCTGAGTAATTTTACATATCCCTACCACAACAGCGCGTTTGCCATTAATTTCAAGCGTTTCACCAATTCCTATCGGATGCCTTTCCCCATGTGGTCCAATCGATGATAGAACTCCGTTAGCTGACATTTCATCAACAATGATTCCCCCTTCCCTCCGTAGATCTTTTACGGAACCTTGAATCATTTGAGTAGGTGCCCCAATCAACGTCGCTTCATCGACTCCATAAATTTGGGTGACATCAAATTTTCCCTGAGGAGTCACAATAGGCATCAAACCTGCGTTCATAGGGACAGCCCAAGCGATCCCAGGAGTCTCTCTGACTATGTCAAGATAACTTACCGGGAAACTTCGTAACTTATCTTCACTTTCAGTGGCCGGATCCATCACCCAAATAGTGGGAATGGGAGTATCTGTCACGATACGGTAAGAACGAGCCATCAGACCTAAAAAAATCGCAGCTTGCTGTGAAATTAATAGTGTTGCTAAAAAAATACCAAAGATCACTCCGATGCAAGAAGCTTTCTTTCCAATTAACATTTTAAATGCAAGAGAAATCACTGGCTATCCTATAGTAACGTTATATGCTTGCATGAGAGCTTTAATACTCGAATATCCTAAATTTTTTTTTGGAAAAATGAGATAGGAGCTCTCAAAATGGGGATCAAATTTATCCCAATATGTATAATGACCATCCAGATGGAAAAAATATTTGGCGCACTGAAATACCCCACGCGTCATTTTAGCCCAGAAACGACTGATTCCTGTTATTTTTCCTAACTGTAAATCTGGGATAGGACCGACTAAAACATATTGACAGCCTTCTTTTTCAACCGTTTCCAATGCAGAGATAATCAATAATTCCGAAAGACCGCTTGAAACGTCTTTTAATGTCATGACATTATTCAAAAGCCATCCATTTTTGGATTCTAATCGATTAAGAATCAATAGACCTACGATGGATTCCCCCTGCTTTGCATAAAACCAGCGCTTTCCAAGACGATTTTTAAATAAAGAGAGATGAGAAAGGTAAATTTGTGGACCACGTCTATTTTGCAACCACTTTGTAGAAACATTCTCGATTTGTTGCTCAATGTCGCGTGAATCTTTATTCGATTCACCTATATATTCCTGGACCGTGATTCCTTCTTTCAAGGCATGCCTGACTTTTTTTCTAACTAAAGCTAACTTGGGATCTTTATTGTGAATAGGGAGGCTGTGTGGATCTAAAACTAATTTTTTACCAAATTCGATAGTCACAGCTTCCAAATTATTTGACGCCCACTCAGCAAAATCTTCAGAGACAATTGTATAGAGAACTCCGAGTTTCTGGGAATTACAATATTCTTGAAAAGCTTTTGCCAATATCGGTTTATTTTCAAAAGAGCACACTGGATCACCATACACAACAGCATTGCTTGACTCAATTCGATACCCAATATAACCTTCAATTCCAGGAACGGAGAACATTTGGCTAGATTCCTCTAATAAACCATCTGTATTAACATCTGCCCATCTGCGTACAAATTTGATCAACTTTTCCCGCTCTGTTACGGGAGCATTTAAAACTTTCTGCAACATGAGCTCCTCCTCCACGATCTGCGATCATAGGTTCCCTCAAATTTTTTTTTAACACTTATATCTATCAAATGCAAGATCAGACTCAGAACATCAGCAATTCCCGCAATAACAAAATCGACTGATGCGGAATACTAAGAAAAATTAAACGCAAAGCGAGACAGTTGCCTACGGCGCCCCCTATTGGGAAACAACAAATTTTTAAAGCGCCTTGCCATTGGTGCCTGACCTGATATTCTGACATTTGCCTACAATGATAACATAACCTCCTAGGAGGGCAAATGTCAGAATGTCAGGTCAGGCACCAATGGCAAGGCGCGAACTTGTTATTTAGGAGTCACGAAGGCGCAAAGAGCACAAAGAGATCTTACATGTAAAATAAAATTCACCTATTTTTTTAAATGAAAATTCTTCGCGTAAGATCTCTTTGTGCTCTTTGTGCCTTCGTTCCTTTGCGTTTAATTTTTTCCTATACTTTATATCTTAATATCGCAGCATCTTTCTCACCTAGTGGCGGAAATTACTGGAAACACCAAAAATGATTTGCAAGAAAAAATAAAAAGTTATATGAATTCAGAAATTAAATAAATATTCATTCATATGAAATTCTTTCATCACAAAAGAACAGAGAAGGAGATTCCATGGAACCAATTACTCAATATAGTATGCCGATACAGCAAGATTGCTGTTATAGAAAAATTAGAAAATCGTTGGAACCTTTGTCCAATATTGAAGAAGGAGTGAAAATCATCCAAAAAATCTTGATGAAAGACCTTCTTTGCCTGCACGATGTTGTTCAGATCGATAAGACCTATCAACAGATAAGCCTACTTGAAAGACAAGTAGAGCACATCCCTAAATCTAATACTCAACATGTTCTTAATAGTATTAACGTAAGGGTGATTTCTTGTGTGAAGGATTTCGGTAAAGATCGAGTTAAAGACGCGAAAAACTTAATTTCGTTGTATTATTTGAAGAATTTTTCCTACGGAAATTTATCTATTGAGAATGACTTTCACAGTTTATTTCGTGATTCGAAATATAATCCGCAAATCATGACAAATATTGCTCGTTACCTTCCTACATGTGGTTCAGAAGCAAAGCTTGATGAAGATATTAAATTTCTAATGAACTCTTATTCAAGTAATCTGGTAACAAAAATTTTAACTCAAAAGAAAGAGACAATACAAATCATTAAAGCTAAAAAACTAGAACTAGAGAATTGGAGAAAAAATAACCCAATAGGTTTTCCCGATTATTTTGATGAATTACTGGAGGGTGCATACTTTCATCTCTATGATCACATCATTGAGATGCGAAAATTGAGTACCCGTAATGATCGGCAAGCTGCAATCGAGAAACTGTCCTTTTCTCTACTCTCTCATGTTGTAATCGAGACTAGAGAAGCGATCATTAGGAAGATAGAAAGCTCTATTCCTAATAATTGTCCTCAAATTTTATTTCTATTAGGTGGCTCTGGAGCAGGTAAATCCACTACTTTCTGTTTTCTTCGCGGAGATGAAATGGTTTTGAAAGGCTCCAACTATGAATCGAAAAGAGATAAAAATTCTCTTATCGGCCATGAGCTAGCAACCTCTTGTACATTTCTGCCTACGGTTGAATTCATCAATGATTGGTTGATTGTAGATTTTCCTGGTTTTGATGATAGTAATGGCCCCTTTATCTCTTTGGGAATGGAATGTGCTCTAAAAGCACTTATCAGAAAACATCAACCTAAAGTTTTGATCATTGAGTCGATCATAAATACAGAAGGTAGATTTGCAGCGGCAGCCCATCAGGGATCTCGTTTGAAACGTTTGCTGGACAAGAAAGAAGAGTGTGTATTAGGCATTACAAAATATTCTAGGGATTCCGATTTTGGAAAAATTAAAGCAATAGAAGAGCAACAAAAAAGAGAACGATCGCTTCCAACACCTGAAGAAAGTCAACTCACAACAGAAATTAACTTGCTTGTTACTCTAAATCAAGAAAGTTTTCAACCAACGATAAGACAAAAACAACAACGACTTGGGGAGATACAAGAAGAAAAAGCGCGGCAGCACCAAGTTCCATTGCCTGAAAATGATGAGAAAGTCGAGAGTATGAAAAATCTCCAGGAAAGAGAAAATGAACTATTAAAACAGATTGGATTAGCAAAAATTATCCGATTTGACGATTTACAAAACTCTGCGTGTTTACCTTCCTATTTTGCAGATCTCTCTCAAGGAGAAGCTCTTAACGCAAATCCCGAAGATCCTTTGGATCCAGATCATGAAAAATTAATAGATCATCTATTTGTAAATGATTTGTTGGTTGAAATGAAAAAGGTGAAGTATGGTGATTTTAAATTCGAGAATTTTGAAGAGAGCGTGAAAGAGTCCAGCTTAATCAGCACACTATTTTCTGAATCCCATCCAGAAATTGGAACGTTTCTCCATTTGGCAGAAATCGATCCCCGCATTGTACAAAATTATGACAAAAAAATTGTAGGAGAATGTCTCGAAAAATACAAGAGATCGGTGATTCTTAATCTCGATATCTCTCTTATCAAAGTCGCACTAAAGGAAATGAAAGGAATAGCAGATCCAATGTCAATTTTAGATCTTCAAAAGAAATTTACTAAATTGGAAAAATATGTGATGGGCTTATTAGGAGTTGAACTGAATGGAAATGAAAACACTGAAGAGATTGAAGTAAAATGGATTGAGAATCGAAAAGATATCGCAGCTGCCGCCGTTTCAGCTGTAGAAGTAGAGTATACTTTACCTAATTGGGTTAATGTTTTGTTCACAATTCCACTTGGAATACCTATAGGGATTCATGCATTAGTTAAATGGTACGCACAAAAACAAGTGGAGAAAAAAACTATCGAAAAAATCATCAAAGATTGTTCAGAAGAATTGAATCAAATGTATGACATGTTAATGAAATTACAAGAATTAGAATTGCTGATTAAAAAGCGAGAAGATCTCGACCAAGCCTTTAATTCTGTAAAAATTTCTGTTAAATCACAAGAATCATTAATAAGAACCATAGAAGAGAGGATTAATAAAGTCAGGTTAATCTATGGAGAAAATGATTGGGATAGACGTATTGAATTTTTAGCAGTTAATTTAACTAATAAAACTGAAGAATGGACTAAAGAGCTAAACGAAGCAGAGACATTAGCTTTAGCTTTTAATATATTAGCATTTTCAATTAAAGGAAAGAATCTTGTAGGGAGAGGTCTTGTTTTAAATGCTTCTAAAGAGTTCAGTTCATTCTTTTGGCTTCCAGCTTTTTTTAAATCAAAATTCTCATATTCTGAAGAAGAAGTAGTAGGATTAAAAATAAAATTTGAAATATTAAAAATAAAATTTAAAGTTTATCATGGAAAAGTAAATCAAGCTCTCATGGCAGCCACTTTGCTACTTAAGTATAAAATTGAATCAACCGGAAGGCAAAAGGAATTTTATGGAACCAATTACTCAATATAATATGCCGATACAGCAAGATTGCTGTCCTAGAAATATAAAATCGTTGGAGCCTTTGTCCAATATTGAAGAAGGGATGAAAATCATCCAAGAAATCTTGATGAAAGACCTTCTTTGCCTGCACGATGTTGATCAGCTCGATAAGACCTATCAACAAATAGGCCTGCTTGAAATAGTAGAGCACATACCAAAATATAATACTCAAAATGTTCTTGCTAGTATCAAAGAAAGGGTGATTTCTTGTGGGAAGGATTTGGATAGAGATCCAGCTAAAGACGCGAAAAGCTTGATTTCGTTGTATTATTTGAAAAATTTTTCCGACAAAAATTTACCTATCGAGAATGAAATTCACAGATTATTTGGTAGATCGGAAAATGATTCGCGAATAATGACTTGGGTTGCTCGCTTCCTTCCTACATGTGGTTCAGATGCAAAGCTTGATGAAGATATTAAATTTCTTATTAACTCTTATTCAAGTGATCAAGTAATAAAAATTTTGAATCAAAAGAAAGAAACTGTACAAATCATTAAAGCTAAAAAACTAGAATTAGAGAATTGGAGAAAAAATAGCCCAATAGATTTTCCCGATTATTTTGATGAATTACTAAGTGGTGGATACCTTCATCTATATGATCACCTCATTGAGATGCGAAAATGGAGCACCCGTAATGATCGGCAAGCCGCAATCGAGAAAAAGTCCTTTTCTCTACTCTCTCATGTTGTAATCGAGACCAGGCAAGCGATCATTGAGAAGGTAGAAAGCTCCATTCCTCATCATTGTCCCAATATTTTATTTCTATTAGGTAGCTCTGGAGCAGGTAAATCCACTACTTTCTGTTTTCTTCGCGGAGATGAAATGATTTTGAAAGGTTCCAACTATGAATCAAAAAGAGATAAAAATTCTCTTATCGGCCATGAGCAAGCAACCTCTTGTACATTCCTGCCTACGGTTGAATTAGTCAAAGATTGGTTGATTGTAGATTTTCCTGGTTTTGATGATAGCAATAGTCCCCTTATCTCTTTGGGAATGGAATGTGCTCTAAAAGCACTTATCAGAAAACATCAACCTAAAGTTTTGATCATTGAGTCGATCACAAATACAGAAAGTAGATTTGCAGCGGCAGCTCAACTGGGATCTCGTTTAAAACGTTTGCTAGAAAAGAAAGAGGAGTGTGCATTAGGCATTACAAAATATTCTAAGGATCCCGATTTTGGAAAAATTAAAGCAATAGAAGAGCAACAAAAAAGAGAGCGATCGCGTTCAACACCTGAAGAGAATCAACTCACAATAGAAATTAACGTGCTTGCTTCTCTGAATCAAGAAAGTTTACAACCAATGATACGACAAAAACAACAGCAACTTGAGAAGATACAAAAAGAAAAAGCGCGTCAGCAACAACTTCCATTGCCTGAAAATGATGAAAAAATCAAAAGTAAGAAAAATCTCCAGGAAAGAGAAAATGAACTATTAAAACAGATTGGATTAGCAAAAATTATCCGATTTGACGATTTACAAAACTCCAAGTGTTTACCTTCCTATTTTGAAAATCTCTCTCAAGGAAAAGCTCTTTACGCGAATCCCGAAGATTCTTTGGATCCAGATCATGAAAAATTAATAGATCATCTATTTGTAAATGATCTGTTGGATGAAATGAAAAGGGTGAAGCATGGTGATTTTAAATTCGACAATTTTGAAGAAAGCGTGAAAGAGTCCAGCTTAATCAGCGCACTATTTTCTCAATCCCATCCAGAAATTGGAACGTTTCTCCATTTGCCAGAAATCGATCCCCTCATTGTACGAAATTATGACAAAAAAATCGTAAAAGAATTTCTCGAAAAATACATGAGATCGGTGATTCTTAATCTGGACATCACTCTCATCAAAGTCACACTAAAGGAAATTAAAGAAATAGCAGATCCGATGGCAATGTCAGGGCTTCAAAACAAATTTACTAGTTTGGAAAAGTATGTGATGGGCTTATTAGGAGTTGAATTGAAGGGAAATGTAAACACTGAAGAGATTGAAGCAAAATGGATTAAGAAACGAAAAGGTATCGAAGCTGCTGTTTCAGCTGTAGAAAAAGACTACACTTTACCTAATTGGGTCAATGTTTTGATCACAATTCCACTTGGAATACCTAAAGCGATTCATACATTAGTTAAATGGTACGCACAAAAACAAGTGGAGAAAGAAACTGTCAAAAAAATTATCAAAGATTGTTCAGAAGAATTAGATCAAATGTATGACATGTTAATGAAACTCAAAGAATTAGAATTGCTAATTAAAAAGCGAGAAGAACTCGAAAAAGCAATTGAATCTGTGCATATTTCTTTCGTCTCAATAGAAATAATGATAAAAACTATGGAAGAGAGGATCAATAAAGTCAAGTTGATCTATGAAAAGGATGAAATGGGAGGGGGTTGGGATAAACGTGTTGAATTTTTGGCTGATAGTTTAACTAATAGGTTTCCTTTTATCTGTCAAGAAGAGATATTAGCTTCTGCCGCTCATATGTTAGGGTCTAGATTTTGGGACGTTGAGGATGTAAGATCACAACTTTTTTTACATTACTACTCTAACAGATTAATTTCTGTCCCTTTTAAATTATTTCCAGAATTCAACTTTCATGGAAAAGTAACTCAAACAATCATGCTCGCAGCTTTGCTATTTATGTATAAAAAAGGCAAACAGGTGAAGATCTGTTTAAAGTAATGACTGACCTACAAATTTAATGTGGCATTGTAACACATCGATATAACAATTTAACTAAAGGAAACTTTATGGAACCAATAAGAGATAGTCAACCAACAAATGTGTCCCCACAACAACTATGGGATACTGTCAATAGATTTACGAATCTTTTTAATCAGAGCATTTACCAAGATGACTTTGAGGGATCTTGTCAACAAGCATTTACCCTAGCTATTAATGCCTGTGAACAAGGTCGTTGGACTCAGCTTGCTAAAGCACGTGAGGATATAGCGAAGTTGACTCTCTGTTGGAAAACATCGCTACTTAACCACTCTATTTCTGAAGGAGAAGATGAATGGACCAAACAATTGATTGCCCATAAGATTAATCTCCATTCAGTCGATTTTGAAGGTAACACTGCTTTACATTCCGCTGCAAAATGTGGAGCTGTACATCTCATCGATCTTCTCTGTAACCACATTGAGGTAGATTTAGAAAATAATCAAAAACAAACGCCATTGCACATTGCTATTGAAGCAGGGCATCATCAATTTGCAGAGAAATTGATCGAAAAAGGGGCCAATGTAAATCGAACGATTCTCATTGGAAGTGATGCTCAAATCACTTTAAATGCATTGGGACTTGCCACAATGAGGGGGGAGAAAGTTTGCATTGATCTCTTAATCAAAAATCCAAAATGTGATGTAAAATTCTTGTATCATAAGATCGGCAGTTTACTCCACGTTGCGATCTATTTTCATCAGTTTGATGCACTCTACCATTTACTTCACCACTATAGGACTCAGTTTGATATCGAATCTAAAAACCAAGATGGCCTAACCCCTTTGAGCTATGCTGCATCTTTAGGTGAACAAGAGGCCATTTATCTACTTCACCATTGTGGGGCTTCTATCGATGCAAAAGACTACAATGATCGTTTGCCAATTCATCATGCGGCAATAGGGTGCCATCATGACTCGATCCAGTTGCTAGCTTCATTAGGATCGGACTCGGACATCGAGCCTAAAGATCACGATTTAAATCGTCCTCTTGATTTAGTAAGGAAAATACCAGGAGATCAAGCTAGATCATGTGAGAGCCTATTGGTGAATTTGAGTAAAAGTAAAGAAGCAAGAAAATTATTACCATCATCACACTTTCCCCCACCATTAAACCTTGTTTTCAAGGGTGGGGGCCCAAAAGGACTCGCATTTATAGGAGCTCTCACTGAACTTCAGGAAAAACAGCTTTTGCAAACTGTTGAGCGTGTTGCTGGAACATCGGCAGGCGCTATTACCGCTTCTTTGGTTGCCATCAATTATCCGATTGATAAGTTAGATCACCTACTTAGAACAACAGACTTAGCTACCCTTCTTTTGGACCATCCTCTATCGAAAAAAAAGCTTTCAGATGCATTCAATGAGGCAACCAAGGATGTCTCGAGTGTCTTAAAAACTCTTCTATCGGTCCTAAATACTTGTTTGAATCCGCTCAAGGCCATTACAGCTCCTCTAAAGGCTCTTTATCAATGTACCGGTATATGTGATGGAGAGGTATTTAGAGAATGGTTGGAGGAACTCATTCAAAAAGAGACCAAAACCCCTTTTATGACATTTGGTGAACTTGCAGAGGCAATAAAGAAGGGTAAACCTTATAAACATCTCCATGTTTATGGAACAAAAGTCGGAAAGGATCCAAAAATCATTCATATTCATTCCAACGATCCAG
>CAVVXH010000009.1:0-26578 GCA_963752155.1 uncultured Parachlamydiaceae bacterium | reverse complement strand
CCCATTCACTAAGGATTCTATGTGTCTTTACAACATATTCTCGAGCATAATAGGCTTGTTTTTCAGAGCGTTGGAGCTTATTCGTTCTATCAGAATCACGCTTTAATAAAACTTCAAGAGGAGGAAGGATCATAAAATAAAATTCCCCCATCATCTTTTCCCTCCAAGGAATTTGAGCATCTACGATGATATTATTTTTAATTAACTGAATCCTTTCTTCCAAAGTTTTATCTGCTGTTGAATCGGTACATAAATTTTGTTCGATCAAATCATCTCGATCGATATATGTCCACTTATCACCAAAATTCATTTGAAGAACTTTGCCTAAGGTTGACTTACCACTACATGAAGGTCCAAATAGAAAAATAATGCTAGACATTGTTAAAACCTGCTTTGTGACTCTTGCCTGAACAAAAAGATATCATAAAAACACAAAAACAAGAACTTGGAAGAGTGTTGACTTCCGCAATAAAATTGCTTACAGTAAATGGACAGGAGGGCTATGTTCACCTGTACACGAGAAACTTTCGCTCAGTTATTTCTCCTCTGTGTTCTCTGTGATCTCTGTGGTAAAAAAACCTACCACAGAGATCACAGAGAACACAGAGGAGAAATAACTGAGCGAAGAAGTGAACAAGGCTGACAGGAGTAAACGATGATCAGAGCGATTTTAATCCATGGAAATGGCGGAGGAAAGCCAACAGACAATTGGTTCCCCTATCTAAAGTTAGAATTAGAAAAATTGGGAATTAATGTTGATGCATCTCAATTTCCCGATGCCGACTTAGCAAGAGCATCTTATTGGATCCCATTTTTAAAAGACACTTTAAAGCCGGATGAAAACACCATTATCATAGGCCATTCCTCGGGAGCCATTGCTGCGATGAGATATGCAGAAGAAAATCGGATTTTAGGATCTGTCATAGTTGGAGCCTACCATACCGATTTAGGGATAGAAAATGAAAAAGTAAGTGGTTATTTTGATACTCCTTGGGATTGGAATGCAATCAAGAAAAACCAACAATGGATTATACAATTCGCAGGACTTAATGACCCATGGATTCCTATTTCTGAAGCACGCTATGTCCACGATAAGCTTAATTCTGATTACCATGAATCTACAGACCAAGGACATTTCGGCGGTGACTACTATAAGAAAACTTTTCCCGAGGCTCTTGAGGCAATCAAAAATAAAATTTCTAATTTAAAGAGGCCTAAATGACCCATTAGAAAAAAGCTCCGAACATTTGAATGAGAACTTCGAACATTTGAGTGAGAGCTTCGAACATTTGAGTGAGAGCTCCGAACATTTGAGCGAGAACTTCGAACATTTGAGTGAAAACTCCGAACATTTGAGCTCCGAACATTTGGATGAAAGCTCCGAACGTTTCACACAATTACAGAAAATAGCAAAAAAGAGCCTTGTTCACTTCTTCGCTCAATTATTCCTCCTCTGTGTTCTCTGTGATCTCTGTGGTAGATTTTTTTTTACCACAGAGATCACAGAGAACACAGAGGAGGAATAATTGAGCGAAAGTTTCTCGTGTACAGGTGAACATAGCCCAAAAAAGATTACTGGATCAAAGAAAAGCTCTAAGGAATTGGTAAGACAGCTTATTCTCGACCTTTGTCAAATACAAGCGCTCTCTCTATCAGAAATATCTCAATTACTTAATAGAAAAGAAGATTCTCTCAGAAATCACTACATAAATCCTATGTGTGATCAAGGTCTATTAAAAAGACTATATCCAAATATTTTAACTCATCCTAAACAAAAATATTACACACAAAAAAATGACTAGAAGATTTTACATTTTGCTATCAACTCACAAATGAAATATCTATTTCAGCATCTGCAAGGAGCCTGTAAAGAGCAATCTCTTTTCTAACTCGCGGTGCTTCATAAAGAAACATCTCTGCCGGAATCCAAAGCAACACCCATCCCATAATAATAACACAATTATTTAAAAGAACCAACAAGATCTGAATAATTTTGGATCGCTCATCCATCATATAATACATAACCATACCTACGCTAATGATCGTAATCAATAAAGGCAATAACGCACGTTTGAAATTATTTTTAATTTGCCATCTTAAATAGCTTAACTCTTCTTCTTTATCTCTTACTATATTCATACAATGACGATGAAGAGACTCTTTGACATTGCCTAAATCAATATCCGGATTCCTTTTGGAAAGAATAAGATTTAATTGAACCTCTTCAGGTAAAGGCTTCGTTCTTAATTGGTTGACGGCGTATTCAAGGCCAGAAATCATTAAATTTCTATCTTTAAATGGATCACAATCTGGCTCCAAAAGAAGATGTCTTATATCGTTAAGAGAAATATTAATCTCTTTATTTGCAGCAACCATCGGCAATATCTTTTGTTAATTGATCATTATTCAAAAAAATCGTGCCTCCTAAAGCTTGATAAATTTGAACATAAAAAAGAGCTATATTTCCATTGTTTATAACATAACGGTCTTGCACATCGAGCAGGGCCCGTTGAGCCTCCAAGACCCTTTCATAATCGACAAGGCCTTCCAAATAGAGTTCTTGTGACAGCTTATAAGCTCGTAAACCTGCCTTAACACTCACCTTCAAAAACTTCCGTTCTTCATGAGCTTTGACGAAAGCGTTCATCGCCTCTTCTGCTTCTTGATAGGCAGTTAGAACCAAGTTTCTATATCCTTGAATCATTTCTTGCAACCGAGCCCATTCCAAGTCCACACGTCCTTCCAACCTTCCATAATTAAATAATGGCCAGTTGAATTGCGGTCCAAAGATATAAGTTAGGCTATCTGAAGAAAGAAAACCCTTATTAGCATTCGTGTTAAAAAGATGATGCCCATAGCCTGCATCAAAACCGATCGTTCCGAATAAAGAAATTTGAGGCAACAAATTTGTTTCTGCTATGCCTACAATGGCAGTTTGAGATAGAATGCGCTGTCTTGCTGCGATGAGATCAGGCCGGCGGCAAAGGAGGCTTGCAGGGACTCCGGTCACTGCAGTCGAAGGTATAAAAGGAATAGATAAATCTACATCATCCAAAAAACAAGAAATTTTATCTGGAGTAATACCTAGAAGAACTGCCAAAGCATATTTTTGATTCTCAATTTCTCTTTCTACAATAGGCAATTGTGCTTCTGTTGTGCTCAAAAGAACTTGAGCCTGCTGAAGATCTAACTCCGACACAAGACCGGCTTCAAGACGGACATTTATGATTTCTATGCTTCGACGTTGCAATTTGATGTTTTCTCTGACTACCCGGCTAGTATCGATGAAAGTACATAAACTGATGTATGCTTTTGCTATATCAGCTGTAAGGATCAACTGCACACCGAAATAATCTGTTTCCGATGCTTGATAAATATAGGCTGCTGAATCGATTCCACTTCTATACTTGCCCCAAAAATCAAGTTCCCAAGCCACTGTAAAACGAAGCAATGCATTCCGGAATACCCTATCTGCAAAACGAGCATTGGGAGCGTTTTTACTAAAACGTACTGAGTCCCATGATCCTGATGCTTGCTGAGTTTGCGGAAAAAATTCTCCTGTCGCAATTTGCAGCAATGCCCTAGCCTCTTGAATGCGCCACAAAGCTGCCTGGAGAGAATAATTTTGTTCCATTGCAACATCGATCAACCGCTTTAACCATGGATCCTCAAAAACAGTACTCCAATCATTTGTATCATCTTCGCGATTGGAAATATGAGGACTGTCATTTTGTGTCCATTCCTCATAATCCTGAGCCGTCGGCTCTACGTACGGTGGTCCAACACGTATACATCCAACTGTAATACTTAAGACAAGGCCGAGGTTCATTAACAGAGATCGCTTATTCATGCTTTCTCCTCGGAATGATCAGGATAGGCTCTATAAAGGATGCAATAGATGACAGGTACTGCGAAAATAGAGATGAGAGATCCAATTGCAAGACCTGACATAATGGTCACTGCCATAGCCTTCCAAAAGACATCCGGCAAAAGTGGCACAACTCCTAAAACTGTCGTTGCAGCGCCAAGCAAGATCGGTCTAACACGAGTTATAGCAGCTTCTTTGATCGCTTTGTAATGATTCATCCCCGCTTTCACATTTTCGCTTGCAGCATCTAAAAGAATCACGATGTTTTTATTCATCATGCCGGCCAAACTCATGGCCCCCAAAAGTGCCATAAAACCGAAAGGGATCTGAGTAGTGAGGAGACCTAAGCAAATGCCAATGAAGGCAAAAGGAAGGGCTAAAAGAATAATAAGGACTGGCCGATAGGCATTGAAAATCGAGACAAGAAGCAGAACAATTAAAATGGCGGATGGAATGAGTCCAGGGATGAGAGATTCTTGCGCTACTCGTGTGCTCTCTTGTTCACCTCCCCAAAAAATGTCTGAACCTTTCGGAAACGAAAAATTTTTGATGTCGTTTTCTACACTATCTTTCAGCTGAGAATACGTATAACCGGGTTTGGGAATGCCTTGAACGGCAATTTGACGCTTGCCATCCCAACGCATCAAAAGCGGCGATTCCCAACCGGCGGAATCACTTGAAATGACTTGTGAAGCGGGAATAGAATAAGTTTGCAGAGGTGGTTTTACAGGCAACGTATTGTAATAAGCCAAAAGATCATTTCGCTCGGATTCTGGAGGACGAATAATTATCGGGAGAAAATCGGTTCCTTCCCGAAAAAAACCGACGGCGAGACCGTCGTAAGATCGCCTTAAAGATGTTGAGAGCTCTCTTCTGGATATTCCTGCCCAACGTGCGCGTTGTTGATCAAAATCTACCTTCCATTGAAGCGCGGGATTCATTTCATCAAGTCGCCAATCTGTCCCATAAGGAGATTTAGCAACAATTTCTAAAAAATGGTGTGCAGCCTCTCTTTGAACAGAATCATTAGCACCATAAGGAGCTAGTAATTTAGCATCAAATCTCCAAGCATTTCCAGGTCCAACAGTATATTTTCGAAATCGTAACATGCCTGAATTCGGATTTTCAGCCATCCACTGTTGTGCTTTTTCAATGAATGGGGCAATCGTCCTAAAAGAATCAAAATTAATGATCATCTGTCCATAATTAGGATAAGGTAACTCGGAATCAACAGGGAGGTAAAAACGGGGAGGTCCTTGTCCAACAAATGTAGAGATGCTGTCGACTCCGGGTAGCTTAAGAAAAGCAGATTCGGCTTTTCCAATTTCTTCTGAAGTTTGTTGTATGGACATCCCATTCGGACCCCAGAAATCTACCATCAATTGAGGACGCGTCGAATCGGGAAAAAACAACCTTGGGACGTATTGAAACGCAAAACTTGAAAAAACAAATGCAGCGACTAAGAAGAGTGCTGTTGCAAATCGAAAGTGAATAAGAGTCCCTAGCAACTTCCTAAATCTTTGAAAAAATGGAGATTGGAATTCAGAGTCTTTATTCTCCGATGTGACAGCTGAATTGTGTGGAAGGAGATCGAGGCATTGCACAGGGGTAATCAGCATGGCAATGAACCAGCTGATAAGTAGCGAGGCAGTAATAACGGTAAAGAGTGTACGGCAATACTCCCCTGCTCCTGATCTAGCAATAAAAATAGGGAAAAAAGCAAGAATAGCAATCAAAGTAGAAGCTAGAAGAGGCCATGCAAACCCTTGAGTTGTCTCAACTGCTGCTTGAATGCGATTTTTTTCATTGCGAAACTTTGAAGATAAGCTGTCGGCAAGCACTAGGGTATTATCGATCATCATTCCCGCGGCAAGGACAAGCGCGCCTAAGGACATTCTTTGCATGGGAGTGTTTGTGACATACATAAAAATAAATGTTGCCAATATCGTCAAAACGAGATCGAAGCCGATAATTAAACCGAGTCTCAGTCCCATCGGAATAATCAAAACAGCAAAGACTATCGCAACAGAAGCAATAAGACTGAGAATAAACCCATCCACAGATTCTTTAACGATTTCAGACTGCCATGAAATTTTGCTCAATTCAAGGCCAAGGGGCATTCCAGCAAGAAGTTCATCGAATTTTTTAGTGAGTCGATCTCCCACATGGACAATATTAGCCTGATCGGACCCGGCAATAGCAATTCCGATAGCCGGCTTGCCATTATGGCGCATGATGGTTTGAGGGGGCTCAACATAGCCACGTCGAATGGTCCCTAGATTTTTGAAGCGAATCACATTTTGTGCTTCTGCCGACAACGTCTCAAAAGAGGCGTTGCTTGTGTCACTGGATATGTTGCTAATTAGATCTACAGGACTTGGTTTGATCAATAATTCACCGATGTCTTCAGGCTTAAAAAATTCTCCGGATAAAGAAAAGCGCAAACGTTGGCCCCCTTTGTCAAAGGCCCCGGCGTCCACAACTTCATTATGCTGTCGTAACGTCGACAAAAACGTTTCCGGAGAGATGTTTAATCCAGCAAGGCGCTGGCTTGACACATCGATATAAACAGCTTTTGTTTGCCTTCCCCACAAATCGATTCTGGCTACATCTTTTACAAGGGATAACTCTTTCCGGACCCTATCTGCATAATCATCTAACTCTCGATAGCTATAACCGTCGCCTGTAAGCGCTAAAAGGAAACCATAGACAAAACCAAAGTCGTCTAAAACCATTGGAGGTGGGACTCCGGAAGGTAATAAGGGAGCTGCATCGGCAATGTTCTTTCTTAATTCATCCCAGATTTGTGGAATCATATCAGAAGTATATGAATCTTTAATGTCGACTCTAATTAGCGACTCCCCTGCCCTTGAGATAGAGTAAAGATGATTGACCTGAATCATTCGCTGTAAAACTCTTTCAAGATTTTCCGTGATCAGTGAATCAACCTCTGCAGGACTGGCTCCGGGATATTTGGTCACAACCATCGCCGTTTTAATGGTAAAAGTTGGATCCTCTAACTGACCCAATCCAAAAAAACTAGCGATTCCCCCACAAAAAATCAGAAAGCAAATGAAATAAGTTACAAATTTATTGTGGATCCCATATTCGACTAAGCTTTTTATCATCGATCCATCGTCTCCGGAAGCTGAAAGATTTCACCTGAATCATCGATGCGTACAGCAAGAGGGGAAATAACCTGTTTATCAGTCAAAAAATTGACACCACTTACAACGACCCAATCATCGTCAGAGAGTCCTGTTACGACAGCATATTGTTGAACTAAAGTAACAATTTTCACTGGCTTTGCAGATATTTTCCAAGTGACAGAATCTGCTACCCAGACATTCGAAGCTGTCCCATCCTGGCTAATGAGTGCACTTAAGGGCAATCTAAAGGTTTCCTCATCTTCTGCATGCGTTCTTGATTTTTCCAAAAAAACTGTTCCGGTCATTCCAGGAAATAAATATGTCCCTTCCGGAGGGATAACAATTAAGGTCACAGGAAAGGTTCTAGTCGTTTGTGAAGCCTCGGTTCCGATCTCTTCAATAGTCGCAGGGAAACGGACTCCAGGTACACCGTCGAACTGAACATGGATATTTCTTGCATCTTTAATCGAAGAAATGATTCGATCGGGAACATCAATTAATACTTCAACCTCTTCAGTACTGACTAAACGAACAATAAACTGTCCAGCTCTAATTTGTTCAAAATTGTCTACAAAAGTCGCTACGATAGTTCCATTGTAAGGGGCTTTTAAGGTGGTGTCGGCCAAAGCCATCTTAGCAGTTTCTAGCGTTGCCTGGGTCGATTTAAGTTGTCCCTTGAGATTATTAACGGATTCTTGTTTCTGTTTAACGAGGATCTCGCTGACAGCTCCACGATCCCTTTCAAAGAGGTTGCTAAATCTTACAGATTCTGATTCTGCAAGCCTAAGCGCAGCCTCAACTTGAAGCAAGCTACCCTCTATGTTTCTCACTTGAAACTCAAAATCGCGCGGATCAACACGAGCTAACACTTCATCCTTTTTAACTTCTTGTCCAACGATTACCTTTAAGTCAATAAGCTGACCACTCACCCGAAAGGCTAAATTGACCCTTTTGCCAGGACTAGACCTTGCAGGAAACCTTAAAGTAGGAAAAAGGTCCTGAGACTGCACTTGCAAGACTCTGGCTTTTCGATTATTCGTTATTGTTTCCGGTGATTTGCACCCGCTCAGGAGTAGACACAGCAAGAGCGCTGTGGATAATGATCGTATATTTCGCATACAGGAAGTCCCCAACATGAAAAAATAAATTGTGACGACCACTCTAAAAGGGGCAAATACGCCGAAAACAACTTAAAAAAAGTAATTAACACAATTTAGATTAATTGAAAAGATCGAAAAGACTTCTTCTATAAGCATTCTACAGAAAGAGGTTCAACAGCTTCGTCAACCTTGCGTGCCAAGACTTTAACAGAAATCATCCAAAGACTGCAGACCACAGCAAAAACTATGAAAGCCTGAGGAGCAATCGCTACTACATCTTTAGTTGCAAAAAGAATTAAAAGAGTGCTTTGAGTAAAAGCTCCTCCGGCCTTGCCTACACGGCCACCAATGACGTCTACGGCAGCTTTTCCCTTTGACTTTAATTCTTCGTCAAGAGGGATATAAGCCATCTCTTTGGTAGCATCAAAAAGTATATACTTGATTGCTTTGCTTGCAATCAAAATAAAAGCCCCTAAAAAAGTCGCCGCAGTTACAGCACTCACAGAGGCCAAATTCTTTAAAATGAACTCCATAAATGCTTCAGAGAATACAAAAAGGAAAAATACTATTCCACCCACTGTAATCACTAATGGAGTAATGATAGCAGCTTTAAACCAGCTTACACTGCGCAGAATATTTGATCCTGCAAAAAGTCCAAACAATATAGTGGCAACACCTGTGGTTGTAGAATATTGCCCATGAACCAATTGAAACCCCCTTTATCACTTCCATACCAAAGTCCCAGCTGATGTTTCCACTGAACTTCAACAAGATTGATTGCTACACCATAGGCCATAATCAAAACCGCAATTAGACCTAGCTCCGGTGAACATAAAATCACCTTTATACTTTCCAATAAAGAGGGCTTTTTTTTCTTTTTCTTTGGTTGAATGTGCTCATCCTGATCAAAATAGAGTTTATCGACCAGTACATTAGTATGCATCCAGCGATAGATGACCATAGAAATTAACCCAAAAAATACGACAGCACCCATTAATAAATAAAGTGACACTTCCCACGCTTCTTCTTTAGTTGCAAAGAAATTTTGAATATATCCGGAAGAAAAACCTACAACTTGTCCAGAAAAAATCAAGGCTACGTTACCCACTACTGCAAATAATCCATAAAATCTTTTAGACTCTCTCATGCGTACTACGTAGTTAGCAAATTGCCAAAACATTAGAGCAATCATGGCACTCCCCCAAATTTCAGCTAATACATAAAACACTGAATAAGCCCAATAAGCATATAGATCAATAAATCCACTTAAAC
This sequence comes from uncultured Parachlamydiaceae bacterium, assembly GCA_963752155.1. Classification (GTDB taxonomy): domain Bacteria; phylum Chlamydiota; class Chlamydiia; order Chlamydiales; family Parachlamydiaceae; genus JACCRY01. The sequence goes on along the minus strand of CAVVXH010000009.1, from coordinate 17,189 downwards.
GTGGATAACTTGCATGTAAAGCGTTTATAGACTCAACTGAAGGATGCAAAAGATCTAAATTTGGATAGATCAAAAATCCAAAGAGACCAAAAAATATCAAGAATGGAGCAACTACTGCATAAAAAATAGTTTCTCGATTCAATATATTTGTTAACTTAGCATAAATAATCACAAATAGAATTGCGACTGGAGTTACACAATATAATTTCAAAAATGTAATCGCTCCTGCTCCTGCTGAAGTCACTACCAAAGTATCCTTTGTATCTCGCAAAATCGTATAATTAAATAGTAAACAAAACATAATGAACGATAATGGAAGAAACTTTTTAAGCTCAAACCGATGTATCGGCCACAATGCTGCCCTCCATCCGGTAAATTCAGGCATTGTTGATTCTTTTGTACTCATTGATTTCTCCTCTTTTGTTGCTGGTTTAAAATTCAGTCTATTCGAAATTTAGTTTTAGAAAAAATTAATAAATATGATACTATGCATTAGTATTACTTATACAAGGGACCCAATGAAATTTACTCCAAACCTCACATTCCTTCGTTATTTTTTCAGTGCAGGACAATCCAAGAGCATTTCAAAAGCGGCTAAAGAAAACTTTGTCAGCCAGTCTGCAATTAGCCAAGCGATTAATAAATTGGAAGTAGCATTAGAAAAACAGTTGATTACCCATGAACAGAATCGATTTCAACTCACTCCGGATGGATTACTTCTCCTTGACAAATGCAAAGAAATATTCTCGATATTCTCTGAGATCGAAGATTGCTTCAATGAGACCGAAGGTGTATTTAAAGGGAAACTTTCTTTTGCCTGCACTCACAGTTTTGCTCTCTCATTGCTTCCACCCTACTTAGGAAAACTTTCACAAATATCTGGAGCTATCGATCCTGTTTTGAGATTTGGTCATACTGGGACAATTATCGACCTCGTTAAAAAAGGAGATGTTGATTTTGGTATAGTCCTTGACAACGAAGACTTCTCTTCATTTCATACCAAAGAGATCTATAAGGGAGAATATCGGTTATATAGAACAAAAAAGACCTCTGAAGCATCTATGACTAGATTTATTCTCAGTGAAGAGCGCAAAGAAGTCTCACTCCTACGACAGCACCTTCAGGATAAAAATTTCGAGATTAAATCCTATATGGAAATTTCAAGTTGGGAAGTCATTGCAAGCCTAACGGAACAGGGGCTGGGAATCGGTTTTCTCCCTGATTATATCATAGGGAAGCGATCTTTAATCCCATATGACTGTAGTATTCCTTCTATTCCTTATAAAATTTTAGCAATTTTCTCAAAACATAGAAAGTTATCCAGAAACGCAAAGATGTTTATTGATTTGATGACACATATATCAAATTTTTAGCTGTTATGACCTTACGCAGCAGTTTGGACTGCTTAGAGGCCATGTGGCTGCCCTCAACATCGGAATCCATACGCATCAGGATAAGGATAAGGATAAGGATAAGGAAATTAACACTTATTCACGATGTTGTCTGGATATGTTTTTTTATGTAGACGTAATCAATGATGCAAACGATGAGACGATAAAAACGATAAAAACGATAAAAACGATAAGAACGATAAGAACGATAAGAATGATAAAAACGATAAAAACGATAAGAACGATAAGAACGATAAGAACGATGAGAAGGAAGTCCTCATTGTTTTGAAGTTGAGAAACTTTTAAATAGTTGAATAATTGCGCTTGATGTTTGCTCCCAAAATTTCACAACATTTTAATTCCACGTTTTTCTTACAACCAGACTTCTTCTCGTTTTTATAGTTTTTATCGTTCTTATCGTTCTTATCGTTTTTATCGTTCTTATCGTTTTTATCGTTTTTATCGTTTTTATCGTTTTTATCGTTTTTATCGTTTTTATCGTTTTTATCGTTCTTATCGTTTTTATCGTTCTTATCGTTCTTATCGTTTTTATCGTTTTTATCGTTCTTATCGTTTTTATCGTTCTTATCGTTTTTATCGTTTTTATCGTTTTTATCGTTTTTATCGTTCTTATCGTTCTTATCGTTTTTATCGTTTTTATCGCTACAATTTACTGATAACCAGCAATTCTTCCCTAATTACAAACGAGTCCCAAACTTGTTTCCAGATTCATACTTTTTAAGCCCAGAATAAAAAACAATAAAAGCAATAACAATAAAACTTAAAGAGCTTAAGATTAAAATAACTAATTTATCCCATGAAAAATCTCTGATTAGCTCAACTGGAAGATAACTAATAACGCCAGCGGGAATCACGGTGAACATCATGATTTGAAGCAATCCTGAATAAATATTCGTAGGATAAAGAGCAAATAGAAAAAGTGCATCACAATATTTCTTAGATAATCCTTCAACGGAACCCATCCAAAAAGGAAGGCTATGTGCGATGATATTTATCGCTGTAAACACTAAGCATCCGGTCAAAATACTTATCAAAATTAAAGGGACGGTGGTTAACGAAACGCCTCCTAAGATGATTAAAACTAGAGCTGTCATCAGGTGCCCCCATCCTTTTGAATGCGACCTCGAGCCAGCAATATGTAGGAGCAAATTTTTTGGTTGAGTCATGAATGGATCAAGATCACCATTAATAATAATTTTTGATAAATTTCTTATTCCTCCAAAGCAAATATGCATCAATCCATTGGCCGCTGTTCCAACTGCCAACAAAATGATCATATCGTTGAAATTCCAACCTGCAACATCATTAAACTGACGAAAAAAGATCCACCATATAATAAAAAAGATAAGGTTATTTGCTATCATCAATCCCGATTCAATAAGAAAGACCCCTCTGTTACTAATAGATGCCTTGATGCTTGTTCTCAGAAGGTATATAAAAAAAGTGATGGTTTTTATCACAACGTCACCCTCCTTCAACATTTAAAATGCGTAATCCCTTGCGATACACAAGCAGAAGAGAAATTAGCCCAAAAATACCCCATCCAGTTAATGAAAGTGTAAGAGTCAAAATGCTATCCAAATTAAAATCTAAAGCCAAGGCACTTCTTTCTCCCAAAATGGCAGGAAAAGGAGTGAAATGCGCTAAAGTTTGCATCCATTGTGGATAGACAGCTAGAGGAAGCATCAACCCCCCAAGCATAAATAGGAGTTTCTCCCATACCCAGTAAAAAGGACTGACATCCTGAAGCCAAAAGGCTGAAAGACCAATGAGCATTTGAAAAATAATTACAATTAAACCTGCTATAAAACCAAATAATATCGTTACTAATAAACCTATAGGGTGAAAAGGTAAAGCTCCGACTTGCCACCAAGTAAATAAAAATGTAACGAATCCTAATACAAGTAGATTTACGGTTAAAATCCCTAAAGCTTCAACGAATGTCGCTCCAAGATAAGAGATGGGCCTTGGAAGCAAATAAGCTAATCGTCCACTGCGTAGATCGTGCTCCATCTCTTCTTGGGTGTCAGGTATTGACACCAATACCCATTCATTAAACGCAATGTACCAAAGAAGTTGTTCAGGGCTAAAAGTGACCACACCTGCTTTTGCAGCAGCAATTTTCCAAAGATGTGCAAAAATGATTAAGCAAGTCATCAAGAAAATGCTCAATCCTATCAAAGCCTTATAATTTTTGAAAGCATGGAGAAAGGATAAATTAAAAATCGACAGATACTTTTGAATCTTAAGCATTGCTATTTGCCCCATATAAAAGACGTATCACTTCTTCCATAGAGGGGTCTTCAATCGTTATATCTTTGAGTGTTGTCAATTTTAAAGCTTCTTGAATTACCCGATCGATCGGTGTAGATCCTATATCTACTTCACAAATGAAATGATGGTGTGCATTTTCTAAAACCTTAATTCCTGAAAGGTTTAACCTAGAAACGGCAGTTGAAGACGATAAATTGACGCAATCTTTTGAGCCATAATCGCTTCTGATGGGAGGCGCCTTCACCTTTTGGGAATGATCGCCCCCATCAAAAGCGATTCTAACTCAAAATCTTGCATCACTTTATCATCTTGAACTGCCGTTTCTAGGTTTAACGAAAGGTATTCTTCATCCATAACTAACGTAAGAATTTTCTTTTTCATGTATGTTTTTTTCAAATCTTTCAGGGAGCTATCAGTAATAATCAAACCTTTATCTAATATAATAACACGATCGCATACTTGTTCTATATCTGCTGTATCGTGCGATGTAAGAAATAATGTAGTTCCGTAGTCCTTAGACAATCTATTCAAAAGATCGCGAATCATTAATTTTGCATTTATATCTAAACCGATTGTAGGTTCATCTAAAAAAAGAATTTTAGGTTTATGAAGCAAGCTAGCGACAATTTCGCACCGCATTCTTTCACCTAAAGAAAGCTGACGCACCGGTTTATATAAAAGATGCTCGATCTCGAACAAGCATACAAGCTCTTGAAGACGATCTTTATATGTCCGTGGATCGATTTCGTAGATTTTTGAAAGTAAATCAAAAGTATCTGAAGGGGGCAAATGATACCACAACTGAGTCCTTTGCCCGAAAACAGTCCCTATTTGATATCCTAAAGCATGTCTATCTTTCCAAGGGATTAAACCAAGAACTTCAACATGCCCAGAGGTAGGATAAAGAATTCCAGTTAACATCTTAATTGTTGTTGATTTTCCTGCTCCATTCGGTCCGATAAAAGCTACCCGCTCTCCAGTTGCAATTTCAAAGGATAAATCCCTAATCGCATTCAATTCACGATTTTGAGCAACAAAAAGCCCTTTAATAGCTCCAAAAATACCTGGAAATGTGTCTCTGGCAAGGAAAGTCTTAGAAAGGTTGTTTATTTTTATAGCCGCTTTCATAAAATTTCTTCATATTTGTTCATTGTTAAATATCCCATCAAGCTCAAAGGAATCTTAAAAGTTGAACAAGGACTCATTTGCGTATTTATATTAGGCCCAAATTCCATGATTTTTTCATTTGAGATGCCGTCAATTAAAAGAAAATTCTCTTCTCCAGAAAAAACATAACATGGTAAGACGAATAACAAACAAATAATTAGCCGTAAAAGTGGAACGCGTGCCATAGAATCTCCCTTATAGTTTTCAAATCAGCAGTAAAAAATTTTGATTTTAGATTTTTGGTATTAATCTTGCAAGTAATTTCTTAGCATTCAGCAATTCTCCCAGCAATTGCGAATGAGTGATTTTCTTTCGGAAAATCGTTTATTAAAAAAATAATTATTCCGGCCATTGCTCAGGAGTACAATAAAAAAATCCTTTGTGTATAAAAAATTTTAAAAAACAAAAACTTTACACAAAGGATCTATTCTCTGTTATCAATAAAACATAACGGTAATCCTGCAAGGCATAAAGAGGTTTCCAATAACTGTAACTGCTAAAACAGTTCAGAGTGAGATCCAAACCTAGCCAAGTATAGGCTTTTAGTGTCTTGATCGACTCGATAAATTAATAGAACATCATTTTTAACATGACATTCTTTGTAATTAACATAACCACCAATTAAATTATGATCTTTCTTTTTCGGATCCAAAGGTTCTTCTTTAGCCAAGGTTGAAATAACTTCATATAGTTCCTTGACCACATCTCTTCTATGTTGGTATTTCTTTAAGTCTCTTTTAAAAGGTTTGGTCGGCACGACTTCAAGCATTTGGATCTAATCCCATATCAGCCCAAAAATCATCAACAGTTTTATACCGTGTAAGATTCTTGTTTTCTTCAATATCCCTCATTGCCTTTTTTGTCTCAGCATTGGGTTCGGAATGAGGAATATTAGGTCTAACAAAAGACATAATAAACTCACTAATAGTTATTCTTTTCTTGGCTGCGATCATTTTAATGTAGGTTTTTTCCTCTTCGGAAACATCGACGCTGATTTTTATTCTATGGGTGTGTGAATGAGCTCCCATATATCCTCCCTTGGTTGCTTATCCTAATTGTAGGCGAATTGTGTTTTTTCCGTCAAGTAGACATGTGGACAAGTGGACAAATAGGCAAAAAAGTATTTGAAGTCTAAGGAGATATTGGAACATAGAAAATTTAAGTTTCTATGTATTTCTATGTTTAAGGTAGAGAATGTAAATGCTTTTTTTGAAGTGATTAAAAAACTATTCTGTCATTTTGCGAGAATTGATGCCTATTTGACATTTCCTTAATTTTGATGATATACTAAGAATAGATAGTCTCTCTGCTAGAGGTTAATATGTATTTAACTACTTCAAAAATCTCTTTAATTTTTATACTTCTTTTAGGAACAATTTTTCCTACTTCCGAAACTCAACTCCCGACTACATATACTAATGAATCAACTTTCATTACAGCTCGATTAAATCGAAGTAGAGCAGATCATTTCGGGCATTTCAACCGTTATGGTAACTTCCGTAATGGCTATCATGATCACGGTTTTAATAATCATAGGCATTATGATTATAAATATTACAACTATGGATTTAATTTAAGAAATTGGAATTGGAATGGATACAATGGATTTTATTACTATCCAGATTACTTTTATTATTTAAATAACTATTATTACCCAGATTATTTCGATTCTTATCTTTATGATTATTTTCCACGCCATCGCTCCGAATATTATTACTATCCTGACTATAGATCTTATTTTGATTCATATTAAAAATAAGCCCGATCACCCCTATATACCAGGCGTATAGGGGGTCATGTGGTTCTAATCCTATTTAAAATCAGCATCCAATACAATACGATAATTTGGTTTTCCTGTTTCAAGATAAGTGATAGCTTCATTCACTTTACTCATTGGAAAATGTTCAACCATTGGGCTGATTTTATGCTGAGCTGCAAAGCGCAACATTTTATCCATTGAACTTCTTGATCCTGATGGAGAAGCGGAAATTTCTGCTTGTCGGACTAGCAATGACACTACAGAAACCGGTATAGGCTCATAAACAATCCCTACAAAATGCAAACGTCCTTTAGGTGCCAACATCGCAATAATTTTATTCCAATCTAAAGGTACCGATACGGTAATCACAATAAAATCCAATTGACCTTTGAGAGCCTCCCATTCCTTTGTATCTCTGCTCGATACGATGTGGTCAGCACCGAGAGCTTTAATTCCATCTTGTTTTTCTTTGCTGGAAGAAAACGCTGTCACGTCACATCCCCAGGCATGATAGAATTGCAGAGCAAGATGACCGAGACCACCAATGCCAAACACCCCAACTCGATCTGTGGGTTTGACTTGAAACTCCATCAGAGGTGAAAATACGGTAATTCCTGCACAAAATAAAGGCCCTGCATCAGCAACTTTTATCCCTTCAGGAATAGGGATTGTCCATAACCAATGGCTTCTTACGCGTTCAGCAAAACCTCCATAATTACCAAAAATAGTCCACTTTATAGAAGAGCAGAGATGATTTGCCCCTTCTATGCATGGATTACAATGCTGACAACTCTCTTTATTCCACCCCACACCTACTGTTTGCCCTATTTTGAGTCCTTTCGATTTGGCTACTTCTCCCAATTCGACAATGCGACCGACAACTTCATGTCCTGGAACTAAAGGAAAAGGTATATTCCCCCATTCGTTTTTAATAAATGCAAGGTCTGTGTGGCAAAGACCGCAATAATCAACTTCGATTTCAACTTCTTCTGCGGTTAATGGAGGTGGGTCGTAATTAAAAGGTTGCAACTTACCATGTGGTTCAAGAGCTGCCCATGCTTTTATAGTTTTCATATCCTTTCTCCTAATTTTTAATAAAAGACACCAATTAGAGTAAATATCTAATTAATAGAGGTATAATTTTACTAAATAAAAAAAACAGATAAATTTCAATAAAAATGTGCTCAACACCTGGAATCTGATATGGAATAATGAAATAAATCTATCAACTTAGCCTGATTTAGGGCATATGAAATCAGATGAAATCAGAGATAAAGCTTGTTTTTTTTAGGCAAGAATGCTACAACCACTTAGATGTGGGTGTATGAAATTAGGATTTTTGGTACTTTGCCATATGGAATTTACTATGTTGACCATCTCAGGCGCTGAAATTGTGATTAGGTCATTAAATGCCGATGATTGGGAAGAGTTTCGATATTTGCGACTTGAGGCTCTTAAGGAAGAACCAAGAGCATATGGGATCTCCCGAGAAGATGAAACTGGAAAATCTGATGAAGAATGGAAAAAGATGTGTTTAGACGCGTTTCATGGAAAAGGAAAGTGGTTTTTTATTGCTCTGCATGAAGGAAAGTTAATTGGCATGTTAGGAGCGACAGAGCTTTTTGGCCTGTATATGCGGCATCAAGTAGAGATTTGTAGTGCATATGTAGATTCATCATTTCGAAGGCATGGTGTTCTGACTGCGCTCTATAATGGCTTAAAGAGCAAGCTAGAGGAAGTCCCTCATCTCGAACAGATGATTGTTTGGGTCACGTTATTTGAAAAACAAGTAGGTAAACATGCATTTGAGAAATTTGGATTTAAATTAGCCGGAACATTGTCCAAGACAGTGAAGTTCGACGGTAAACATTATAATTGTTGTTGGCTAGAGGCTCCTTTAAAATAATGGCGTACTAAATATAATATCAGACAGAAATATTAGCTCGTTTAAACTACTAAAAAAACATGATAAAAAATCAAGAAATAGCCTTTGAAATTTTTTGATTTGTAGAGCGTATACGCCTTATTGATGGCTTCATTTGTTTTTTTCTTAATTGAACTTCTTTCCCAATTTCATGTAAGAAATCTGGAGCGAAGTCTAACCCATTAGGCCAACATATGGTTATTTCATCAACAGTAAAACTCTTAAAATATTCTGCATTTAAAAGGGGAGCTGTGAGCTTTCGAGTGCTTTGAACGAATGGTTTGAAGTCTACAATTTTCGTGATGCCATCACTAAAAAGCAACTTTATTTTATAGTCTTTAACGTATTCTGCTTTTTTTACTATCATAGCTAAACCAGGGGGTTAATTTTATGGATTTTTTCGAACTGGTCTTTTTGTAAAAGATCCCAATTTCTTTTAATTTCTTTTAAAAAAGATCCAACTGCTTAGGCACTGAATAACGGTTTCAATATCCATACGCATGGCCTCGGAAGCCGAAATCATTCTTTTCTCTTGCACGCTCATTTGGAAGGCCATGTGTTTTCCCCATTCAGCTTGAGCTTTTAGTAAGACGAAAGATACACGGACCTCATCTTTAATTTTTTTGGGCTTGGCCATTTCTTCAACCTTACCGCATGTATGTGAAAATGTTCAAGAGCTTTTCCTAAACTTGAACATTCATTGGCTTCTGCAATGAGATTGCTTCCCACGAACAAGCTAATGACAAATAAAATAAATTTCCTAGATTCACCTTTTCTTAGGAAGTATTATAAAATTATCGAGAACACCCACAACTTGCAGCCAAGAAGGTGTCAAAAGAGAATTTTTCTTAAGATCCATCCCTAATTTACGCATCACATTAATTGAAGCTGCATTATCATAAGTTGTGGTGGCAATAATTCTTTTGACTTGCAAATGCTCGAACGCATAAGCGACCATAGCTGCCGCTGCTTCTGTCCCAAAGCCTAAGCCTTGAAAACTTTTTGAAATGGCATAAAAAAGTCCAAATTCAGTTGTGGTAAGACTTTGAGCAGTAAATTTGTCAGTTTGATTAAAATCACATAATTGTTCAAAACAGTCTAAACAAGGCACATACCCACAGATTCCTATGAGTTTACTAGTTTCTTTTTCTACTATTGCTCGTTCTCCATAGGGAGGCTGGTGGAGTTTGGAAAGTTGCTCATCGTTCAACAAGGTCCATTGTAACCATCTTTGACGCTCCTCTAGCGTTTGACTTCCTTCATTTCCAAAATCAGAATCCTGTAGTTCGTGATCTAATATTTGATGAATCGATTGTAGATCATCGATAGTAAAAGATCGAATCATAATTCGCTTGGTTTCTAGCATTTTCATTTTCGGCACCTATAATTTTGATTATAAATAATTTAAGAACAAAATGCCATTGAATTTAACTAACTTAATGATTGCAGTGAAGCTCCGAATGTGCTAATTTGGGCCTTAAATATTACCAAGGAGCAAAGCAGCATAGACGGCATTTCTCAGCTGACCGTATTTCCAAAAGGTGAATAAAGCCAAATAATTAAAGGGCCTCAAACATGGTTGAATATCCAATTATCGTTGCATTCAATAGCGAAAATTTAACAAGTATACTTAATCGTTTCCAGAAAATTCGACTAATTACAACTGAGAACAGAATTAAGTTCTCTGGAGAATTCCCGACTCACACTCGATATTTCACCAATGGGGATAGACCTCTTGTAGCCTTGGTGAAACAAAATGGAACTGCAAAATTGTGGTATGGGAATGAAAGCGAAGAACTGGTAATCTCGGATCAAACGCTGGTATTTTTTGATGATAGTATCCCCCATGCATGGGCTTTCAACAAATGTAACTTAGATATTTACTATTACCGTCTAACTGACGATGATAATCCTGCATCGACAACAGGTGATTATTGCTTAGATGATTATTTTTAAAATTTTAAAATTGCGTCTAAGTTAAACAGAAGTAAGTCCCTCACTCAAGTCTTCCTCAGAATAATTTGTTGTACACTCAAGTTGGAACTTAAGGATCATGATCTCTCCTTATTGTTATCTTTGTTTAATAATTTTTGTAAGAAACTCAAAGTCTAGAATTGGATTGGACTCATGATTTTCCTTAAATGAAACCAACTTGTTTCATACGATATATATTAACTTGGGGAACGAGATATCCTAGTGAAGTTAAGCAGCTAATAAAAAAATTTTTGGGGTGCGCGTGGCTTTGCCACCGCAGAACGTAGCCTCTATACGAGTTTGCCGGTAGACGTTGCCTCCATTAACTCATACTAACCTGGTTAGAACACTTGCTTGAGTTCTATCGAGGCTACGTCCGCAGGCATAACTCGTATAGAGGCTACGTTCTGCGGTGGCAAAGCCACGCGCACTCCAAAAATTTTAATAATGGACCGGTCGAAAATTTATTCTCTCTTACTTTTTGTCCGATAGTCAATTTCAAATTGCTTTCGCAATTTATCAACAACACGTTTCTTATCTAAAATCAGCCCAACTTCTCTATTAAAAGTCGAAGAATCAGGCGAAAGGCTAATCGACCCCACATACGCAACCTTTCCATCCGCAATAGCCGTACGAGCATGCATGTAAGGATGTTCACGACTCTCCGGCAAAACCGTTACATGAACTTTAATGCCGGCTGTCTGTAGTTTATGCAACGAAAAAGTTTGCAGCTCTTGCTCTTCCGCAGTAGCCCCATTGACAACTTTCGGAGCAATCAAACGCACTCGTACACCCCTAGTCACTGCAGCGGATAGTTCACTCTCTAAAGTCGGATTCCCCAGCAATTCCGAAGTCACATCCAACGTTTTATTTGCCCCCTGAATAAAGTCTACAAGTTGATCCGCTGAATTCACGGGAGCTACAATAAGATTTTCCACTGTAATAACAGGCGTAGGATTAAACGTCGGAAAAGAATGACCGGGGCGTCTTGAATAATACCAGTCATTTTCAAATAAATTTGAAAGGCATTCGATAATGTCGGAAACATCACTGACATAAACATAATCACGATATTGAGCAAACGTTTCCGTGTCCAAACAAGCCGTCCCTATGAGCACATAACGATTATCAATGATAATAACCTTTGGAAAACTACGTGGAAATATTGGATTGCTCAGGTGTAGCTGACCACCGGCTTTGGTCAAATATTTGGCAAGATTCATCCTTTCGAGAGGAGTGGTTTCGTATTTGCCATGATCTACAATTGCACGAACTCGAACACCTCGTTCTATGGCATGATTAAGACTTTTAAGGATGCAAGGATCTTCGAGAACGCATATTTCAATCCTTATTTCATGTTCGGCAGCGGCAAATGCCTCGTAAAATACTTCTCTGCCATCCTGCGGTATAATCGCCAAAGATCCGGGATAAAATAGCTTATGATGTCCTTTATCGAAACCAGCTTCGGCTTCTGAAGTATTTGAAGAAGCGTTTAAAACGTTAAAGCAGAATATAAATGCCCACAAATAGGTGTAAACGCTCATTATGTTTCCCTTTAATAGTGTTCTCTTAAAGGGAAAAATAGCGTTGTTGCAATATATTTACAATTAATTTAAGCGAGAAAGTAGGGGCTTTAACAGACACTTAAAAGATTCCGTAAGCCAATGGGAAAGGGGTGCAAAGCATCCCGCTGGTCCTTCTCTAAAGCTATTATCACTTGTAGAGAGAAATGGATTGGCTGCGATTGCTTGAGGAAGCTAAAGACAATCAAAGATTTACTCACGGAGAAGGCAAGTGGCAAGCTACGTTTTTTTCGAATGATCAAATGCTTTTGTTCACACATGTAAAGAAATTATTTTTTTAAAATAACCTTTTACTTGTGCTTTATTTTTATATATCATATAATCATTATCAAATTTGTATGGGAACGTCTCTAATTTGCAAAAGGCGTTTTTTATTGTTAACCTACCTAAAAGGAATATCGAATGGAACTTGTTAGCCAAAATTATTTACCTAATTCAAGTGACTTACCAATGATTATTAATCAGTTTAATGATGTATTGTCACACTCTAATGATATAGATGAATGTAAAAATGTTTTTTTAAAATTTGTTAATTTTTTTAACATAAGTGCAGTCAAGAGCATCTGTACTGTTGATATGGTAAAAATTACCGAACTTTATACAGTCACTAAAGAATTAAAAGAAAATATAAAAATAACTTCAGATAAAATTAATGAAAGATTCCTTTGTTTTGAAACGACAAATATTCTTGAAAATCTGCCACAACATCCTATGGTGGAAATCACATCTCAATTAAAAGATATGTACAGCCAACTCCACAGCAAAGAGTTTTCATTGATTAGGATGGGCCTCATAATAAAGCTTCTTAGATCTAAAGATGACATCTCTTCGTTGTTATTAGCTAAATTTGACTGTAACCTTCCTGTTGAGACAGAAAAAGCTATAGAGGCAGACAAATCCTGTGAAACCCACATATCTGACTTTATAGAATTATTATCACGATTTAATAATCTAGATACTGCGCCTTATGGAGAATTTGAATATTTCATTACTTTTCGGTTCACTCACATGCTTTCTCAGCTAAAGGCTGATTTCATCGAAACCGGGAAAACAAAAAACAGAGAAAAAAGAAAAGAAATTCGAAGAACTTTCATAACACTACAAAATAATATCGTAAAAGCAAAATCTAATCTAATTAATCATTTCCTTGCATCGCAGGTTCATAATGGTGGCAGTACTTCTACACGTCATATTGCTGCATTTTTTATCGAAAATCAATTGGTAGAGATTTGGAAAGTAATTGACGACCTACACGAATCACTGTTAGTCCGGAGGGATCCGGCTAAATCTGAAAATCGTATAATTTCTCTTTTTTATTTTGATTTCTCTTTTTTCAAATTTGAAGATTTTTTGGAGTCAAATGCACCTAACATCAATCCTGGAAAAAACATCCAAATGTCTTAACATAGGATTTCTTCTTCTTGCATTTTTAAGCCGTATAAACTACTCTGGAGTGCTCTGAATCGTCAGACACTCCAAAAGCAACCAGAAGTAGCCACACTTACCTTGGCTATTAAACCTTTAAATTTTTCTACAATGCCAAAACATAAGCCTAATACAATATGGATTGACGCTGACGCTTGCCCTAAAGTAGTCAAAGAGTGCGTTTTTAAGGTAAGTCGACGTTTAAATATTAAAGTTATTCTTGTGGCAAATTCTTATCAACTCATCCCACTTAGTGATCAGATACAACTCATTGTTGTAGATAAAGGGTTTGATGCAGCCGATCAATACATCATTGATCAAGTCGAAGTTCACGATATTGTCATCACTGCAGATATCCCTTTAGCAGCAAAGGTTTTGAAAAAAAAAGCCAAAGCTTTAAATCCGCGAGGTGAAATCTATCGGGAAGATACCATTGGTTCAATTTTATCGATGCGCGATATCATGAAAGAATTTTATGATGCTGGCTCAATAACTGGAAGGACTGCGCTCTTTGGTCCGAAAGATCTCCAGCAATTTGCAAATTCGCTTCACAAGCTTGTATCGTAATAATCATTGTATCAAAAAAAGAACACATATTACTATGGGTGCAATGTTCATTGGAGTAAGTACAAGGCATTTGCAAAAATTATTTGAAACTGAAGGAAAAAATGAAAACACTTAAATATAAAATAATTAAATCTCCATTAGGTCCCCTTAAAATCGTAGTCAATGATCAAAAATTAGTGGCTATTTTGTGGGATAATGAAAAGCTTAATCGTGTCCGTTTGGACCAAATGGATGAAGCAAAAGAAGATCCAGTGATTTTGGAAACAGAAAAGCAATTGAATGAATATTTTCTACATGAGAGAAAAGAATTTGACTTGCCGTTAGAGACAAATGGAACCCAATTTCAACGGGCTGTTTGGGAAGCTATTTATAAAATCTCGTTTGGAGAGGTATGTACTTATAAAGACATAGCGATAGAAATCGGCCATCCAAATGCATATAGGGCGGTTGGTACGGCAATTGGGCGGAATCCCATTTCGATCGTGATTCCATGTCACCGTGTGATAGGTTCCGACGGAGGACTCGCCGGATTTGCGGGTGGGCTCAATCGGAAGCGGATCTTGCTGGATATAGAATGGGACTAAGAATCAGTTCGGCAATAATTATTTAACCGGGAAATATGCAATATCAAGAAGTAATCCTGTTCTCCGTATGGCTTAAACTTTTGGACTAGCAATTGACTATAAACGTTGTATCCAAAGCAACAAATTTATAGATATATTTATATAATATTTATTGACTTTAATTCTTATTTTCTGTTAAAATTAAGTTAGTTGATAAATTAATAAACAAAAATGAGACATTAATATGGAATGTGTAATAGGCGAACTTATTCAATCTTATAAAGCTCTATTTACTTCACCGCAAGTAAATCCGCTTGATCTTCGTATTACAAATTTCACTATTGCCCTGCTTGGGAGCGCAACACTCCTAATAATTGCTCCATTTCTTGGTAGAAGTCTCATTAGTTTTGGAATGCAAGCTCTTAGTTTTCCTGCAAAACCCCTTATTCCATTAAATCCCTTTATCGTTGATTTAAAAGAAATCATTGAAGAAAATGCAAGATTAACAGACTTAGCAGTTGCATCTACGCAAGCACAAACTGCCTTACTTGTTTTACTTGCAGCTAGTTGTGTTCTTGGTGCACTCGTTGCCTATAGACATTACAAGCATCCAAAATTTTATACAAATGCAGCAACACAATCATAATTAAAATAAAGTGGACCGCTTTAATGTCATTAATAATTGATTCTGGAATCGCAAAGGGATTTTTAAGTAAGTTGAATTAACTTATCCAATTCTTCAACTGATTTATCTCCATATTTTTTCATCACTTCATCAATTGCATCGATTTGCTTTAACGAAAGATGATTTAAATTACCTCTGGAACTATCACCTATATACCATTGGTTATAGTGAAGAGCACAAAGTTCTTTAATCATAACTCCTTTAGGCGTTGACAATATTTCTTCAGAGAACATCACCACACCTTCGTTGATCAACTGCTGGACTTGGCAAAGATACACCAGTTTATGCATCTTCCAAGCTAATATAGGTGTATTTTGTAAGTGGTTAGCCAATATGTGGGCTGCTACATCAAGCGCACTAACAGGACGGCTTTGTCGTTTTTTTGTCATGATTACCAACAACTTTATCAATTTATAGAAATAATAAATCATAACGCTTTTGGGAAATCTAAACTATCTCAAATAGTGGTCCGAGGCTAAGAGCATAAAAAAAATTAATTTAGATGTAAGTTGCAACAAACTTAAGTCTATGCCCGAAGAGATTGCCAATTGCAAGAAATTGACAATAGATCTGGAAGGGAACCTAATAGACGATCAAAATGAGGCTGAAGGCTCTAAATAATAGTTTTAGCGGCTCGTGCCCAAGTTTCTAAAGCTTGAATTCTATCTTTAAGCGGAGGGTGAGAGTAATTTAAAAAAACCGTCAAAGGATGAGGTGTCAGGTTTGTAAGATTATGTACGGATAATTTTTTCAAAGCTGCGATTAGGGCCTCTCCATCGCCTGTTGTCTCCGCCGAATAGCGATCGGCTTCATATTCATGTTTTCGGGAAAAAATATTTTTCACTATTGAAAGGAGTATCTCTATTGGTGTGTAGAGCATCCCAAAAAAAACTAATCCCGCATAGGTAGATATATGACTCATCCCGAAAGCTTCAAACAAACCGGGGCTTTTTATAAAAATCGACAGTAGATAAAAGAGTATCCCCATGCTGAGAACACTCAGAATTGTTCCTTTAAGTGTGTGCTTAAGTTTACAATGTCCTACTTCGTGTGCCACCACAGCCACTATTTCTTTAACGTTAAATTTGTCCAACATCGTATCAAATAAGGCAATCCGTTTATTTTTCCCCCATCCTGTGAAGAAAGCATTAGCCTTAGCGGAACGTTTGCTTCCATCCATCACGGAGATATCTTTGAGGGGATATTTTATAGATTTGGCATAATCAAAAATGGATTGCTTCAGTGTGTTATCTTCGAGAGGAGTAAACTTGTTGAATAGAGGCAATATCCAAATCGGAGCGATATATTGAATGATAAGAGTAAATAGTGTGACCGTGGCCCATGCATAAAGCCATGCGTAAGGGCCCGTAACTTCAAAAAACCATAAGATGGCCATTAATAAAGGTACTCCGAGAAGGATACTAAGCAATATTCCCTTGATTTTGTCTGTAATAAAGACTTTAGGTGTAGTCTTATTGAATCCGAATTTTCCTTCAAGAACAAAGGTTGAATAGATGCTAAAGGGCAAATTAATTAAGGCGGATGCAAAAATTAGCGTTCCGATGTAAGCGATTCCTGTAGCTAGTTCAGACCAACCAAAGCCACGCAGCCATTGGTCCAAGAGATTAAATCCATTTGCATACCAAAAGGCCAAAAGGACAATGAGGTCAATAGTGGAGCGAACAAATCCGAAACGAATGCGTTCCCGGGAATATTCCTGAGACCTTTGATACTCTTTGGGATCATACAAATCTTTTAGTCCCTCTGGGGGCGTATTTTTAAGATAGCTCAGAGTTAAGAGATCGCTAATGATGTTCAGTCCATAAGAACCTATCAGGGCAATCAAAATAGCGATG
>CAVVXH010000008.1:0-187574 GCA_963752155.1 uncultured Parachlamydiaceae bacterium | reverse complement strand
AGGTCGTCGTAAAATTGTGCGATAAACTTTAAAAGATTAGTTTCTGCTTTAGCTTTGTTGATGGCGTTGAAGGGCTCTTTTTCTGGTTTATTTTTATAATAGATAATGTGGGGGAATTTTAATCGTGAGACCCATTCAATGTCTCCATCGTATTGATGGACAATTACGAGGAATCGTGTATCTTGGGGCCAATATTCACCCTTATTTTCATAGATGGGTAGGTCTGCGGTTAATCCGGTTAACATCACTAATGTGAAGGTTTGGATGAGTTTTTTAATTATTTTGACGAACATTTGCCCCCCATTTTTTATTGCAGATAGTACGAAGGCGGTTGTTAAAGCGCAATAAGAAAATTTGTAAGAGGGTGGCAAGGACAGCAAGGACAACAAGGACGGCAAGGACTGCAGTTCCGCAACATCCTTGCGATCTGATTGATCATTACCCGTGTCGTCTTTGCTTGCTGTCCTTGCCTGTCGTCCTTGTTGTCCTTGTCGTCCTTTCTCCCGTCCTTGCTGTCCTTTCCCTCTGTCCCTGAATTTTGCCTTTTCACTAAGATCAACTTTTATAGGATGTAATAAGAGATCAAGTCCTCTCTACTAAATCTGTAAAAATCTTCAAGGAAGAAGATGGCTGAGTGGCCGAAAGCACGTCCCTGCTAAGGACGCATACCCCTGGGGTATCGTGGGTTCGAATCCCACTCTTTCCAAATTAATCCGGAAATACATGAGTAAGAGAATTTTTATCACCGGGGCTGCCGGATTCATTGGGTTTCACCTCGCATCCTTTTTACATCGTAGAGGGGATCATGTCATTGGTTATGATAATTTCAATTCTTATTACTCCCCAGATTTGAAACGTGCTCGTACATAGAATTAGAAAAGCTAGGTATGTCAGTCATTGAAGGTGATCTGAATGATCAAATCTTCTGGAAAATTCCGTCAGTTAACCATCAAACCACACACTTTGTTCATCTTGCTGCCCAGGCGGGCTGTACGCTATTCGCTAGTCTCTCCTGAAAGTTATCTTAAAGCCAATGTTGATGGATTTTTAGTGTTTTAGAAACATGTCGACGCCACCCTCATATAAAATTACTTATGCATCTTCATCATTCTGTTTATGGTAGAAATGATAAAATCCCTTTTTCGATTCAAGATCGAACTGATAATCCTGTAAGTCTTTATGGTGTGACTAAAAAAATAAACGAACTTATGGCACATAGTTACCATCATCTTTTTGGAATTGCATGACAGGATTAAGATTTTTTACGGTTTATGGACCTTGGGGCAGACCGGATATGGCCTATTATAGCTTCACAGAAGCTATTATGAAGGGCGATCCCATTAAAGTCTTATCATGAAGGTAAGATGTTTCGCGATTTTACTTATATTGATGATATCGTTGCCGGTACTGTGCAGCAATCGATCTAGAATCGCCCTGTGAGTTATTTAATTTAGGTAATCATCAGCCTGTAGAAGTCATGGGTATGATCGAAATTATTAGAAGAATTTTGTGGTAAAAAAGCCGTTAAAACATTTTTGCCAATGCCGCGAGAAGACGTTCCGACGACGTATGCAGACATCGCGTATAGCTCGGGAAAAATTGAGTTTTAATCCGAAAACATCTGTATACGTGATGGGCTCGAACGTTTTGTAGAATGGTTTTTTGCTTATTACAATATTACTGATATCAAAAAATCCCTATGATTCACGGCGTTCTACCGAGTCAAGGAAATATCTTTGCAAATATTGCATAAAATTCTAAACTTCCTTTTTATGCCTAACTAAGGTTGTCATATGCGCTCTCTACTGTTTTTTTGCCTGTTGCTTATTTGTGGATGCACGACGATTACTCGTGTTTCAAATCCGGTTAAAGTAATTGATTCGGAGGAGATGACTTGGATTGTCGAAACGGTCATGGCTAAATGGAGGCATGAAGCGGGACGACGTCTGAAATTAGAGCATTCAAGCCTCTACTACGATACTTACGATCAGTGCTTTAGATTGGAGATCTCATCTCAAGAGATCCTTGAGATTGATGTCGCACGCAGCCCTTATAGTCGACTTTGTGGAGGATATTATTACGAGAAATTAATATGAATCCGATTATTTCGAATGAATTGATTTCAGTATCCATTCACTTCGAATCAGTTGAATATCGAAATTAATTTCGAAAGCTTCCATGGTCTATATGTAGATCCCTTTTATGTGGGTTGTATTAGTTTAGATCATGGAATGGTTCGTTACAATGCATTTGATGTGAAAGATGATCGTTGGTACACTTGGCATTCACGTGTTGAGCCCTATACGAAGTCAAGAGAAATTTCTATACTTGAGCGTGCTGCAGATAAAGCTTTCCTTGACAACGTCAAAAAGGTTGTGAACCAAGACTCATCGATGAATATATGCTGCACATGGATCCGTTCTGTGGCGAGCGCGAGATGAATCTACAGTTTTAGGGAATGTTTAACAATAATTTGCCCAATCGTACAAGTTATTATTGAACAGTCCCTTAGATCTTTCAGGGAATAATTTCCACAGGTTATTCCCTGACAAGACTTTTGAGAAAGCATGAAAGTTTGGAATTTAAAAAAATCAGTCAGTTGATTAAGTGAAATATTTAATTGCTTTTTTGTTTATCATTGTTCCTCTTCATATTTCCCCTCAAGAGGCGTTTTTAAAACAAATTCAAGCCCATTTTCTCGTTGAAGATTATGCTTCAGCCTGTGAAATAGCCCAGCAAGCCTTATTTTCTTCTCCTCTCGATTCTGATCTCCATGTTGCTTTCATCAAGGCATTAGCTCATTCCGGAGATGAAAAAAGAGTCTGGCAGGCCTGGGATCATTATAAATCTCTTTTTCCTGCAGCAGCTCTTGCCAATCAGGAGGTACAAGAAGTAATGGCTTGGGGGACTATCTGGAAAGCTTCTGATTCCTCTTTGCCAATGATTCGCCTGGCCGCTCTACTAGGAGCATTTTTTGCTAACGATGCTAAAAGTATTCCTCTTTTAAAGAAGTTCTGTAGCGATAAAAACTCATTGGTTCGAGGTGCAGCTGTTCAACTTTGCGGAAGTATGCGAGATGCGCAGCTTTGTGATGAGATCTATGGAATGTTTTTTAAAGAAACAAATTGGAGAGTTTATCTTGAGGTTATTAAGGCCATAGGCAATATGAAAATAAAAAGGAGTCAGCATAGGTTGCTTGGAATTATTGCAAATGACCTTTGTTCAGAGATTGAAAAAGCTGCTGCCATTGAATCGTTGCTTGCCCTGTTGGAGAAAATAGATAGGGATAAAATTGTTTCTTTATGCCATAGCAATCGTGCAGGTCTTCGATTGCTTGCTTGTGAAGTTGTAAGCCATTTGCGAAGTGATCGTGATGCAGATCAAATGTTTCTTTTGTCCTCTGACAATCATGCAGAGGTCCGTGCTGCTGCATTACATGCTTTAGGATTGTTGAATCTTCCTGCAAGTAAAAATGCTCTTATCAAACTTGCATGGGAAAAATGGGAAGATTCTGTTCCGGAAGTTGCTATAACAGCCGCCTGGCTTTTGACTATTCAGGATCCAAAAGAGCAGCAAAGAAGCCTTTATGCCGTTTATTAAATACCCTAAACGAGAAGTAAGGCTTCTCGCTGCAGCTGCGATCGCAGCAACAGGCAAATATGGATCTTCATTAGCTCAAGAACTATTTTATCAAAGCAAAGATCCTTTTTTTAAAATGAACCTGGCTATTGGACTGATTTCTCAGCAAATAAATGTTTTTGAGGCCTGTCAGGAGCTCCAACAGGGTTTAATGACTGAATCAGGGCGCTGGATGTGGCAAGAAGAGGGGAGATTTCGAACTCTTGCTCCAAGCACTGTGAAACAGGATGATGAGATTCCTAATGCCCCGGAAGCATTCAATCAATTAACACGGCTTGAGATTCTTAATATTCTTGCTATTTCAAAATTTCCGGAAGCTGAAAATTCGATACGTTCATTTCTTCAGCAGCGTAAATGGGGCATCTCAGGCATGGCAACCGCCCTTTTGATCATGGAAGGGGATGAAACTTCTTTTCAGTTAGTTGAAGGGTTATTAAATGATCCAGATCGACGCATTCAAATGCAAGCAGCTTTGGTTTTATCATTATGGGGTGGCAAAGAAGAGGCTATTTCTACATTACAAAGAGGGTATGATTCAGTAGACAGAGAGACAAAGGAAAAAATTCTTGAAGGGTTAGGTAAAATTGGTTCACGCACTTCTATTCCGTTTTTGCTTGAAAAACTTCAAGAGCCCCAGCAGATGTTGCGATTGATCGCTGCAGCTGCATTGCTGCAATGTCTTTACCATTAGCGTCTTAAGCAAGAGCGCCTAATTGACGTCCTCCAATCAGATGAAAGTGGAGATGAAAGATGACTTGCCCGCCCAGAGGACCATTGTTAGTGAGAAGTCTATACCCTTCGTCGATATTAAATTCTTTTGCCAGCCGTTGAGCTACAGAAACGATCTCTCCTAAGAGTGGATAATCCTCTGGCTGTAGAGACTGCAAGTCTTTGATTTCTTTTTTAGGTACGATCAAAAGATGTACTGGAGCTGCAGGATGGATGTCTTTAAAAGCAATAATGCGTTCATTTTCAAAGACAATGTCAGCAGGAATTTCTTTAGCAATAATTTTTCCGAAGATTGTCATGATGTAGATCCTTTATCATTTAATACGAGTTGTAGAGCTTTTAGAGCATCTTCTTTAGTATTCCAGACCGAAATGAATCGTTCTTTATGACAGAAGATAGCTCCAGGAATATTGGTGATTTTTTTGAGTTCATTATCTAAAAGACCAGCCCATTCTTCAGGGAAAGGGATGCGAACTTGCATGCTTTGCCGTAATGTAGGAGGAATTCCTCGCAATTTCCAGTGCTTGCCTGAGGGCATAATGACAAACTTTGCTGGATGATTTACTGCCGTCGAGTTCAAAAAAACTTTCCACCCAAGGAATTGAACGTTCAAAAATGAGACATTCACCCATTTCTTCCATAGCTTCACGGACACTTTCTTTGCAAGATTGTACATATTGATGTCGTTGCCATAAGCGTTGTAAGTGTAAATAGGCGAAGTCAAAAGCTTCCATGAAAGCTTGACTTAGTTTTTCGGGTGATGATTCATGCTTGATAGGCATAAAATTTGAAATAAGCTGCGAGTAGGTGCAAACTCCTGGTAGGATAGGCCCGGCGCCATTGTCATGTGCATCGACACCGCGTATGAGGGCATTATTGAAGAAAAGATAATCTTGAGGAGTAATAAGATTTATCTCTTTTAAGTAGAGCAGAACCATTCCGGCACTGCTTAGTTCTCCTTTATATTCTGCTTGATGATGGTCAAATTGTTTCTTTTCTGGATTGTAAGATCCCCCAACGTCACAAACGTATTCGCATTGACTAAGAATGTTAGAGTCCCGAGTGCGCCATATTTTATCAGAATCAATAAGATCAAAAAGTTTTAGAAGAGCGCACGCGGTAACTTCATCGGCATGAAAGGTGCCATCATGGATTCCAACACTACGGGGAATAAACAGCATATAATATCCTAATAGCTAAGCATGAAGATGTCAGTATGCCATAATATTCTGTTTATTCAAAGGATTTTCCTGTATTTTCTGTGCAGAACAAAATGACTTATGAACAATCGATTGCCATATTTCAAAAAAATAATAATACGAATTTGCTAAGGGAAGGGAATTTTCGGCGTTAGATGTAAGTGTTTAATAGTCAATTACTTATAATTCATTCTTTTTAAATTCAAAATCAGATAATTGATGTTAAAGGGAAGGTTAAGATTGAATGTTATGGACAGGTTATCTACAAGAAACCCACAACCTTATTTTTGTAATTCTTTCTTCCATTTATTTATATTTCAGCGCAAAATTATACCAGGCGAGGCCACAGATTGTATTTTTTTGCTCCGCCATTGAACGATCAAAAATGACCCAATAGTGCAAGATGGGGTCATTTTTGATCGTTCAACCGCGGGAGCTTTTGGTATATGCTTTAGAGATCTTTTGCAAAGGACGTGTTGCTATGGAAAGTTATTTAGACACAAAAAATTTTGATTTAGTTTCTTCAGACGGAATCATCACTAAGTTAACTCGTATCGATGAAACCACTTCAGAAGCAATCGTATTTATCGATAACATTTCCCCCATGTTTGTAGGATTTAAAATTCCCTTAGATCGTGTCTTCTTCAACATCAAAAGCACCGTGGCTCAAATTGGTCTGAATGGTATCGGAATAGAGTATGAGCTCGATCAAAAAAAGCATTGTGCTCAGGTTAAAGTCCAACTTAAATGTCTGGGGGCGTTAGCTGTTGAATTGCTCAATTGCATTCAAGTAGGTGCTCTCATAGGACGTCTCTTTGCAGCAGATGAACGACGGCGTGTGCGCAATCCTGATTATTTATCGCGCATGTTCGGCCGTGCAGATCAATGGGGGCGTCCTTTGCTATCCTTAGGAGGCCTTCATGGGAGTAATGATCTGATTTTAGATGTCATTGATGGACGAACGATCGCTTACTTAACCTTACAAAATGGACGCTTTACTTATGATGATTCTATTCACGGTTTTTTACCCACTCTAGCTAAATCATTGATGGGGAAACTTCGTACTCGAGATTTTTTGCGTTTGCATCAACGATGGGATTCTCATTTGCCTCGAAATACTGTTGGAGATGATGTTTTACTTGTAAGAACTTTACCGTTACATATCAGGACTGTTTTTGGGCATGTAGTCGATGAGCTATTGGCTCAAGGATATCACCATACAACAGCGTCAATTCTACAACCCGATACAACAGCTTCTGGAGATATATATGAGCTCTATGGAAAAAGCAAGCGAGAACTCACGGATATTCCACTTGAATTTTATACTTTGGAGCCTTATCGTGAGCACGTTTTCTTTTCTGATCGAGATCAGCTGAAAGCATCGTTAGAGGATGTCAATAGTCTTTTTAAAGCTTTTAGTACTGCTCCTTTGCCTTCGGAGCAAAGAACAGCGGTATTTGTGGTCAAGGGGGAACAACTTCTTAATTTAAAATCGGAAGATTGGATTGCTCGTGAAACAAGAGTACATGAATTTCCTGGCTTTGCGCACGGTGATCGGCAAGCTTTGATGGTTGAACGTTATATTGAACAGCAGCCCTCTTATCCCTTTCTAAAAGCTATTGATGATGGTCAGATTACAAGTCAAGGGATTTTGTTGACCCGTTATTTCCCTTCACCCTTAATGAAGAGAATGCTTTTAGGGGATCACATACAGAGATTGCTTAAAGGAATCTATTTTCAATATCCTTCACAATCCTATGGACAGTTTTTTTCATCGGAAGATCGGGCTTTGCTACACGACCTTGAAAAATTTGCTATTTTGGTATTTTGGGTTGATCAGAATACAGGAAAGGTTCTCCAGTACGTGCAAAAACCGGATCGAGATTCGGGATTATTTGTTCCATTAAATCAGGTGGAGATGTTCCTGCGTTCAACATTGTTTGGAATTTATGGTTCGAATCTGTTGGAAGGCAATTTTGAAAATGAACTCCAGAAGCTTCTTAAAGGTGTCTTAGCGATGCGTAAAGAGATGTCTCATCCTTTATTGAATAAAGACACCCCTCTTGCTCTAGTTACTGGAGGAGGGCCAGGGGCCATGGAAGTTGGAAATCGAGTTGCCAAAGAGTTACAAATTCTTTCGTGTGCAAATATCGTTGATTTTCGTGCACATGAGGATGCAGTAGTTAATGAGCAAAAGCAGAATCCTTACATTGAAGCTAAAATGACCTATCGCCTCGACAAGCTAGTTGAGAGGCAAGCAGAATTTCATTTAGATTTTCCTATTTTCTTGACAGGAGGAATTGGAACAGATTTTGAATTTTGTCTTGAGGAGGTGAGACGTAAAGTGGGTTCAGTTCCATCGAATCCGATGTTGCTTTTTGGGGAAGTGGGTTATTGGACAGAAAAGATCACTCCTCGTTTTCAATGTAATTTTAAGGCTGGAACGATACAAGGTTCTGAGTGGATTAGCAACTGTTTTTACTGTGTTCAGACAGCGGAGCAGGCTTTAGAGGTTTACAGGAAGTTTTTTAGTGGGACATTGTCGATAGGGAGAGAAGGTCCTATCTATGAAAGAGGATTTTGTGTGACGTAGCAAATTAAGTTTTTTTGGGGAGAAACGAAACGACGTTTTTCGACCAAAACCTTTGTCATTTCTTCCCCTCATTTCCGGATCCAAAATATGTGATTTCTAAAAAAATTTTTGGAGTGCGCGTGGCTTTGCCACCGCAAAACGCAGCCTCTATACGAGTCATGCCGGCAGACGTAGCCTCGATAGAACTCAAGCAAAGTCATCAAAATCGCTGTTTTTTAATGGTATTAAGAATTTGATTCTTTATAGCCTTGTCTGTAATCAAACTGAAAAATTTCTTGATCTTATAAGTTTCTATACTAACAACTAAATATTGAAAAATAGTATCAAGAGTCGATTCCTTTATTTTAGCATCTGTAATTGCATTTGCAAGTAGAATGACCCTAGTAATAAGAGTGTCATCAAAGGTTGTCGTTGATATTTTCTCAAGAATTTCGCCTCTTATTTTTTCGTTAGTGATTTTAACGACAAGATCAAGCGCTTCATTCTCCTTGCGTTGATCGATCAAGTGATTGCAAATATTACGAATTATTTGATCGTCAGTGATTTTAATGGCAAGATCAAGCGCTTTACTAACCTCGTGTTGGTCGATAAAGCAATTGCAAATGATACCGATCTTCTCTGGAATTCGTATTTCTTTAGCAAATATAAAGGCGCAATCAATTTGTTGCAAATCGATGAGTTGTATCGAAATTGTTAAAAAACAATCGCTTATCAATTCATCTGCCAATTTATAATCTCTGATTTTCTTAGCAACCTCAATAGCTTTATCATAAACGGTCTTATCGTAACTTCTGTACCTTCTGTAATTGTTGGAACTATATTTGTATGTTAATACATTGAAAATTTCATTAAATGCACCGTTCTTTAATCCAGTATCATTGATTGTCTCGGCAACCTTAATAAACTCATTGATTGTGTTAATATTGAGACTTTTTGATAGTAAGTTAGAGGAAATAGTTGCAAGAGCTTCGCCTTTTTTTTCATCAAGATTGATTTCTCCAGTAAACTTAATAGCCCTATCGATTTCGTTATTCTTTGCGAATTCTTGGGCAATCTCACAAAGCGCGTAGCTTTTTCTTAAAGGGTCATCGATCGCCTCAATAACCTTTATGGCATAATCAATTTCTTTTTCATCCATTAATATTCTGAAATTATCAAGAAAAACACGGTTTTTTTCCATACTAGTGATTTTATCTACAAACTCAATGAATTTTTCAATTCTTCTTTCCTTTATCAATTTTTCGATAATAAATCTAAGATCATTATTTTTATACGTGAAAGAGTCGCTCATAGCCTCCGCAACTCCAATAAGGTCATAGAGAACCATGTCTGTTCGACGTCCTCTTTTTATGTGCTTTTTTGCTTTTTCGAAAATATAATGGAGAAATTTATCTCTTATTTCAACTACATTTATTTTCTTGGCAAATTCAAAAGCCTTTTTTGGTCCATTTTTTGAAAAGTGCGTAAAAATATGATTAAGGGCATCGCTTTTTATTTCATCACTTTGGATTGTACAGGAAAGTTGAATGATCTCATCGGTAATGGCAATAGAAGTTTCTTCGCTTTTAAATGATTTGTCGAAAATCTCACAAAGAGCATCTTTTTTTATTTCATCGTCAATAATTTCATAAATTTCATTTGGTTCGTATTCGCTAGCTAAATCAAAGATGTTTTCAAAAAAAAGAGGTTTTTCTATAACCCTGGACATGGTTTCCAATTTTTGCAAATGGGAATCTTTTATAACCTCCAATATACGAATTTTTTTCTTTCTTAAGATAATAATTGATAATTCAACTTGGATTAGGTTTATAGGGTTTAGAATAGTTTGGTCACTAAAAAGATTAGAAAGACTTTCTATTTGTTTTGAATATGATTTTTTCCTATGTGTTCTACCTAAATTTCTATCCAAACCCAAGTTTTCTATTAAAAATTCAGTAAAATTTTTTATTAAAGTAAACTCTCTATTTTTTACAAATTGTAGCGAGTATTGATTCCAAAAACGACTCACAGCTGCAGTAGATACCATAGTTGTACGATTTAAACAGCTAAATATTGGTATGACACAGTCCAATTGCTGGATTTTATCCATAAACCCATCATTTCCCGGCTCAGGTCGCGTAATCTCCCTTGCCATAGGAAGTGGATGATTACCACCCATACTTTTTTCAACAAAGTTCATTTTACTCTCCTACTATAAGAAAAACTATTCTTGTCTTCTTTACAGCCAATATACCAGGATCGGTGATTTTATGCATGCAGATTTTTTTATCTGTTGATTTGTTCAGAAAAGAGACATAATGGAATGCCTATTTTAGTAAAACAAGTCCCGGAGGGCCTAAGCGAAGGCTGGGTAATGTTAATCCCACCTAGAAAGCCCTGGAGGGCCGACACTACGTGAGAACGTTACTATTTGGAATTTACTAGATATAATTTTATCATGAATCGAAAATCAAATGTAAATTGAAGTTTCAACGTTCTCACGTAGTGTCGGCCCTCTGGGACTTTCTAGGGGAGTTTGACATTACCCAGCCTTCGCTTAGGCCCTCAGGGACTATTCCCAGACTGAAACAATCTACCCTGGAACTTTCTATTACGACTCAACTTTAAATAAGCTATAGCTTATCAATAATTCATCTGCTAATTTATAATCTTTGATTTTCTTAGCAACCTCAATAGCCTTATCATAAGCAGCCTTATCGTAACTTCTTTCGTACGTTAATACAGTGAAAATAGTATGAAGAGCATGGTTCTTTAATTCAATATCACCGAATGTCTCAGCATCATTGATTGTCTCAGCAACCTTAATCAACTCATTGATTGTGTTAATATTGAGACTTTCTGAGATGAATAATTTAGAGGAAATGGCTAAAAGAGTTTCGCATTTTATTTTATCACTATTGATTGTATTGGTAAGTTTAATGATTTCATTTATAAAGGCATCATAGGTTTCTTTGCTTTCAATTGATTTGTCGGAAAGATTAGTAAGAGCATCTTTTTTTATTTCATCGTCAATAATTTCATCCTTTTTACATTCGAGAGCTAAGTTAAAGATATTTTCAAAAAAAAGAGGTTTTTCAATATCTCTGGACTGGGTTTCTAAATGGCTCAAATGGTCCTTGTTTATACCTCCCAATATACGTATTTTTTTCTCTCTTAGGATAATAATTGATAATTCAACTTGGATTAGGTTTTTAGGGTTTAGAATAGTTTGATCACTAAACATTTTAAAAAGACTTTCTATTTGGCTTGAGTATGATTCATTCGTAGGTTTTTTACCTAAAGCTTCATCCAAACCCAAGTTTTCTATTAAAAATTCAGTAAAATTTTTTATTAAAGTAAACTCTCTATTTTTTACAAATTGTAGCGTGTATTGATTCCAAAAACGACTCACAGCTCCGGTAGATACCATAGTTAGACGATCTAAACAGCTAAATATTGGTATGACACAGTCCAATTGCTGGATTTTATCCATAAACCCATCATTCCCCAGCTCAGGTGGCATTATTTTATCCATAAACCCACCTCCCGCCGGAAGTGGGTGAGTGCCACCTATACTTTTTTCAACAGAGAGCATTTTACCTTCCTACTATTTTTAAAGATCAATATCCGTAGCTGACTCTTACGCTAAAATATTTCGTTGGACAACGGAAAAATTGTCCTTCCCAAGAATACCCATCATGATATTGGATAAACGCTCTTAAAACCCTTTGAAGACCACATAACTTTCCCCATTCATACCCTAGAACATACGTCTGGTCTAAATGCCTTTCGTTTCGTGTTTGAAAGTGAAAATGCATCCCATAGAAAGGTCGCCCGTAGACTTGATTTCTTGCACTGACAAAACCAAGTTCGGACAAGTGCAATTCAACTCCACATGCTGCGTAAAGCCGTCCAATGGGAAATGTTTTGTCCATATGAGCGATAACACCTATTCCCCCATAGAGACGGATATCATCTGTGATGTAGTTGGAAACAAAAAAATCAACGTATTCGGCACTTGGATTTTTTCTCTTGAAATGAGGATAAGCGATTAAAAATTCGTCTCCGAGGTGGGAAGAGATATGGAAACCTCTGATGCGGAATGCCCACCGTCCGAAAGCATATGTAACGGGCACAGCAACAAAATAGTCGGCGTTAATAAGTGGAGAAGATTTTTGTAAGGGTGCAAAAACAGCCCAAAGCCCTCCCTCAAGAGAGATGTCTAATTGCCCATTAAAGGGCCAACATTTAACCAACGATAGAAAGTAATGATGTCTCCAAAAGAGACATCAATAATGTTTTTGTCTAATGTACGATCGTTGAAGCGCCACCCTACTGAGTAGTCTACTTCTCTCGGATTTGCAATCAAGGGTTTAAAAAGTACTGGGTCTTCAGGCAACCAAATGCCACTTGGATCGTAGGGTCGTTCGGCTTCATTTCCTATGAGTTCGATGGGTATCTCTGGATCCATCGAGAAAAGTCCATTTCCTTCTTCTTCAGCATTTGCTATCGAAAAATTTCCCAATAGAAACCCTATATAAATCAATGATCGTATAAAGCGATGTGTCTGCATGGTGTTTGCCTCTTCGTTGTTTAAAAAATAGTGTATAAGCGATGAGCTCAATATGTTGAAAGAAAAAAAATACAAATTTGATTTTTTTCTCATTCGAGATCTGGTATTGTAAAAAAAAAGATTTTAAAATTTAATGGCATCTCATGAATCAAAATGTTTGGCGATAGGGGTCGATCTCGGTGGTACTAACATGCGTATAGGCATGGTAGATCATTTAGGTAAGGTGCTTAAGAAAATCATTGTTCCTACAGAAAGCGGTGCTGGAGCAAAAACGATCCTCTGCAACTCTTTCAAAAGAAATATTGCTTTTGCAAAGCGAGTTTGAAAAATATGCCCTGAGTGCAGTGGGAATCGCTATTGCAGGCCAAGTGGAGGCTAAAACAGGGATTGTGAAATTTGCTCCAAATCTGCATTGGAATAATGTTGCAGTGGCTCAAGAACTTTATCAGGTTCTGAAAGTTCCCATTTTTGTCGCCGAATGATGTACGCGCTGCAACCTTTGGAGAATGGCGCTTTGGGGCAGGCTAAAGGAATGCAAGATTTCATCTGCTTGTTTATCGGGACCGGTATAG
The DNA here is from genome assembly GCA_963752155.1 of uncultured Parachlamydiaceae bacterium. Taxonomy (GTDB): domain Bacteria; phylum Chlamydiota; class Chlamydiia; order Chlamydiales; family Parachlamydiaceae; genus JACCRY01. The sequence continues at coordinate 174,290 of CAVVXH010000008.1, read as the reverse complement.
GTGGAGGAATTGTTTCAGGAGGTAAATTGATTGACCGGATCCGGCAATTCTGCCGGAGAGGTAGGTCATATGGCGATTTCAATTGGTGGAGAGCTTTGTACATGTGGTAGAATCGTGGCTGTTGGGAAACGCATGCCGCAGGATGGGGGATTGCCAAGTTAACGCAAAATGCCATCCACAATGATCCTAAACATGGATCTAAAATTTTATCGCTTGCTAATGGCGATGTCCACCAAGTTAATGGAAAACATCTTTTTCAAGCGTTTTCCGATCAAGACCCTTTTGCAGAAAACCTTGTCCAAGGCATTGAAAAAGCATTGATTACTGGATGCGTAAATCTTGTGAACATCTTTAATCCGGAAGCCCTTGTATTTGGTGGAGGAGTCATTGAGGGAGCTCCGTGGTTGATTGGGACAATTGAAGAAGGTGTCCACGCACAAGCCTTAAAAAGTGCAACAGAGAAATTGAAAGTTTTGCCGGCTCAAAATATAAACGATGCAGCTATCCTAGGAATCGCTACAATGGCAAAAGAGAATTAAGGACCTGGGCAAGAATAATTTGAACTTTTAGGGCGCGCGAAAGCTCCCTCGGTTGAATGATCAAAAGTGACCCCATATTACAATATTGGGTCACTTTTGATCGTTCAACCTTGGGGCTTTGGCGCAGCCTAAAAGTTCAAATTGTTCTTGCCCAGGTCCTAAGCCTTAAACTATAGGTTCGTATGATACCCAATTTTAATCCTACAAATTTAGTTTGTGGAGTAATTCAGGAAGTAAATCCTTCATCACTAGTGTTGCCTGGAGCGTTATTGAAATGCTTTGATGCCCTCCACTATATCCGATGCTCGTGGCGATGTTTAAAATTTTATAATAAGATTAAGATAGCGGCTGAAGATACCGATAATATCATTAAATTGGTTGCAGAGCAGGGGATCAGCTGTCTTATCGAAGAAAGGAGAGTTGTACAGTTCTGTGCTCAAGTGATTTATGTTTTGAAATGTTTGAACGCGGGTCTCGATGAATATAATAGATTATATCGAGCACGCAACAAGCTTTTAGGAATTGTTCGGGGATATTTTCCTATAGTTAATGAGGGAAGAAGGCCTTTTCAGAGAGCGATCCCTGTTTCAAGATTTGACTCGTTAGTTGATTCTTTAAAACGACAATTGATTTATATGCAGGTCTTAGCATTAAAAATCTATAAAGTAGTGAAATCTCTTTTTAAGCTTAGCATGATTTCCATGGATATCGTAGATGCTTTTTCTAAAGATGCTTCAAAGCGCATAGAGATCGTGCATGAAGTGTTCGACGAAAGAGCCGTAGTGATTGATGAGTTAATAAGCAATGGAGAATTGTTTATAGAAAAGTTAAAGAAGAATGAAGCTATGATCCAGAGAATTTTGACATATGTAAATATAAAAGGGACAGCTCAAGGGCTCATCAGTCAGGTAGAGAGTTCATTTAATAAAGTTCAAAAGGCAAATAAATATTATCAGGATTTTGAGTCCTCTTATGGTGACTTTTTGATAAATTCCATGAAAGAGGTGGCTTTTGGGGTCTTTAGTAGCCTTGGATTCGTAGACTATATGCCAAGCGCGCTTATACCTCCTATTTCACCTCCAACTTCAGAGCCTCCTTATAGTAGGTATGCGCTTGATGAGGGATTTAAGGATCATAGGGAGATTTAATAATGACCGCAAATACACCATTTATGTGGAAGCGTCACCCTGAGGCTGAAAATCTCTGTATAGAGCTTTTAAAGGTTTCTTGTGAGCTAAATTCAGATATAAGCAAATTGCAAAAAGATCTATTCGAGCAAACGAGTACTCGCCTTTTAGATTGGATTGATCATTTTGAAATCGGTCCGTCAAGTGAATTTGAAAAAAAAGCTTATGCGTCTGGATATGTTCAAGAGTCCGTGGCTGCGGATTATCGTGTTTTGATTCATCCTGGAGCCCAATTGCCCCGAATTGTTGTCTATGATAAAGGTCAATCCCTAATAGGCGCTGCAGTGACTGCCGATAGTATTGCAGACTTTCTCATGGTGCGAGGGCTTTATGGTTGGATTGAAGGGACTCTGCAGAGTCGTTATAGGCGATGTTGCCTTTCGGCTGAAAATGGAGTTTCTTTCTGGGTGGTTGAGCGGCGTGCTTCGGGAACAATGGTTCCTCATTATGACGAGGATCGCTATTTAGAGAAATATTGTGAAGCTAAAGAACTATGGCAAACGCGATTGCGTCATCCTAGAGAAAAGGAAGAGGAGCTCTTAAGCCATACCATGGAGTTAGCTTCTGAACTTGTAGAGTTACTAGGACAAGATTTAGCTGCATGGGTTATTCTTGAATGTGAAAGAAATTATTGGCAAAGCCGTAATCGTGCAGCACAATTGCAAAAGAATCGTCAAGATCGCTTAGGAATGGGGTGGGCCAATCACGATCATCATACTTTTCGTTCTTCAAGACAACATTTTGCCTCATTAGTTCGGTTTTTTGAAATTCTTGGATTTCATTGTCGAGAACGTTTTTATGCAGGTGCTGAAGCGGGTTGGGGAGCTCAAGTGATGGAAAATCCACGTTGCAAGCTTGTGCTTTTTTTGGATGTGGACCTATTGCCAGAAGAAGTTGAAATTGATTTTGCACATTCCGAATTGCACGATCTTCAAAAATTAGGCACAGTAGGATTGTGGTGTGCCCTTCATGGGGATTCGATTCTACGTGCGGGCATGCACCACCTTGAGGCACAATTTATGTTTGACAATTTAACGGAAGATCTGGCTCAGCAAGGTGTTGCTATGATGAAACCTTTTAGTGATTTTAGTTATTTAAAGCAAGCCTTCACATCTCCTGAAAAATGGACTGTTGATCCTCAACAGATTGAAAAGCTTTTGCGTTCAGGAAAGATTACAGTAGAGCAAGCTGAGAAATTTAAGGCTGAAGGAGCCGTAGGGAGTCACCTAGAGAATTTACAACGTCGAGAGGGTTATAAAGGATTCAATCAAAAAAACGTCAGCACGATTATTAAAGCAACAGATCCCCGTTTATAGGGCAGCAAGCGAGACAGGCTAGGGAAATAACATGTCGTTTAATAGGCTGCGATATTAGGGTATAAAGTATAGGAAAAATTAAACGCAAAGACACGAAGGCCCAAAGAGCACAAAGAGATCTTACATGTAAAGTATAATATTTTTCTTTAAATTGAAGATTCTTCCCGTAAGATCTCTTTGTGCTCTTTGGGCCTTCGTGTCTTTGCGTTTAATTTTTCTTAGTATTCCGCATCAGTCGATTTTGTTATTTAGGAGCCTACTTACCATATCGACGGAATCGATCTTGCAGCCTTCCGCCAATTCCTTTTGCAATGCTATCAATGATTGTTGTAAAAAAGGTGTCAGCAACGTATTTAAAAACACCAGCTGTTGTTAAAACAACATCATTTTTAAAATTATCAGCATAATCAGATGGTTTTCCCGTGTGCGTTCTCAGCCAAGCTGTGACTCCAGCGAGGCTTATAGCAGTTCCTAAAGCGGCAAGAATAGTATAAGCAATTATACCAGTTGTTGTAATAGTGGGGTTACCGATAGCTAACCCACTAGCTATGGTTAGAGTTGAACTCGTCATAACTGTTATTGCAGCTGCTATGTTTACCTCTGTGTGTAGGGACATGTTTTACCTCATCTATTAATTTAAAAATTTTAGGTTTATCAAAAAACCTACTATGTCTCGAATAATATCATAAATATGAATTGCGTGTCACGATTGAAATTATTCACCAGCAGTTCCCGCTAATTTTCGTGTCCGCCTGCATGCATGCCCGTGCCCGAAAAATTTCGTAGATTTTACTCATTTTAGCGGGAATTGCTGTGATAATCACACTCCTATGTAAAATGTTTATTTGACGAAATTTAAAAAAAAGATTATTAGTAAAAAATAGGTATAGTCAGAGATTGAGGGTGTGATTTTTACTCAGTCCTGATGACTTTAAAAAAAAGGAGATATATATGAATAGAGAGCTATTAGAAACTCAATGGGTTGAAGCAAAAGAATTTCTTAGAGATAAATGGAACAAACTAACAGAAGAAGATGTTAGACAAATTGATGGTCGATTTGATCGATTGTCAGATAAACTTCAGCAACGTTATGGATATTCCAGTGCGCAAGCTGAAGAAGAAATTCGCAAATGGAACATTGAAAAGAGCACAAAATCTACATATGCTGCAGATAGACCTTATGTGCGTCAAGAAGAAAGAATTGAAAGAGATGATGGAGCTAATTCTATTTTAAAATGGCTTCTACCTTTAGCTCTTGCTTTGTTACTTTTAGGTCTCTATTTCGGCTGGGAGAAAAACCATGAAGCTGAGCAGACTTTAAGAACTAACAACCCAAGTGAAGAAATTGTAGTCTTCACTGAAACTCCTGCAGATCAAGCATTAGCTCAATCTCTTCGTCAAACCTTAGCATCTAATAGCGGATTAATCCAAGATCTAAGAAATGTTCGTTTTACTTTAAACGATGGAGTTTTAACTGTAAGTGGTACAGTTGCTACTGCTCAAGAGCGTGATCGTATTGCTGCTCTTTTGAAAAGAGTCAATGGCATTAAGCAAATTAATAGCCAAATCGAAGTTAGATAATTTGATGTCCGAATGGATTCGAGTGATAAAATCTTCGAAGATTTTTTACTCGAATCCAGCAATTGTGAGTGAATGTGATATTCGAGAGAAAATTACATAAATTTTGAAAGTTTGTCATTTTGAACGATAAAAACGATAAAAATTTGTGAAATAAGTACGTCACAGATTTCTTCTAGACTACCTCTAAACATTATTTCAAAAGGTCGTTCTACTTCGACCTCTTGGCCCATCTGTCTTATCGCAATCAATAGCGCATTTTTGTAGACTTTTTCCAGAAATCCTGGCCCAAGCTCTTTCATGACCTCAAAATAACTGTTCAGAATGGCTTTCGTCAATTTCATAATAAGGTAATTTCTTGTCTTCTTCCATCTTTCTTATCGTTTATACTGTTTAGCGCCCGCTGGTCGTTGGGGGCTCCAAATTTTTTTTAACTTTTAGTTGGTGAATTTTTCTTTTGTCCCAACTAAATTCGATTTTTAGAAAAATTTGAGCTTGACTAAAAATTTGTTCGTTTTTACGATCAAAATAAATTGTGTAAGATTAATGCTTGGGTTTTCAGAGTAAGAAAATATAATATAAAATTTGAAAAATGATTTGTTTAATAATTTATTTAAATGAATTGGAATTACTTACAATGTGTTAAGTCAAGAGGTAAGTTGGAATTTCAAAAATGAAATCAATGTGCTTTTTAAAAAAAACAACCCAAGGAATAATTCTTATGAATATTACAATCCCTTATGATGCACCTTTGAACATGTGCCAGAAAAGTATTATAGTCAAGCCATATAGAGAAGGTGGTAAGATAGAAAAAACAGTAGGATACTTAAAGGCCAATCCAGATGTAGCTTTCAATGCTTTACTTCCTTTTAATCAAATGCAATTTAATATTGTTGATCAATATCAAGGTAATGCGGCAGCCTATACTGTTTTAGCAGCTGTAACAATACCATTTAGCATTGGTTGTCAAATTGCTGGATTGGTAATTTTTGAATCATTAGTGCTCATGAAAAGTTGTCACAATATTTACCGTTCCACCTCGTATTTGACTTGGCAATCACAGCACGCTAAATTGGTAGAAAGCGAATCAATCATCGAATTTATTCAAATGGATGATATCTTAGGTCATTTAATTTGTCCTATCACAAATAAAATTCCCAATTTACCAGCAAAGACAGAAGATAATTTGACATATGATTTCGAAGCTGCTTTAGATTGGTTCAATAAGAATCCAGGAAAACCCCTACCTGGTTCTTCATGTATGAATGCAAACGAATTAACATTTGATTATGCCCATATAAATTCTGTGATAACGAGACTACATGAATTACCTCGTGTTTTGAAAAGCGAAGAAAAACAAAAAATATGTTTAGTTTTAAATATTAAAGAGGCAAATCAACCGTTAATTGTGCAAGCTATTGAAGTTTTTGTGCAATATTGTTTAACGCATAATCTGGGAACAGTCGCGAAGCTGTTTTCAGGACGAAATCGTGTGGTAAAGAAAAGCTTTGAGCATCTTAATCGAATTTTATCCATTACTCTTACGTGCAGTAAAAATCAGAGAGAAGAAAGAATACAGTCATTTGCTAGCCAGCTTTCAGAAATTACAAATCTTCCACAAACAACGTTTCATGAACAAAAAAAGCATGAAGAGCGATTAATTGCTTTATATCAAAAAAGCTGTTTGATAAAAAGGATTAGTTTTTGTCAAATGTCACCACTCACTCGAATTCAAAATTTTGTTTTTCCTAAAAAGCAACTCCCGATCATTACAAGAGAAGAATGTGAAGATATACGTGAATGGAGTGAATCTGCTATAAAAGGCTAGTTGTTGGCTATGCCGCTTATTTCACTTACAGTGAAAATTTCAGTCTTCGCTGTAAGTGAGGGTTTTAGAAAATTCTTAATTTCAACTTTTCGGAAGAGATTTCAAAAATTTATATGCGTTGTCCAAATTATCTATTGAAACTTGAATTTGTCTAGCAAAATAAGGGGTTGCTTTCGATTGTCTTTTTTTCAAAAATACAACTGCATGTTCATACTTAGACATATTGTCAAATTTAAGTTCTTTTTTATCTATGTCATTTATATCTGAAAGTGAAAGCATATCCATTGCATCTTCTTTTGTCTCAATTTTTTTGTGAAACACCACATCCGGAATAGGGCCTTCATTTGCAGTTGGAAGTAGATAATATCTTCCATTCTCTACCTTAAGTACTCTATGAGGTATCCCATTATAAGATACTACTTGGTTCACAAGAGGGTGTTCATCAGAAGATTTTGGCCATTCAGGAATAAAGCGATATAGATTTTCTCCTTCTAAAATGCAATCTATTCCTATCGATATTATCGATCCATATGGAAAAAAAAGTGCTGTAAAAGCTGATATTTGTAAAATACTCCTTAGTAAATGGCGTTCTTTTATTTCATCGAGTATGTTAAATAAACGTATGGGGGCATTAAGAAATGTTGCTATGGGAGGATTAAGAAATGTTCCTATAGATGAAGAGGTCTCGCTCGCATTAGCAATCATGCTTGCACATACTAAATTTGTAGAAATTCCAAGATAATTTTTTTCTGAATTGGCATTAGGCCAATGTAAAAAAACTTTTTCTAAAAATTCAGGAAAACGCTTTTGAGCCTGAGATTCATTTTGATTTGATAAAACCAAAGCCCTTTCAGTAACTTCTGGTGGATAATAGGAATCATACAGATTTTTACCTCCTGAAATGCAGTCAATTGCTATTGCGCCGATTAATCCAGAGGGAAAGAATAGGGCGGCTAGTGCAGATACTTGAAAAGAAAGATTGAGTATATTATTTTCTTTGCAAGCTTCAATAATATTTAGAATTCGGATCGGTGCATTGAGCCCCAAAGCTATTGATGAGAGCTTTGGAGTGTCTTTTGCAAGCAATACTTGGCTAATTACATTATAGAATAATCCATAGAAGAATCTACGATGTCGAGAATTTTGCCAATTGGCAAGAATTTTATTAGTTGATGATGACATATATATGCTTAATGTAGCACTAATATTCATTTTATTTCCTTTGTTAAAAAATTAAACATTAAGTTGTTCTCAATAAAAACCCTTCGTTTTACATCTTAACAAATCTTAATTTTTTTTTCAATATTTTTTTCTTCATTGTACGCGCAATACAGCAGTTGTGGGTGGCGGATTTCCCAGAGGGAAATCCCTCCGCGAGGATTAAGCTACGGTGACACCGTTACATAAGTAGACATCTTGAATAGCATGTAGGATTTGAATTCCTTCGTTCATCAATCTTTGAAAAGCTTTTTTGTTAAAAAATTAAAAATCAAGTTGTTTTCAATAAAAACCCTTCAATTGAAAATGAATTGGTTGAGAGACAATATCATAATATTTATCTTCAAAAGTATCAAAAATAGATGCTCTAAAAGAAAACTTGCCATCATCAATCAGTAAAACAAGACTTATGACTTCAGGAGAATGTTTCCATTTACTTTTTTCCATATTAATTATTGTCTTATTATTTGCGAAATAATCAGGAATTTTCCTTAAATCAATTCCCTCTCCATATAATTCATTCTCTAAAACTGAAAGGATGCTATCCTTTGACGCTACTATAACTTCATTAAACTCCTTTTTCAATTCATCCAGGTGTATTTGAAAATTTTTTTCAATTACACTTTGATAACATTTACCCTTTGGGATAGGACCAAAAGGGATGATTGTCCCCATCCTACTTAGAAATGCCTCGGAAAAACTATATTGCGAGGGTTTCGAGTTATTAAATTCTTTATAATCATTTGAGATTTTATCTATGGGATCTTTGTGTTTAATTGAATCTAAAATATGGTTGGCTAAGTGATTTGTAGTGTTTATAAAAATACAGCCTTTAAAAACATAATTATCAAATGCATTTTGACCCTGTTTCACATGTTTGCAAGTATAATCAAACAAAGTGAAAAAGTTGAGAAATGCATTCTTAACATCTTTGTGGGCTTTTTCTATTTCATCAAATAATATCACAGCATTATTTATTTCATAAGTTACTTGATTGGGCCCAATTTCTTTAATGATTGTTGGTTTACATTTATCCAGTTCTTTTGCAAAGTGAGATTTATCAGTTGATCCGACACAACCGGTATCAGATCCAAAAATATCATTCAAACCCAAAGGCGTTTGATATCGTTCCATTTTGAGATAAATAAATTTTTTATTATCATTTTGGACTTTGGAGACAGCTTTTGCCAATTCTGTCTTACCTGTTCCAGGTGGACCGGCAAATAAATAAACATTATTTTGTGTTGAATCTAGTTGAGTATTTAATTGTGAGGCTAGGGTAGCAACTGCAAAAGTTTGACCTACAACAAATTTTTCCAACTCCTGGACAAATACAGAGTAAGGATTGCTTAGTTGCTCTTTGACGTTAGGATTATTTCTTTTTCTTTCTCTTTCTTCTAGATTTCTTTTATATATCTCAGGATAAAAATGTTGAAAATTTTCTCTTAGGATCTTTTTCAACTTTGCATCTTTAATCATAGAAAGTTCATCTATAACAGATTCAAAGTGATGATATTCAAGCTCTACATTTACTTTGGATGGAGATAAATTTAATTCATCTAGATCTTTTCTATCTTCAGGATTTTTTAAAAAATTTAAAATTATATCACATTTCGTCTGTTTTTTTACTTCTAAAATTTTATCAAATTCTGCCTCATTTTCTATTTCTACAACCACATCTTCTGCCTCATCTTCTACTTTTTTCTGAATCAAACTTGCATTATTTTGAAGCTCAATTGGCAAATCATAACCATAAAATTTATAAATCTCTTTTCGAACTGCCTCATTCATAACTTGTATATCGTTCGCTTCTTGAACTATATTTTTGACTTCATTTTTTTGAGCAGGATCTGGATGCAAATTTAAAGAACGATCCCGAAATGCCTTATCGATTTCTTCCTTTGAAGGTCGCCTATCAGTGGGTAAACCCAAGGCTTCTAATGCTTTATAGAGTGGAATAGAAAGAGTTATTGTTTCTTTAGGTTTTCCTAAAGATTTAACAAGCTTGTTATGTTCATTTATCGATTGGTAAGCTTCATGAATATCGTGCATGAGCAGAGAAGTATCAATGCTAATGGAAATCATTGTCCCAACACCCAGAAAACATCCAGCAACGCCGCTTGCAAATTCTGCGCAGCCTTGACGATAATCTCCTTTTGAAAAACGATAACAAGTAGAGACAAGACCTGCAAGAAAACTTACCCAAGGGATAGTTTTTACAATCCTTTTTCCCTGTGACTTAAAGCTAGATTTTGCTATTTCACCACCTGTTTTAAACAACACTTTACCTAATCCCCCTCCCAATGTTAGTGGATCAGGGGGAGGAATAATTTTTTGAAGTGTTTGAAGAGATTGAACTTGCCCACTTACCTTAATCAATTCTTTCCTTGTTTCTAAATCTCTTTTACGTTGACTAAGATAGCAGGCATGGTCATTTTTCATACTGGAATTAGAGATAAACTTAGCTTTTTCCTTACTTACAGGACAAACATCGACTTTTAGAGACTTCCAAAATGTAAAATTTTTCAATTCAAAATAATGTTTCTCAGAACAGTCACATTTCACAGGAGTGTCAATTAATCTACAAGAAAAATAAAGATCTAAATGTTGAGATGGAAATTCCTCAGAAGGAGGATCTTCATCACTCAAGCAAATCACATCTTTATTGATTATCAAGTATTTATTATTTGCTATTGTGTTACGAAATTCTTCTTTTGGCTTTGTTTTGAATATGGGACAAAATTTAAAATGCTCTATTAATTTGATGATGACGTCTACAGCAAAATCGATTGCATTTTTTACCTGATTGTTTCGAATATATTCGAATATCCTACGGTCTTCTCTATCAGTGATACTTGAAAGAACATAACTCCCATTGGCAAAAAAAAGAGCATATGGATTCGAATCATTTATTTGCATTTTTGTTCCTCTTATTTCTCTTTAGCTGTCTTAAGAACTAGCCAATCCTACAATATTTATCAATTTTTTAGCGCGAGAGGACTCGGCTTTTCTAGCAATCTTTTACATCATCACTGGATTATAGATCTTTTCACATGCTTCGTAACAAAATTCTGCATCTTTTGACATATCTTGCAAATGAAGAAAACGCGCCTACATCCATGTATGTCACGTTTTCTTCATCTGCAATCTATGTCAAAATCTGCTAGAATTTTGTTACGAAGCATGTGAAAAGATCTATAACAAATCTTAATTTTTATTTTCAATATTTTTTTCTTCATTGAACGCGGAACACAGCAATTGTGGGTGACTCGATCCGCGAGGATTAAGCCACGGTGACATCCTTACATAAGTAGACATCTTGAATAGCATGTAGGATTTGAATTCCTTCGTTCATGGATTTTTGAAAAGCTTTTCTTCCACTAATGAGGCCCATACCTCCGGCGCGTTTGTTAATCACTGCCGTCCGAGTGGCTTCAGCTAGATCATTCTTTCCCGCAGCACCTCCGGAATTGATTAACCCAGCCCGTCCCATGAAAGTGTTTGCGACTTGATAGCGACAGAGATCGATGGGATGATCGGTGCAAAGGGTGTCATACATTTTTTCACTATATTTCCCAAAAGGATGTTTCTTATCTTTGTTGAGGGCTAGGTAGCCTCCGTTATTGACCGGTAGTTTTTGTTTTACAATGTCTGCTTCAATTGTAGCCCCGAGATAGTTGGCTTGGCTGCTTAGGTCTGCGCTTTCATGGTAATCTGTTCCTTCGATCTTAAAAGCGGGATTTCGAAGATAACACCATAGAATTGTCGCAAGTCCGAGTTCATGAGCCAATTGAAAGGCGTGTGAAATCTCGGTAATTTGGCGATGGCTCTCGGGAGATCCAAAGTAAATTGTTGCCCCCACTGCGATAGCCCCCATATCGGCAGCTTGTTTCACGCTGGCAAAGAGAATTTGGTCATAGGTATTCGGGTAAGATAAAAATTCGTTATGGTTGACTTTAAGGATAAATGGGATTTTATGAGCGTATTTTCTAGCGACACTGCCTAAAATTCCTAGTGTTGAAGCCACTCCATTGCACCCTCCTTCAATAGCCAGTTTGACGATATTTTCTGGATCAAAATAGATAGGATTTGGTGCGAAGGATGCTCCGGCGGAATGTTCTACTCCCTGATCGACTGGTAGGATAGAAACGTAACCAGTGTGAGCAAGCCGGCCATGATTAAATAAAGAGTTTAGATTGCGTAATACGGATATTGGCCGATCGCTATGGACGAGCACTTGGTCAATCCAGTTTTGGTTTGGCAGTAATAGTTGCTCTTTAGGGATGGTCTTACAAGTATGAGTTAAAAGACTTTCTGCCTCATCCCCTAGATGTTTTTGAATTTCTGCGATCTCAGGCATGTGTAATTCCTTTTTGAATATTGCTTGCATACTATTATAGGGCTTGATCTCTGTCAAGCGAAATTAAAGAATGTTGCATAAGATCTTCAAGACGATGTATAATTCTAACAAAACGAGGTAAATACTATGTCCACTATGAAAGAACAAAATGCGATCAGTCCAACACGTCAAGAAGATTATCCAGAATGGTATCAACAGGTCGTTAAGGCTGCAGATATGGCTGAAAATGCCCCTGTACGGGGTTGTATGGTCATCAAGCCTTGGGGTTATGGAATCTGGGAAAATATTAAAGAACAACTCGATTGTCGCATTAAAGAGAGTGGACATGAAAATGCTTACTTTCCTCTTTTTATTCCTCTAAGTTTTTTAGAAAAAGAAGCTAAGCATGTCGATGGGTTTGCTAAAGAATGCGCTGTGGTCACTCACCATCGCCTTGAGTTAAAAGATGGTAAACTTGTTCCGGCAGGGGAGCTAGAAGAGCCTTTGATCGTTCGACCGACTTCTGAAACGATTATTGGAGAATCTTTTTCACGTTGGGTAGAGTCGTATCGTGATTTACCTCTTTTAATTAATCAATGGGCGAATGTTGTACGTTGGGAGATGCGTCCTCGTCTTTTCTTGCGTACGACAGAGTTCCTCTGGCAGGAAGGTCATACAGCTCATGCTTCTGAATCAGAGGCGATTGAAGAAACTCTCAAAATGCATGAAATCTATAGGCAATTCATGGAAGATGTCTTGGCTATTCCGGTGATCGTAGGGGAAAAGTCAGAAGGTGAACGTTTTCCTGGCGCTGTCGCGACGTATACTTTAGAAGCGATGATGCAAGACTATAAGGCTGTGCAAATGGGAACTTCTCATTATTTAGGTCAGAATTTTGCTAAAGGTTCAAACATTACTTTCAGCAATCAAGAGGGAAGTTTAGAATTTGCTTACACAACTTCGTGGGGAGTTTCAACGCGTATGATTGGAGCTATGGTGATGTGCCATTCCGATGATGATGGTTTGAAACTGCCTCCAAGAGTAGCTCATAAGCAGATTGTCATCTTGCCTGTGGTTCCTAAGCCGGAATTGGAAGCAGCTGTTTTTGAGTATGCAGATGAAGTCGCTACTCTATTACGTCAAGCGACTTATCATGGAAAGGCACTTTCGGCGGTCGTCGATAAACGACAGCGTCGAGGGGGTGAAAAAAATTGGGAATGGATTAAAAAAGGGATTCCTCTGCGAATAGAGGTTGGACCTAGGGATCTTGAAAACCGATCCGTGATGATTTGTCGCCGCGACCGACCTCATAAAGAAAAAATGAAAGTCGAAATCAAATCTCTTCCGGAAGAAGCGGCTAAGATCCTCGAAGAAATTCAATTAGGTCTTTATGAAACAGCACGTTCTTTTAGAGATAAAAACCTTTATACCGAAATGAAGACACTTAAGGAATTAGAGATTTTTTTTACTCCTAAGAATCAGGAAAAACCTGAAATTCATGGAGGATTTGTCAAAGCGAAATGGTGTGGAGATCCTGAAACGGAAAAATTGCTTGAACCATTAAAAATTTCAATTCGTTGCATTCCGCTAGAGCAGAGTCATACTGAAGGGGTTTGCATTATTACTGGACGTCCAGCTACGCTGGATGTTATTTTAAGTAAGTCGTATTGAGATTTAAACTTGCTCATATAACTGAGCAAGTTTGTATCTATCAATGTCATTGTGAGTTTTTTCTTAGACTTTAACGTAAGTCACTTCCGTACCTGTGTAGACAGGTTTATAATATGATGGTTCAGGTCTGGAACCAAGGCTGAAACGTTAGGGACTGTGCAACAATAACTTGCCCAATCATACAAGTTATTATTGCACAGTCCCTTACCCCCAAGATTTACGCAACTGAAAAAAGCGTCGTTTTCAATTAATAACAAGATACTAAATTCTGAGGGGTAACGTTTAGCCTTGGTTCCAGACTGACATTCTGACATTTGCCTTCCTGGGAGGTTACGTTATCATTGTAGGCAAATGTCAGAATATCAGGTCAGGCACCAATGGCAAGGCGCTTTAAAAATTTGTTATTTCCCAATAGGGGGCGCCGTAGGCAACTGTCTCGCTTTGCATTTAATTTTTTTCTATACTTTATACCCTAATATCGTAGCATCTTTTTTGAAATAAGTTAAACACTGTTCAGGTCATAATTTTTTGTTGACACACTTTGACCTGTTGACATACAAGAAGCTCAATTTAAGGAGATATATTATGTCGAAAAAAGTCGCTGATCTCTTGTGGGAGATGTTGGTGAAAGCCGGTGTTAAACGCTGTTATGGAATTGTTGGGGATGCGTTAAATCCCGTGATCGACGCGCTACGGCGCAACGGCAAAATCGAATTTATCCACGTTCGACATGAAGAGTACGGGGTTCTAGCTGCAGTCGCCGAGGCCTATCTAACAGGTAATCCCGTAGTCGTTTGCGGAACGGCAGGTCCCGGTGTCGTCCACTTATTCAATGGACTCATGGACGCACGAAAAGAGGGGGCTCCAATTATTGCCATCGCAGGCGATGTAGAGACAAGCCTGATAGATACATCCAGCCTTGAGGAATTAAATCCCTATAAGTTTTTCGATACAGCATCCCTGTACACCGCTCGGTTAGTTAACCCTAAACAGGCTCGTGCTGCCATCAATACCGCGATCTTGACAGCTGTTCTGGAAAAAGGTCCTACTGTCATTTCGATTCCCGGCGACGTGGCGTTAGAAGACACCGGAGAGCAGTCGACCGAGTTCACAATTGCCTCTTCTCCCATTTTGCGACCCACCGATGCAGATCTAAGTACGTTGGTGCAGATAATCGATCAAGCAAAAACGGTGGCGATTTTTGGCGGAGAGGGCTGCAGAGACAGCCACGATGAAGTAGTTGAACTGGCACGGAGACTGAAAGCACCTGTCGGCTATTCACTCCGCGGGAAGCAATGGCTAGAACACGAGAATCCAAATGCAGTTGGTATGACTGGGTTGCTTGGTTATGGTGGAGCGTACAGTGCAATTCATGAAGCCGAACTCCTTCTCTTGCTCGGCACAGACTTCCCTTTCTCAGAATTTTTACCAGGAGCCAGTGTAAAAAAGGTTCAGATTGACAAGAACCCCAAACACATTGGCCGCCGTACAGCTGTCGATCTTGGGCTTGTTGGCGATATCAAAACGACCCTCTTGGCATTACTCCAAGTGGTCAACGAAAAAAAGGATGATCGTTTTCTGAACAAACACCTTGAAGAAACAAACTCTTTCCACAATCTTGTGCAGCACTATGTTGAGAAAGGACCTGAAATTAAGCCCATACGCCCAGAATTCCTAGCTGCAACCCTGAATGAACTTGCTTCCGACGACGCGATGTTTTTTGCTGATACAGGCACAGCAGTTATCTGGCTCGCTAGGCATATTAAGGGGGGCAGAAATCGAAGACTCTTTGGTTCATTTTCGTGGGCTTCCATGGCCAATGCCGCCCCCAACGCGTTCGGTGCTAAGTTAGCGTACCCAAATAGGCAATCGATTGCTTTATGCGGAGATGGGGGGTTCACAATGCTTGGAATGGGCGATCTATTGACACAGGTGGAACGAAGAACGCCCGTAGTTCAAATTATCCTCAACAATGGATCCCTCGACTTCGTCAATATCGAACAACAAGAAGCGGGGATAATTCCCTTTGGCGTAGGTTTCAAAAACCCGAATTTCGCCAAAGTTGCCGAGGCAATGGGTGCAAAAGGAATTCGCATTGAGGAACCTGGGGACGTTCGAGAGGCTCTTATTGAAGCTCTTGAGTACAAGGACGGCCCCGTAGTTGTAGATGTTGTGGTAGATCCATTTGCCTTAGCTATGCCCTCGCATGCACCATTCCATTCCATCAAAGGCTTTACCCTTAGTTTTGCCAAACAGGTACTGAGTGGTCAGATGGACTCGGTTATCACGACGGTTAAACGTAATCTAGGGCTTATCTGAGTTTTATCTTCTTCGCTTTCCTGGCCTGCTGAATTCATTCGAATAGCTTTTTCTTGATCATGCATAATCTCGAAAACCTTCATTCCGAATAAAGAATGTTCAAATTTTAGCAAGGACGACAAGGACAGCAAGGGTAGGATGAACAAATAAATTTCTTGGCATCTCGGTTGTCTATAATATGCTTGTCCTCGTTTGTTGTCCTTGCCTTTAAGTTATAGGCAGGCTTTGCCTATGGAAGCTGATAACACTGAAGCTGCTAGAAGGTAACATCCGGAATTCAACATAGGGTCATTATTCAAAACATTGCCAGTTATACCTAGTATAAGACCAGTTACTCCTAATCCTCCTATTGAAATATTAAAAACAAGAAGGCTATTTGAATTTAACCAAGTAACGCAACGATTTTTTATGGACATCGATTCTTGAACTAGGGGAGTTTCTTCGGTTTGCAGCAGGTTATCTGTACTAAGACTAGTTCTGAGGGCCATATCACTCATGCTCTCATCGACATCGGTGACATTAATAATGTCATCTTGATTAGTTTTATTAGAATCTGAAACTAAGGAAAGTTGTTGAAATGACATTGAAATATCTCCAAATTAAATATTTACGTTAAACATGATTAGTATTGATGTTTTATAATACTTAATTTTGGATTTTATTACAATTTTTTTATTTCTTTTTATTTTTGTCATATTCCATATGAAATCTATGGAGAAAACGATGGACAATTGGAGCTAAAATGAGGGCGATTACAAATAAGAATATGATGCCACTAAAAAGAGCATAACTTCCGGCAAAAATTTTGCCGCCATCTGTTTCTAAGGGAGAGACTGGACCCATGCCGGAGAGAATCATCGCGGCATTGACGTAGGCGTCTACCCAAGACATTTTTTCGAAGTAACGATATCCTGTCATTCCCAAGCCTAAAGAAAGGATGATAATGACTGTACCTATTATTAAATTACGTGATAATTTCCATATAAAATGCCAAATAGACAATTTACCTCCTTGCCTTTAATTTTATTGTACACAAATCCTCTTTTTTTTAATGAAAAAACTGAGTGATTCCAGCAATTCCTGTTAAATAAACAGTCTACACAATATCGGAATGGAGCGACATTCGTCCCACCCATATTGCCCCTTCAGGCTACTCTAAAGGGGAAAAAGCTTTACTTATATTCATTATAAGTTTTGTATAATGGACTTAATTTTCATGCTTTGTTACAATCAGAAACGTCTAAAGGGTCAAAGGGGCCTTCAGATTAAGATGCTAGCATAGAAAAAGAATCATAAGTTACAGGAGGTAAAGAATATGATTACATCGGATAATAGCAAACTTTGCATGAATACAATGGATAGTAGCAAGCTTTGCATGAATACATCCTCAAATGGAAGGAATATGTCTCCTTTCAACACCATGAGCCCTTCAAATTTTACCGCTATGAATGGAACGAGTTTTAATATTTTCGATTACGATGGAGATAAGAAGGATGTTAATTCATCAATAATAAACGGTGTTGACAAAGTATCTAGCTTTGCTGAACCGATGCTGACTCAGTCGTCAATTACATCTAACCTAAATGGAGCGCCAAAAGCAGTTCAAATTTCCACTTCTTGCAATTTATTACAGAAATCATGGGATCCTGAAGATCATTTTTTTAAAAATCCAATAAAGATCAAAGATTCATCTCCAAATTTTGACGGATTAGTTAATTGTAGTGCCAGAAGAAGAAACACAAAAAGTGAAAGATTGCCGAATGAATCTCGAGAAGAACATGAAAACAGAATAAGAAAAGAGAGGGAGGGAGGTTCAAAAAGAAGAGAACGCCAAAAACCTAGCTTTAATGGATGTATTGATTTGGGAGGAGACTCTGAGTACTCCGAATATGAATTGGGATAGGGATAACGACTGAGATGGTGTTAAGAAATCTAATGAACGGATAAAGTTCTAGATTATTTGTGGATATCTGTTGTATTGTATAAATTATTTACCTACCAATGATAGATATTCAGAATCATTTTACATTCAACGATAAGTTTGCTTTGTAATTTTAATTTTACAATACAAACTTATCTAACTTAAATTAAAAAAATATAAGGATTATCTATGTCTCTAGCAATTAATGTTTCAACAACTTTTCCTGATTATCAAGATACTGCTGTAGGTAAATGGTTTTGGGCAAAAAATCACCCATGTGCAGGAAAAATTGATTCGTATAAGCTTACTATTAATCAAGGGTTAGATTGTTCATATCAAAATAATTCTGTAAGTTTTTTATTTAAAACTTGCGCTGTTTTTAATGATATAGGTATATCTAATGATTTTAATGAAGGACCTTATATTGATATTCTAAAGTGCGCATTTACTCCTTTAAATGATGGATGTGATTGCTTAGAGGAGGATATTCCCAGTACACCAATAAAAAGTTTTGTGTATGAATCTAATACATCTAATAATAAAGGGGTCAATGCGAGATTAGTATCAAGTTTTAAAAGTGGAGCCATTCCTCAAGGAGAGTTAGGGGCAAACTGTAGTGAAGGCAAAAATACTGGAATAAAAATAAATAAGCATGAATCCAATCAAATCAAACTTGGAGAGGGTAAGAAAAGAATTGTTACACTTGTAATGAATACTTGTTATTCTCGAAGAAGGCATGAATTTAAAAATTATGATATAGAAGACTTATCAACAATGAGGGGCAAACATATTTTTAAAAGATGTTCTATGATTGGGTCTTTATTAACAGCTGAATGGTTTGATACCATGCGTCGTGTTCCTGACAATGCAAAATCTTCCATAGGTATCAATTTGGGAATGAAATTTTCGTTCACTAATGGTATGTCAAAAAAGTTTGAGTGGAGTACAGAGGTGCGAACAGTTTTCGTTTCAAATGATAACGGAGTATACATACAGGATGCTTTTCACTCTGGCCAGTGTCTTAATTGGATCACAACAGTTCATAGAATAATTGAAACTTTTGAAGTTAGGAAGATTGACTACGGGAATAAGGTAAAGTTCGATATACAGCACCTCTCTACAAAAAAAGAACTTATCTGTGAAACCGGCTATGAAAAAACAACTAGAAAGATGCTGACTGTCACCAATACCAAAATTTTTTACCATGATTTGGACCAAATAAAGTATTTACTTCAACATCCTGAGAAAGAAGTGAGCTCGAGAACGTATAATAACAGGGATAAATATGATGGAAATTTGGTGGATGGCAAGCGTCATGGTTTAGGGATTTTTACTTTTGCTAATGGAGACAAATATGAAGGATGTTTTGTTGAAGATAAATTTGAAGGAAAGGGTAAGTTTACATTTATAAATGGCAATATTTATGAGGGTGATTTTGTAAAACATAAATTTCATGGCAAAGGCACATACACATATTCAGATGGTAGAAAATACATTGGATATTTTGTTGATGGCCTGTTTCATGGCCAAGGCTCTATTACATTTGAAGATGGGGCTATTTATGTTGGAAATTACGTTGCAGGTAAGCATGAAGGACTTGGTAGATATACATATGTAGACGCCAGTGAATATGTCGGGCAATTTGTCGATAACAAATTCCATGGACAAGGCACTTTGACATTCGCAAATGGCGATGTTTATGTCGGAAATTTCGTCGCGGGTAACCGTGAAGGATACGGCACATATAACTTTGCAAATGGTGATGTTTATGATGGAAATTTCGTCGCGGGTAACCGTAAAGGATTTGGCACATATAAATTTGCAAATAGCGATAAGAAGTATGCTGGGATATTTTTCGATGGCAAATTTCCTGGAATTAATGTTGTTGTATAAACAAAAAACATTTAAACCAAAGTGTCCTCCGTAGGAGGACTTCTTTTGTTTCATTTTGAATTTGTGCTCGGGGGAAAAAAGGTTTAAAAACTCTAAGGCGCCTAAGATTTTGGAGGTAAGGTTCTTGCCTTGGTTCTAGGCCTGACATTCTGACATTTGCCCTTCTCGGTGGTTACATTGTCGGTTAGGCAGATGTCACAATGTCAGGCCAATGGCGAGGCAATATTCATCAATGCAAACAAGATGCCTAAGGAGATCGTAACTATAACAGTTCTGAATAATCCCATCTGTCTACTAAACCGGCTTCAAGAAAAAGTTTCCTAATTACGGGAAATTCCTTAAATCTCCTAGCTGCTTCTAAATAGTCACGAGTAGGCTGTACTCCGGCTTCAAGGAAAATTTTTACATTTTCCGGATTAAATTCTAACCCGAAGGTAAAGTGACCACAACTCCCAAAAGTCATAAGTTCATATAATTTTATATTGATGCATATTTGCGGTAATAATTTTACCCTAGATAATACTTCTCTCTTGGCATCTTTCACAGAGAGTTTCTCCTCCGGTGCATGCAGGGAGTATATGCCAAAATCATGTCTAAAAATCTGATGCATAATTTTAACAAATTTACTGTCGTTATACTCATCCGTAAACATCTTATAAAGGCTGCAAGTCCGCGACAAAGCATTTCTATCTTTGATGGGCAAATCTTCTGAAATTTTAAAAAAACATTTTGCTGGTAAACTGTAATTTTCTATAGACATGATATTTTTCTCCTTATGTGTTGATTTACGATTATAAAAATAATCTGCAAATCAAGTGAACTATATAAAACTTATATCGAACATAAGTAAACTTTATTCATATTCAAAGAGTCATGGCGCGGTCCAGTTTTGGATCTTCGCTAATCGCCCAGTCCAAAACTGGACCGCGCCATGACTCTTTGAATATGAGAACTTCAACTAGTCGGAGGACCAAATGCTTGAACGTATAAAAAACATGTTTTCCGGAAATAGGTAGTGTGTCTTGATAGTAAATCTCCCGTCTGACGATCGGAGAATCCGATCTTCAGACATGAATTATCTTTTGTAAGACCGGGAAGCTTCTCCGTTACTGAAAATCTTATCGTATAACTCCGCGGTTTTGTTATTTTTTAAACCAAGTTATCCTGTTTTCATTAACATTTCATGAACATCCTTCCTCGATCTAATTCACGGGCGATCTAATTCATCTATTGACAAAATCACATTTACTAAGTATAACTTTTTTAAGCTTTTAATTTTTAACAATGGATAATCAATGGAATGCAAAGAATGTTATAGATATAATTTTACTGATGATCAAAATCAATTCTTATTTACTGAGAGCATAGGATGTGATTCCTCAGGAAAAGTAATCGCCCAGTATTTCAACAAGAACGGCTATCAATTTTATGCAGAAAAAATTGGAAAAATTAATCTTGATTATAACAATACTCGGAATAATAATCCCGAACAAGAAATAAAAGAAATAGCTCAAAGACATTTTGTCAATGTGCAAAAAACATTAGAAATGTCCCTGGAAATTTTCTTTAAGCAGTTTCATCCCGAAAATTCGGACGTAGAAACATCACTCCTTCCACTGGCTATTTCCACGGGTATTTTTGCAGAATGTCGAAGTAAGTTAAGCGCAAATGCCAAGATGTTTATTAAACTCTTGAAACAGAAAAAACTGTACGACCACACTCTTCGATTGAACATAGAACACAATCTACTTGAAAATGGTGGCGCTAATTGGTGTCCTATTTCTTTGCCCGATGATGATAAAATTATCCGTGACTATGAGTGGTCTCTAGAGGCTTTAGTAGCACGTCTTCTTGCTTTGAATCCTTACAGCAAAATTCCTTATCCTAGTTTAAAGGAGCTGTTTGATGTTACCTTTGAAGCAAGAAAATTACGATTTGAATACATCACTTTAGCTACTACCAAAGATTACGAGTTCTATTATGACGGTAAAATAATCTTCAAAAAAACATCTGCGGGATATCATTTTTACGAGGATTCTCTATCGTGTTTCAAAAAAATAATTCAACAACTTAGCGATGCTGATAAGATATCATGGTTACAACTTATTGAGGAGATCGATTCAGTTTGGCGTTCTAGAATTTCTCTTGATCCAGTTTTAAGAGAGAATAATCCAACACAAGGGCCCTATATTGATGAGTGTTTTATTGAAAACGCTATTAACAAACAATATATTCCCCTGCATTCTCTTAAGAAAATAACAAAATTTGAAGGGCTTTCCATGGCAGACGCCATTATAGAGGCCAAAGTCAGTGGAAATGTTAAGAGAAGGAGAGAAATTGAAAACACGGAAACAAATCTTCTGGATCCTTTGGATAAGTTTTTGTTCAACAGCATCTTTCATATGTGTCTAGGGTATGAATATTTTAGTTCTCCAAGGAAAGAATGGAACAAATTATCAGTTACTTATGAATGTCTTGCTGGAAATGAAAATTTACCGATTGAACAAAAGAAGGCACAGAGCTGGTTAAAGTTGAAGACTATTCATGATTATCTTTCCAATTCCAATAATATAGACATTTATTCTCTAAATCTTAATTCAAAAAATGCGAACGATATTCTTCGAATAACCAAAATGTTTGATTTGTCACTTTCACTTATTAATAGTCGACCTTGTGTCACAAAAATAGCTTTTAAACGGAATTCCGGAGAATTAAGAAAATCTATTGTTGAGCTCTTCTCCACGGTTTCTTCAACCCAAGCTTTTTCCAAAACACTTTTCCTTGAAAGATTGAATGATCCTAGAGTCCCTGAATATTTGTTTGATTCTAAAAACTGGATTGATAGCAGAGTAGGCCTCCATGCTAAACTTTATGCGAATGCATTCATCTTAGCGTTTTCGCTTTCTAAGGAGATTTCATTAAATAGGGTCATTGAAGTAGGAGCTAATAATCTCGTGGGAGCGCGTGGAAACACTGCCTCGGAAAAATCCACTGCATTAGGAAATCTTTTAGGCATATTAAATACGGATCCCATAAAAAAGGAATTGCGAATAGGAACAAATTTTAGAAACCATCAAGTCCATGTTGAAGGTGCGATGATTTTCGATCTCTGTTTTAATGAAATAAAAAAACATACGGCTCTACGCTATATTGTGGATCTTAGATTAATTCGTTTGAAGGATATAAAAAGATATTTGATCACCCCTGCAAAAAATAACAAGTGTACTGTTATTATGAGTGATTTTGATGTGCCTTTAGTGACGACTCTCGTTCGTGTGCTGAATCGAAATCCACGAGGAAAAGATCCTATTCCTTCTTTACAAGTTATGGTTGACGGATTTAAAGCTCTTCGAAGAAAACGTGCTAAAGTTGTCAAAGCTTTAGAAGCTGAGGAAGTCGTAGAAGGATATGTACTTTACTTTCAAGGTAAAATTGTCGGTAAAAAGAAAAATGGTAAAATGATTCAGATTGATCCCTTGGGATATAAAAAATGTTTCCAAATCCCCTCGGATAATGAAATTGAAGATTGCCTCGAGAGCATCATCGATAATGATTTTATCGATAAAGCAAGTGAACGAAATGATTTAAGATCTAACGACTATGCTTTTTTGGATACATGGAAAGGAAAATCTCTTCGGGAGGCACTTCAAAGACATGCGGATTCTTAAGAAGACTTGATCTCAAGAGGATCCGTCAGTGGGAGGCTAGCCTCAGATCCTTAAAGACTTAATGATGCCGGATAGCTTGCAGAGAATATTTTGCATCCAATCGGAAACCATATAAAATGCCTGCAAAGCATAAGCAAAAGGCCATTATAAACACGGAAATGGGTCCCATGGTATTAAACAAAAAATAGCCTAAAAATGGACAGATAGCTCCTCTGACTCCAACTAGAATTAGATTTAAGCTTGAGTAGAGGGAACTATCGCTTTTTTTCGAAAAAATGGGGCCGGAAAGGTTCCATGTAAGGTCGCATCCACCCTGCATCACACCATAGCAAAGGTACGCGGCATAGAGCCATTCCATTCCAAAAGGAGCCGCTAGTAATCCTCCTATAAAAAGACATGTAAATAAGTTCATTAATACATTCAATCGGTAAAGCGTAATTCGGTTCGTGTATTTTGACCAGATAGGGGAACTGATTAAAAACGAGAGGCCTTTACAAAAACTAAAGGCCAATGTCAATTGTGCATAAGATAATCCTAAATGAGAATTAAAATATTGAGGAAGAATAGGTTGCATTGCAACAATTCCCGCTCCTCCTAAAAAAAATAAGAAAAGATAATGGCTAAAAGCAGTATTATTTCGCAATAGCTGCAGGGCATTTAAAAAAGGGTCGATGGCTCGTGAAAGAGGCTGTGGTGATTCCTTTTGTATTGATTGGGCTCCGCATTTTAAGCTGACTATCGAAATTGCATTTAAAAATTGCAATAAAGTGAAAAGAACAAATAGGGTTTTCCATAGGTCTGCATCGGCATCGAGCCAAAATGAAAGTATAGGCGGAAGAGACATGCATATGAAATAAGTGATGGATGTTCCTTTTGAGATAACCTTGCTCATTTGCTGAAGTTCCAACCGGCTTTTTAGAAATTGTATCCAAGCAGGTTCTTGCGCTCTTTTTGTAATCATATAAAGAGCATAAGAAGCTATGTAAAACCAAACATTCTCAATAAATGGAAAAAAGAGACAAGGTAGTGTTCCTATGAACATATTAATTATCAGATAGGAACTGATGCGGTGAGATTTACCATAAAGATAACTACTAATATAAAACGAAACAAAAGAAGTCAAAGGCTTCAAACAAGCCATTACAGTTAATTGAAAAGCGGTTGCTTGTAAGTTTTTACTTAAAATAAAAATTAACAATGTAAAGAGAACTTCGTTGGGTCCGCACATGATTCGATTTAATAAATAGCGTAAAGCGGGTGACGCCATGTTAATCTAAAGTAAATTGTTCTAGAAATGCTTGGGCCAACCGTGAAAGGGGTGTAGATTTATTGTAAATCGCTGCAATTTCATATTTCATAGGAGGTAGCTTGAGCGGATGCGGTCTTATATTCGGAAAGCGAACTTCTGAAGCGATGTAATCTGGAAAAAATCCAACTCCAATCCCTAAATGCGTGAAATGTGCGACTAATTCCCATCCTGCAATGGCTTCTAAGTTGAACGTATGATTATTTATTGAAAAAAAATCTTTTAATTGCTCAATATACATTCCCTTATCTTCATCAATGAAAATTCCTTGATCGATCAGATTTTCCGGAGCATTCATTGAATGATATAAATTCAAATAACCTTTTTTAATAGGATGTTTGGCAAATTGACTGAAATTATGATCATATACAACGATGGCAAGTTCAACATTTTCGTATTTTAAAGCTGTGCGAATATAACTTTTCCCACCCATATCTATCTTTAGATCAACACGAGGCAGATTTGTTTTAATCTTTTTGTAAGTCGGAGCTATGAATGACATCCCCAGACTTTTAGTCGTTACAAACTTTAAAAGGCCGCTGATTTCATCTTTTGCTTCGTTGATTTTATCGAACGGTATTTTTACAGCCTTAAATATTTCCGTTGCTGAGTCAAATACAATTTTTCCAAATTCAGTGAGAGTCAGTGTTTGTTTATTGTGTGCCAACAAAGGCACCCCGTACACATTTTCTAATTTTGCAATTGCTTGGCTTATGGCTGCCTGGGAAATAAAATTCATTTTGGCTGCTTCAGAGATATTTTTATAAATGACTGCATCGCAAAAAAATTTTAAATGCGCTAAATTAACAAATTTGTTCATGCAAATCCTGAAAATCGTTTTTGATTTTATAATTAAGCACGCAATATTAATTATAAGATTTTACGCATTCTTATATTTATTTGTCAACTAAAAACATGGCTTGTCGGCAATTCACCCTGAAATTTTCCAGAAGTCTTGCAAAACTTCCATTGATAAATTTCAATTAATCTATCAACCTCATAATCTTCTTTGACTCGTTATTTAAAGTTTCATCTTCGATAGATCATAAAATGGATTGTCTTTTAATACTCTAAGCTCTTCAGCACTTTTTGTGATAAACTCCTCTTCTCTTCCAATTAAATGGGGTGTAAAGCGACAAGTAAAATTCAACCTTTTATCTCTAAGAAATTCCGGCAGATATAGAGGTGAAGGCGAATCTAATTCTATTACTTTGATAGTATGCCAAGCATGGCGGCATTCACCGTACATAATTAAGCTGCTTCCTGAATGAAGAGAGATTTTAAGTTCCTCGTTTACATTTTTTTCGTCTCTAAGGGGTAGCTGTCCAAAAGGCCGCAGCAAAAAATCACACTTTTTTCCTAAGGAAAAAGAGATGATAGGATATTCCTTAAGGCCATCATTTTGGCCGTTGTCTATATGCCATGGGATATACCCTGCGACAGGAGGATGCATTATAGTTTGATAACATAACGTTATGACATGAGTGGGAAGCTTATTAATAATGGACGCATCGACTGATTCCGCTGCATCTAGAGATTTGGCACAAAGCCTTTCTAGTTGGGGATTGAGAGCCAGTGGATCATACATTCTCCCTCTATAAGGTTGGCTATTGAACTGGGGTTGGCCATTAGAATCTATTCTCCAAAATCCTTTTTGTGGGCGTTCACCAAGCTTTATAGTCGTCAAAGCCAAATTGATCTGTTGAGCAGGAGTCAAAGCATTCTCAATCAAGATTAATCCGGGCCTTAATTTTATAATTTTTTCTGTAGTTGAAGGGGCATTTGCTGATGCATTTGATGCAGAATGGTACTTATGTAAGATTTGGTAGCAGCTGTTAACTCGTGAATGACTAGAAGATTTTAAAATCAGCATAATGTCACCTTTTGTAATTAATTTTTTAAAGCTTTTTTAGAGAATATATTATCTAAATTCGCGGCTGTTATGCCGACTAAGAGAGGGATTATCTTATAGCTAGATAAATGATTAATTCCTTTAACTAATAGGATTTTACGATAAACAAAAATGTTTGTGTATACATGATTTTTGTTTTTCTCTAAGAGAATTTTTCCTAGTTCTAAATGTGAATATTGACGAAGATACCAGGGTGTCTGTTTATTTATTTTTGCAAATCCAATCATTGAAATAATAAATCCCGAAACCGGATGTTGTTTGATAAAGTTCATTATTTTACTCCTAAAATTTTTTCAAAAGTTTAAGGTTTCCATAGGCCTACTAAAAATCAGTTTTCAGGGTAACTATGGATCTATATCCATTAAAAGTCAAGGTGTACGGAAGCAAAGAAAATGACCTATGTCCTTTCTAACCGTAGAGAGGTACATTTCTAACTTTTGACTGGATCAGCCTATCTCAGGAATTTTCAACACTCTCAGAATTAATAGCTTAAAATTCACTTGAAAATAATGTATCTCATGAGATACAATAAGGTTATATGGAAATTGAGATTGAATTTTACATAACTCCTTCTGGTCGGAATCCTTTTGATGATTGGTTTGAAAGCCTACGAGAAATTCATACGCGATCCAAAATTCTTACCCGTTTGGCGCGCTTGAAATTGGGGAATTTTGGTGATTGTAAGTCATTGGGTGATGAAGTAGCGGAATTAGGATTCATTATGGTCCGGGGATAAGAATTTATTACTCTAAAATAGGAAACAAAGTGATCCTCCTTCTTTGTGGTGGAGATAAGGGATCACAATCTAGGGATATCGACAAAGCAAAGGAGTATTTAAAAGAATATCAATCCAGGGAGAAAAAACATGGCAAAAAATAAAAAATATGAAGATTGGCTTCTTGAAAAACTTAAGGATCATGATCAAGCTGTTGCATATTTAAATGATGCTTTAGAAGAAAGTCTTAAAGGTGATGAAGAGTCTCAACAGCTTTTCTTGATCGCTCTTCGAAACGTTGCAGAAGCACAAGGTGGTATTGGCGCTTTAGCCAAAAAAGCGCATGTTGGCCGCGAAAGCCTTTATAAAACTCTTTCAGGTACAGGCAATCCAAAATGGCATACATTAGTTTCCTTATGTGTGGCTATGGGCTTGAATTTGAGGTTAACCTAAGAAAGTTTAGCCAATGTCAACTTTTTGCTTATAGTACCCTCAACATTGCATGTATCTAGCTGAGGAGGCGCACCATTGATGAAAACGGCAGCTACAACTCTCGCAGTAACTGCCTGATTCTAAGAACTCCAGACACTGGATACAGTTCGAACTTTTCCCTGGAAAGACTATCAGCAAAAATTGATCAAATTTCCTTTTAGGAATGATATTCTTTCAGAGAAAGGAATGGGGTTGAAAGTTTCCCATGCTTAAAGTAAAGTCTTTAGCTTTAGACTCCGTGGTGGAAATTTCTTAATGGACTAATTGTTCAATATATGGTACAATAAAGATGAAGTACAAGATACTGGTGACGAGCGAGTTTGAAGAGTGGCTTGAAGAAGAGCCTGCAAAATCGCGAGTGCAAATTGCTAAAAGGATTGAAAACGTCCGCGAAGAAGGGCATTTTGGAGATTACAAGCAGGTAAGAGATCATGTTTGGGAGCTTCGCTGGGAAAATGGAAGGCGTATCTATTACTCTTTAATACCAGTTAGCCAGGTGCTGCTACTTTTAGGAGGAAATAAAAATGGCCAGACCAAGGATATTAATCAAGCAGAAAAAATCTATAAGGACTGGGTCTATGATTAAGTTTAAAAAGCAACCACGTGAATATAATCCAACTAAGGATCTATTGGATGAGCAATTAATTGCTCAGGCAATTTGGGAGTGCTTAAAGGAAAATGATCCTGATGGTGTGATTGAGATTCTTGAATCTCATCTTAGTGCAAAAAATAAGAGCCAGATTGCAAAGGATCATGATTTACCTAGGACGACCATTTATCACGCTTTTAAAAGCAAAAATCCCACTTTACATACATTGGCCAAACTTGTGCATGCCACATCATAGATTTTCACAGGATTAACAAATGTTTGAAATTTATAATCAAATGTTTGAAGAAAGTAGCCGCTCTATTCTTCGCGGGGGAATTTCTTTAGATCCCCATCTTTTAAATTTAGAGTTAGATAAGCGTTTGGGCATATCATTACTTATTCCGGTGCAAAATGATTTTCTACCTCAAATTAATCAGATAAAGCTTTTGGAGCCAGATCAATACTTTTATCCTTCCACAGATTGGCATATCACACTTCAAGTGATTGTTACAGGAAACAATCAATTTAACCCTGAAAACCATCCAATAAGGAAATATATCTCCATATTAGATTCCGTGTTAAATGACATTCACTCTTTTAAAATTGATTTTCACGGGCTCACTCTTAGTGATGGTGCTGTTCTTGCTCAAGGATTTAGTGAAGAAATACAGAAAATAAGGAAAAAAATTAGAACAGCTTTTGATTCTGAAGGGTTAGTCATCCACGAACGGTATTTTCCTCAAACAGCACATGTGACTTTAATGCGATTCCGCAAGCCGCTGCAAAATC
Source organism: uncultured Parachlamydiaceae bacterium (assembly GCA_963752155.1). Lineage (GTDB taxonomy): Bacteria > Chlamydiota > Chlamydiia > Chlamydiales > Parachlamydiaceae > JACCRY01. The sequence continues at coordinate 145,010 of CAVVXH010000008.1, read as the reverse complement.
CAAGAACTTTCATTAACATCCTAAAAGAGGCGAGAAATATTCCTTTTGGCTATTACCAAGTTAATTCTGTGAAATTGAATATTTGTGATTGGTATAATCAAAAAGAAAAGCGATACGAATTATCTAGTTTCATGTTAAAACCTAAAAGCACAATAAATATAAATGATTTTAAGGGCATATAGGCAATCCTGCAACCCTATGACAAGCTTGTAGATGTCTTAGTAATTCTTTCAAAGCCTCTCCCTCAATGACCTGTTTTTCTGCTTTGCGCCCCTTAAAAAATGCTTGTGCTTTTGTGCACTTGCCAAAAAATAAGTCTTTAAGACCTCCTTTTCCAAGGTTACAACGGTTGATAAGGTCCGCCGGAGACCTTCCAGGAACTGTGGAATAGGCATTAGAAGGCGCTTTTATCAACATTTGCAAGAATTGATGAGGCAGGCTTTCATATTGAAAAGTTTTCAAGCAAAACAGCTCTGCAGCTAACCCCTCCTTCCATTCTATTTTAATCCATAACTCATCTCCATTCAGCATTAGTTCAATGGCATGTACGTACACTTCATCTTTTTCATAGATTTCAGTATGGCTTTTTGCCAATTCAACGGCCTGCGGCTAGAACATTGCAGCGGGTGATTCAAGCTCCTGATTCCGTTTGTGCTCAAAGTGTATTGGGAGCTGCGGCACTATCATGTCAGCCATATGCAAACATTTCTATTGATAGCCGTGAAATCCCGTTGTCTATCTTTTTGTTAACTGTAGCCGAATCAGGTGATAGAAAAAGTGGAACAGATAAAGCAGCCTTAAAACCCATTTACGCCTGGCAAAAGAATGCATCTGGATTATATTCACTCAAAAAAATTGAAGCAAAAATTGCCGAAATGGGATTACGCAATTCATTGGGCAATCCGATCAAAGCGAATCAAGTGGATTTTATCCTCAATAATCCCTTTTATTACGGAGAAATGAAGGTAAAAGGGCAGCTATATAACCATAATTATCCTCCTTTAGTGACTCAAGCTTTATATGACGAAGTGCAAGCTGTAAAGAAAGGACATGGTAAAGCTCCAGTCCAATACGCAGGGAAACCTATGTTATTTCGCGGCTTGGTTACATGCGATGAATGCAGCTGCGCAGTGACCGGCGACATCAAAAAAGGAAAATATGTCTACTACAGTTGCAATAACGCAAAGGGATTATGCAAAAAGTCTTGGATAAGAGAAGAGATTTTGCTTGAGCCTCTTCTTGCCCTTTTTGATCGCATTCAACTACCTGATGAAACTGTAAATAAAATTCTTGGTCATTTAAGAAAAGTTTTTGAACATGAACAAGAATTTTTCAACCAATCACAAGCAACTCTTCGCAAAGAATTGGATCAAATCCAAAAGCGATTGTCTCGTTTGATTGACGAGCATTTAGACGGTAACATTGATGCAAGTATTTATCAGCAGAAGCTGCAGGAATACAAGAAGCGCCAAAAGGAAATCACACGGGAGATGGAAGCGCATGTTGATGCTGATGAGACCTGCCTATTAACGATCAAAACCGTAGTGGATTTGGCACAAAGAGCAAAGGAAATCTACTTGAGTTCGAACTTAGATGAAAAACGAGAACTTCTGAATTTGGTATATTCGAACTTGAAATTGAGAGAGAAAAGATTGCTTGTGACACTGCGTGAGCCGTTTTCACTGCTCATGGCAGCATCACATCAACCAATGTGTCTCCGGGTGCAAGATTCGAACTTGCGACCAATGGATTAACAGTCCACTGCTCTACCGCTGAGCTAACCCGGATCGTAAAATCTTAATATAAGCAACGAAGTCAATTTTAAGCAACAGAATTTTCATGTTATGATCATTTTATGAAAAAAATGCCTTATTGAACTATCTAGAAGTTGTTTTGCGTAATAGCCCAAAAATTTGCGCAAATTGTAGCTCATCATTCCGATGTTGAGTGAATCGCGTAGCCTCTAGGCAGTCCAAACCACTGCGTAAAGTCGAACGGCCTTTTTCGATTGTAAATTGGCTTGATCTAACCCATCCATCTGATGAATTCATTGTATGTGATGATATGGCTTCATATAGAAAAGTTAAAGATGATGAATTAAAGATGGATGTTAAAAATTATGGTTGGAATTTTAAACGATTCAATTTGCTCTATATCCCTGTAATTAGCGATGCTATTGTCTGAGCATGATTTATTAATCACATTTTAAAATGGTTCATGCTATTGCCAACGTTGAATGTCACTTTAGGGTGTGAAGTATAGGAAAAATTAAACTCAAAGACACGAAGGCACAAAGAGCACAAAGAGATCTTACATGTAAAGTATAATATTTTTCTTTAAATTGAAGATTCTTCGCGTAAGATCTCTTTGTGCTCTTTGTGGCTTCGTGCCTTTGCGTTTAATTTTTCCTATACTTTATATCCTCATATCGCAGCATCCTTCACACCTATCAGGCAACTGTCTCGCTTTGTGTTTAATTTTTCCTATACCTCTTATACATATTTTTCTAGAAGCACTGGATTGGATTTCGTTCTATGGCTTCATTTCTTCTCTCATTTTTCTCAGAAATTAGCGATGCTATTGTCTGAGCATAATTTACTAAATCAAATTCAAAAATGGTTCTTGCTATTGCCAAAGAGCATTAATACCCTATAGAGTATATTGCAAAACCGACTAATTTTTGATCAAAGGCTGAAATTCATTGTAAGAAAAATTTTTTTGTGTCATTTTTTTATTGTCAAATATCTTTTAACGAGATATACATTTATCTAAACTATCAGAAAAATTGAGATGAAGTGGTCTTAACTTTAAATAAAAGGAATTGTTTTATGCAGTGTTCTTGTCCGCAATGTGGTTCTTATGCATTTAAACGCAATGGTTATACGCGGCATGGTAAACAAAACCATCGGTGCCTTGATTGTGGTCGTCAATTTTCATTAGATCTTTTTCATTTTTCTACTGAAGATTCCGAAGTCAAAGATAAAAATGTCCTCTCAAATTCAACAAGCGAGAATGTTCTTTAGCAGAAAGGCTTAGTTTGCCTTTTCGGTCAAAAATAAAATTTTTTTTGGAGTATGGTGGCCAGCACGTTATCCGGAATTCAGGATAACGTGCTGTTGCACACAAATTATGCTGATGTAGAAGCCTATTACCTATCCAAATGGACTTTTCGCAATAGACCTCTCGCGCGTTGGCAGAGCCACACGCACTTCTGAGTAAGCTTTTGAGTTTACTTCTTGATATTAGCGCGCCGCTGGTCGCTGAGGGCTCCAAAAAATTTTTACCAAGTCAACTTGAAATAGCGCCAGATTTAATTCTGGGAACTATATTACATTTAATTGTTTTAAAATATGACATGAGCTAGAATGCGAGAGTTATTTAACTCAAAACTATTTACAAGGACATATTCATGCATCATAAATTTTTATTCAATATGATATTTTTAATAGCTTCTAGCATAGCAACCACATTGTATGGAGATATAGCTGAGGCCTACTTGGATGCTAGTGTTGGGTATCGAAGAGATCATCTTTCAGCCGAAATATATTCGTTCGATGAAAATAACCTAACGATTTCAAAAGATCATTTAACAGCAAAGGATCTTTCTCTTTATCAAGTCGGTGGAAAAGGGTTAATTGGTGTTTGTGATTGTTTTGTGAGAGGAGAAGGGTATTGGGGGTTTTCTGGAGATGGTGTCTATAGAGAGGCTTCTCAAAAAGCTCAGAAATTTCTTTTTAAAAGTAAGGGGAATTTACATCATGGTATCACTAAAGATTTCATTGTAGGGGCAGGCTTTTTCTTATCTTGTTTAGTTCCTTTTGAAATGGGCCCCGTAGCTGGTTGGTCTTATCAGTCTCAAGAATTTAAAGTCAAAAAAGGGCGTTTGAGTCAAGATGATGGAGGGAGAGGATTTCGGTATAGCAATCATTGGCAGGGCCCATGGCTTGGTGTTGACGCGAAGTTTGATTGTTTTTTCTTTACTGCAAGGAGTGGCTATAGTTATCATTGGGCAAAATGGAATGCGCATTGGTCATTGAAAAACCGAAGGGATCAGCGATTTACTTTCCAAGAGAATTCGAAGTCATCAGATGCTAATGGTCAAGTGCTATATGCCGATCTTTTCTGGGGATTTTGTCCTTTTATTAATTTTGGATTGGGCTTAAAGTGGCAGCAATGGCAAGCTAAAAAAGGAAGGAAGAAGTCTCTTAAGTCTGAAAAAATTGGCATAGTCAACGATAAGGTCAAAATAGCGAAAGATCAAATTCAAGATGCCAAGTGGGAGTCTTGCTCTGTTTCTTTAGATTTAGGTATTTCATTTTAGGGGTGTTTAATCTTATGGGCAATGATAGTACATCTTTCTCTTCTTCTTCAAATACTAATGGCTCTATAAATGATTTAAAGCATGTTGATTATGAGACAGAAATTCATCTTTGCCCTTTAAGTAATCACCAGACTGATTTCTCTCTTCAAAAAAGAAGAGAGGAGTTGATGAAACTTTGGGAAGATGAAAAAATTGTAGATTGCACCCATAAATCAGCCATTTTAATATTGATCTACTCCACCTTGGGAAAGCGCTACAAGAAGGAGGCGATTGGTTCTGGACGTTGTCTGTTTTATTGGGATCAGAAGGACGCAAAGCTTTTGCATATGAAAAGATTTGAAGGTGGGAAAACGATCGATCATCTCTTTGAGATTACTCTTGAAGGATTGTTATTGATGAATGACGTTTCTTATAGGACACCCCAGGAGCTATTGGAGGTTCTCACTCTTAAAACTCAGATCGTTCATTATAGAGTGGATATCGAGAAGGATAGCCCATTGGATCTTGTCCTTAAAAAGACTTTTGATGCTACATGCCGACTCTATTATCCTCCAGAATATCCTCCGCTTTTGGTGCATATCGCCATGAATAATCATGATTATACAACAGCGGCGGCCATTTTGAAGCACCCTTTCGTTGATCATCCATCAATTCCAAGAAAACAAAATTTTAGGTTGGCTCATTTGCTTGAACATACGATGACTTATGCAATTCCTGAGGGACACTTGTCCTTTACGGCTTATCTATTGGAAGAATATGCTATTTTGGCGTCTCAAACGTATCCGTTGAAGATGGCCATTATTGCTGAAAAACAAAATGTGGCAGACTATATTTTAAAAAGATTTCCTGAAGAGATGTTGCCGAAGGCTTTTACAGAAGCTTTTTTAGCCTGTGCAGAAATCGGAAATGTAAAATTGTTAGCTTGGCTGATGAGTGCTGTTCCAAAGGAAATTTCATCTTTGCCAGGACTTTCCTCGCCACAATTCCTCGCAGCCCTTTACGAAAAGTTTGGAGTGGAAACGTTTGATGCTTGTGTAAAGCGATTGCAGATCAATATTTCCTGGGATAGTCTTTTATTGGAACTGATTAAAACAAATTGTGATCCTAGAAGTTATTTGCCTTTTTATCTATATGAAGGGCATACTTTTGACGAGATCTCTATTGATGTTAAAGCCACGATTGTATTACAAGTCCTTGCTAAAATGGAGGCAGTTAATGGTGAATCTAGAAATCATATAGAATCTCCTAATGTACAACAATTTTTGGTTGAATTTGTACCCTCCTCGGAACATCTACAAATTTTGACGATGGCTTTACTAAAAGTATTTCCCGATTCCAAAAAGGTTCGTTTGTTATTAGATTTAGGAGCTGTCCCCTCCAAAGAGCATTTTGAGGCTTTATTGAAGGTATATGATGGGGGTGTAGAGGCCAAGCAGAATTTTACAATGTTGTTAAATGCGATTTCTGATCTTTCTCAGGCGCAAAAGAGTTTAGTCTTCGCATCAGCTTTTGGAGAGGATGCTGTAGGGGCAGTTTTCGAGAAATTTCCTGCTCTTCGTCAAGATAATGAGTTTATCACTCTTTTTATGTCGGAAATGTGGAAAGGCCAGATCTCTGGTACAAATCGATTGCTTTCAGAGATCATCTCGACCTCAAAGACAACACAAGAGGTTCCGGAGTTATCTCAAAAAGTTGTGTTGAATCCTATGGTTCCGGCTTTAAATTCAGATATTTCAACGGATGTTATGGTAGAGATCTTTTTGCCATGCAATCAGATTAATGAAATAATCGAAACTTTGTCGAAAAAACCAGAATATACGTACGAATTTTGGTGGAAATCTATTTTTTCAGGTTATTCTGCTTTTGAGGGACCTCAGTGGGAACAAATTGTGGAAAAGACATTTTCTCCACAGTTCATAAACCAAAATGATCGAGAAAAATTAATAGGGCAAGGGATTTTTTATTCACACTTGCAGTTGGTAGCATTGTGGTTAAATCATGTAGATATTGTTTCCCCCTCTGTGGTGATGGAATGGTTTGAAGAAGCCTTGAAATCGGGAAATGCAGAAATTGTCCCTATTTTTGCAAAACATCAGTTTTTAGAGCACCGTAATGCAGAAGGAGAATCTCTTTTAGATAGAGCTGTGAAGGTGAATGCTATCAATTGTATTGCAGAATTATTGAAATACGGAGTGAATCCCAATCAGAAGAATAGCACGGGTTTAACTCCTTTTGATATGGCCTACAGCCAAAACTTTCTTACTCTTTGCCGTTTGTTGAGGGGAGAGGAAGGGCTCTATAAGATTGTAGATAATCTTCTCGCAATGTCTACTCAAGACCTCGATCACTGGCTCTTTAAGGCTTATCTTAATAGCGAGTGTCGGGATGTAGACGAACTTATGTGTTTGTTGGAATCTAATCTTTCAAATGATTCAACTATTGATCAAGATAAAAGAAAAGCGATGAGTGACATTTGCGGTCGGTTGAGAAGCTTTATGCAAACGTCAGGGACGTTTATTGTGCGTTTTGGTAATCCTAATTATCAAAATGAAGTGCACGGAGGGTATGGTAAGGGCTATGCTAGTTATGAAGAACAACAACGTTCTTGGGGACAAGAATGTGAGAGGCATTATCAGAAATTTTTGGAGACGTATAGAACACAAGATCATGTGATATTAAAAGTGCTTATGAAGCTCGCTGAAGTGCAATCAAAAATAAGCGCTGAAACTTGGCGCATGGGGCTCGAGTCGGGTCTCATTACCTATTTTCATGGTCGCTATTTTTTGTTTTGGCAGTATGCTCAAAAAATGTATAAGGAATTTCTAAGGTTTCCAGATCGTTATCAAAATGAACTTTGCCGCGTTAAGGAGGGGTATCAGGTGTTGTATAAACTCGACGAGTTTACAATTCTCCCTTTATCGACGTTAGTGGTTAGAAAGCCATTTAAGCAAGGTGTTTTTAGTGCCCGAATGAATCATACGGATTCAAAACAGATTGAAATTTTATTACCTCATTTGGATGTTCTGTTTGATGAGATTAGGAATTATCCTATGCCCCCTGTGAGGCCCCTGATGCCTCCTTTGGAACTAAAAAAAATGATTGCAAAACTTTTTTGGCTAGGATGTCATTTAGTGATTACAGCAAGGGGGAGCTCTCAATTTATGTTGATGCTGCATCGCCTCCTTTATGATATTCATGGGTATTCTGCAAAATCGTGGGGCCTTCGTTACGTTCAGCCGGATTGTATTGCAATTCTATTGCCTTTCGATCTCTTTTTTAATGAATACTACGATGATCTTTTTTAAGAGGCTAAAGATGGAAGCAGAGAAATACATTAGAAACATATTGGAAAAAGCCGGCATTCAACTCAATGGAAATCGTCCTTTTGATCCTCGAATCATGAATCCTCTTTTTTATAAACAAAATTTCTTTGTTCGTCCTACCCTTAAACTGGGTGAGTCGTATGTTCAAGGGTGGTGGGATTGTGACCAATTAGATGAGTTTTTTTTAAAACTAAATCTTCACTATGAAGAAAAGGGGAGTTCTTATCTATCCAATTTTTTTTCATTTCTTAATAACAAAATTTTCAATTTACAAAGTAAAAGCCGTTCAACAAAGGTTGCCAAAGCTCATTATAATTTAGGTAACGATCTTTATAGGGCAATGTTAGGGGATTCGATGGCCTATACATGTGCGTATTGGAAAAATGCAGCTTCTCTCGATCAGGCTCAGTATAATAAATTCGATCTGGTGTGTCGGAAAATAAAGATTCAACCGACTGATCATATTTTGGATTTAGGTTGTGGTTGGGGCTCATTCGCGAAATTTGCTGCAGAAAATTATGGTTGCAAAGTTGTTGGAGTGAACATTTCTTCTGAACAAGTGCGTTATGCCCGCGAAAGTTGTACACATTTGCCGGTCACTTTTCATTTATGTGATTATCGAGACGTGCAAGTATATAACCCGGATCGAATTTTATTTGATAAAGTTGTGAGTATCGGCCTTTGTGAGCATATTGGACCGAGGAATTATCGTCATTTTTTAGACATAGCGAAAACACAGCTAAAAGAAGAAGGTCTTTTTTTGTTGCATACAATCGGGAAAAATGTTTCCAATTATTCTGTTGATCCGTGGATTAATAAGTATATTTTTCCGAATGGAATACTTCCTTCACTTTCTCAGCTTTCTAGTGCAATGGAGGGGATCTTTGTGTTAGAAGATTTGCATAATTTTGGTGCAGATTACGATAAAACATTGATGGCTTGGTACCACAACTTTATTCAAAGTTGGCCTCAACTAAGCGCAGCCTATGGGAATGCATTCTATCGCCTTTGGAACTATTACTTACTTTCCTGTGCAGGGGCATTTCGAGCTAGAGGAATGCAGCTCTGGCAAATGGTTCTTTCTCCCAAGGGTGTTCTTGGGGGGTATGAAAGTGTGCGATGATTCAGCAATATTTTCGTGCCCGTGCCCGAAAAAGAGTAAAATCTACGAAATTTTTCGGGCACAGGCACGCACGCGGGCACGAAAGTTAACCAGTCATCGCTGCAAAGATTCGTCTTTTGCCTGTGAAGGTTGCGCGTCCATGCATCGATAGGACGTTGTCTAGCATGAGGATGTCTCCTGTTTTCCAAGGAAAATAAATCGTATTCGCCTCCAAAGTCTCTAGAAGATGATAAAGGCTGTCTCTTGAGATTTTGGAATCATCTCCGTAAGCTACTTCATGGAGGCGCATGTGCTTACGACAGTAAAGCAATTTTGCTCCTAGGTATCTCCACCAACCCAAAAGCTTAGGATTAAAATCATATAAATGAGCTTGATTAAACCACACATTTTCCTTTGTGATTGGATGAGAAATCACTGCAGGCCTATTTTGTGAAATTTGCAACCATTGATTTTGATTCCATTTGTACGTAAATTCATTCTCAAGGCATTTTTGTTCTACGATATCCCTGTGTTCTGTTTCAAAAACATCGATCCAAGACTTGTGAGAAGGTTGTAAGCTATTAATCAAGTTCATGAGCTGGCTTTTATAAAAATAGTTGGAAGTGTATTTGATTCCTTTATCAATAAATGTCTTTTTAATTCTGTTATCAACGGTTTTATAGACTTTTCTGGCGTCTGCAATCGTGGTCTCGCCATTCTGACTCGGGGCAATGTGGCAATAGAAATAAATTCTCTTGGGATACTGTTTGACAAAGGAAAGTTCGTTGTGTAGAGGTATTTTTATTGAAGGAGGTGCTTCTGTAGAGGTATAGACACCTTCGTGAATTTTTATGCGGGGGCTGTCTCCGCCAATGTAGTCAATAAACTTCCCTTCATCAATTGTGGAGATCAATTTGGCGAATTCTTTTTCATTCGAAAAGGGGAAATTTCGAAAGAGTATTCCTCCGGATTCAAGCAATTTTTTTTTGAGCTCTTCTTTGTGTCTAGTAATGAGTTGAAGGGTTTCTTCTAAAGACATTGTTTCTGTGGGCTCAATGACGAGGGGTAATTTTTCAGTGTTTATCCAACTTTCTTTCAAGCCATCCATTTGCTCACTCCTTTTTGTTGCAATTTTTTATATGAAAATCGCTTTTTGTTCAAAAAATAGTGTGGAATCCTATTTTATGCAAGAAAATTTTGTGCTTAGAACTGAGCGATGATGCCGCACGCAAATTCTTTTGCATTCATGCAACGTTTACCTTCAAGTTGAAGTTCAAGAAGTTGAAGAGCTTGGTTTCCACAAGCAATTATAATGCCTGTTTTATCATATTTTAATAGAGTCCCTGCAGGTTTAACTAAACCCGATGTGTCCTCTATAAGAGTCGTAAGTATAATTCGAAGACGTTTTTTTTCTCCTTTGATCGTCACATAACACCAAGCTCCGGGTTCAGGATTCACTCCTCGAATTAAGCAATGAAGTTCTTTAGCTGGTCGATTCCAATCAATTTGGCAATCTTCTAATTCAATTTTCGGAGCAAAAGTCACTTCCGAAGGATCTTGTGGATGATGATCGGGAATGATTCCCTTCTGGTACTCTTGAAGGACAGCTAAAAGAGGTTCGACTGAAGCTTCACAGAGTTCTTCTTCGAGTTCTCCATACGTTGTGTCTTTTCCAATCGGGACTTTGGCTATGCGAATGATATCGCCAGCATCCATTTTTCTGACCATTTGCATGATCGTGATACCCGTTTCCATTTCGTTATTGATGATGGCTCGTTGGATGGGCGCAGCCCCCCTATATTTCGGTAAGATGCTAGCATGGACGTTGATGCAGCCTAGTCGAGGTAAATCAAGCAAATGTTGTTTGATGATTTCCCCGTAAGCAACAACTACAAAAAGATCTGCATTAAAGCCGGCTAATGTGGGTATAAATTCAGGAGCAGAGACAATTTCTGGTTGAAAAAGGGGAAGGTGAGGGAAATGGGCTAACGCAGTTTCTTTAACTGCCGGAAAAAGAAGCTTTTTGGAACGTCCTTGGGGTTTATCAGGTTTTGTGATGATGGCAACAACTGAAATTCCTTTGTTGAAAAGCGCCTTAAGAAGTTTTGCTGCAAAGGGAGGAGTTCCGAAAAAAACAACTTTCATTATAGCTTCCTCTTGTTGGGGGCGTTTGTTAATTAAATATTAACGTTTTCACTGCAAAATGATCAAGAAATTTCTAAATGTATATCTCTTGTAAAATTATTAATTGATGTTTCTGTTTAATAATAAATAATGTGTTTTGTATAATAAAAATGTATGTGCCTGTAAATATTAAATAAAGTTAAGGACTTTCTTAGAAATATTAAAAAGGAGAGATCTTATGAATGTACATTCATCAGAAGGAAATTTAGTCCATAACTTGAGTAATATCCCTACAAATAAAGTTGATAATAATCTTCCTAAAGCATCTATTGCAGCAAAAGATCAAGCAATGGGAAATCCGGCAAAACCTTTATATACTGGAACTATACCAAATATAAAACCACCAGCTCTACCCAAAGAAGCTGAAAAACCTTCATATACTGGAGTTATACCAAATTTACGTGCACCGCCGAGACCAAATGAAGCGACTGCATTGAAGCCAAATATCCAACCTTCAAGAAATTCATATGTAGCACCTAAACGAAGTAAAGCACCCATATCTACACTTGCTAACCTCCAAACTTTAGGTCACGCCTTACAAAATTCGGTCTCCACAAGTCCTCCATCTAAAGCGGATACTTTAGTTTTAAATTCTAGTATTGCAAAGCCAAAGGCAGAAATTTCTAATCAAAAATTATCTAATGAATTTTATCAAATGGCAGAGGGGTTATTAAATGAAATATTGAAAGGAAGTGAGGAGCTTAACCGAGGCAATTTGGAAATGTTTGAGTCTTTGTTGGAGAAAAATGTAGATATAGCATCTATTGCATCTAAACTAATTAAAGATAATCCAAAGAATGAGCGAAAAATAAATGCAATTTTAAATCATTTAAATTTAGTTATGCCACTCCCACCAAATTCTAAAGAGTTATAAAGAGATATAATGTATAGGAAAAAATTAAACGCAAAGACACGAAGGCGCAAAGAGCACAAAGAGATTTTACTCGAAGAATCTTCAGTTTAAAGAAAAAATAGGTAAATTTACATGTAAGATCTCTTTGTGCTCTTTGTGCCTTCTTGCCTTTGTGTTTAATTTTCCCTACTGTGCTTTCTTCAATCAAATTGTGAGAAAATTCTAAGCTTGCTATTGTCAATTTTTACAAGGGATATCTCCCTACTCTAGAGCCTCCACAATCTATTTTAAAGGGAAAAAGGTAATGGAAGACAATCAATTTCATCGAAATTTAGAAGTTTGGGGCCGATCCCACCCAAAGGAAGCGTTACTCATTCCTTATATTGACGATAGCGAATTACATGATTGTCAAACGGAAAAAAAAGAATCTAACCTTTATCTTGAATGCAATGGAATTCGAGAGACTTATCATTCTCAGGATGGGGCCTTGCAGGAAGCAAAAAAATGGTTTTCTACCATCGATCAAAAGCACACAGGAGTTCTCTACATTTATGGCATTGGCCTAGGATATTATTACACCGCCGCTGCTGAATGGTTGCATGAAAATAATAGTCGTTCCATTGTCTTTTTAGAAGATGATCTTGCTGTGCTGCGAAAGTTTTTCGAAACTGAGTTAGCAGAACAAATGTTGCTCGATCCGCAAGTTAGAATCATTTATCTGCAAGATCAAGCCATAAAAAAAGTCATTTTAGGTGATATTTATTGGTATGTAGCGTTAACAGAAGCCAAGGTATCTGCATTAAATTATTATAAAGAAAAAAAGAAAGATATCTATGAATCTTTATCTCACGAAATAGATTATAGCACTGAACTTAAAAAGGCTCTTTTAGAAGAATATCTTGAATTTGGGGGTGTTTATTTTAAAAATTTTTATCAAAATCTTTTATATTTACCTCAATCCTATCGAGGAAACCATTTTTTTGGAAAATTCAAGAAGGTCCCAGCGATTATTTGTGGAGCAGGCCCTTCTCTTGAAAAAAATATGCATCTCCTTAAGCAATTGAAAGATCGAGCTATAATATTTGCAGGGGGCTCTGCAATTAATGTTTTAAACAGTGCCTCGATTCAACCTCACCTCTGTGCTGGCATCGATCCCAATGAAGCTCAAAATGTACGTCTGCACCATGCTCAGGCTTACGAAGTCCCGTTTTTTTATCGAAATCGATTAAATCATAATGCTTTTAAAACAATCCACGGTCCTCGTCTTTATTTGACGGGTGGTGGAGGATTCGATGTCGCTGAATTTTTTGAATCCAAGCTGAACATTCAAGGGAAAGACATTGAAGAGGGTGAAAACGTTGTCACTTTCTGCTTAGAAATTGCTTTTGCAATGGGATGTGATCCCATTATTTTTCTGGGGCTCGATTTAGCCTTTACAGACCGTAAAACTTATAGCGGTGGAGTTGTTTTCGATCCAGCTGTTGAGCAAAAAACAATGGATATTTATGCCAATTTTGAGACCACTGGTTTGGTTAAAAAAGATATTTATGGGGAACCTATTCATACGTTATGGAAATGGATTGCTGAATCAGAATGGATCGGTCAATGGGCTAAAGAGAATCCAAAAGTTCATCTGATTAATTGTACTGAAGGGGGACTGGGATGCCCCTCAGTAGAAAATGCTCCTTTGAAAGAGACTGCAGAAAAATTATTAACCAACCAATATGATTTAAGCAATCGTATCCACACAGAAATTCAAAATGCTCAGATGCCCAAGATGACTATGGAATCGGTGCGTGAGGCAATGGTTGAGCTTAAAGCAAGTTTAGTGCGTTGTCAGGAAAATTATTCGATTCTCATTGAAGAATCTGAGATTACTGCAAATCAATTCTCTCAAAGTGACGCTCAGGAAGCACCTATTCAATCATGGAAAGCAGCTTTGGCCGAAACAGATTTGGCTGAAGAGAGTGCATTTCCAGCAGTGCTCGCCATTTTTAATAAAGTTTCAAGCTATTTATCTAATAGTGAATTTCAACAAATTAAATACGATCCGACTCTTTTAACCGAGCAACAGAGGCAAATTAAACGATTCGAGCTTAACCGTGAACGTTTTAGATTTTTATCGACGGTTGCTAAAATTAGCGAAGAACTTATCGATTACGCTTTTGAGGAGTATGATCATAGAAGTAAGCGTCCAGTTGAACCAAAACCAGAGCAAGGGCCAGAGTTTCGAAAGGAAGTATTGACACCACCATTGCAATGGCCAAAACCTGCAAATGAGGATGAAAGTGTAGAGTTTCTTTACTATAAGTCAGGAACCATTAAGGCAGAAACTCATTTTAAAAAAGGACTTTTAAATGGTCCATCTTTATACTATTCAAAGAAAAATGTCTTGTTGGCTAAATCCAATTTTGTCAATGGGTTGGCAGAAGGAGAATCTCTTTGTTACTATCCTTCAGGAGCACTTTACAGTAGGCAATATTTTGTTAATGGTGTTTTGGAAGGGAAACAAGAGTATTTTAATAAAAATGGATCTGTTAAAACAACTCTTCAATACAAACAAGGATGTTTGGTGGGCACCGCTCATTTATATGGGGTGGAGGGAACTCTGGAAAGAATTATAGATTTCAACAAGGAATAGAGTAGGCTTATGTGGTTACGTTTTTTCATTCTGATTATTCTATTGATTTCGGGATTGTCAGCAAAAAATATTTTTGCTTCAAGCGACTATGAGGAGACCCGTGAGGGGATTTTACAATTTTATGCAGAAGATTTTGTAAATGAAGATTATTTTATAAAAAGAACCCTTACAGATTTTGTAAATGCTCAAGAATTAGAGACCATAAAGCCTTATTTGCTTCCAGAAAAACACCGAATGAAGAAACAGTTGGATGTTATTTTTACTTATAGGGGGATATTAGCTTCAACCGAAGCAATGGAAAAAGTTGGATTTGAGATCATTTGTCATCGAAAAGGTCGAGGTTTAGTGGTGGCTAAGCATCCTTTGTTGAAAAATTATTTAATAAAAACATATTTAGATACAGCAACACATGTTGATTGGATGGGTTGGGTGAGGCGTATAGAAGGAGCCAAGCGAGTGCAACGAGCGATTGACAGTCATCGAAGACACAAGCGTTATGTGAAAGTTCCCAAAAAATGGATTTACCATATTCCCGAAGGGGTCAGAGGATTAAATGAGAGTCATGTTCCTAGAGAATTTCTTTTGTTGGTTCAAGATATGAAGATTCTGAGTAAAGCAGAAAGTGTTAAGTTATACAAGACAGTTATTTCTCATAAAGCACTGAAGTCCTTATATTATATTATCAATGAAAGTGGATATAGCGATTGCCATATTGGCAATCTTCCATTTTCTAAAGATGGTAAAATTGCTTTTATTGACACGGAACACGGAGGGAGATGGCCAGTCCATCCTGAGTGGCTTACACGTTGGTTTTCTTTGGACAACCAAGCTTTCTGGAAGGATCTGCTTCCATAAGGGACTGTGCAAGTTATTGTTGCACAGACCCTAAGAGCTGGTATTTATTTATTCTGCTTTTTCAGACAGGGATCAATTTTACTAAATTGTTCACTCATTTGTTGAACAATTTTATTAAAACGTTCATTTATTTGTTTATTATTTTTTTCAAATTGTTGGTCGATATTATTAAATCGTTCAGGTCAACTTGAAATATCGCCAGATTCTGGTGAAAATTTTTGGAGTGCGTGTGGCTTTGCCACCGCGCGAGGTCTATTGCGAAAAGTCTAATTGGATAGGCAATTAGGTTGCTACATCAGCATAAATTAAATCCCTGTAAGATGAATGCTATGCTGAGAAGAAAGCTGGCATCATTTTCGCATTGAAATGTATGAAGTCTTTGAATTGAATTGAACAAGGAGGATGTATGTTGAAACACGCATGTTTATTCTGTAAAATTGTCGGAGCTATTGCAATTATCGGAGCTCTTAATTGGGGATTAGTTGGGATCGCAGGGTTTAATCTTGTAGATTATCTTTTTGGCGCAGGGTCAATCGCAGCACGTTCTATCTATACATTAGTTGGCCTCTCAGGACTTGCTCTCTTGTCGAGTTATTTTATGGCTTGCCCTATGTGCAAAAAGAACTGGTAGAAAGTTGAAAAATCTGCTATTTTAATGTTCAAGAAATTTTTAATATGGCGGAACAAGAGCTGTTAAGATTCAGGATAATTGAAGAAGTACAAAGTAAGAAGCTCAGGCAAAGCAAGACATTTGCCTGAGGCGTCCCCTATCCGGGAATAACAAATTTTTAAAGCGCCTTTGCGATTGGTGCCTGACCTGATATTCTGACATTTGCCCTTTTAAGAGGTCTTGTTTTCTTTATTCTGATTTATCTATTGAGGAGCCATATTCCAGCATTTAGTGATGTCGCATACATGACCCAAACTAAATAGGGAATCAGCAGAAGACTTGCCAAAGGACGCACCGGCCAAGCCTTAATGATCGTTAAACTAATTAATAAGCAAAGCAGAACGATATCGATCAATCCTAAAGTAGGACTGCGTAAGGAGAAAAAGAGAAACGACCATATAAAATTCAGAGCGAGCTGACCACCATAGAGCATCAAAGCAATAGTTCGTTTATGCGAATATTCAGCTTGGTAAATTAACCAGCCAGCAATAGCTATCAAAATGTAGAGACAGGACCAGACTGGACCGAATATCCAATCCGGTGGCGTCCATGAAGGTTTGGCAAGTGTGGGATACCATGTCGAAACAGTTTCCTTTGTCCAAAAACTTCCAACGATCTCCACAATAAAGCAAAGAAGGATAAAAATAACGAACGAAATCCACAACTGTTTTTGTTTCATCTGATCCTTAGCTATTTTTTTATGTTGGCTATTCATTTTTACCAATAAAAACATTTGTTTGCAAGATTATTGAGTATTATTTATGCCGTTGGCAAATAGAATTGTTTTTCAAAGTATTAAAAAGTGGTTGTAAGGTTGAAGAGAGACAGCTATTGCTCTTGCCTGGCGAGTGATGTTTACAATGATGCTTGGAAGAATATGAGGGTGTTTCAAATCTTAGCTTTACTTTTTTTATAGATTTTATTAAAAGAAAACTTAAGAGAGACAATCTTTTTTAAGGAGTTTTTTTTGGTTAAAATCGCGGAGCGATTTCTAACTGCCCATGAATATGTACAAATCTTAAATCGGAGAAAATATGAAAACATTAGATGTTATAGCTGCAATTTTATTGGTTATTGGTGGTCTTAATTGGTTTCTTGTAGGAGCTTTAGATTTCGATCTAGTTAAATTTATCTTTGGCAGCCTTCCCCTTATTCAAAGGGCAATTTATATTGTTGTGGGTTTAGCAGCATTTTATCAAATTTTTCTATGGAAAGCCATTCAAGATCGTTGGAAAGCGTAATTCAGGAAGGGTAGAGAAATTCGCAACCGCAGAATTACAGCATCTGCGGCCATTTGTGTATTTTGTACCCAAGAAAGGCATCTTGATGGAGTTGTCTCGCTTGTAGGATCGTTTTTTCTTAAGCCTCTACATCTGACAACACAAAAAAAGTTTGAGGAGGTAATGAAAGTCAATACCACCTCATCGTTTTATACTGAAGCACGCCCTCAGAATTATGGAAAAGGGCTCGATTGTCCACTCTCTGGCCAAGCGCTTGATCATCCCATAAGATTAATTAATGAGCTTGAAAAATTGCAACCTGCATTATATGAGAAGTTGCAACAGGCTTTGAGGTCTAATTTAATGATTTTAGCATCAGTTTTGCATCTCGCAAATCGACATATCTTAATGGTCATAGGCAATTACGAGAAATCTAAATTCTCTGTTAAAAGCGAAAACTTCGACTTCAAAGCTAGAAACCCGGTGAAGAATTATGGTAGTAAAACTGTATCGATCACGTGGATCACTCCATTGGAGCCCACGATGTCTGTTTTAATCACTTTGGCATTATTGACAGTGACATTTGATCCATTGACCTCAATATCGAGATCTTTTCCATTCACCGTTTTAGCTTTCATCGTCTTTACATCAGCCGCGAGAACTTTGCCAGGAACAACGTGGTAAGTTAAAATAGCTATCAACTTTGCTTTGTTTTCTGGTTTTAGTAGGCTTTCTAGGGTTCCTGCGGGTAATTTAGCAAAAGCCGCGTTGGTTGGCGCAAACACGGTGAATGGGCCTTGCCCTTCTAGGACTGAAACTAGGTTGGCTGCAACAAGAGCTTTAACCAAAGTACTAAATTCACTATTCGATTGAGCTATTTCGACGATGTTTTTTTCTGCCGTTATATTCTCTTCCATTGTTTTGGAATTCTTGTAATATCCTTCATTATCTGCACACAATGACACGCTCATAACACTTGCAAGGGCAAATGCAAAAGTTACCCTTTTACCGGAATTTTTTTTCATATAACCTCAATTTAAGTTAAGCCAAAATTTCTTGGGCACAATCTTATACATATCCCATTCTTATTTTTTATGTAAGCAAAAATTTTAATTTTTTGTGTTTATTGTCATATGTATACTCAATGGGTATAATATATTTAATAATAGGATCTGCTATAGAATGAATTTTCTCTTCTTGTTTTTTTATACTCGCTTTTCTTATGATAGAAGTCACAAAAGACGGAGAAATGATGAGTAAGATGCGTTTTAATAACGAACCTATTGTAATTGTGACGGGAGGAGTTGGCTTTATTGGTTCTTGTCTAGTGAGGTATTTAAATGATGCCGGTATAAAAAATCTTGTATTGGTTGACGAGTTAGGGATGAGTGAAAAATGGCGGAATTTATTAGGAAAATCATTTATTGATCTGCTCGATAAACAACAATTATTTTCATGGCTCGAAGGAAAAGAATCTGCGATCGGTGCAATTGTCCACTTAGGAGCCTGCACGAAGACAATTGAAAAAGATGCTAGTTACTTGTTGGAGAATAATTATCGTTACACTTTGCGTTTAGCAGAGTATGCCCTCAGAAATGAGATCAGGTTCCTATATGCCTCTTCAGCAGCAACATATGGCGATGGTCAACAGGGGTTTTCTGATAATGATCAGGTACTTGAGACATTAAGACCTATGAATATGTATGGAATGTCTAAGCAACTTTTCGATGTGTGGGCAAAGCAAGAAGGTGTTCTCGATAAAATCGTCGGTTTAAAATTTTTTAATGTTTTCGGTCCTAACGAATTTCATAAAGGACGTATGGCCTCAGCCATTGTGCATGTTTTGCCTGTTGTACAAAAAGAAGGGGTGATTCGGTTATTTAAATCAAATCAGTTGGGCCTCTATTGCGACGGGGGACAAAAACGGGATTTCGTGTACGTTAAGGATGTTGTACGGATGATTCATGCTTTTTTAATGAATGAAGCAACAGGTATTTTTAACATAGCTTCAGGAATAGCTTCTTCGTGGAATGAGTTAGCTGCTGCTATCTTTTCAGCTCTTAATTTACCGCTTAACATCGAGTATATTCCTATGCCCGAAGATCTCATCGGAAAGTATCAATACTATACTTGCGGAGATATGAGGAAAACTCGAGCCGCTATAGGCAACTTAGCAGACTGCATGCCTTTAGAACATGCTGTGAAAGATTATATAACAAATTATTTACTTCCGGATCAAATATGGTAGCGTTAGCTGGTCATCTGAGTCGTTTGTCGTCAGCGAATATCGCTGTGATAGGAGATTTTAATATCGACACTTACACAGTTGGCAAAGTCCGACGTATTTCTCCAGAAGCCCCTGTAGCAGTGCTCAATGTTGCTTCAGTTGAGCATCGTGCAGGTAGTGCTGGAAACGTGGTGCTTAACTTACTTTCTTTAGGGGCTACTGTGACGGCTATTGGCCGCATTGGAAATGATGGCGCCGGAGAGCAATTGCGTTCCATTTTTGCGGCTGAAGGTATCTCTACAGAAGGTTTGTTTGTTCAGCCCGGGTATCAAACCCCGGTTAAAAATAGAGTTGTTGCCGAAAATCAGCAAATTGTCCGCATTGATTACGAAGAGTCAACTCCTTTATCAGAAATGTTAGAGCAAACGATTATCGATTCTTTGCCTACATTATTTGATGGCATTTCTGTGATTGCAATTTCAGACTATGACAAGGGGTTTCTTTCTCGTACTTTGTTAGCTGCCATTTTTGAGTATGCTAAATTGCACCAGAAAGTTGTTATTGTGGATCCTAAGGGGATCGATTTTTCTAAGTATCAAGGAGCTTGGCTGGTTAAGCCCAATTTGTCAGAGCTCTATGCCGCTGCCAACATGAGTCGCGGAGTTTCCATTGAACTCGCAGCAGCTAAAGTGCTTGAGATTGTAAATGCCGAAGCCTTGATGGTCACCCGTTCGGAGGCTGGAATTTCCCTTTTCTATAAAGATGGTAGGCAAGAAGACTATTCTGTACGTATTCATGAAGTTAAGGATGTAACAGGGGCCGGAGACACTGTATTGGCAATGCTAGCGTGCGGTGTTGCGAGTGGTTTAAGTTTAGCTGAAGTGACTCCACTATGCAATGTGGCAGCAAGTATTGCGATTGAATGTTTTGGTTGTGCTCGGATAACTATTGCGGCTCTTGCTAAAAGACTTTTGCAGCTCGATAGGGGGAATAAGATTTTTGCTGGCGATCATATTTTTGCTTTGAAACATGCCTTAAAAGGGGCGAAAGCTGTGGCTTTAGATTTGCAAGGTTGTAAGGAATTTACTTCTTCTATTTTTCAAGAATTATCATTGCTTGGTGGTAGGCCGGAGAGTTATTTAATTGTGCATGTGGGGAATGAAGATCTTTCTAGTGAGTTTATCTCTATTCTTAAAGAATTGCAATCTGTCGATTTTGTTTTGGTTGGAAATGAAGGTTTTGAATCCCTTTGCGAAGCTTTAAATGTCAATGAGGTATACCAGGTTCGGCAGGGCACATGAATTATAACGAATTTTTGAAAATTATTTCGTGCCCGTGTGCGTGCCCCTAGGCGTTAAGCTAAAACCTTATAGGAAAAATTAAACACAAAGATACGAAGGCACAAAGAGATCTTACGAATAAAGTATAAATTTTTCTTTAAACTGAAAATTCTTCGCTTAAGATCTTTGTGTTCTTTGCGCCTTAGTGTCTTTGCGTTTAATTTTTCTTAGTATTTCGCATCAGTCGATTTTGTTATTTTGGAACCAATGGCAAGGCCTTTTCTTAATACCTATAAGATCTCTTATTTTACTTTTGCAAAGCTAAATCATTTTCAATGGATATGTTAGGCGAGCCTTTATTTGTCGGTTGCAATCTTTCAGGCAAATCCTTAGGGTCTGCTTCGATAGTAAATACCTTAAATTTATCCAGATAGTGGTTTCCAAAGATTGTTGTGAGAGCAACATCGCTGGCATCACGTCCATAAGCTACGACGATCCGTCCTATACGTCGACGGTTATTGCGCGGGTCAAATGTATACCAACGTCCATCCAAGTAAACTTCCATCCAGGCGCAAAAATCCATGGGAAAAGGTTCCGGCGGAATCCCGATATCTCCAAGATAGCCTGAAACATAACGTGCAGGGATATTTAAGCATCGACATAAGGCTATGGCCAAGTGAGTAAAGTCTCTGCAAACCCCGACACGCTCATGGAACGCTTCTAAAGCCGTTCTATTTGCACGAGCTCGCTGATAGTCAAAAATGATATGGTGATGAACAAAGTTGCAGATCGCTTGAACTCTTGCCCAGCCGGATTTAATGTTGCCAAAATTTGTCCAAGCAAAATTGCCTAGTTCACTGTCGACTTCGCAATAACGGCTAGACAGTAAAAATGGAAGAAGATCAGGGGGCAAATCATGTACATCCACTTGGGTAGCGCTTGGAACATAAAGATCCCATTCTCCAGTATCGCGAATGAACCCCGAGCTGGATAAACGAAGACTTCCGGCAGGAGATCGAATTCGACCACAATGGTTTCCAAAAGTATCAAAATATGTTTGAATCGGGATTAAAGGTTCAATATTAAATTTTTCATCTTCCACTAAATCTTTTTTGCGTGAGGGGTGTACTTTTAAAGTAAAAATGACAGTCGCCTCTACGGGAAGGTAAAGAGTTATGTCATAACCAAATGAAATTAACATATAGCCCTTTGGGTGTAAAAATTTGATGTCTTTCTAAATCTCAACGTATGAAATTTTTTGATCTCTGTCAATAAATTTTTTCAAATTAAACTTGATCGCTAAGCAAATGGACACGAAAGTGTGTTTGTCAGACAATGTCAATGTTTTGTAGGGCTTATAACATGCTGTGAGGTGTCTTTAAGCTCATTTTTTCTTTTTGATTTTTTATTCTTGCTTATAATATTCTCGATTGTGTATACATATGGTATGTGCGCCTGTAGTTCAATGGTAGAACAGTAGCCTTCCAAGCTACGAGTGTCAGTTCGATTCTGACTAGGCGCTTTTCTCGTTACCTATCGAGGAAATTGAAAAATCTTTAAAAAAGACTTTTTTATTGGACTTTTCAATTCACTCTATCCAAATATTATTTACCAAGACCGAAATCTTACCTAAGAGTAAGATGCCGTCGTCAACATAAAGGGACAAGGCTTGGCGTTACAAGAAGAAACTCAAAAACTTCAAATCACTATTAAAGATTTGTTAGAAGCAGGTGCTCATTTTGGTCACCAAACGCGTCGTTGGAATCCGAAAATGAAACGTTACATTTTCGAAGCACGCAACGGCTTATATATCATCGACTTAGCTAAAACGATGCAGCAAATCCGCGACGCTAAAGAAGTCGTCAAAGAAACTGTCGCACAACATAAATCGATCCTCTTTGTCGGCACAAAAAAACAAGCTAAAGTTGTTTTGCGTGAAGCTGCGGAAGAATGCGGCGAATTTTATGTTTGCGAACGTTGGCTGGGCGGAGAGCTCACAAACTGGGCAACGATCAAGCAATCGATCAAAAAGCTAGAGCGCATCGAAAAGCGCATCACGACATTTGGCAGCAGCATGAGCAAAAAAGAGCTTGCTTTGCTGACTAAAGAACAAATTAAACTCGAAAAAACTCTTTCCGGCGTACGTACTATGCGCAAACTGCCGGGGCTTTTGATCGTTGTCGACCCAAGTCAAAGAGCATCTTGCTGTAGCAGAAGCTAATAAACTAGGTATTCCTGTGATGGCGCTAGTCGATACCAATTGCGATCCTGATCCTATTGCATATGTGATTGCTTGCAATGATGATGCGCTTAAAAGCATTAAAGTCATCCTCCAAGAGCTGACATCCGGCATTATCGAAAAGAAAAATGAAATGCGTACGTAGCCATCAAAGGTGATGAAGAAGAATGCTGAAGATACTAAGTATGCATACAAGGCAGTAAGTATGATGATGAAGATAGTCGAAGATGAAAAAGCTAGCTACAAGGATGAGGAATAAATCATGGCTCAGCAACCAGTTACAGCAGCCTTAATTAAAGAATTGCGAGAACGCACCGGTATAGGAATGGGGAAATGCAAAGAAGCTTTGGAAGAGTCTAAAGGAGATATCGAGCTTGCCATTTCCAATCTACGCAAAGCCGGTATGGCGTCTGCAGTGAAGAAAGAAGGGCGTTCGACAAATGAAGGGGTTATCGTCTTTGCCGAAACGCCAGATGCGATTGCAGTGATGGAAGTCAACACAGAAACAGATTTTGTGGCTCGAAATGATCGCTTTCAGAAATTTGTTTCCAAAATCGTCTTGGAAGTTGCAAAGCTAAAAGCTCAGTCAGTCGAAGGCTTTTTGCAACACTCCTTATGATGACGAAGGTCATCACATGACTGTCGATCAGCATCGTGCAAATCTCGTTCAAGCCATCGGTGAAAATATTCAAATTAATCGTCTGCAAGTCTTTCAGAAAAGTTCAGACAAATCGATTGGGGTTTACTCACATCTTGGTGGAAAAATTGTTTCGGTCGTTGAATTGTCTGGCGCTAGCGACGAAGAGGCTCTTGCGAAGGAAATCGCTATGCATATTGCGGCGGCGTCTCCAGAGTATCTTTCTCCAGAAACAGTTCCTGCAGAAGTGATTGCGCATGAGCGTGAGATTGCTCAAAGCCAAGTTAAAGGGAAGCCTGCCAATATCGTCGATAAGATCGTTGATGGTAAGCTTGAAGCTTTTTACGGAACAGCTTGTTTGTCAAATCAGAAGTACATCAAAGATGATCAGATCACTGTTGGGCAACTTGTGGCTCAGCGTGCAAAAGAGACTGGAAAACCCTTAAAATTGATGGGCTTTGCTCGATGGGGTCTTAACAAGACCTAATTGCAGCAATTCCCGCTAATTTTCGGGCCCGGGCACCCACGCGGGCACGGGCACGAAAATTAGCGGAAATTGCTGTAAGGGCATTCTTAATTGTCAGAAGCAAGCGGACTATAAAATGATAACACTTGAAAAGCTGATGCTCCTTCACGATGTAGCCATTTTTCGCTATGCTTCTGATGAGATTCTTTTAGAATTAGCTTATGTGTTAACCGAGCAATATGTTCTTAGTGACGAACCTATCGTGACGAAAGGTGAATACGGAGCAGACATGTACATCGTGGCAAGGGGAAAAGTGCGTATGCATGATGGTGATCTCCTCATTGCAGAGCTTGGTGAACACGAAGTTTTTGGTGAAATTGCAGCTCTTTCTCCCATGTCTCGTCCTACGTCTGTTACGGCAATCGAAAACACTCTATTGTTAAAAATCAATCACGAAGTTCTTTATGACATCATGGCCAGAAACATTGGCCTAGTTAAAGGAATTATTGAAATTCTATGCCAACGTACAAATCACACTTAGGCACTCTCCTAAAATTAATTATTCAATGAGGTCATTATCATGCAAACGCACCAGCTTCGAAAACAGTTTCTAAACTATTTTAAAGAAAATGGGCATGCGATCATTGCCTCTTCTCCGGTTATTCCTCACGATGATCCTTCTTTGCTTTTTATCAATGCCGGAATGAATCAATTTAAAGATGTTTTTTTAGGTAATAGCGTAAGGGATTATTCTCGCGCAACCACCAGTCAGAAATGTATTCGTGTAGGTGGAAAGCATAATGATCTTGAAAATGTTGGGCATACAAGCCGCCATCTTACCTTTTTTGAGATGTTAGGGAATTTTTCTTTTGGAGATTACTTTAAGCAAGAAGCGATTAAATTTGCTTGGGAAGTTTCTACTCGCGTGTTAGGTTTAGATCCTTCTCGTATTTGGCCTACAGTTTTTCGTGATGATGATGAGGCCTTTGAACTCTGGACCCAGTACGTTCCTGCTGAGCGGATCACACGTTTTGGAGAAAAAGAAAATTTTTGGGCTATGGGTGATGTGGGGCCCTGTGGTCCTTGTTCGGAACTGCTCTACGATCGAGGAGCTGCCTATGGGGATGCTCGAAATCCTTCCGAGGATTCAAGTGGAGAACGTTATTTAGAATTTTGGAATTTGGTTTTCATGCAATATAATCGTTCCGTTTCGGGGGGCTTGGAGAAATTACCAAAGCCTTCGATTGATACAGGGGCAGGAATAGAACGCGTTGTGAGTTTAAAACTTGGAGTCGACAGCGTTTTTGAAACAGATGTTTTGCGCAGTCTCATCGAGCAAGTCGAGAATGTTTCTAAGGTTCCTTATCGAGCTGACGATCCTGTTTCAGCTCCGGCTTTCAAGGTGATTGCTGATCATCTGCGTTGTTTAGCATTTGCGATTGCAGATGGAGTCCAACCAAGTAATATTGATAGAGGGTATGTCCTGCGTAAAGTTTTACGGAGAGCTGTGCGATATGGTCGACAGTTGGGGATGGAAGAGCCCTTCTTAGCAAAAGTTTTTCCTCGTTTAATTGAAGAGATGGGATCGGATTACCGTGAGCTTGAGATGGCAAAGGATCGCATTATTGAGATTCTGACTGCTGAAGAAGAAGCCTTCTTAAGGACATTGCATCGTGGCGGGAATATTTTGAATCAAATTGTCGATAAAGCTAAAGGTCAAAGTAAGCAAATTAGCGGAGATGATGCATTTAAGCTCAAAGATACCTATGGGTTGCCTTTGGAAGAAATTTTGTTATTGGCAAAAGATAGTGAATTGACTGTTAATATTGAACGTTATCACGAGTTAGAGCTGCAAGCCAAAGAGCGTAGTCGTAGCACCCAAAAGACGACGCAGCAATTAGCCGGAGAAAATCTTTTTGCTGATTATGCGAAAGAATTTGGGGATTGTCAATTCATTGGGTATAGTCAACATTCTTCAGAAAGCGTTGTAAAGGCTCTTGTTGTCGATGGAAAGTTCGTGGATAAAGTTGTAGCAGGTCAAGCAGCTCTGGTTATTTTGGATCAATCTCCTTTCTATTCCGAAATGGGTGGTCAGATTGGAGACAGTGGATCTATAGCCAATGAAAACTGCTTTTTTAAAGTTGAAGATACAACTTCTCCATTTACTGGCGTTATTGCACACCATGGCCATTTGGAAAAAGGTGAACTTAAAATTGGCTCCGTTGTTGATGCATCGATCGATATAGATAGACGACAAAAAATTGCCAATAACCATACCGCTACGCATTTGCTCCATTGGGCTCTTCAGGTTGTTTTGGGACAACATATCAAGCAGGCTGGATCCATTGTCGATCCTTCCCGTCTCCGATTTGATTTCAGTCATCACAAAGCACTTACTCGGACTGAGATCGAAGAGATCGAAACGTTGGTCAATAAAAAAATCCGTCAAAATGCTCCTGTGCTGATTTATGAGCTTGCTTATGAAGATGTGCAGAAACGAGAAGATATTAAGCAATTTTTTGGTGAAAAGTATGGTTCAAGTGTGCGTGTGGTTGACGTGGATTTCTCTAAGGAACTTTGCGGGGGGACTCATACGACTCAATTAGGAACCATTGGCTTGTTTAAAATAGCTAAAGAGAGCAGTATTGCTGCCGGGGTCCGGAGGATTGAAGCTGTCACTGGAAATGAGGCAGAAGCCTTATGTCATCATCATGAAAATATGTTAGCAGATCTGGCGGCCGTACTCAAATCTCAAGTTCCCAAGCTTCCTGAGCGGATAGAAAAGCTATTAGAAGAAAACAAGC
This sequence comes from uncultured Parachlamydiaceae bacterium, assembly GCA_963752155.1. Lineage (GTDB taxonomy): Bacteria > Chlamydiota > Chlamydiia > Chlamydiales > Parachlamydiaceae > JACCRY01. The sequence continues at coordinate 118,188 of CAVVXH010000008.1, read as the reverse complement.
ACCTTTCGCATCAGTTGAAGGTTGTAAGAAAAGAGGCTATGGGTGGACTTGTAGACGCCTTTGTTAAACAAGTAGAGCAGATATCTGGAATCCCATTTTTGGCTATTCAAGTCGAATCTGACAGCGATGAGTTACGCGGGTATGCGGATCAATTAAGTGTCAAAATTCCTTCCGGAGTTTTAGTTTTGGCTGCTGCAGTGGATAGTCAAAATTGTCAATTGTTGGTTCGTGTTTCCGATGATCTTGTCAGCAAGGGAATCAAAGCCAATGAGATCATCAAAGTGATCGCACCGTTTGTAGAAGGGTCAGGAGGAGGCAAACCGAATAGTGCTCAGGCTGGAGGAAAAGCTCCTAAAGGGATTCCTACAGCCTTGATCAAAGCTAAAGAGTGTATATCAAGAGGAATTTCTTAGGCCAGATTCCCTTTTATTGTTTCACTGCTTCAGAGGTATTACTGGGAGAGCTGCTAGTTGCAACACCAGGAGCAAATCCCAGTTTTTTGTAACCGCTTCCATAATTTTTTTCGATGAGATCCTGCCAGCCACTATCCCAAATGATATGAATGGTGTTATCCATATAAAACCAGCTGCCAATGCTTTGATCACTTGCAAGAGCACTTCCATCAGGATAAAGAACGACAGTGGTGCTTTTGCCGGTATCATCCGTGTATTGCCATTTACCCATTACCCAATCCGCAATCGAGCCTCCGCTCTGATTTGTCTCGCTCATTTCTGAACAAGCCGGAAAAGTAATTAAAATTAGAGAATAAATGAGGTATTTCAAGAGGGCTCCTTTGTTAGGAATTGTACAGTTCCTTAGATTGTGGACAAGGCTTCGATGCCAGGAAGAGTTCCAAACTCAATATATTCAATAGAGGCTCCGCCTCCAGTGGATAAATGAGAGATCTTATCTGCAACTCCGGCAGCATAAACAGCCGCCAAAGAATCTCCACCACCAACAATTGTTGTTGCATTCAATTTGGCAATAGCTTGTGCAATGGCTTTTGTTCCTGTTGCAAATTTTTCAATTTCAAACACTCCAAGAGGGCCATTCCACAAGATTGTTTGAGCATTTTGTATGGCTTCTGTATAACGTTGAATTGTTTGAGGGCCAATATCGACTCCAGACCAACCTAAAGGAATTCCATCTTTGATATCAATAATTTTTGATGGTGCATCAGCTTCAAGGGTCTGAGCGATGACAAGATCCGTTGGTAACAAGAGTGGTTTTTTTAATCTCCGACTTTCATTGAGGAGAAAGTGAGCTTGGTAGACTTGATCATCTTCGCTCAAAGAATTACCTATTGAGATCTTCATAGCTTTAAAAAAGGTGTAGGCCATGGCTCCGCCGATTAATAGGAGATCAGCCTTTTTAAGAAGAGCTTTGAGGGCTCCCATTTTTGTTGAAATTTTGGCTCCGCCGATGATGGCATAAAAAGGCCTTACAGGTGTATTTAGAGCTTGTCCTAAAAATTGAATTTCTTTTTCAAGTAAGAATCCTGCAGCAGCAGTTTGAGGAAAAAATTGTGCAATGGCTGCTGTGGAGGCGTGATAACGGTGAGCTGTTCCGAAGGCGTCATTGACATAGAGATCCCCAAGTTGAGCGAGAGCCTTCACGAAATCTACGTGGTGATTGGGGTCTTCTTCACCTGGATGGAATCGTAGATTTTCTAGCATGAGAATTTCACTCGGTTTTAGCTCTTTAGAGAATTTTGATACCTCTTCTCCAATAGAATCTGGGGCCAATTTCACTGGGGTATGTATGAGTTTAGCTAAATGTTCTGCGCAGGGTTTTAAGGAAAGCTCTTTCACTTTTTTGCCTTTTGGGCGGCCAAGATGGCTCATTAAAATAAGTGATCCTCCTTGTTCAAGCACATATTTGATAGAGGGTAAAGAGGCTGCAATGCGAGAATCATCGCTGATGTTGCCTTGAGAATCAATTGGAACATTAAAGTCGACTCGCATAAGTACTTTTTTCCCCTGTAAAGGGAGGTCTCGCAGAGAAAGTTTTTCCATAGATATTTTCCACCTTGATGTATAGACTATGTTATTACCATTTTTTGGATTTTTGTGCATGCCATTATTTAGTCAATCAGCAATTCCCGCTAAACTTTCGTGCCCGCGTGCGCACACGGGCACGGGCACGAAAATTAGCGGGAATTTGCCGTACCCATTTGATAATCTTTGACATATGTCAAGTTATTTGCTATATTTAAGTTATATAAGAGGATAAATGTTGCAAACTAAGATGGCGAACCTGTGGTCTGTAAAACTTTCTCGCAGTGCTGAAAAACAATACGAAAAATTAAAACGAAGTGGTTCGAAACCTTCCATTAATGATGTTATTAATCTTTTGATGGTTGAAATGGTAAAACAAGGCCCTTATAGAAGTAATTGGCCGAATTATGGCCTTTTGGAAGAAAACAAATTTCATTGTCACTTAAAATAAGGGAAGCCTACTTATGTTGCTTGCTGGAGGGTTTGAAACTGCTTGCATAAATCTATACATATCTGATACTATCTAATCAAATGACTAGATTTATCAAGGTCGGCGAAGCCGCAAAAGTTTTAGGGGTCAGCATTCAAACTCTTCGACGTTGGGAAGAGACAGGCTATCTAATGCCTGATCGTAAATCCGAGGGAAAAACACGATATTATGATCTAGATAAATTATTAGGCAAGAAAGTTTTTGATAACGGTTTAACAGTTGCTTACGCAAAGGTTTCAAGTCATGATCAAAAAAAAGACCTCGAGAGACAAGCGGATGTTCTGACTTCTTATTGTGCAAAACAAGGATGGGATTTCCAAGTTATTCAAGATTTAGGTTCAGGAATGAATTACCAAAAAAAGGGTCTTAAGGCCCTCATCAACTTGATTCTTGAGCAAAAAATCTCCCGTCTAGTATTAACGCATAAGGATCGTTTATTACGTTTTGGTGCAGAATTGATTTTTGCACTTTGCGAGGTAAAGCAAATTGAAGTTGTTATTATTAACAAAGGCGACGAAGCTTCTTTTGAAGAAGAGCTTGCACAAGATGTGCTAGAAATCATTACTGTTTTTTCTGCTCGTTTGTACGGTAGTCGCAGTAGAAAAAATAAAAAACTTGTAGATGCTGCAAAGGTGTTGATTGGCGATGACAAATGAAATGACTTTAACCTATCAAACTCGTCTACAGCTGAATGAAAACCAAGAAGAAGTTCTTCAAAGTTGCGCTTATTTGCTGAGTAAAGTGGAGCGTTCTTTATATGCAAAAGTAGCTAATGGAGAAAGCTCCTCAGCATCATGTAAAAATAGTTTTCTAAAAATTTATGGCATTACAGCGAGGCAATTTAATGCTTGTCGAGTCAGCCTTGAGGGAAAAATATCTGCCTGCAAAAGCGGGCAAGAACAAGCGATTGCAAGTCTAAAACAACAAATCACTACTCTTGAGAAAAACATTAAATGCTTAGAAAAAAAAACTTCAAAACAATTTGTTCTCCATCAAAAAAAACGACGCAAAGAGAACTTGTCTCATCGTCTTTCTTGTTTAGAAGAAGATCGGAAGCAAGGTCGTGTTCGTCTTTGTTTTGGAAGTAAAAAACTATTTCTCGCTCAATTTTATCTCGAAAAAAATGGTTTTGCCTCACATCAAGAATGGAAAGAGCAATGGGAAGCCAAACGCAACAGTGAATTTTTTGTTTTAGGATCAAAGGACGAAACGGCAGGCAATCAAACATGTACTGCCAGTATTAGAAATGGGAGCCTATGCTTGCGGTTACGTTTACCTACAGCTTTGCAAGAAAAATGGGGAAAATATCTAGAGATTGAAAATGTTGCCTTCGCTTATGGACATGAGGCCATCCTTGCAAGCCTCAATCATCCGGAGGGCCAAGCATTGTCTTACCGATTCAAAAAAGATAGAAAAGGTTGGAGAGTATTTGTTTCAACAGCCTTAAAAAAAGTGGCTTCCGTTTCACAAGAGCAACGTGGAGTTATTGGGATTGACCTTAATACAGATCACATTGCCTATATGGAGACAGACCGCTTTGGCAATCCTGTAAAAAGAAAAACGTTTTCTTGGGTTTCCTACGGGAGAAGCAAAAATCAGCTGAAAGCTCTTACAGGTGATCTTTGCAAGAGCCTTATTGAGAGAGCAAAAGAAACAAAAAAACCAATCGTCATTGAGAAATTAGATTTCCAAAAAAAGAAGGCAGTTTTGACGGAAAAAGGAAATTCTAAGTGGGCACGCCTTTTATCTAGTTTTGCCTATGGGTTATTTTTTGTTTTTCTCATGGCACGAGCATACAAACATGGAATTACAGTCCATCAAGTCAATCCGGCATTTACATCTATTATGGGCCGCATTAACTATGCCACGCGTTATGGTCTAAGTGTCCATCTTGCAGCTGCACTTTGCATTGCAAGGCGTTATCAACAATTTTCTGAAGCACCCTGTTCTCCCGAAGGGAAAATTCCCGACGGTAAGGGAGGCCATGTCACTTTTGTTCTACCCGAGAGGAATCGAACTAAACATGTATGGCACTTCTGGGGGCAGGTGAAAAAGAAATTAACGGTGCTTGCAGCACACATTCGGGCGATAGATAGAAATCGATCCTTGAGTCCAATAAACTCGACTCTTGAGACAAAGAAATCCCGATTGATATTGGTGTGATTCCAATACGTGAATCGTTAGCAAAACTGCTTGGCTAGCGTTCTGATGCTCTTCTCTGTAATGATGAGATTTGTACAGATTTTTAGTAGCGGTGATTGATGAAGAAAAAAAACTAATTGAGATTTATTATGCCGGCACACATGAAAATGCACCATATTGAAAAACCACAATGTGAAGTTATTGTAAAAATTTCCGGAAAGGAAAAGAGACATTCTTATATTCCGCCTACTGCTATCAAATACCTTGAAACTTTTTTGAATAAGTATTCTGAAAGCGAGAATGTTGATTGGACTGTTGTTGCAAAAGATAGTATTGCTACGCATAAGCAAGCAGGAATGGTTTTGCGTGGTGCACGGTTTCGGGAAAATATGTCCCAGAAAGAATTGTCCAAATTAAGTGGAGTAAGTCAAGATAATATATCTCGTATTGAAAATGGAAAACGTAGTGTTGGTGAAGTAGTAGCTAAGAAATTGGCAAAACCTTTGAAAATTAATTATCTTTTGCTTTTGGAAGATTATACTTCAGAGGCATAGTTGGCCACTGTTTCATTTGCCTTTTCTATTTACTTTGAGCAAGAGCTCTTTTTTATGAAATGCGATACCGAAAAAAATGATTTGCTCAATACCGATTGAATTTAACTCAACAGCGTATTTTTTTTGGTGGATTTGGTCTAGAGCACGTTCGGCACACTCTTCCATCGTTTCGTTATTCTCTTTCTTCTTAAATTCAATAACGAAACCTGGCCGTGAATGATCATGGGGGATTAACGAAATATCATATCGACCATACCCACTTTCTCTATTGGACCGAACTACGTAGCTTTCAGATAATACTACGAGCAACCCTAATACAAAGAGATGGTAGCTTTTTTCCGGTTCGTTTTCAGAGATATCATGCCAACTCATGCTTTGGGCAACGAATTTTGATAGTAGCACAGAGAACAGTTCTCCATTGCCATTTTGAAGAGCTTCTTTAAGAGAGATAAGTTCTGAATTATCTAAACTTTTTTCAAAAAGTTGGCTGATGAGTCGCTTAAAGATGAGGACGAGCTCTTTGTTTGGGAGTATTAAATCTGCATAATATTCTCCTTCCTGAATTTTATAGGAATCTGCTGTCAAATATCCACTGAACAATAGCATTGACCAGATGGTATTAGGATTACTTTCTAGGGTGGGAAGTACCATTTTATCGTCTAGTTGTATTTTTGAAAGAACATTTCCTTTCAGAAGCTCAGCACATCCATCCTTGATATGTGGGCTAGAGGATGCAATGATTTTACCTATCAAGGCATTCCCACTTGTGTTTCCCCAGTAGGGGAGGAATTCGCCTCTTTCGGCAACACAACTCAAAGTTGACCAAGGATTATACACTTTAGTCTCGCCAATTAAATAGCCATTATACCAAGATTTAAAATCTTTTTTTACATGTTCAAGATTGTAGTCTTTTAATAATTGATCAATTTCTTCGTCAGTAAATCCAAATTTGTCAGAAAATCGTTGTTTTACAAGTGTAAATACGGATGGATTATTAAGTCCCGAAAAAATCCCTTCTTTTGCAGTGTGTAAAATACCTGTAATAACACTTAGTTTAAGGTTTGGATTGTCCTTGAGTCCTCCTCCAAGAAAAATTCGAATAAAAGTAATTATTTTATCATAAAAATCATACAAAAGTCCTTCGTGAAGAGGAAGGTCGTATTCATCGATTAATATAATCGTCTTTTCCTTATGATAACGTTCTAAAAAGCGAGATAAGTAGAGCAAACTCATCTGATATTCACTTTCTGAGGCAGTCAACGAGGTGATTTTTGCGAAAATCGTTTGTTCGTCTTGATCCAGGTGATTACCAATAATAAGATAGCTATGCCTTCTATACTCATCTGCAATTAAATGGATGAGTTTATCATAAATATCATTCCAAGTTTGACCTCTGACATCTTTGAATGTTATAAAAATGAGTGGAAATTTACCTTGAAGTGCACGAGCACTTCCCACGTTCCAAATTTTCTTATTTTCAAAAAGATAGCTATTTGACTTTTCCGTTTTCTCAAAAAAATATTTTAGCATAGACATATTTAGAGTTTTACCAAAACGACGAGGGCGTGGTATGAGAGTGACTGCACCTCCGTAATTGATTAAATCATCAATGAATAGAGTTTTATCAATGTAATACCGATTTTCATCGATAATTTGTTTATAATCGCTAAACCCTAAGGAAAACAGTTTCATCGCTTCTCCAATTCATAAGTTTTAATCATAAAGCAATTTGTTTTTTTTGTCATGTAAAAGTGTTTGAGGAGCCAAGACAATACCGATTTCTGTCATGTCTTCTGGTGCCCAGCAGTTCCCGCCAATTTATCGTGCCCGTTCCCGAAAGTTTAGCGGGAATTGCTGTATCATTTGCCTCTTTCAAAGTTCTTTTCAAGATAGTAGAATATAATGAGATTAAAATTGTTGACTTCTACTGAAAAAAATGATATAAACAATATTGACAAATCAAAATAAAATAAAAAACAACCAGCAGGAGTTAGTAGATGTTAGCATTAAGCAAAATGACTTTTAGACCAAGTAGACCAAGTTTGCCTTTAGCAAATAGGCCTTACACGATGCTTAAAAAAAATGATCGAATAGAACAAATAAAGATCTTAAATGATGAATTGCATCCTGAACTCAAATGTGTAGGGGATAGAATCGGAGGTCAAATTGCTACAAGATTTTTGGGAGCTTTACTTTATCCTGCAGTTGGCTTCACAGGGCAATTTCCCTGGCTAATGGCTTGGGGGCCAGTTTGCGTAGGGACACACCATATTGCAATACACTCGTTTTATCCAGCAGCAAGAGCTCTTCTACAGTCAGGTGAAGTTGTTAAAGATCAAATACAAAATAAAGAAGTTGTTCAATTAATCAATGATAAAAAAATCAATCGTTTTCATTTTACTTACAATGGAAATTTGATTTTGCATTTAGACACCTTTTCTAGACTTTCTTTTGAACATCTTAAAGGAGCTCCTCTTCAAGTTGAAATGAGCATATACGAACATAAGTTAAATGCTTTTATGATTCATTCAAACGAGGCCAATAAATCTAAAAATAATAAAATCTCTTATTTTCATTTGAATGATGAAGTTCAAAATCAAGTCAATAAAATCTTAAGAGCTCGAAAATTCCGTTTTAGAGCGATCATGGGGACAGTTATGTTCACCTCAGTAGCCGGGACTCTTACTGCTCTTAAACAGGAAATGATGCCTTTCTTCCCTGTATTCATCTCAGCTGGTTTATTTCAATTAGGAAATGTGTCCTTCTTTGGAGTCGGAAGGCATTCTGGTGATCTAGCAGAAATGGTGCGCAAAATGAATAAATTTACAGATATTATACATCCTAAATATAAACATCTATACCCAGAATCTTTTGAATTAGGAAATTGTTTCTATGTAACATTATTAGGAAATATTGAGATTACTAGACCTGATATTCCAGCTAGGGATAGATATATATTGAAGGAAAACAATGAAATTCAAAATGTTGTAGAAAAATGGAGACCTTAATTAGAATTTCTGTCCCTAGATAGTCATATTACTAAAACAGAAAAGTTTAATTTTTTTTTAACGCAAAGAAGCAAGCAAAGGCGCAAAGATCATGGAAAAGGTATCTTTCGCGTTGTAAACGGCCTATAGTGAGATTTAGCTGAACATTTTCTTTGCGCCTTTGCATCTTTTGTTTCTTTGCGTTAAAAAAATAATGTAATGTTAGGGCTATATCCTATTTCAATCTAGAAGTTCAGAATTTTTTGGGCCCGGGAAAGCACACGGCCATGAAATAATTTTTAAAAAATCGATATAATTTCTTGTGCCCTGTATTTTGCTGAATAGTCTCTAGAAATTAATTCCTATTTCAGTTAAGCTATTTATGGAGTTTATTTAAATCAAAAAAAAGAATTGTTATGAAAAAGTTTGCGCTGGCAAGAGAATACCACTTGCATTTTGAAAATCATCAATCGATTGAATTGGAAGGAATCATTCCTTTAGAGCAGATTTTACAATTACAGTTGAGTGTAGATCAAACATTGTCTCTTAATATCGCTGAGTATGGTCAACGGCAATTCCAACGTTCTCCGGAAGAGATTTTTTTAGCCGGTCGAGATTTGTGGCGACGAAATAATGTTATCAAAAGAATTGTATTGGATCGAGAGCTAGTGGAAATTGCTTCTGAATTGATGAGAAAAAAATTTATACGTCTTGGGTTCGATCAGCTATTGCTTGGAGGATCTCTGAAGAATATTGAAAATAAAGTATCGGAAGAATCAGACTCTGCCCGATCTCTTCTATCTAGTAAAGAAACAACTCTCGAAGAAGTAAGTTGCATCCAAGGCGCAGTGTGCGGTTTAATTATTTGCTTAAACTCTCTTGAAAAACCTGTGGAGCCGCTTCCCAATTCTTTTTTTCCGGTACAAGCAGGTCATATGACTTACTTTACGGCACAGGCAAATCTAAATTTTTCCGAATTAGCCCAGCGAGAAGGACAGAAATTTTTGTTGATTGTCTATGCTGAAAAGACAACACTTTATATTCCGAATCAGAAGGATCCTAATTTGCATGCATTAAAGCATCTAGGGTATGTTTTTGGGGACCGCGTCAATGATAGGCTTCATCCGGTTTTGCACAGATGAAGCCTATTTTTCCTTAGTGTATCTCTATGGCATACTGCGGGATCTGGGTTTTTGGGACATTGGATGGATGGTATTTGATGTAATCTGCGATCCTGGTTTCAAGTTGAGAAAGAATTTCTTCCCAAGAAACATCATCTTCTTGGAGGACAACATCATGTATGCTATCTAGAAATGCCATCGTCATCAGGCTTCCAACATCTTTGATACCCCATGCCACTGTTCCGGGAACAGCTCCAGAAGCTATGATGACCCCTGAAGATTCTAAAAATAATTTCTTATAATTGTTTTTCTCAAGGTCCGTGAGGAAGTTTCCAAAACCAAAGGCCATGAGAGATCCGAAAGTGTCAACTTTATCAGTAGGGAAGTAAACATTACAGGAGTCTGCCATAGCAATGAGCAAGCGAGGATTTTTATCCTTTATCGTTTTTAAAATGTAATCAAATGAAACACCATTGTATTCTTCTCCAAAGAAAAGATTAGGCCAAGTTGTTGTTTTTGTCGAAGTACGATATCCATGCATTGAAAAATAAGCAATGACAGTATCATCAGGTTGAATATCTAATTCTTTAATTTGTCTTAGGACGTGTTTCCGTTTGGCCGATTTTCCGGACGTCATAGTGATGTTTAATTCAAGTTCTGTGAGATCAGATATTTTTCTTAATTCATCATAGACATTATTAATATTAGCTTGCATGGCAGTCCCTAGTTTTCGATCATTGGTATCTCCAACCAATATAGCATGCAAGGTTGCACCATAGAGAGAATTCATGGATGAACAGAATCCAAGTATCAATGTGCAAAGGAAAATCATTCCTTTTTGGTTAAATAAATGAGTCATTAAGAGCTCCTAAAATGTTAGTATTATTGAAATGATTTATTTTCTAATTTTTGTAAGAAATTAGTAAACTCAATTTGAGCAGGATCATAATCTAGAATAAAGGCGTCTTTTTTGTAGATCACCTTGATTTGGTTGCCCTCTGGGCAGATAAGAACGAGGAGATTTTCTTCGGTTGCATTATCTTTATGAAACTCAAAAGCAAGTGAAGGTAAAAACATCGTTAGTTTAGACATCTCTTGGACATAGTTATTGTGATTGAACAAAAGTTGTTGAAACTCTTTTGTTAAATCATCAGAAAGAGAAATCTTTGGAGAGGTTTGTTTAAAGTGAGGAGGATTTCGGTTTGGACTTACGGAGAAGAAAAATACAGTTTTTGCTTCATAGATAATATTTGAAGCATCTCTTCCAATTTCCTTTTCCAAATAGGTATTCTGAGGCATCGGTATGGATAGATTTAAGGTTGTTTTTTTTGTCCCATGATAAGAGACTAATAAAATTGTTAAACAGAACAGCAATAGTAGAGCTGGAATTAATTTATTCATAGGGTATTCTCATTTTAAATATTTATTTTATGTGAATCTTAGATTCGTTTAAATTATATCAGAATTTTATTTTGGAAGTCAATCTATGGAATCTTTTGTATTTTTTGTATGGAAGAATGAAGCCATTTCTCACATAAATGGCCTTCTATTGCACAGACACGCTGTTCGTGCATAAGTCCAGAAGGAAGTTTATTAAGTCCTTTTATCATTTCATTAAGATGTTCCTTCTCTTCCAATAAGATAGATTTAACTGCAACTTTGGAACCGACCTTGCGTAGAACTTCATCGTAAATGCGATACAGTTCATGAGCACGAAGTTCTATTGCATAGGTGACAAGTAAGTAAGCCGCTTCTTTTATAGAATTTCGGGAAAGTCCTAATACTTTAAGATACCGAGAAACTTTCAAATCTAAAGCTGTCAAATAGTGTAGGGTTGATATTCCCCCTAGCATCAAGGAAAGAGAATAAGTTTCCATTGGATGGAACGAAATTTTTTTTATTTGGCGTTTCAAGTGATGTGCATGACGAAATTCTTCGGCTGCATGTTTTAGCATTTCTTCTTTAACTAAAGTAGGGTGCTCACAGGCGGCGATTTTCCGTGCCCCACAATTTTCCAGAAATGAAAGAGTATTTAGCCACTTGGCGTGTAACTCATCCGATGCAACAATTGTTGTCAATAATTGCTTCGTAAGTGAGGCAAAGGAAATAAATGAATTCATAAGTCCTCTTCTAAGGTGAAAATAATTTGAGTGTAGATGAATTCAAGCTCCTGAGTCTGGATGCAATAAGGAGGTAGAACATAGAGAACATTCCCTAATGGACGGAGGAGGATTCCTTTGTTCAAAAAAAAGTCATAAAGACGATCGCGTATCGGTTGAAAATAAGAAGTGTTCTCAGTTTTATATTCAAGTGCAAGGATTGTTCCAAGGCTTTCACATCGTATGAGTTTAGGATGTGATTGCCATTTTTCACAAAAAGCTTTGTGGCAGTTTGCTATCATTTCTCTTTGTAGCCAACACGTTTTTTCTATCAAAAGGTCTAAACTGGCTAAAGCACTACTACAAGCAAGAGGATTTGCTGTATAAGAATGGCCATGTAAAAAGGCTTGATGGAGATGATCACCAAGAAACGCATTAAAAATCTTCTCAGTGCTGGCCGTAGCTCCTAAGGGCAAAAAACCACCCGTTAAACCCTTGGAGAGGCATATGAGATCCGGTTGTTCGTGAATTTGTTCACATGCAAAAAGAGTTCCTGTTCGGCCAAATCCTGTCATCACCTCATCAGCAATGGTTAAAACTTCGTGTTTTTTACAACATTGAATAAGGCTATTCAATCCTGAACCCGAATAGATAATCATTCCTCCTGATCCAAGAACAAGTGGTTCGAAAATAAAGCAAGCGGCTTGTTCCTTGTTTAAAATTGTTTGGAGTTGGCATAAAGATCTCTCCTCTTGTCCCTGGATGGGAGGATCAATTGACTCGACATCAAATAGTTGTTTCCAAAATGGCCTATTAAATCCATTTCTGCCAGCTGCAGACATTGCCCCGAAAGTATCGCCATGATAGCTATTTTTGAAGCATATCACTTTAGTTTTGTGGATATTTTGGTTATACCAATATTGCAATGCCATTTTGAGGGCTACTTCGACAGCTGTTGATCCATTATCTGAATAAAAGATTTTGGACATTTTACCTGGAAGCAATGGAAGCAATCTAAATCCTAAATCAACTGCTGAAGCATGTGTGAAGTCAGCGAAAATAACATGCTCTAATAAGTCAGCTTGGGCTTTGATTTTATCGATAATGTAGGGATGAGCATGTCCATGAAGATTAACCCACCAAGATGAGATCGCATCTAAATATTGACGCCCATCTTCTCCATAAAGATACACGCCTTTGCCTTTAACAATCGGAATTGGAGGCCGCGCCGTTTGCATCTGAGTAAAAGGATGCCAAATACATGCCTTATCTTTTTGAATTAAAGAATCTGAGATAAATGTGGTTGCCATAGTTTTGCGTACCTTTGAATTATTTGTGGATTAATAGTTGATTCTGGGAGCAGTCTACCTAAAACTGGAACTTGCGAAAATTCCAAGATGACGCTTTCACTGTCGTGATTAGGAAGTCCGTTGAAAACTATCCCTGCAATTGAAATGTTGTTTCGTTTTAAAGCATCGAATGTGAGCAAGGTATGATTAATGCTGCCTAAATAATGTCTTGAAACGACTATCCAAGGAATGTTCCATGACTTAAACAAATCAAAACTTAAGGTTTTAGCGGTTAACGGAACGAAAATGCCTCCTACACTTTCTATGATCAGAGGACGCTTTGTTTGAGGAAGAACAATGTTTTCCACACAAATTGAAATTTTTTCCAATCTGGCTGCATGATGAGGAGAAAGAGGCGCTTGTAGGGTGTAAACAGATGGATGGATCGGATACAGTGTTGTATCGATCCATTTTTTCATTATGGTAGTATCTAAATCCTCTTCATCTCCACATTGAATAGGTTTCCAATATTCCCCCTGTAGGCAAGTTGTAAGGATAGCTGCAACTACAGTCTTTCCGACTTCGGTACCAATTCCAGCTACGATGAATTTATTCATTTCATGCTCCTTTTGATGATATCCAAGAGTGTTTTCAGTTCATTTTCTGTGTTGAAAGCATGTAAGCAAATGCGCAGTACTTCTTTTCCTCGCTGAACTGTAGGGCTTAGGAGGGGTCTCACATCAAAACCCTCTTTGACTAATTTTTGAGCAAATTCTTTTGCAGCTCTATTACCTTCAACGGGGATAGATTGAATGTGAGTCATAGAGGCATTTGGAATAGAATCGCGATAAAGCTGTACTAGCGTTTGGAGATGATTTCGTTCTTTTTCCATCCCTGTCAATAAGTTGTAGCTGCAGTTGATCGCAATCAAAGAGTACATGGGAAGTGCTGTGGTATAGATATAAGAAGTCGCAAAGTTAATGAGCGACTGCTTTAAAATTTGATTTCCAAGAACAATTGCCCCATGCGTACCGATCGCTTTGCCGAAAGTAGTTATTTGGGCAAAAACAGAGGAACATAAATTCTGTTCTGCAACAAGGCCACGTCCTTGATAACCACAAACACCCACAGCATGAGCTTCATCTACAATTAAATGCGCTTCATATTCATTTGCAAGGCGGCACATTTCCACTAGAGGTGCCATTGAACCGTCTGTCGAATAAATGGATTCGATACAAATAAATCGATCGCCTCTAGTTGTGCAATTTTTGAGCCTATTTTCAAGGTGTTCGGTATCATTATGTTTAAAAGGAAAAGCGTTAGCTTTGCTTAAACAAATGCCGTCATGGGTTGAGGCATGAATTCTTGAGTCAAAAAAAATAGAGTCCTTTTTTCCTGCAATAGTTGAAAGTAGTCCTAGATTAGCCATGTACCCACAATTGAAAAGCAAGCCTGTTTCAAACCCATGAAATGTAGCTATTCTTTGTTCTAGATCTTGTGCATAGTATGAATTGCCTGTAAGTAAACGTGAACCTGTTGATCCCAAAGAGATCGTTTGTCTCAATTCTGCTGAGATTGAATCAGCCAAACTCGAAGATCTAGCTAAACCCAAATAATCGTTTGAAGAAAAATCAATGAGATTTCGACTAACACCCAACTGTCGAAGATTTCCATTTTTCTCTCTTTTTAGCAGTTTATTTTTAAGTTGCAATGTCATGATTTAAGCCTTAGGGGCTGTGCAACAATAACTTGTATGATTGGGCTGCGCCAAAGCCCAACCCTTAGAAAATGCAGGGCGTTTTTTAAGACCCAGTAGTTGAAACATCTCTTCATCTCTATCGATTGGGGTATTGGCCACTGTCAGTAGTTTTTCACCGGCAAAAATTGAATTAGCTCCAGCCAAAAAACATAGTGTTTGTTCCTCAAAAGCCATCTCTATACGCCCTGCAGACAACCGAATCATGGCTTTTGGCATTGCAATACGGGCCACTGCGATCATTCGAATCATTTCCCAAACAGATACTTTAGGTTGATTTTCCAGTGGTGTTCCTGGAATTTGGCTTAAACGATTCACGGGAACTGATTCGGGATGTGGATTTCTTTGGCATAAAGTGAGCAATAGGTCCAATCTATCCATGTAGCTTTCACCCATCCCTATAATTCCTCCACAGCAGACACTTAAATTTGCTTGTTCGACAATGTCCAATGTGGCCAATCTTTCTTGATAGGTTCTTGTGGTGATGATCGTTTTGTAAAACTGTGCAGAGGAATCGAGATTGTGATTATACGCATAAAGCCCAGCCTCCTTAAGACGTATTGCTTGATGTTCTTTCACCATTCCCAAGGTGCAACAGACCTCTACCCCCATGTCTGTAATCTCTTTGATCATTTGAAGAACATCTTCAAATTGTTTGTTATCTCGTATTTCTCTCCACGCAGCACCTAAGCAAATCCGAGTCGCCCCTCTTTCTACAGCTTTTTTTGCCTCGTTCAAAACTTCAGCAAGTGGCATCATTGCCTGAGCAGAAACCGATGTTTGGTAGCGTGAAGATTGAGCGCAATATTTGCAGTCTTCAGGGCATCCACCTGTTTTTATCGAGATTAAGCTGCATATTTGTATTTCTGAGGGTTTGTGAATTTGCACATGAATATGGTTGGATTGTGAAATGAGTTCTAGTAGGGGCAAATGGTATAGTTCTCTTAACTCATCATTTGTCCAATCATGTCGTATATTCATTAATCTTCCTCCTTTTTCATCTATTTAGCGTTAGAAATGGCCATATTAGCCTTGTTTTTATCCGTTTGCAATGGAAATTTATGAAACAACCGTTTTGCGTAAACTCTATTGTAGTTTATATATGCTCAATTCAAGTTAACAGAACTTAGCCTAAAAGGAATTTTGTTGAAGAAAATGGACGTGATAAATATAACTAGATATTAGTTTATGATGATCGAAAAGAGGTTTGATATTTTTTATGCTTGAAGTCTTATGTGGCACCAAAAACGTGCAAAAAATCCTTATTTTTTTATTTGTCAATGGTAAATGCTATGGAACACAGCTCCATCGGGCGCTAAAAACATCCCTTACACCCATTCAAAAAGCTTTGAATCGGCTAGAAAAGGGTAGACTTATCACTAGCTACTATGAAGGTAAAACTCGGATTTATCAGTTCAATCCGGCTTATCCGCTTCTGAAGGAGCTTGAAGAACTGCTAAAAAAGGCTTACACTTTGTTGCCGGCACATGAGAAGAAAAGCTATTATGTCATTAGAGAAGATCTTTCTACGCAGCCATCAAATAAAGAAAACAAAACTCAGATACTTTTGGCATTTTGGGAAAAATTATTGAGTGTGAAGCAACTTACTTTTCATGCAAAAACAAATTCCAAAGATGAAGGAGGGTGGAATGGGAAAGGCCAAGGAGAAGTTATTACTGCTAGGCATAGTGGAAATGTATTAATTTTCAACGAGAAGGGCACATGGCACGGAAAACAAGGAATAGATGTGGGTTTCAGCAATGTATTTCGCTGGACGCTTGATTCCAATGCTACAATGATTACTTTGGAACATTTGCGCTATGGATTTGAACGTCCGGTTTTTCTTTTTCATCTTACTCCTACCGGCACGCACTCGTTAGCATCAATCGACTCTCATCTTTGTGAGGAAGACACTTATTTTGGACAGATTCATTATAATAACCATGGTCTTCGATTAAACTGTAGAGTGATTGGTCCCAAAAAGAATGAGGAATTGGATTATTATTATTCCTGTCACAAAAGAGAATAGTCCACTTTGTGAATATCGTAACAGCTAAGAAATTGCGTAAATTGTAGCTCATCATTCCGATCATGCTTTTGACTCAATCTTTTTTTGAAACCTAGAACTAAGAAGCTCCAATCTTGGAAATAGCCTTGCCATTGGTACCTGACCTGATATTCTGACATTGAGAAGCAAATTCTAGGATGAACCGCCTTAGCCTTGGTTCCAGACCTGACATTCTGACATTTGCCCTTTCGAGAGGTCTTGTTTTCAGTTAGGCAAATATCAGAATATCAGGTCAGGCACCAATGGCAAGGCTATTTTCAAGATTGGAGCCTCTAGGCTCTAGGATTCAAAAAAAGATTGAGTCAAAAGCATGATTCCGATGTTGAGTGTAGCCACGTAGCCTCCAAGTGGTTTAAACTGCTGTGTGAAATCCTAACAGCTAAGAAATTTGCGCAATTTTTTTGTTATTACAATTTCACGCAGTGGTTTAGATCACTTGATGACATTTACCTCAGATTAAATGACTTATATCAAGAATAATATTGAGACCATAAGGTCAGAGAGCAAAAACTAAAAGATACTTTAGATATACTGAGAGGCAATGGAGATTTGTATACCTGGCGGAATCGGCTTTTAAAAATCACATTCCGCTAAGTATAAGAATAATAAGCAAAATTACAGGTCTAATCTCTGACGAGATGACATCGCAAAGAGCCAAAAAATGACTTCTACCGTATTTAGGCCTTAGATAATGATTTCCATTTTTTATTATTCCAAATGATCAAAGGAAACATCTAACGGAGGAAACTTAATATCGTCCTCCCATGCAGTAAAATCAAAATGCCACCATTCAGTTAAAATACCTTGAAACCCGTACTTTCTCATTGTCTCTCTTAGCAATTCTTTGTTATAAGCCACGACGGCTGAAACGTTGGAATAATCGCTGTGAGCTCTTTCTGTAAAATTGTCAAAGTCGGTCGCCATTTCTAACTCATGTTTATTCCTATCAACTAAAGTAAGATCAACAGCTGTTCCTCTGGTGTGACGTCCTTTGTTTTTTGCTGGATTTGAAATATATCTTTCATCTTGAATTGCATCCCACATGAGCTGTTGTACAGACAATGGTCGGTATCCATCGAATACTTTAAGGCCCAATTGCATCAATGATAGCTCGTTTTGAACTTGATTCAATGCTTGAGCTACTTCTTTATGTAGGTAACAAGCAGGTTTTGGGTACACAGGGAATCCAAGAAAATTATTTGATGTTGCGTAACGTATATCAAGTATAATACTTGGATTGAGATTAGATAGGTTGATAAGATTCAAAGTTATGCTCACGATAAAGTTTAAGTCTCAATTCTTAAATAACGGCTTATAACATATATTCCATTTTATTTTTCTTTTTTCTTCTTCTGCCTAATGGCAAATTGTTCGTCTTTTCGGGCTTGTCTTTCTCCGCTACTCTGCTGTTTTTTTTGAAGCTTTTTCTTTTCAAGTTCTTCTCTCACATAATCTTGTGCGAGTGTAGATGGTTTTGTTGTCTCTTTAATTTTTTCCATTTCACGGCGGACCTCTCTTTGCATCCTCTTTGGATTCATGCGCTTGATTTCAAGAGTAAATTCCTTGGGTTCTCCAAATTTCAATTCTTGATAATGGGTTAGTACAAACTCGTAAACCTCTGGATCTTTGGGTTCAGCACCAAAAATATGTCTTGCAACGGCATATCCTTCTTGGTCTGTCCTTTCGAAAGTACCTACCCAGTATCGTTTATCAAAAAAAATTGTAGCTTGAATGGTAGCCATATTTGATCCTATGATTCGTTTGTCTAAAGATGTCTCCATAAATAGCTCTTGTTTAAATTAACTTACCTTCTGAAGGTTCCATAAAAGCATTTCTTAGTTTCAATTGAATTAACGCTTGTTCATAACTATCAAATGATATGGAATTGGTAAAAGTTTGGGCAGTCAGCAACATTCTTGTGTAAGGATCGGCATCTAGTCTTCGAGATAGTTTTCTTAAAGCAAGCAAATAATCTTCACGGTAAACTGTTGGTATGATAATGCGATTAAGTCCGCAGGCTTCTAATTCGACATTCATAAAAATACGAGAAATTCGTCCATTGCCATCGATAAACGGATGTACTTCAGAAATTAAAAACATTATAAAAATAGCTCGAGAAATTCCTGGAGAAAGTTTTTGATAAAATTCAAAGCCTTTAATCAAAGAACCTTCTACTTCTTCTGGTTTAACAAATACTGTATTTCCTGCTCTATTAACGACATTTTTAAAATTTCCCGGTAATGTGTTTTCACGGCTTTGCATTAGTTTACCATGCCTTTCCTTAAGTAACAAAAGAAATTGTTCTGAGGATTTGGGACACGTCTGCATCAAGCGTTCATCTGAAACCATTTGATAAGTTCCGAGAATATCATGTGAATCCTCAAAACGGTTTTTAAATATCTTATTTTCAAAAATAATTTTTTCCGCTTCTTCAATAGCGAATCGAGTCCCTTCAATATAATTTGAAAAATAGGCATCAAAGAACGCTTGATTAATCATGGCAGGTTTTGTCTTTACATTCGTAGGAATAGAAGGTAATTTGGTTTGAAGGAGGTGAGTTGCTAATACTGCGAATAATTCTATTCGTTCTAGGTCGTAAGGGATTCCAAGTGCTCGCGATTTTCCTGCGTCTGTTTGTAAACTTGTTTCAGATTGCGTACCTAAGAGAGCCCCAATTAATTTATCTAGCGAACTAAATTCTTTGGACATGTTTAAACGGGATGCTACTCTTTTGGCCTGATCGCGTAAACGGTTAACCTCTTCTTGTCCAAAAATTCGAATGAATCGATCAAGGCGGCTTTCAATTTCGGTAAGAGAAAGTGTTTTTGGACGATGCTTTCTGGCTCGGCTTTGTTGCATATTTTCTAAAAAAGCTCTCCCTTGAGAGGCAATGTAGAGGTTTTCTAGAAACGGAGTGTCTTCCTCATCTGCTCCAGGTCCTTTAACAAGATGAATTATTAAGCTCGGTAATGAAATAGTGCGTGTATATTTATAACTGAGAGTGACTTCACCACCAGCAGAAATCCCTCCTTCAAGTGCAGAACGATGGCTAATGACAGCTTTTGGATATAGATTACTTAAAATATAGTAACGATACTTCTTGATAATATTTTCAGGCGAATCTTTTATATTGGTAGTATAAAGCCTCGCTGCAATTTTTCGAAGATGGCCAGTTTTAACTGCACGTGAAATTTTTTGAGATATCACTGGATCTGTCGAACCAAAAACGATTTCTTGAAAATTATCATCAAAATTTTTTTCCATTTAAGTTCTCCGTTTATTCTAATATGTCAATTTTTTGCAAATAAGGAAAGGATTTTGTCAATTTTTTGCAAATAAGAAAGGTGCCCTGTCAATTTTTTGCAAATAAGGATTTTCCAAAATTTTTATGCCAAAAAATTTCATTTGCCTTTAGTGTGAAAAAAAGTGAGGAAGCATTATGGATTATGAAGAGTACGATATTTTGGTCATAGGATCTGGAGAAGGGGGAAAGTTTTTTGCCTGGTCGATGGCTAAAAAAGGTCAAAAAGTTGCGCTCATAGAGCGCAAATATGTAGGAGGGTCCTGTCCTAATATCGCTTGTCTTCCGAGCAAAAATGTAATTCATAGTGCAAAAGTGGCTTCTTATTTTTGGCGAAGTCACGAATTTGGAATCTCGAAAGATAACTGTAAGATCGATATGTCCGCCATTCGTGACCGGAAACGTAAGATGGTTGACGGACTTATAGACATGC
Source organism: uncultured Parachlamydiaceae bacterium (assembly GCA_963752155.1). Taxonomy (GTDB): domain Bacteria; phylum Chlamydiota; class Chlamydiia; order Chlamydiales; family Parachlamydiaceae; genus JACCRY01. The sequence continues at coordinate 97,951 of CAVVXH010000008.1, read as the reverse complement.
ATCTCAATTTATTTAAAAAAAGCGGAGCTGAGCTTATTGTTGGATCTGCGAAGTTTATCGGGCCAAAAACAGTCGAAGTCACTTTACAGGATGGTCATTCTAGATTTTTACACGGTAAAAATATCGTCATAAGCACGGGTTCTCGCGCTAAAATCGATCCTTTGCCTGGCATGCAAGAGGCTAGCCCACTGACACACATTGAAGCTCTTGAACTAGATCGCATTCCTGATCATTTAATTATTATCGGTGGAGGCTATGTCGGGTTAGAATTTGCACAAGCTATGCGCAGATTTGGTAGTCGTGTGACGGTGATTGAACGAAATGGGCGTTTAGCGCATAGGGAAGATGAAGATATTTCCGAAGGCCTTTCTGAACTATGTAAGAAAGAAGGAATCACTGTATTAACAAATGTTCAAATTAAAAATATCGAAGGAAAATCAGGTGAGAAAGTTAAAGTTAACTTTGCAAACGAGAGTGTGGAAGGAACACACCTTCTGGTTGCAACTGGTCGTAGCCCAAACACGCAAGGGATAGGTCTGGAATTGGCTGGTGTGGAGCTTGATGGACGTGGCTATATAAAAGTGAATGATCAGCTTAAAACCACTGCTGCAAATGTCTGGGCTGTCGGTGATTGTGCCGGTAGTCCTCAATTCACACATATTGCTTATGATGATTATCGTATTGTGCTTGCGAATATTGCAGGTGGACATCGCGTAACTACCGGAAGGCAAATCCCTTTTTGTATGTTTACAGATCCAGAATTTGCTCGCGTGGGCCTTAGCGAGTCAGAAGCGAAGCGGCAAGGAGTGGCCTACCGCCTTACAAAAATTCCGATGAATAATGTTTTAAGGGCTCGAACTCTTTCAGAAACAAGTGGATTTATGAAAGCTCTAATCGATACAAAAAGCGATCGGATTCTTGGTTTTACGGTTTTTGGAGTGGGTGCTGGAGAGATAATAGCTCCGGTTCAGGTGGCAATGCTAGCAGGATTGCCCTATACGATATTAAGAGATGCAATCTTAACTCATCCCACCTTGCCGGAAGGACTCCTTCCGTTATTTTCGAATGTTCCTCCAATTTCAGAGAATAAAGGGGTTTGATATGGTTTTATTAAAACATACATTTCAGATTTTTTTTCTGTGTTTATCAGTTTTTTTTCTGTTTGGTTGTGAGAAATCTAAACAAGTCGACATTGGGAAAATGAATATGGAAGGGAAAGAGTTAGCGTATTACGTACGTGGTCAAGGAGAGCCACTTGTCATGATCATGGGGTTCAGAGGAACGATGGGGATGTGGGATCCTGCATTATTAGAGATTTTAGAACAAAATTACACATTAATTTTATTTGATAATCGAGGCGTGGGTTTATCTTCTAATATCAGCACAGAAGCACTTACAATAGGGCAAATGGCGGAAGATACAGCAAAGCTAATTGAAAGTTTAGGCTATAAAAATGTAAACGTTTTAGGTTGGTCGATGGGCTCAAGGATAGCTTTAGAACTTTCTTTTAAACATCCAGAGTTGGTAAGAAGTCTGATTTTATGTTCACCTAATCCGGGAGGAGAACATCAAGCCATAAGAACAAATGATGCCTATGCGAAGCTTACAACTCCTAATATCTCCCAAACGGAAATATTATCATTGATTTTCCCTGAAACACAAGAAGGTAAAAAGGCTTCAGCAGAATTTGTGGAACGTTTGACTGTTGCTGTGTTGTCTCGCGCAGTACCGGATGATTTAACCATTAGTACAGAGACAATTCAAAACCAAGTGCACGCCCTTAAACTATGGAATCAAGATAATGGAATTTATGAAAAGCTTTTGGACATTAAGATTCCCACATTGGTAGCAGGGGGTCTTGCAGATGTTTTGGATGAGCCGAAAAACATTCAAATTATTGCAAGTCGGATTTCGTTTGCGTGGACAGCCTATTTTCCGGGAGCTGGGCATAATTTTCTTTCTCAGGATTATAATCACTTTGCAGAATTAGTGAAGGTATTTATTGAATCAAATTAGGCATTTAATTATTCTTCCGGTTCAATTGGAACACGGACATATTTAAACTTAGGTTTTAACTCAATGATTTTACCTTCCTACATTATAACAAGAGGTACACCTGTTCTTATTGAATCATCAATGGCTCGTTCCATACTTAGTTTATGAATTATTAGCCAATTCTTAACAAAATCACTATGATGATTGTTTTCCATGAGCTACCTCGAGAATTTGTTGCCAAGCGGTATAATTTTCAATATTTAAAACATGATTCTTTTCTGCTATGATACGTTGAACATTCTATCTCTTTAGAAATTTATATGCAATATAAAGGATTCTATCTCAAAAATTGCACATAGCAAGCGTTAGCGATGCTGTGGGTATGATTATTCTATAACCCATATGTGTCTTTGTGGGTAACCTAAGATTGGCGCCTTGTCATTGCAACTGTTGAAGAAGATCTTGGAGATACTTTATTTAAATTTAAAACTTTACATAAAGAGCTTTACGTTTTAAGAATAAGGCTAACGGATGAAAGAAAATTCTAAGAGAAATTGATGGTTTCCAAGAATACAGCTATGACACTTCTTGTTGCTGTGGTGGTGTTGATCGTTGTGGTAGGTTTGTTCCTAGGGCCAATTCCACAACCATTAAGCTATCACCATTTTGTTGACCAAAGAAATTGGCTTGGGATACCTAATGCCTCCAATGTATTGTCGAATGTTTTATTTGCTGTGGCTGGATTTTGGGGCCTATTTGTTTTATTTTATCCAGGAAAAGTGTTCTTTGTAGACAATCGTGAACGTTGGCTTTGGATGGGAGTTTCAATCGGTTTAATATTAACAGCTGTAGGATCAAGCTATTATCATCTTGAACCGAGTAATTCACGTCTAGTCTGGGATAGATTGCCGATGACAATCGTTTTTATGTCCTTAGTTGCAGCTCTGATAGCCGAGAGAATCCACATAATTCTTGGGATAGGGTTATGGCCTCTGTTGCTGGGGATAGGGTTTTATAGTGTCTTGTCTTGGCAGCACGGTGAATTACTTGGAGAAGGGGATTTACGTTTCTATCTAGGTGTCCAAGTATTTGCGATTTTAGTAACTTTTGTCATGTTGTTTGTTCCGTCCCCCTACAGCAGAAGTGGGGATCTTTCTCTCGTCATTTTTTGCTATTTATTGGCTGTTATATTCGAGAGATTGGATTATCAAATCTTTGCCTTGAGTCATCACCTTGTCAGTGGGCACACTCTGAAGCATTTATTAGCAGCAACGGCGGGAATGTGGCTGATCTTTATGATATGGAAACGAGAAAAGAGGATTATATGAAAATTCGGTATCGACGATTATTTTGGATCTTATTATTTGTTACATTGCTTGCTCTTGTGGGGATTCTTGCAATCTATGTTAATCAAAATTTTATGGGGATTGGGCCTGTACCAATCCGTTCAACATTTGCCGGACGATTGCCGGGTATTCAGGAAGGGGATCAGCGTCGTTTTCAGTTTTTTTACACCACCAATCGTGTCAACCGTGAAGAAACTTTCAATGGTCAAGGAAATGAATTGGGAACCGATATTTCAAGCGGTACGTTCGATGTCTTTATCTCGCCATATAAACAGATTTTGCCATTTGTGTGGTTTGATACGTTAAGTATGAAATGGGCAGATCGACAAGAGCTTTCTCAGGACAATTTTCAAGCACAATTGCGTGAAGCTGTTGAGGCATCTCCCAAAAAATCTGTGTTAGTGATTGTTTGGGGCTTTAGAGATTGGTTTCAATCTGCAGCTCTAAAAACAGCTTACACCGCTTATGTTTTAGATATCGATACGCCTGTGTTGTTATTCGATTGGCCTGGAAATCAAGGTGAAGGTCAGCGAGGCTATGCAGCTTCACAATTAGTCGCTACAAAGTCTGCTTCAGATCTAGGCCAACTTCTGGAAACGGTGGTTCGGCATATAGGGGCTGAAAATGTGTGGTTGATGGGAAGCAGCCTTGGTTGTCAAACAATTTGCGATTCTTTTGCCTGGCTTTCAACTCATTCAGATCTTATTCAGGATAAATTAAAACTTGATCATGTAGTATTGTCAGCGCCAGACGTATCAGCTCAAGCTTTTGATGAGAAATTTTCAGAAAGAATTCAAGCCCTCTCTAGACATTTAACGGCCTATGTTTCTTCCAATGATCGTGCTTTGTTGATGAGCCATTGGATCAACAACTCTCGAAGGTTGGGTCGATTAGCGGAAGTAACAACGCCTCCTCAAGATAGATTGGGAGAATATGAGTTTGAGGAGGCTTTAGAATTGCTTGATCTGCAGGCTAAAGGAGCACGAAATTTTTCTGTCGTAGACGCAACGCCAATCAATAGACTTCGAAATTTGCATCATTTTTTTACTGATTCTCCAGAGTTTTTTGATGATCTTTATCAGCGGTTATTACGACCCGAAAATATAGTTAGCCGACGGCTCCATGCTGCGCGTAATGGTCCAGAAGGAACGACTTATTGGATTTTGTGGAAAGATTAAGTGTTATAAGTATTATTCAATTAGAAGTTTCAACTTTAAAATTATAATAAAATCCTGCTGCCCCTTGACCCCATATCCGAGAAAAGACTGTGGGAGATTTTGATGTGTGAGTAATAATTGACCCTTTCAACGGGATGATCACATTTCGATCATTCGGAGTAGATTGTTGATAAGGGAAACTATCTACGCGTGTGAATAACCCATGACCAATGACCATTGAAGACATTTTCTGGATGAGGGGTTCCCCTGGGCCTTGAGAAGGATCTATGACCTTATCTTTACGAGTGTAATATCCAGTTTGCTTATCTAAGGGGATTCCAATATTTTTAATCACAGCCTTGATTTTTCCGTCGACTAGATATTCTACTTGATCGGAGAGAGTTTTAAGATGACGTGAATAGCGGATTGCAAAATGATGCGGTTTGGAGCTCAATTTGAATGTTTTAACGACCTGAGTATAGGCTGTATCAATATTTGCAGGATAAATAGGGGCATTGAATAGCCTTTCAGTTAGAGCGAATGCTTGATCTCCGTAAACTACCCAATCAAAGACTTGACCTGTTTCATGAGCATTAGACATGCGTAAAATAGCGCCTGCTTGTCGACCTTTTTCGATTTTATATTTTACACCATCATTGTTCGTTAGCGAATAGGCGGATACATTAACCGCGGGGTAGGTAGAAAAAACATAGGCTTTCATCAATGATGAAAACAGTATACTCCCTTCTTCAGGTATTGGAAAATGTTGAGTGCTTTCTGCCAAATATTTAATATGATCCAAATCTCTGTAATCAGATGACCAACAAAATTTTGGAGCTGAAACTTTTAGGCGTTGGTGTAGGAAGGATAATTCTAGGACTCCTCCTTCAGAAACAAAGGTTTCTCCAGCGATCCCATAGTAGGGTAGGGTCCATTTATTAAAATAGGAAGAGCCTTGGTCACAGAAATCGTCGTAGATGAGTTCAGTATTTTCGCAGCTGTTTTCTAGAGGTAATGTAGAGAACAGCCATATCATTATACCAAATGCCCTCAGGAAAAGCATAGGACTCCGAAATTTATGGTTTAGATATTATATATACCATTTTTGCAATAAAGAATCACGCAATAATAAGTTAGTGGGTGTGATTTTTTCTCGTACATAGCTAAGCCGCCAATTTCGTAGAACCCTCATTCAGAAGCCCCATTGATCAACCTAAAAGGATTTCCTTTTCTAGAAATAATGCGTGAAAATTTTTACAATTTGTAGCCAAAGTTAGAAAAGCTCTTTCAAACTAGCTTGTTCCACTAACGTACAGCCTGTGCCGATATTGCACCCTAATTTTTCTAATTCATCGATTGAAAACACCTTGTTTTCAGACCCACCAAACTGCTTTAGCATTGTAACTAATAGGTTATGATTTTGTGGTTTTTGATGAGCTTCAACCATATAAGCAATGCAGTTTTGCTTTTTACTCACGGGGACTTGCAATTGATTTTTTAGATCATTTGGAGCGTTTTTTTCTAAATGAGATAGAATCTTTGCTAAACAATCAAGATTTTGGTGATTAATCTTATCGTTGTGATAGATTGCAAATACAAAATAAGGAACAAAACTGAACAAGACATTATGGTTAAATTGTACCGTAGGAGTTGCTCCTTGCTTTAATAAATAATCAACAGCAGCAGAATGCCCTTCAATGGCAGCTACATAAAGTGCACTTGTGACTACACCAGCCATCAACTTATATGGATAACAATTGTCTGCAGCGCCGTGCGTGCACAAGATCTTCACTGCCTCCAAGTTGCCCTTGCTGGCCCAATGCATCAATGGTGTATGAAGAGGTGTCGCTATATCATAAGCACTTTTCTGGTATGAATTTGAGATAAAATAGGAAGGAATTGTGTTGAGGATGTGGAGTAATTTTTTTTCTTTCCATTCATTCGTTATTGCAACCATCTGCTGCAAATTACAGGAGAGATAAGCTCCTTCAATATCCATTTCACACAACTGGTGAACTTGGGAACTCAGTCCTAGTTTTTTTACTTTCTTTGGTTCAATTAATTCGACAAATGATTCCCGAAATTCTGTTTCTGTTGTAGATGCGCAGCAGAAACAGCTGGCAAATAAGCAACCAATAGCAGCGACAATGATTCCATAGCTGGTATAATATACTACGTCAGGCAGGCTATGCTGCATCCATCCTTCTATAGAACATCCTGTTGCACTAAGTATCACTGTAGTGATGAAAATTTCTGATATCCTTAGGGTGGATTGACCTATAGTGGAGTTAGACCATAAACCGGATGAGTGATTTTTATTGTAAATAAGAGGGTCTGAGATATCCATATTTGATTCCTTTTATTGAAGCGATGGGCAAATTTTGTTGAGGTCAAAAGCAGCAATGGCAAAACTGTAACTCAATAGAAATTTGCAAAACTTAGTTTAATTGTATTATTTTTTGAGATAAAGTACAATTTGTATATTCTTCCTTTTAAAGAGGAAACCTAAGAATTGGAAGCCCAGTCTAGAACAGTGATTGTCGCGGAAGTTCACGTCCCGCAAGGGGGACGCGAACGGAATGTTATTTTTTCGTTTTGACAATCGAGCGTAAAGCTGGCTTTTTGGACGTTTTAGTTTCAATTTTTTTAGTCGTCTTGTGCGGCGGGGTTTTTGTCTTTGAAGCAATCTTTAAACTTGCTTTTGAGGTTGTTTTTCCCTTTTTATCTGTTTTCTTACTTTCATTTTTTCCCTTAACAGCCGACTTCCCTGATTTAACTGTCTTAGTTTCTTTTATTCCTTTCGTTACCTTGGCTTCTTTAACAACAGGTTTTTTAGCAACAGGAGAGGACTTAGATTTAGGCTTGACAACTTCCTCGTTGAATTCGGATTCAAGTTCAGATTCTGAATCTTCATCATCAAAAGGTTCATTATCGATCCATCGAGCAGATAGACTGCGTAGAGCAGCCATCTTATTTTGTAAAGCTGTTTCAGTGTCAATTTCCTCAAGACTTAAGCGTCGTGGGACGAGCAAATCGAGTTCTTCATCAAATTTGGCTGAAAAATTCACTGAAGAGGCACTAGAGATATCCGGAACAAATAGAAAAGGTCTGATAGCAGGCGAAATAGTCAGATAAATATCCACTGAAGCCTGAGTTTCAACTTCTATTTTCATGGCTTGTTTGGGAGGTCGCCCGCGTTTAGGCCGAGGATTCAATGCTTCTGTGGAGTAGTAAGTTTTGGCTTTCAGAGCTAATCCTTTCCGTGCTGAAATAAGATCCTTACCCACTTTTGTTTCGAATATATTTCTCTTGAGCTTATCAATGATTTCTCCGTCTAAATCTAGATCTTCCTCAAAGACAAAATGAAAATGACTGAGACGTAACCACTCGATGATGCGAATGCGTGAGCGCTCTTGATAGTATTGTTGCCATTTTTCAAATTCAGCATGATGATCTGAAATAAACTCTAAAAAGTTTTCGCGAGCCTCTTTGGACTGAATGATATCTAACAATTTTTCTTTAGTGTCGATGTCATAGACTTTTTCAGCAATGAACCCTTCCATGATTTTTTTAGTTTCATAGAAAGTTAATTTAGGGACCATGACAAATTCATCTTTAGATTCGTTTATTTCTTTTTCTAAAAGATCGAGCTCTTCCTGAGATTTGTCTAAATCAACATAAATTAAATAGCCTTCAGTCCTGTTTAAAAAAAAATCGCGTTCATCATTTGATTTGGCATAGGCATCCATAATACGATGACAGCGTAATATTAGGGGGTTTTGCGGTTCTTGTATGATCGTAGACATAATTAAGTCCTTTAAATAAATGCATTGATCTCTTGAGCCGTTATTTAGCTAAATCTTTAAATGACGTAACAATGCCATCAAGTAGACCAAACTCCAAGGCTTCTTGCGCAGACATCCAAGTGTCACGATCGATAGCTCGCTCGATTGTTTTAAAATCTTTGCCGGTTGCTTCCATGTAAACATGTACTAACATTGTGCGTGTTTTAATCATTTCTTTGGCTTGAATTTCGAGATCTGTGGCTTGCCCTTGGATAGCGCCTCCTAGTCGAGGTTGGTGGATCATAATGCGAGCATTCGGGGTAGCATAACGTCGTTTGGGAGAAGCACATAGGCTTAAAACTGAACCCATTGAAGCTGCCAATCCTGTTACCAAGGTTGTGACTGGAGAAGAGATTAATTTAACTTGATCCCACACCGCAAAACCTGAATCGACCGAACCCCCAGGGCTATTGATGACTATGAGAATCGGTTTGCCTGGATCCGTTAGCTCAAGATACCATAACTTTCGAATCGCATCTTCGGTGCTGTTGCTATCGATTGCGTCGCAAATAAATATTCGACGGGCATCGAGAATTGCGCTATCGATTCGATCTTTAACCTTGATATAGGAAATATTTCCTTGTTCTTTATCTGCTTTGGCCATAGCCCTCTCCTTAAATTATTGCTGTATGTCTTGATTATGATCGGGGAAATAATTATTTCCAAGAGTATTCGGTCCCCTATTTATAATCTGGTAATAAGAGTTCAGTATAGAGGGGAAAGCGTTTAAGAAGTTCATCGATTCTCCGCTGAGATTTCTTTAAGATTGCTGGGTTAGTCTGAAATTTTGCTTTGCTCGGTTGTCCATCTTTAGATAGTGCAGGGGATGTATTTGAAAGAATGTCAACTAGAACATCAGCGATTTCTCTCATTTCGTTCGGCCCCATACCAAGGGTTGTTATCGCAGCAGTACCGATACGTATTCCAGAAGTGTACCAAGGGCCATTGATGTCAAAAGGAATGGCATTTCGATTTATCGTGAGGTGGGCTTCTCGTAGAGCCGATTCTGCATGACGACCAGTGAGGCCGAAAGATGTCAAATCGAGCACCATTAAATGATTTTCTGTTCCGCCAGTGACTAAACGCACCCCTCTTTCCATTAAAGCTTGAGCTAATAGACGACAATTGTCGACGACAGAATGAGCATAGGTTTTGAATGCATCTGTGCTAGCTTCCTTAAACGCAATCGCTTTAGCAGCAATCACATGGGGTAGGGGGCCGCCAAGCACTAGAGGGCATCCTTTATTAATCGTTTCTCCAAATTCTTCTTTGCAGAGGATAAATCCACCACGAGGACCACGTAAAGTTTTGTGCGTCGTCGAAGTGACTAGATGGGCATAAGGAACCGGATCAAATTCTCCGGTGAAGACTTTTCCGGCGACAAGCCCTGAAAAGTGAGCCATATCCACCATTAAAACGGCCCCTACGCTGTCAGCGATTGTTCGCATTTTAGCAAAATTGAGACGACGTGGATAGGCTGAATAGCCGGCGAGTAAGATGGCTGGCCGTTCTTTTTGGACTTGTTTCTCTAATGCAATATAATCTAATAGCTCTGTTTCAGGATTAACATCATATAGGACAGCTTGCATCATTTTGGAAGAAATATTGTGTCGATAGCCATGGGTAAGGTGTCCTCCAGAATTCAATGACATTCCCATGATTTTTTGATTGACCATCAATTTTCGAATTGTTTCATATTCCTCTGAAGTTAGTTCGTCGATCCCTTTTTTTCCTAATTTTTCGATTTCTTTGTTTTGAATTCGGTGCACAAGAATCGCCCAGAAAGCGACTAAATTGGCGTCGGCTCCAGAGTGAGGTTGTACATAAGCACATTCTGCCCCAAAAAGCTTTTTCAGGGTCTCGCGGGCTTCGATTTCGATGTTGTCGACATTTTCACAACCGGCATAAAAACGGTGTTGTGGATATCCTTCAGCATATTTATCTGTCAACAAATTCCCCATGGCTAATTGAACAGCCAATGAAGAATAGTTCTCAGAAGCAATAAGTTTCAGATTAGAACGTTGGTCTTGAAGTTCCTGGATGATTGCTGCAGCAATCGAGGGGGCGACATCGCCCAAGTGATCAAGAGCTGCCAAATAAGCAATGGCGCTAGAAGTTTGCTTCTCTCTTGAAGTTTTGTCTAAATAGTTCTCAAGCAATTTACCCATATTGAACTCCTTGTTATATACCAGGCGCGGCCATAGATTGTGTTTTTTTGATCGTTCGAGCGCGGGCTTTGACGCAGCAAAAAAATACAATCTATGGCCGCGCCTAGTATAAAATATTATTGTATAAAAATGCAATAAAATGAAAGGAAAAAAATAGGAAAAATAAACAAATATTGTATAATGGAAAAGAAGGTAAGGGTAAGTAAATAAGGTGGTATATTATGATGGGTTCAGCTCTCGGTGCGGGTTCTGCCGATTTTTCCGCCGTTCCTATATCAAGTCTATCTTCTCCTAAGGAAGGAGGTGCGGCCTTACCCGATAAAATGCAAGTGATTGATCTTTTAGCCGGAACTGTTTTAACTGTCCCAGGTTCTGTGAATCTCAAATTAGCCGGATTAAAGTCGATACAGAAATTCTCTCAACATAATATAATTAAGGAATTAATTACTAAATTTAAGCCTGTCTTAAATGAACTAGCTGTATTAGCTATTCGAAGTCAACAGTCGCAACCCCGCGTGGAGAAACCTCCTGTACAAGCACCAGTAGAAAGCGGAGCTCGACGAGACGAAGCAGCTCCGAAGGGGAGTTCTCCTGGAAAGGATCTGGTGAGTATTGAAGTGCATGGAAGCGAAGAGGGGCGAAACGATCCGCAGCAACAATCTCCAGAAAAAGGTAAGGCAGATCAAACTGTTCCTGTAAAAAAAGAAGGGGATGAGAAGTCGAAAGAGGTTCCTTCAGCAAAAGAAGGAACAGAAGGAGAGATTCTTCCTATAGATGAAGGGCAATCTCCTTCAGAGATGACTCCTCCTGAAGCTACTGATGCAAAACCTGATCAACCTTCAGTTCCTGAAAATCAAAAATCATCAGAGACAAATGAGGTTCAGACGGGAGAGGGCATAGACCCATCGGTTCAAAATGATGGGCAAGATCAAGTTGTGGATAAAAGTATTCCTTCGACACCTACTTCTGAAAGCTCTCAAAAAAATGAAAAGATTCCTGAAATACCTCAAAATACAGATTTAAGTCAAAACGTAGACAAGAACATTCCTGTGCCTGAATCTCAAATAGTTTCCTCAAATACCTCACAAGAAGCTCAAAATAAACCCGCGGAAGCTGATCCCGATTCTGTTGTACTGCCTCAAGAAGTCGATTCTACTGACGAAAATGCTCCTGATGCCACAGTTGGAATTAAAGAAGTGCCTAAAGGTGAGGATTCTACTATCGAAAATGAGAAAGAAATTCCCGATGACCTTCGAAGAGAACAAATTCTTAACGAAAATAGCGTTGATTTAAAGAGACCGGAAGACGTCGCTGTGCTAGCCCCTTTCATTAGGACACAATCAGATGAATCTGTTCCTACAGCACATCATAAATTGTTTCAAGCCGTTGAAAACGATTCTAGAAATTTTGTCCCGCCATGGCTTGCATTAATGTTACCGGATCTCATTAAAGTTAAAACTGAGCGTGATTCTAAAGGAGGGGGGCGCCAAGGGTTACAAGGACAAAAACCTCATAAATTGACTGATATTTTATTTATGCTTTTATGTGCGCATTTAGTGGGAGCTAAATCATTAGCAGATGTTTTTAATTCTATTCAAGCACGTGAAAAATGGTTTACCGTTACTTTGGGGCTGAAAAATGGGATGCCTCCGCGGCAATTAATTTTTTGGGTTCTGACAACATTGGATCCAAACGCATTTGATCGCGTCACGTATCGTTGGTTACAAGAAGTTTTGGGTAAAAATGTGGGACCTTCGAAACTGTTAGATATTTTCTTAGTGCAAACTTCTGGAGGATATATAGTTGCACAAACGCGGCGTCCTGAAAGGAATTTTAGTGTTGAAGATCTTAATTGCTTTGCGGATGGATTTTCGTGGAAAAATAGTGTACTTTTAATGAACGCTGATTGTGGTTACGGGCAACTCCTTTTCAAAATTCAGCGGCAAAGAGGACATTACCTTGCTGAAGTTGATCATGAATTGGTTCCTGCTGAGGAATTCGAGCAATATGAAAGTTATGTTGAGGGGCAAGAGCGCATCGTGGTGCAGGAATGGTATTCTGAAGAAAAGGCGAGAATCGCAGATGAAAGTAGCTTGTGAGATGATTGATGTTCATGGAACTCAATCCTACTCGGAGCGTTTTCTAATTTCAGATCTGGAAAGTCCGGCGGGTTATTATTTTGATCTTTTTCGTTTACAACGTAGTGAAGAAGCGAAATGTTCATGGTTACTCAATATAGCTCTAAGTTTTCCTAATATGGAAGAAGCTTTATTATCGTGTACGCTTGACCTTAAACAACCTTCAAGCCTATGCCAAGGAAATCATTTTGGCTAATGGACGATGGGGTCTCGTCGGTAGAACGAGAGATGCAAAAAGCAGCAGCTGAATATGATTATTTGCTTAAACTCCTTCAAAGTAATTTAAAAAGCCATCCTATTTAAAATCTTTTATAGGCAATAGGAAAACTTTTGCCGCTTAGGCCCTCTAGATAATGTTTGCGAAAGTTTCGACAAATGAATTGCAAGTAAAATGAGATTTTGGTAAAATGATTTTCACCGCACCGATAGCTCAATGGATAGAGTACCCGGCTTCGAACCGGGTGGTTGGAGGTTCGAGCCCTCTTCGGTGCAATTTCATAAAGCAAGTTTATCATTCAGACACTAAAATTTGCAGCAAAGTTCTCATTAGAGATATAGTGAGGAATTTCTCCACGTTTTTAATTTAGAGAATTTTTGAGTTTATTTTCATGTTGACGATTAATTGTACATCTATTAAATTGAAGCTGTACTCTTTTCAGGGGCAATAGCTCAGTCGGTTAGAGCAGCGGACTCATAACCCGCTGGTCCTTGGTTCAAGTCCAAGTTGCCCCACTTTTTTCCATTAGCTGTGAGCAGGATTTAGCTTGATTCAATAATATTGTTCAAGCTAAAATTTGGCTTGCGGTGCAATGGCGGTGCAACGAAAAACAATCTTAACACACACCATCCAGCCGCTCGAACCATTAACACATGAGGTTTGAGCAATGGCTTCTATACAAAAGCGTAAAAATAAGAACGGAACTAGTCACTGGCGAGCAGTTGTCCGTATCAAAGGCTATCCCTACAGTCTGCAATCATTTGGATCGCAAACAAGAAGCTGAAGATTGGGCACAAGAAGTTGAACGCCAGATCAAGATGGGACAGTTCAAGTTTGAAAGAGTCAACACCCATCGCACTTTTGCTGATCTTGTTCAACGCTATATTTCTGATGGCGCATTAGAGCATTTGCGAGCAAAAAAAGACGCTATTCGTCATATGAATTACTGGAAAGAGCGACTTGCTGGCTATGCGCTTGTCCATCTTACACCTGAGCTTCTTTCTAAGGAACGGCAGCTTTTGGTGGAAACGCCAATGCTTAATGGAAAGAAGCGTTCATCTGCAACCGTCAACCGCTATATTGCCGCTCTATCTTCTTGCTTAACCTATGCTTGTCGCCGTCTTCGCTGGATAGATGAAAACCCATGCTTTAACCTAATCAAGCTCAAAGAATCCAAAGGAAGAGATCGCATTCTTTCTGAAGATGAAGCATCTCGTCTGATCATTTCCTGCAAAGAGAGTCGCAACCCCTATCTATATTGCATTGTTCTGATGGCTATCACAACAGGTATGAGGCAAGGAGAAATCTTGCAACTCAAGTGGGACCATGACTTTAAGAATCAACTTGCTCATCTCAAAGAAACTAAAAATGGCCGACCAAGAAGTGTACCCTTGGTTGATGAGGTCGTTGAGGAATTAAAACGCCTTCATGAGATCAAGCAACCCAATAAAAAAGTGATCTTTGCCAGCAAAACGGCATTTGGCGAAATTGACATCAAGAAACCATGGCAAGAAACTCTTAGGCGAGCAGAACTCACTAATCTACGCTTTCATGACATTAGACACAGCTTTGCCACTCTGGCAGCCCGCCAGGGTGCTTCTAACCTTGAGCTTGCAACAGCAATGGGACATCGTACTTTACAAATGCTTCAGCGTTATACCCATCTCGAAGCCGATCTCGTTAGAAAATACTCTGAGGGCATTACAGAAAATCTTAACATCGGGGCAATGAATGAGCAACCAGCTTGAACGTTTAAAAGACGTTCTCCGAGATTTCTTATCTCAGATGAAACGAAAAGAAGAAATCTGGAAATCGTCAGGTCTTAGCATAGCAGGAACACCTGGGTTTGGAGATGATAATATTGATCCTTGGCCTCGTAAAGAGGCTCTTTTGTTGGATATTTGCAGATTTATACGATCACTTTCCTAAATTTAATCGTACATCTCCTGTGGTCGAAGCAGCAAAGGAGTTGGCTAAGCCCTATTATGAGGAATGGCTTGAACTCAATCTTGACATCCAAGATTACATGAAACGCATTATCCAGAAGCCTTACTCTAATGAAACTCTAGAGGTTTACCTAGAAAGGATAGCGTCAGAAATGAAAAGAAAAAAAGGTCGCAGATCATCTAAAATACGCTCTCTTAGAAGTTTTACAGCTTATCTAAGGGAACAATTGTCTCAAGAGGAAAGAGGCCTTATCGAAGAAATCTTTCCTGAGGAGATGAGAGTTGATCAGCATACAGGAAAAATCAGTCGAATTGCGCCTGCTACAGCCTACCCTATAGATATCCACCTAGTCGCTCAAATCCTCCAAGGACTGGCAAGAGAGCTTTTAGAAGGCAGACCTAACGCTCAGTTGGTAGCCGCCGAAGCGCATCATCTAGGCTTATCGGCACTGACCTCAATGATGGGATCAAGTCAAGCCCAGTATGCGGATTGGGCGATATTAGCAAAGTTTAGACATGTTTGCGAATTCGTGCTTATCCCTGACAATGATAACCCTGGCCACAAGTATATGGAGGCAGTAGCTCAGGAGGTTCAAAAAGCTTGTCCAAGTGCAAAGCTGACAGTCTGTAAACTTTCTATCGAGAATAAGGGTGATGATTTTGTGGATTGGATTCTAGCCCATTCAAAATGTCCACCTGAATGGGATGGTTTTGGCCCCATTGATGAGCCGCATTCAGAATATCTAAGGATTGCGTTTGAAGATCACGTGAACAGCAATTCCTTGGATGCATTCAAGTATTTTGAAAAGAATGTTGATGGACCACCTGCTTTTAACAGCCCGCCTGAGGCCATTAAGGAGCTTTTAAGCGAGGTTTTGCCTTGCCCTACATTAACTTTACCTCAAGAACTTACTGATTGGATACAAGGAAATGCCAAGCAGATGCAAATAGCTGAAGACTATTTTGTAGCTTCTCTCTTTGTCTACCTTGGAAGCTTGATTGGCATGATCAAAATGAGCACCACACCAATGAGGATTTTCATTGTTGTCACTCTTACGATAATAGAGCATCCGACCTAGCCGAGAATCTTCTTCTAACTCAAAGCCTGTAACACTCCCTAAAAGCCCAATTTTATGCATAACCAATTCGCCAGTGTCTGCCATTAATTGCCCTAAAGCTTCAAATGGCTCTTGCAAGTTAACTTCTAAAGGCCATTTGTTTTTAGTGCTATCAGGAATATATGCATAGTAGGAAGTTTTTAGGTCATCGACTATCCAAGTGCCATCTGGTCTCAAAAATTTTTCCTTTCCCATTTCATATCCAAGAAAAGTCTCCCCAAGTGCTCTGTTTGGCTTATAGCTCTCTTTTACGTCTTCGGGAAGGGCACTAAATCTTCTAGCTGCATTAATGAATTGTTCGTATTTTGCTTTATAACCAGGCACTCCTCGAACACCAACAATCCCTTTTTCATGTAATGCCTTATCTAGTGTCTGCAGAGCATCGAAATCGCCTTGGATCAATTTTTCATATGGAATAATGTCTAGTTCGATCATCTCTGTGACTTCTGCATGCATAAAACTACTCCCCAAAAGAAAGATACATAAAAAGACTCGAAACATCTGAGACATCCTTAATTTGAATTGTTTTTCATCTGAATAATGATAATTTCAATAGGAGCATTTGATCTATTCACGCTTCTGTGCAACTCATCTTCTGGATCAACAGGGCGATACACAGCCTTTCCAGTTGGAAATTCAACGTCAACTTCTCGTCCATCTGCCTCTAATCTAGTGATGGTTCCACCTCGTAACCCTACAATAATTTGAGGTACTGCATCACGATGCAAACCAATCTCTTCTTTTGGCTCTATCACTACTCGAGAAACACAAACCTGATCATTTTCCAACTGTACTTCATATTCTAATGCTTGGGCTTGAGTTAAGGCCAAACACGCTAAAATTAAAAACTTCTTCATTTTCCCTCTAATTTAATGTACTTCAGCAAGTGGTCTAGTCAATCGGTTGTTAAAGGTCTCACAACTTAAAATCTCACGCATGGGTAAATCAATTGGCAACTGACTTTCTTGGTAATATTGCATGGGCAGCCTGAATGTGCTTGAGCCCTTTAATCTCAATAGATGGATCAGACAACATTTTTTCTATCCATAGGGCCCCTTCCTCTAGCCTATCAATGATTTTATCGCTCAATCCGTAAACAAATGGATGTATAAAATCGTTCACTTCCACTCCTAAAATCGTCGTTTTGGTCTTATTATAGTGAGTGTCTTTTGGAGCCCAAGTAACAACGGGAATTTTATTCATTTTGGCCCACATCATTTCAGCTCCTACGCCAAGACCTCTTCTGTCTCGAGCATCGACAAATACCACATGACTACAAAAGACTTGAGTCATATCTCTGCCAAATACAGAATACTGGTCTGCAAGGTTGTCCATGCGGAAAGCAGGATTTAAAAAAATGACTTCGCGTTTTTGAAAGCTATTTTGTATCAGAGCTATATCACTTTCTGTCCAAAACGATTCTTGAGGATTTTCATGCCCTTTTTTTATACTTCCTGCTAGATAAATACCTATTTTTTTAGTCATCATATCTCCTACTCTAGAAAAGCTATGTTCCTCAATCCGACACAGTCTACAAAAGAATAATTCCATCAATTAGCTTTTTCAGGTTAAATTTTGAAATCATTCTATTTGGAAAAGATAACTTTTTCCAGTCAAAAGTGCTAAATGCATCTAGTCGCCTCATCAAAATGTATGTATGGTAGAGTACTTAATCATGTGCCTTTGATGCTGCATTGGCGACAAAGAACCCTGTTGTGCCATAAAATCCAATAAAATTCGGTATCTTTTTAAGTAAAATCTCTCTAACATCAAAGACGCTAGTTCGACTCTATAATGCAGTAAGGGAGATATGATCGGTATCCCCAGTCAGAGAAAATTTAGGAGTTCTTTTAAATGAAAACTAACGTGCCTGATAGTGATCTAATTCTTTATCAAACCGAAGATGGCCTTACTAAAGTTGAGGTGCGTCTTCTTGATGAGACTGTTTGGCTAAGTCAAGCTCAAATGAGCGAGCTGTTTGACAAAGATAAGAGAACGATTTCAGAGCATATAAAAAATATCTTTAGCGAAGGGGAACTCTCTGCAGATTCAACTATCCGGAAATTCCGGACAGTTCAAGCCGAAGGATCACGAGAAGTCACACGGCAAATAGACTTTTATAACTTAGATGTGATCATCTCCGTAGGATACAGAGTCAGCTCTCATAGAGGCACCAAATTTCGCATTTGGGCCACTCAACGATTGAAAGAATACCTTATCAAAGGATTTGTTTTAGATGATGAGCGATTAAAGCAATCTGGTGGTGGTAATTATTTTGATGAGCTATTGGCACGCATTAGAGACATCCGTTCGTCAGAAAAAGTCTTTTGGCGAAAGGTTCTTGATATTTATGCTACAAGTATTGATTACAATCCACGTTCAGATTTGTCTGAGGAGTTTTTTGCCATTGTACAAAACAAGATGCACTGGGCTGCTCACGGGCATACTGCGGCTGAAATTATCCACACTCGAGCAGACTCTACAAAGCCGAATATGGGACTCACCTCTTGGACAGGCAATAATTTACGTGTCCCAGATATTGGAATTGCAAAAAATTATTTAAACAACAATGAACTTGAAACTCTTAATCTAATTGTTGCCATGTATCTCGATTTTGCAGAGCTACAAGCTTTAAGTCGAAAACCTATGTATATGAAAGACTGGATTGTCAAGCTAGATGATTTTCTCCGCACCAGTGACCGTGATATTCTCACTCATGCAGGTAAAATTAGCCATCAAAATGCTCTTGATAAGGCAAAGGCTGAATACGCTAAATACCGGCAGCAATTAAACGAACTTCCGTCTCCTGTTGAGAGGCACTTTATCGAGGCTATTAAGGAAGTTAAACAAATTGACTCGAACAGTCCTAAGAAAAGCCCGAAGAAACGCAGACCTTCTTAATCCCACGGTGCACTAGCGGTGCAACGATGAACCCATTGCACCATCAAAATCCAATAAATTCCAGTAGCATTTTAGTCATAAATCCTTTACCATCATACTCATAGCGGTTGGATGGTATTGGGTTATATGGCGGACCACCGCCCTCATAACCCGCTGGTCCTTGGTTCAAGTCCAAGTTGCCCCACTTTTCTAACCTATTCTTCTACAACAAGTTAGGTGTGATTTTGTGGATCGTTCTAAAAACGAAAAAACTGTCGATGCACACACAATGCACACAGATTCACTAAAAAGCACAGCACGCAGCAGCAAACCAAAAGGTGCTGACATGCGTGGTATACAAAAAATCACAAATAAAGATGGTACGAAGAGCTACAGGGCTCAAGTCAGATTAAACGATGGCTTCCCTCCTCAATCAAAAAGCTTTCCTACCCTATTGGAAGCTAGAACTTGGAAGGCTCAAGAAGAAACAAAGCGTAGACAAGGCATGTACTTTCCTACAATGACTTCCAAGCAAAACAAACTTGATGAGCTCATTGACCGCTACATTGCAAAAGTTCTCCCTTCAAAACCTAAAAATGCGCGAAATACCCAACAGCACCTTCTTTGGTGGAAAACACAGTTAGGCAATCTCTCAGACCAGAGATTTGCTAGAAAAGCCTAATAGAGATGGTAAACCCCTGTCTCTTAACAATCCTGTCTGAATTAGGATGTTGCGCTTCTTCTGCTCTTGAAAGAGTTTCAGATATAACAGGATTAATTTTGGCTTCCTTTGATGACTTGTCAGCCAGGCTATAAAACCCGAGCGCGACAGTATCACTTTTCAGCCTACACGATAAATTGCGGGGGCTAAGCCATTGATTCCTGCTCTCCAAATGTGCCAGTACAAAGCTCGCTTGCTGAATGGACAACAAGGGTCTTTGACAAGTTGCGTAGGGGTCATGTAGTCTTTGGGGCATTCTTCAGTCATCTGTGTTTTCTCCTTTTTTTTAGTTGCTTTTAGTAAAAACACGCTAAAACTTGGGTTAACTCTTATGCTTCAAAAAGTGCTGTATAAAAATTGTGATTGTCAAGCGACGATAAGAAAAAAAAATATGGAGCTGCATCAAAATTAGCTTTAGAAGGTGCTAAAGCACAAAAAACTCTCAGAGAACTGGCATCAATTTACAAAAGACATCCCGTGCAGATTTCAAAATGATAAGTGGCCCTTTTCCATCTCCAGAAATGAGATAAGATCAAAAATCCTCGGACAAATCCTCAGGCATCCTTATCTTGATTTTTTGCTTTCCATCAACTATGATTGGCTTCATTTTTAATAGAGTTTTTTCATGTCTCAAAAGTCCAGCCTAGCCATCAAAAAGGGAGATGTATCCCCTGCTGAATATACCAAATTCATCACATCACTGAAGGCTAAAATTCGATCAGCCCAGATCAAGGCAGCAGTCGCAGTTAACAGTGAATTGATCAAGCTTTATTGGGAGATTGGTAAGGATATAATTGAAAAACAGGAGAGGGAAGGCTGGGGTAGCAAAGTGCTGGAAAGAGTAGCTAAAGACCTCCAAAATGAGTTCCCTGGGATAGAAGGGTTTTCAAGAGCCAACATGTTTAGGATGAAGGCATTTTTTATCGCTTATGAAAAAGTCGCACAAGCTGTGCGACAATTTGAATCCTTGCCTATTTTTAGCATCCCCTGGGGACATAACATCCTACTTCTTCAAAAAATAAAAGATAATGATGAGCGTCTTTGGTATGCCTCTAAGGCAATAGAGCATGGCTGGAGCCGTAGCATGCTCACAATCTGGATTGAAAATGACCTGTATCACAGAGAGGGAAAGGCAATAACAAACTTCAAAATGGCATTACCCACCCCCCAGTTTGAAGCTGAATTAAGTACTGTCCTCGAAAGCCAAAAGAAGCCGAAAAAAACCAAAGCAAAAAAGTCTAACAGCCGTTAGACAATTTGAAGGATTAGATTATGGAAGCTAAAAAAGAAATGACACAACAGCTCCAATATGCCGATTTCCTCAAGGTTGATATTCGTGTTGGAACTATTGTAAGTGTTGAAGACTTCCTAGAAGCGCGCAAGCCAGCCTACAAACTCGAAATCGATTTTGGTGATCTAGGAAGAAAACGTTCTTCGGCTCAAATAACCCATCATTACTGCAAAGAAGAGCTTATTGGTAAACAAGTGATTGCTGTAGTCAACTTTCCTCCAAAGCAAATTGGGAAATTTTTATCAGAAGTGCTCACTCTTGAGGAATCAATACTGGGAGCCAGTGCTCACATTATGGCAGTAGCTAGAAAAGGAGTAGAGATTTGAATGTAGAGAGAAGCATCCAAAATATCTATTTGAATCATGAAGAACTTTTAGCTTTGGTGCGTAAGGCTTTTGGTTGTAATAGGCTAGATGAATGGGGAATTCTTTCTGGAGGGGCTCGCAATACAACTTACAAATTTACAATAGACGACAACAAGTTTGTGCTGAGGCTTTATGCAAGAGACCGAACTCACTGTAAAACAGAAAGAGTTATTCATCAGCTCATCGATGGTCAAGTTTCAACTCCTAAACTGATATACGCCAATGAATCTCATGAACCTTGGGCATACTCTATCTTTGAATTTATCTCAGGCAGCCACATTTCCGAAGTAGCTATCGAAAGTGGAAATTTCTTGTCGTACGAATTGGGACATGTACTTGCCACTATTCATAGTTTCAAGCTTCCGCAAGCAGGTTTATTTGGGGATGGCATGACCATCTCCCATGTCTTTAAAAGAGGATCAAACCCTTATTTTGAAGAAGCCTTCTCAATTATTTCTAAAGGCAAATTTGTCAGACAGAGGCTGGGAGATCAGTTAGCTGATAAGACCATTTCATTCATGCAGGAAAATAAAGAATTTTTTCCAATCGTTGAAGATAACGTCAGCCTCACTCATTCTGATTTTAAACCTGTCAATTTGCTTTACCACGCAAAAAAAGTGTTTGTCTTGGATTGGGAATTTGCTCATGCAGGCATAGGAATCCTTGATTTTGCTATTTTAATGCGCCATAGAGAACAGTTCCCTTGCAAGATGGAGGCATTAATTAAAGGGTACACCGATTTTGGAGGAATACTTCCCAAAGACTTGTTTCGCTCAGCCTTAATCACAGATTTTGTGAATATTCTACAACTTCTAGATTCTCCTCCAGAGAGACCTCAACTTTTTCAGCAGTTAAAAACTGTAATTCAAAGCACAATTGATGATTGGAATTCCGTTCAAGAATTCTAATAACTGTGCAGCAGGATTTCCTCTATGGGCCTATTGGTAGATGCATCTACCATCCAAACCCCCATTTTGAAATAAAATGTTGTATCAAGCTAATTTTATCATTTGCGGTGCAAATTTGGTGCAGTGAAGAACAATCTTAACTAGCATTATCCAACCGCTCAAACTATAACTCCTATGAGGTTTGAGCTATGTCTATTTATAAACGTAAAGATCGAAATGGAAAAATCGTCGGTTGGCGAGCTGTTGTCCGTATTAAAGGTTATCCTACAGTATGCAAACAATGGGAACGAAAATACTCGTCAATCTATAGCGATTGCAATCAATTCAAGTCTTACCGCTCTTTATTGGAAAATTGGCTATCGAATCCGTTCGGAAATTCTACAAGAAAAGCGTGCAGATTATGGAAAGGAGATTGTCGCGACAGTGTCGCGACAATTGGCGATGGAGTTTGGACAAGGCTTTGCAGAGAAAAGCCTTCGAAGAATGTTGCAATTTGTAGAAGTCTTCCCTGATGAGCAAATTGTCGCGACACTGATGCGACAATTGAGCTGGAGTCATTTTATTGAATTAATTCCACTCAAAGATCTATTAAAACGTGATTTCTATGCTGAGATGTGTCGCATAGAAAAATGGAATGTCAGAACTTTACGCAAGAAAATCAGCTCTATGCTTTATGAACGTAGACAACTGGCTTGTTTACTAAGATGCTGCATAGCGGTCTCCTTGGGATTGAAGATAGGTTTCAAAACGTTTCAAAATTTCAGGCATATTTTTCTTGCCAAAACCGATGCGAAAAAAGTTTCCTGGGAGATCAAATACAGGACCGGGCATAATTAACACTCCTTCGGAGCGAACCAAATCTTCAGCAAAATCTTCAATGGATACAGGTAACAAAAGCTGTAAAACAGCCATTGTTCCACTCTGAGGACGTATCCAAGATACATATTGCCGATTCCGTTTTACAAATGCCTCTAAGATTTGTAGATTTTGTAAGACAATCTCTCGATTACGCTCAAGAATCTTCTCCTTAGAACGGAGGGCAATGATAGCTAAAATCTCGCTTGGAGCACTATTACAGATAGAAGTATACAATTTATAAGAGCCTACCTCACTTAAGAAGGTCGCATCTCGAGTAGCTATCCAGCCGATTCTAAGGCCGGCTAGGCCAAATGATTTTGTCATCACGTTAAGAGAGATTCCTTTTTCATATGCATCGGCAATTGAAGGCATTCTTTCCTTTTCATCTATTTCCAAATATCGGTACACTTCGTCACAAAAAATATAAGCTCCATTTTTTCTTGCCAGCGCGATTAAGCCTTCCAATATCTTTTTCTCTAGAAGGGCTCCTGTTGGATTATGAGGATAGTTGAGAATAAGAAGCTTGGTATTTGGCTGAAATGCTTTTTGAACCTCTTCTAAATTCAACTTCCATTGATTTTCAGGATGCAGCTGAATTGCTGTGATTGTAGCTCCAAACGTTTCTGGAAGAGTGGCAAGTGATTGATAACAGGGATCAATCGTAATCACATGATCTCCAGATTGCACTAAAACTCTCATTGCACAATAAATTCCTTCTTCAGCGCCTGCAAAGGTAAGAACTTGATCCGAATTTAAGGAAGCATACAAATGAGAAATCTGTTCCCGAAGCAAAGGATGTCCTGGTGATTCTGTGTATCCAAGAGCTAATGACTCCCAAAGCTTCAAAGATTCAGAATCAGCAAGAGCTAGCAGTTGCTGTAAGCTCCAAGTTTCCGCATCCGAACAGCAAAGCAAATAGGGAGATGTAAACTCATATTTCTTCCAGAATTCTTCTAACTTAAACGGTGGTATTTTCATGGTTTATCCTTCAGGTAATTGTAAACTGTGGCTCGTGAAATTTGTAGAACATCAGCGACATAAGAAGCAGCGTTTTTTGTGTTAAACGCGCCCTCTTTATGAAGAGCGAGCAATAATTCTTTTTTCTCTGCTTTATCAAGAGATTCTAAACACAAGGCATGTTGCTTGAGATAGCAAGAGACATATATGTTGATTTTCTCTCTCCAATCATTCTTGAATAGAAAGTCAGGCATCTCTGTCGCTGGTTTGATCAAGTCAAGAATGAAATGATGCATTTCCTCCCACTTTGAAATATCGAGATTAATGCATAACAGACCAATCGGCTTGCCTTGACTGCTGCGCAAGACAGCTGTTACCGACTTCATTTTTCTTCCATCCCAGTTGATTTTGAAATAAGGAGGAAATACCTCTTGGGTATCAGACAGTTTGTCTATTTCATCTAATGAAGACTCATCGCCTGCTCTTCTCTTGGAGAGATTATTAAAAACGGCTCTGATACAGCCAGTACGAAGATCATGGATAACCACTTCAGCATGAGGAAAAAGTAGAAGGCTAATAGCCTCCGCGACTGGCTTATAATGTTCTAACTCATTCATTCAAAAACTCCTTAAATAGACAGTATAGTCTATTTAAGACATTTTTGTCTATTTCTATCTAAAAAAATACATCTATAGACAAATATAATACGTATACGTACAATATAATCATTAACCAGGAGATAACCATGTTCACACCAAGCTTAGGATTCATTCTTCTTTTCGTTTCAAATCCACAAAAAAGCGCTCTCTTTTATCAAGAGATATTTGAGATCAAACCGATTGAGGAATCACCCACATTTGTTATGTTCGCCCTCAAAAATGGAGTGATGCTTGGCTTATGGTCCAAATATACAGCAGAACCACAAGTTGTTGCTCCTGCTGGCGCGTTGGAAATATGCTTTCCAACTGAAGATGTAGATGCTTTGTATGAGCAATGGGGTAAAAAGCATGTGACAATCGCTCAAAAACCAACAGACATGGACTTTGGACGCACTTTTGTTGTTCTTGATCCTGATGGACACAGAATTAGGATATACAAACTCCACGAGGAAAAATAATGACACGGTACTGGATAGGAGTCGCATCCAAAGAGCATGTGCAAAGAGGAATATTAGGTGGATTTGCTCAGGTTTGCCATGGAAAAGTTGGCCCATTAAATCAAATGAAGGAAGGCGATTGGATTGTCTATTATTCCCCGACTATAAAATTTGGGCAAAAGGAACCCTGCCAATCTTTCACGGCAATAGGAAAAATCAAAGAAGGTGACCCTTATCTTTTTGCTATGAGTGAAGATTTTGTTCCTTGGCGTCGCGATGTGTCTTTTCTGAAATGCCGAGAGATTCCTATCCAAACCTTGTTGAATGAGCTATCTTTCATAAAGGATAAGCAAAAATGGGGATTTCCTTTTAGAAGAGGTTGTTTTGAAATTTCGCAACAAGAGTTTCAAGTCATCTCCAGAGCAATGGGAGTTTGATCATGAAGAAAAGCATCAATTTTAAAAAGATCAGTGTTCATGATACTCCAGATCGTAGCCCTGGCTTCCTCTTATGGCATATTAGCACAGCGTGGCGTGGGTCGATTGAAGTGATGCTTAAATCAATGAGTCTGACTCATCCGCAATTCGTCATTCTTGCTACTTTAGGGTGGTTAACCAGAAAAGGAGATCGTGTGACTCAAGCTCTCATTGGCAAAATGGCGGGACTTGATCCAAACACTGTTTCTCAGATCATAAAAGGGCTAGAGCAAAAAGAACTCATTATGCGTGAAAAATCCTCTGATGGAAGAGCAAAAAATCCGATTTTAACAATGAAGGGTTCAGATATTCTTAAGAGAGCACTGCCTGCTGTTGAAACAAAAGACACAGAATTTTTTCATAATCTTACTGTAGAGGAAAAGGAATGCATGATCCGTATCTTCCAGAAATTAATTCCAAAGAATGCGGAGATTGCCGAATGACAAAATAATCGCAATAATTCAGAGTCCAAGCAATGTTGGCGTATAATCGATGAAGTTCTTTCGGATCACAAACATAAAATTTAAAATACGCAATTGATACTCATATCGTTGACTCATGTGCTAAGTGCAGTTGCGAGCAAGTTTTGACTCGAATGGCAAAAGCTTTGGTCGGTCAATATTTTTATTATCAACAAACAAGGAAAATTAACTAATAAAAATGCAAGAACAGCCTATAAAATACTTTGATTCAAATAATCTGCGGTGCACTAGTGGTGCAGTGAAAGGCATATTCTGCCAGTCAAATTCAATAAAATCCAGTAGCATTTTAGGCATAAACCATTTATCATCTTACTCATAGCGGTTGAATGAGTAATGTGAAAGGCGACCGCCCTCATAACCCGCTGGTCCTTGGTTCAAGTCCAAGTTGCCCCACTTTTTATAACTTGTTGAGTAACAGTGCTTAAGTTTTATGATGATTACATTCAGAAGAGCTTCAACAGACAGCTGAGCTTATTAGGAAAAACTTATGAAAATCGCAATCGTTAATGACATTCATGTTGGAAAATGTTTGGAACATAATGGCAAAGTACGAGCTTCATCTCATTTGATTGAAGATATGCTGAAAGGCTTCTTGCAAGGAATAATTTCAGAACATACTCCTGAAGCATTAGTCAACCTTGGCGATCTTATCCGAAGTGAAGAAAAAGAGCTTGATGTTACAAAATACCGCCGTTTAATTTCCAATTTTGAATCAATAAAATGCCCTGTCGTTCATTTATTGGGTAATCATGAGCTGAAGAACATGTTGTTAGATGATGTTGAAAATGCTTGGCATGATAATGGATTCACTCAAAAGAGTTATGGTTATAAAAAAATTGGTGATTTTACCTTGATATGGCTTGGCCTAGAATTTGACCCCAAAGATCATAGAATTCGTTCACTCCCTTCTGAGCAATTAGGCTGGTTAAGGGACCTGCTAAAACAGGTTAAACAACCTGCAATCGTTTTTACGCATTGTGCAATAGATGATCATGATGTAAATGGTAATTTCTTCTTCGAAGCAAGTGATAACCGCAATAAATCAGCTCTGTTTCTAAAAAATCAGGAAGAAATCAGAGAAGTCATTGCGACGTCCAGTCATGTATTGGCAGTATTACAAGCTCATCTACACTATTTCCATGCAAAGGAAATCGATGGTATTCCATACATCACTTGTCCGGCTATGGGAGACAATATTTGTGGTCCCAATATAAGAGATAACGTTCCTGAGATTTATACGATTCTATCTTTTGAAAGAGATCGAATTGTAGCTAAAGCGTTTTCAGGTAAATATTGCTTTGCAGGTTATGAAGGAAATAAAAAATGCTAAAAAATATCTTTGTCAGGTTGATAATGGTTTGTATATTTTGTAAAAGTCCCAGCTTAGTAGCTTCAGTTTTAACCCCGCTCTTTGGGGGCGTGGATGCAATTATCTTTGATTGTGATGGGGTTTTGGTAGACACCGAACATTTAAAATTCCTTGCATGGCAACAAGCTTTAGCTACTCTAGATATCGAACTCTCCATCCAAGAATATAAAGCTGTAGCTGGTCATAGTTCAAAAAAGATTGTCGAGATGTTAGAACAAGCTAAAGGCATATCAATTCCGGAGAAAGTCATTCTTTTGAGGCGTAGTGAATATCAGAAATTGCAAGAATGTGGGATACACCCAATTGAAGAAACAGTGAACTTTGCTAGTTATCTGTCTCAAAACAAAAATGCACTTGGAATAAAGCTGGGTTTAGCATCTTCTGCCTCTAAAAGTGAAATTCTTCTTAATCTGAAACAGATTGGATTGGAACAGGCATTTGATTTAATAATTTCAGGTTCAGATGATTTAGAAAATTATGTGGATCTTGAAGGCAAAAACAAACCTAAGCCATACATCTATTTAGAAGCATCAAAAAAGCTTAACATTCCTCCTGATCGCTGTTTAGTGATTGAAGACTCTGGAGCAGGTGTTGAAGCCGCTTCTAAGGCTGGAATGATCACGGTAGCGATACCAAACAAAATCACAGCGGGTCAAGATTTTTCTAAGTCAAATATGGTCCTTGATTCCATTTCTGAATTGTCACTACAAATTACAAGTATCTCAGCGACAGTACCTTTTAAAAATGACGATGACTTAGAACGAAATCCAAATACGAGTGTCCAAAAGTGTTTACAAAATTTTCTTTGCAAAGGCGGAATCTTAAAATGCATTCCTAATTTAGAATCCAATAAGCAACAAATTCAGATCAATCTCGGAGATGCAGTTTATCCCGTCTGTTCCGGTGGATGGTGCCGTTCTCAAGCTTTATGGGCTATTTTACAGCCTTTTTCAGACAAAATTATTTTATTTCCTCCACATGCAGCGCGTGTTGGATGGGATCCTTATAATGGACAAATCAATAGATATAAAAACTATGCTCAAGAAATCGTTTATGATGAATTTGAATCGTTTTTTGGAACTGAAAAGGTCTTACGTTTTGGGTTTGAGCATGATACTGAATGGAAATCTATTGAAAAATCTCCAACAAACGAAGGATTAGGGCAAATTTCTCAATTCTATGATCAACACTATTTTGGCGCTGGAAGTTCATGGCAAGGCAGACAAGGAAAAAAACGGATCTATATTACTTTCTCAAATAATGCGCACGTGACCATCTATCGTCTCAATCAGAACAACGAAAGTTTAGAAGCTGTTACGGTAGTGGCTATTGATTCAGAAGATTTAATTACCTATCCCCCACCTACTTTAAATACCACAGCAAGAAGCATTCAAGCTTATGAATACTTCGGTACTCTTCTGAAAGGGGTATTCGATGTAAGAGAGCTTGATCCGACAGGATTTAATTAGGAAGAACCTATGAAAATATTAGAATCCTTATTGACAAAACGAGAATTATAATCGGGATACAGCTTGGTATCGAAAACTTGATCATGAATGGCCAGTTGTAAAACAGAATCTTGAAGATATGCTTTATGGGGATAAACGGTAAAATGATAACCTCTGTAATCCGAGAAGAAATCCTAACAACTGTTGATTCTATCATTCCATTTGACATTGCAGAAAGAGAGCAGCTTGATTTTGTTAAAGATTGGATTGCATCAGGTGCAGAGATTTTTCGAATTGCAAAGCCAGATAAACCAAACATTCACTTGGTCTCTTACTTCATCGTCATAGATCCTCAAACCAATGAACTTCTACTTGTGGACCATAAGAAAGCTGAACTTTGGCTGCCTCCTGGAGGACATGTAGAGCTTAATGAACATCCAAAAGAGACTGTTAAACGAGAAGCTAAAGAAGAGTTAGGAATAGATGCAGAATTTTTGTTTGAAGATCCTCTTTTCTTAACTGTTACAAACACTGTAGGAAATGTGGCTCGTCATACAGATGTCTCCCTTTGGTATGTTCTAAGGGGCAATCGAGAAACACCTTTAACATTTGATACAGATGAGTTTTACCAAATTCAGTGGTTTCATCAGAAAGAAATTCCTTATGAACGCACAGATCCTCACATGAAGCGATTTGTCGATAAGGTTATGAAGAAATTAGTGACCTTTAACAGTTATGAGGCGTCTGCATCACGTTATGCTTTAAACACCATCGATCTCCATCCAAAAGAAGAAGCTCAAAAATTTATTGCAAGACTTCCAAGAGGCGCAAAAATCATTGATATTGGTTGTGGCCCTGGGAGAGATGCAAAAGTGTTTTCTAGTTTTGGTTTTGAGGTTACTGGCGTGGATTTTTCAGCCAAAATGATTGAGCTTGCAAGACAAAACGCTTCTTGCTGTTCTTTTCACGTCATGGATATAGAGAAATTAGCCTTTGCTTCGGAATCTTTTCATGGGGTTTGGGCAAATTGTGCTTTATTGCATGTTCCAAAGCAAAATATTCCCTCCGTTCTTGATAAGATGCGTATCATTTTGAAATCAAAAGGAGTTCTTTATCTTTCTGTAAAGCAAAGCCATATCGACGAATCTTTTGGAGCTGATGATCGTTATGGAGGGCTAGAAAAATATTGGTCTTTTTATGAACCGGGTGAACTAGTCGAGTTACTTAGCAAAGCGAAATTTCAGGTAGTGGATGTGGAAATAGCGAATAAGAGATCCGATTATCATACGCATCCAATTATAAAAATTTTTGCAGAAAAACAATAAATTGGGAGAAATATGAAAATAGGAGTTCTTTCTGATACTCACGACCAAGGTGATTTGATTCAAAAGGCTGTTAAACACTTCAACGATGAAAATGTATCTTGGGTTTTTCATTGTGGTGATTGGGTATCTCCTTTCATCCTTCATTTTTTTCAAGGGTTACAAGCTCCTTTACGTGGTGTCTTTGGCAATAATGATGGGGATAAATTTCGACACTTGGCTTTTAAAAACAAGCTAGGAATATTCTTGTATTCGTTCAGGAAGCGATTATAAGCTTCTACGCAAAGCGAGACAGTCGCCTGCGGCGCCCCCTATCGGGAAATAACAGATTTTTAAAGCGCCTTGCCATTGGTGCCTGACCTGATATTCTGACATTTGCCTACAATGATAACGTAACCTCCCAGGAGGGCAAATGTCAGAATGTCAGGTCTGGAACCAAGGCTAAACGTTACCTCTCAGAATTTAGTATCTTGTTATTAATTGAAAACGACGCTTTTTTCAGTTGCGTAAATCTTGGGGGTAAGGGACTGTGCAATAATAACTTGTATGATTGGGCAAGTTATTGTTGCACAGTCCCTAACGTTCCAGCCTTGGTTCCAGACCTGACATTCTGACATTTGCCCTTTAGGAAGCAATGTTATCGCATTGGCAAATGCCAGAATATCAGGTCAGGCACCAATGGCAAGGCGCAAACTTGTTATTTAGGAGAAATCAGAAACTAGGTTAACATGTTGTGGGGAATATCGGGCAATAACATATAAGGTCATATCTGTAGGTTTTACCCCTTTTTCTAAAAATAATGGAACTAATTGTGGGGAATATTGAGCAGCTACTCTAAGAGTGCTTTCAATAGGCTGGACACCCGTATCAAGTAGCATTATACTTTCATCTCTACTATAGGTGTCTATGAGAATTTTCATTCGCTTAGCATTCATGAAGATTATTTCTTTAGCGAAACTTGAAGATAAGGCAAATGAAGAAATCAATGAGAAAACCTACGGAGCATTAAAAGCGGCTTGTGAAGGAATTATAGAATCTTATTTTCCAAATAATTTTTTAGTTATTCGCCCAGGTCTTATTGTAGGGCCTCGTGATCCTACCAATAGATTTGCCTATTGGCCCTTACGCGTTTTGGATGGAGGTGAAATTTTAGCACCGGGGTCACCAACACAGAATCTTCAATTTATAGATGTGCGAGATCTGGCAAAATGGATTGTTTCTATGGTCGAAAGGCAAGAAACAGGTTTCTATAATGCAACAGGACCCAAACTTCCCATAAGTTTTGAGGAATTGCTAAGAACGTGTTCGCAAATCAGCAAAAAAGATGTTTCATTTACTTGGGTGAATGAGGATTTTCTTATTGAACATGGAGTGCAAGACTGGGCCGAATTGCCTTTATGGCTTTCATATAAGCGCAAAATGCCAGGCTTTCTAAATGTTGATGTAAAAAAGGCTATTCAAGCCGGTCTTACATTCCGTCCACTAGCGCAAACAATTTCAGCAATTATTGATTGGGAAAAACAAAAGCAGAAAGATGACATACAAATAGGCATCGATAGAATGAAAGAACAAAATCTCTTAAAGCTATGGCAACAAAATGGTATTAGGAAGATAAATTAATGGAAGAATTATCATTCGAATGTCTTAATCAATCTCACTTTCAAATCATTCATGAGTGGTTCAATAAATCACATGTTCAAAAATTTTATTCTCTAAGGTCTTGGACATTTGAAGACGTTCAGAAAAAATTGCTACCCTATGTTCAAGGTGCAAAACACATGAAATGTTTTGTAATATTTCATTCAAAGCAACCAATTGGTTATATCCAAAGCTATCCTCTTAAAGATCATCCTTGGGAGGAACAAGACTTGCCTTATGAAATTATCGAAAATGCTGCAGGGATAGACCTATTGATTGGAGAAGAAAGTTTCTTAGGAAAAGGCATGGGCTACATGATTCTAATTAGATTTTTGGAAAAGTGGATTTGGCCTTTTTATCAGTATTGTTTAGCCGATCCCGATATTCAAAATAAAGCTTCTATACGTTTATTTCAAAAGTCCGGTTTTAGCGAACATAAGCAAATAAAGAGCAAAGATGCGCTACAACGCCCTGTCGTATTACAGCTATTTATCAAGAAGAGAGAAAGCTCTTTTCAAGTCTGAAATAGAAATATCTTAAAAAATGACCGCTTTATTGTTGAAAAATTTTCCAATCAAATTTTTTGTTCTAAAATTTCTGAGCTATGATTGTCCTTAAGGGAGATCCTGATTCTTTCTACACCCTTGTTTGCTCTATCTCGTTTGAGCTCGATAAACCCTACTTCTCTAGTTGAATGAACATGAGTGCCTCCACACGGAACTGTTGCGATATTAGGCAGCCTCCAATAACGAATTTGATTGAGTTCATCAAGAAATCCTTTTTCAATTGGGAGATCGGTAGAAATAATTTTATTGTACTCTTCGAGAAGCTTTGGAAAATACACAGCAATGTTCACATCACATTCAAAATCTACACGAGCTCCTGTCTCAGCAATATGAGCCCCTCTTTTTTTGATAACTGTATCAATGTCTTCAGGTTTAAGCTCGACACCCTCCGGCGCTTCATTAAACAGGCGATTCATGAGAACAAGAATCAACTCACACGTAAAATGCAAACGCATTAATCGATTACGGCGTAACCAGTCTATTTTCATGATGACATTTGCCCCTGGAACAAAACCATGACCCTCCGGAAAGGTATAATAAATCAAAAAAGGGGCACACTTGTCCATATGTGAAGATATGGCTCTAATATCATTGACTGTCACTACATCACTTTCTTGCCCCCCACACTCTGAAAAGCCGATTGTTTCAGCAAAAACAATAACATTCTCATCGACTTGGCTCACTTTCGTTTCAAGACTTTGTTGGTAAGGATTATCCCAAAAGACCTTTCTCATGTTGATTCCTTTACAGAAATGACTTTTCCACCTGTTACTTTTTGAAGCTCTTTTTTTTCACCAAGGGCTCTTTGTACGATCTCTGCGCTCTTGCTAAGTGTTGTCATATTTTCTCCTATAAATTTTGTGCGTTATCTTGTACAATTAGCCTATTTTAGCAGATGTGCGTTATAACGCACAAGTAAATTTTAATGTAAGCTTTTATGATGGAAATATTAAATCGTATTGCATCAACTTTAAAGACATTGCGAAAAGAGCGAGGTTGGAGCCTTGATAAAGCTGCTCAAGAGACAGGCGTAAGCAAAGCAATGCTTGGTCAGATTGAGCGTGCAGAATCTAGCCCAACCATTTCTACTCTATGGAAAATTGCCAGTGGTTTTAACGTCCCCTTTTCCCTTTTTATAGCCGATGACCAACCAGAACATAGTATTGGCCAGACCAAAACCCTTCACCCAAGTGATGACAAAATTAAAGTATTTCCGATCTTTCCTTTTGATGAGAAACTCAAGTGCGAGATGTTTTTAATCGAACTCTTGCCAGGTTGTGAGCACATATCTCCTCCACATCAACCAAATGTTATCGAACACGTACTAGTAGCTGAAGGATCTATGGAAGTCTTTTCTAATTCAGTTTGGAAATTATTAACTAAAGGTCAAGGCCTTCGTTTTGACGCATGCCAACCTCATGGTTATCGCAACTTTTCTGAACAAAGTTCAACCGTATACGACATCATTCACTATCCATCTATTGATCCCTTAACTTAATATTAAAACCCAATTGACTTGATTGGGTGTTTTTGTTAAAAATTCGATTAGTTATAAAGGCACTTTGTTGTCTAGGTTCATTGGAGGTCGAAGCAAAAATCTTAGAAACAAAACATGTTGAAGAGATTTTGCCTCTAATAGATGAAGATACTTGGTTTTCAGAAGCTAGCTTCCTGTTGAACTGTAATGTCGAACGCCCAGTTTCCATAGCTTGATGGAAAAATAAAGGAATACAAGGCCACCCAACGGAGCAATAGTCCCAAGCCACATAGGAATTGTTTCATGATTCAATGCAGTGGCAATTGGGTAATAGGCCACACATGCCAAAGGGATAATAAAAGTAAAAAATCCTCGCAAG
The DNA here is from genome assembly GCA_963752155.1 of uncultured Parachlamydiaceae bacterium. Lineage (GTDB taxonomy): Bacteria > Chlamydiota > Chlamydiia > Chlamydiales > Parachlamydiaceae > JACCRY01. Next base: position 63,788 of record CAVVXH010000008.1, on the reverse strand, counting down.
ATAGGATTGTAGATGCTGATAGGGTATTGTCCAACCTCAAGACCTCCAAAAGTAGTGATATTCATTAATTCTAGAGTTTCAGTAGTCCAGAATGTCAACGTAGCTTGCAGAATAAAAAGTCCATAAAAGACTGCTGCGGTACCTAAGATAGCTAAAAATATAATCAGGATATGTAGAGAGCTCAAAGAAAATTGAAGTTCTAAGCAGCCCCACGCCAAAATGATGCACCCTTGCAATAAACGCCCAAGACGCATCCATTGAATTTCTCGAGAAGCCATTTGGAATAAAGTACCAAGAGGTCTGAGCAATACTCTGTCGAAATCGCCATTTCTGATTAACAATCCAAAATTATCAAAACCTCTTGCAAAAGCTTCAGGAATTGAAAATCCTATATGCATAATTCCGTAAATGACTGCTACTTCTTTTAATGACCATCCTTGAACCATTTCAAATCTGTCAAAAAGTACCCATATCCCAATAATATCAATAAATGTCGACAAAAAATATGTAGAAATCAGCATCAAAAAAGAAGCGCGGTGCTGCATTTGAGACTTGAATGAAATTGCGATTAGTTTGAAAAAAAGTCGAAGCTTGTCCATGAATCATCCGCCCTGAATTACAATTTGTCTTAAAGCGCGACTCATTAGCCACCTACCAACTCCAACCAAAATCAAAATCCAAAGCAGTTGGAATCCTAAATAATAAGAAGATTCTTGAATTGGAATTACTCCAGTGTATAGCCTGCTAGGAATGTCTATGACCCCTCTGAAGGGCTGAAGGTTTAGAAAAGGTTGAAGCCATTCAGGAAATAGTGGTAAAGGTACGATTAAGCCAGATAAAAGGAGAGCTACGTGAGGCATCAGACGCTGAATACCTTCGCCTGAAATAGTCCAAAAAAGGCTAATGATAATTAATGTAGTGATAGCAGCCGACAGGAAAGCACCCAAAATTAGTGAAATTCCAAAAGTCAGTGAAGCAGCCCAAGAAACTGCAGATAGCCCGAAAAACAGTATTGCAACCATGAATACTGGTATACAACGCATAATAGTTGGGACTGTTCTTATAGCAAAAGCTCTGGCATACCAAAGGGAATAAAGATTTATAGGCCGTACAAGTTCATAAGATACATTGCCGTTTTTGACCTGCGCTTCAAGCTCTTTGTCGATGTTCCATGGTAATAATGCCAGTAAGGCCTGTCCTAGCCATATGAATGTGATAGCTTGAGTTAGGGTGATAGGCTGTAAAACAGAATTCTGAGCATAGAACGCTGTAAGAATCATAGTTTTAATAATGGCCCAAAATATTTGCGTAGCCACCCCAGCGAAAGCAGCACCACGGTATTGAAAGAGCGTTGCCATACGGGCATAAAGTATCGCAAGATATGCCTTCATAGATTCGTATTTCTGTAAAATTTTGCGATAATTTCCTGTATAGACGGATTTTCGACATACAAATCACTTATAGAATGTTTCGAGGTAATGCGTGTAATCAATTCAGTAGTTGTAATCTTTGTTGGGTCAAAACTTAACCAGACGCGATGTCCTTCTTGCTTAATAAGCATGGCATATGGGTCAGATACTGTGTCATTTTCGTCAATCAAATCTACAATCAGTCGACGTTCAGGAGACAACTTTTTGCGCAAAGTCGACAATGTACCATCCAAGTAAATTTGACCCTCGTTTAGTATAATCACACGACTGCATAGAGACTCGATATCATCCATATCGTGCGTTGTGAGCAAAACTGTTACGTTACGTTCTTTGTTAAGATGACGAACGAAGTCGCGAACTGCTAACTTGCTGACAGCATCTAAACCTATTGTCGGTTCGTCTAAAAATAGGATTTTGGGCGAGTGCAGTAGTGAAGCGGCAATATCGCAGCGCATCCGTTGCCCTAAACTCAATTGACGGACTGGCACATGCATCAATTTTGACAATTCAAGAACTTCTGAGAGGGAATGAAGAGTCGTTTTGTATTCCTTATCAGAAATGTTGTAAATGTCTTTTAGCAACTCGAATGACTCAATAACAGGGAGATCCCACCACAGTTGTGTACGTTGTCCAAAAACGACCCCTAGTTGGCCCACTGTTTCAATTCGATGCTCCCATGGGATTCTATCCAAGACTTTGACACTACCGCTGTTTGGGACCAAGATGCCAGATAAGATTTTTACCATTGTGCTTTTACCTGCACCGTTTGGGCCTATGAACCCAACCAATTCTCCCTCATTGATATCAAAACTAATTCGGTCAAGGGCGGTCTTTTTTACATATTCTCGTTTAAAAAGTGACGCTAAATTTCCAAAAAATCCATGCTTGCGTTTTGGAACAAGAAATTCTTTCGACAGAGAATCGACAGAAATAATACTCATGATTACAAAGATTCGTTTTGGTTAATGATTAAGAAAATATGCAAAAAAACGAAGGTAGCAGACTTACTATACACTGTTACAGCAATTTAAGACGAGATGGAAATAATGTTATTGAAAAATTAGCTAAGGACTAACAATCTGAATCTCCAACGTTTAAAGGTTTTTCGAGAGCAAATTCAAATAGGATATCAGAAACTGCGATCTCATAAGGGAGTCGAAAAATAACTGAGGTCAAGTTAACAGTTCTGCGGCTTTTGGTTCCCCAATATATTCTTCACCAAGAGCATGAAACAGCATTTGGTTAAAGGCATGATCTTTTTCTGAAGGAATTTCTATTCCCGGCTCTCCTAAATAACAAGTTCGCGCCTTGCCATTGGTTCCAGACCTGATATTCTGACATTTGCCGATGCGATAACATTGCTTCCTAAAGGGCAAATGTCAGAATGTCAGGTCTGGAACCAAGGCTGAAACGTTAGGGACTGTGCAACAATAACTTGCACGATTGGGCTGCGCCAAAGCCCCGTGGTTAAGCGATCGAAAGTGACCCCATATTATAATATGGGGTCACTTTCGATCGCTTAACCACGGGAGCTTTCGCGTTGCCCAATCATACAAGTTATTATTGCACAGTCCCTTACCCCCAAGATTTACGCAACTGAAAAAAGCGTCGTTTTCAATTAATAACAAGATACTAAATTCTGAGAGGTAACGTTTAGCCTTGGTTCCAGACCTGACATTCTGACATTTGCCCTCCTGGGAGGTTACGTTATCATTGTAGGCAAATGTCAGAATATCAGGTCAGGCACCAATGGCAAGGCGCTTTAAAAGATTCCCAAATCTTTAAGACGATAGCAAATAGCTCCCATGCTTAGTTGAAACTGTTCTTTAAGAAGAAGAAGCTCTTGCCATTCAATGGCTCGACGCTCTTTTCCCACCGCTTGAAACACAGCTTTTAAACAAGAGAATTTCCCTATGAACGTCTTTGAGAGATTGACAAAACATTATCAAAATCAATCACCTCGGTTGTCCTTGATGGGGCATGTGCTTTAGCAGATTCGTTTTTTGCGAAGCGACTTGCCACATCCTGGTAAATTATGCTATAACCCGGCCGGGGAGTTGTTGATAGCCAACGATGCTTCAAGACTTAGATTAGTGGGATCATAGTAAGAACATGACGGATATTACGCTCATATTTCCAGACCAATTATTCCTACCACCATCCTTGCTTAGCCTCTGGACGCCACATTTACCTTGTGGAAGAGTTTCTTTTTTTTAAAGTCCAACTATTTCACAAACAAAGACTGGTTCTCCTTAAGATCTGCGATGCACAGTTATGCCGAAATGCTTCCCAAGCAGCACCAAAATTAATTTTATATCCCTTCCAAAGATCTCGCAAAGCGGGGATGATTTTTTTGATATCCTGGGTAAAAAGCATATCAAAACTATTTACGTCGCTGAATTTGCAGATGAATGGCTTCTACGTGATCTTAACGATAGGGGCGGAAAAATATGGGTGGAAAATTTATTTCTATCCCGCACCAGGCTTTATCTCATTCCAGCTTTGACTTAAGGGCCTTTTTTGTAATAAAGAGCATTATTCAATGGCCCAGTTTTATGCTTACCAACAGAAAAACCTTGGATATCCTGATGCAAGGCAAAAATCCAGTCGGAGGTAAATATAGCTTCGATATCGAAAATAGAAAAAAAATTCCTAAAGATCTTCCTATTCCCTCTATGTTTCTCCCTTGCCAAAACCGATATATTGAAAAGGTGATTGCAGAAGTGGAAAGGGAATTTCCTGATGCTATTGGGGAGGTTTCTCCCTTTTTATATCCAACAACTCATAAAGAGGCTCACGAGGCACTTCAGACTTTTTTAAAAAATAAACTACCACTATTCGGTGCCTATCAAGATGCTATTCAAAAAGAAGACTCTTTTCTTTTTCATAGCGTGCTCTCCCCTTTATTAAATATTGGCCTTCTGACTCCCCTTGAAGTGATTCAAGCTGCCATCCATCATGCTGAAAAACATTCGATTCCTATAAATTCGCTGGAGGGCTTTTTGCGACAAATTATGGGCTGGAGAGAATTTGTACGAGCTTCCTATATTTTTAAAGGTTCATTTCAACGTTCATTTAATTTTTTTAATCATCATGAGAGCATTCCTGAGAAGTTCTGGAAAGGCGCTATTGGCATTTTACCTATCGACACCATCATTAAAAGGGTTTTAAAAACCGGATACTGCAATCATATTGAGCGTCTGATGGTTTTAGGGAATTTTTTATTGCTGACAGAAATTTCACCGCAAGAAATTTATAAATGGTTTATGGCAAATTTTGTAGATGCTTATGACTGGGTAATGGTACCCAATGTATTTGGGATGAGTCAATATGCCGATGGAGGCACTATTGTCACTAAACCTTATATTGCCTCTTCTAATTATATTACAAAAATGAGTAACTACCCTAAAGGTGAGTGGACAGAGATATGGGATGGTCTTTTTTGGCGTTTTCTTCAAAAACATCAACCTTTATTTTCGTCAAATTACCGCACTTTAGCTTTGATGAAAATTTTCAGTAAAAACGAAAGTGCCATCATCCCCAAAATTCGAAAGGCCGAATTGTGGCTTACGGCTTATAAATCAGAAAACTCTTATTGAAGAACTTTGTTTTTCAGCGCAACTCCCGGGCGGCCGACCCAAGCACCACTCCCAGTTGACCCGGCTTGGAAGAATGATTATGCAGCAAGTATTAAGCGTTTAATTTGTGATGGTGTGGATATGCCATTGGCCAATCTCTTTGTTCAAGTGGCTTCGACTATACATGCTGATGCAGAGGGCGTTGATCGAGCTCGAAGTACCACTGAAGCATTTCTTAAATTCGATAGTGAATTTGCTTGAATTTCCTATGAACCGTGTGCAAAAATGCTTATTTTAAGAGACTCTAAGCCGGAGATGTTATGAAAAACAAAATTTTATTTGGCCTTGCTAATTTGTTAATTCCTTGTTCTCTGATCTCTGGCGAGTTAATTCCTCGCGAAGAATTATTCAAAAAACCTCCATGTATGGCAATAAAGATCAGTCCTGATTCTCATCGCTTGGCCTATGTGGGAGCTGACAGAGAAGGGACGATGAATCTCTATATTACTCCTGGACTTTCTCTTGAAGGGGCACAACAAATTACAGATTTTAAAGAACCTGAAATTAAGGGGTTTTATTGGCTTCCTAACAATAAAAATATCCTCCTCCTTAAAGATACTAATGGCACTGGACAGTTTAGATTATATTCAGTTGACTTAGGTTCTCATAAGATTAAGGATCTTACAGTTGAATATAAAGATATTAATGCCAAGGTATTTTATGTCAGCACAACAGATTCTAAAGCAGTTATTGGTATTAACAATCGTAATCCCCAATTTCACGATCTCTACCTACTAGATTTTGCAAACGATTCTCTTAAAATGTTCTATCAAAACGATGAATTTATTAATTTTGTTTTCGATAACAAATTAAATTTAGTTGTAAAAGTGCGCATGAATGAAGATAGCTCTCTTACATTGTTAGATAAAAAGAACGGTGTTCTTTTCAATGTTTCTGCGGAAGATGCTTTTCATACTGAATGTTTACGATTTGATGATCAAGAAAATGCTCTTTATCTTTTAGATAATAGGGGGAGCGATACAACACAACTAAAAAAGATTTTTCTTGATGTAACTCGTACAGAGATTTTATTAGGAAAAGACCAACGAAGCGATATTATAGATGTCTATTTTGAAAATAATAAGCCGGTAGCCTACTCTACTTACTTTACACACCAAGAACTTCATCCTCTTAACGAAAGAATCAAAGCTGATATTAATTATCTTTCTAGTAAGATAGGGGTAAATTTCGATATTCTTGACCACTCAGGTGATTATCAATTCTGGATTTTAAAGAATAGTATTCCGGACCAAGGTGTTGAATATTGGCTGTACAATCGGCCAATAAAAAATCTTTATCAGCTTTACTCTTTCCCAAAGCTTGCTAATTTAGCTAAGATGTATCCCATAGTCATTCCTTCTAATGATGGTCTCAATCTAGTAAGTTACTTAACGCTGCCAAAGGACATGGATCAAGGAGGCAGACCTACAAAACCTCTTCCTTTAGTCGTAGTTCCTCATGGAGGTCCTTTTAAAGTTCGCGATATTTATGAATATTCTCCAGATCATCAGTGGCTCTCTAATCGTGGGTATGCTGTTTTAAGCGTAAATTTCCGCTTGTCTTCCGGATTTGGAAAAGACTTTGTCAATGCTGGTAATGGGCAGTGGGGGAAAAAAGCACATCAAGATGTTCTAGATGCGGTAAAATGGTGCATCGATTCAAAGATCGCCGATAAAGATAAAGTTGCGGTCTTTGGAGGTAGTTATGGTGGTTATGAGGCTTTAGCGAGTCTTACTTTTTCTCCAGATGTATTTGCCTGTGCCGTTGCAATATGTGGTCCTTCAAATTTGAAAACTGTTTTAAATAGAGTGCCGTTTTACTGGGAGTTCCCTGTATCTCCACTTTCCGATAAAATGATGTACTTCACAAAGAATGCTTTTATCAAAAGTATGGGAGGCAACCCAGATAAGGAGAATGAAATTCCCTATTTAGAGAGCTGTTCTCCTCTAAATCATGTAGATAAAATTCAAAAACCTTTGTTACTTGTTCATGGGGTTAATGACCCTATAGTTGCAGCTTCTGAATCCGACCAGATTTTTGAGAAAATGCAACAAAAGCAACTACCCGTCACCTATCTCTCTTTCCCTGATGAAGGACATGGCATTACGAAATTCAATAATATTATGTGTTATTTAGCTTATAGCGAGTGGCTCTTAGCCCAGTTTTTAGGAGGTGCTTATGAACCTATTTCTTTGGGTGAAATACAGTCCTCCAGTGCAGTTATACGCTCTCATGACATGGACCCTGAAGGAGTAACAATGCACGCAAATGAAGCAAAAGAAAAACAAGTAATGCTGAACAAATAATAGGCTCTTTCACTGCGTGGCAACGTTTAAATATCGATTAGAGGTTCAAAAATGGCAAAATCAAAACAACACAAATTAGATCACGCTCTTGAAAAATATTATTCGGAAGGGAATGAGCAAGAACGGCTTAGTTCTAACAGATTGGAAAAAGATCGAACACTTCAAATTTCATTGATCAAGAATTCAAAACAGGAGTGCATGAGAAAATCTCAGAAGGCTTCTCTTTTGCTTACTTGCATCACCCTAATGAATTGAAAGAAGAAATACAAATAAACCAATTTGAAAACGTAGTCATTAAAGCGATTGAAGGACCTGTTTGGGATAATCCGCGAAGAGGAATTGTTTTATAAAGGTTACGGAAAGCCTGACATCAATAGGGTAATCCTAGCTTATTACCGGCATGAATGAATCGTACAGGATATTGAAGAGTACGGCCAAGCGTTGCTTTTGACATCCAGCGGAGGAGAAGACAGGCTAGAAATGTATAAACACTTCATGGACATGTTTGAAGTAAATGGCGTGGTGGACGTTGCATTGAAAACAGATGAGAAATAAGCCTTTTAAGGATAAAGATATTCATGGAGAAAAGAGTTGAGGAGAAATCATAAGCAGACTCTAACCCCTTATCATCTTACTCATAGCAGTTGAATGGTAATGAGTAATATGAAAGGCGACCGCCCTTATAACTCGCTCCCTGTGCCCGACTTCGATCCTTACGGCACATATAGGGGTCATGTGGTCTGAGACTACTCATTCACACTTGGCATATTGCCATAACGTCTTGGCTTTTAATCCATTTTAGGCTATATTTACGAAATAGTTAAGTCAGAGCAATCTTAAAGACCACAAAAAAAATCTTAAACAGGAGAAACTTAAAAATATGAACCCTTATGAACCTCATACAGATACAACAAGTTTATCTTTATTGTATAATACGAGTGAAGCAAGAAAATCTTATAACAATTCATTTGCATTAAAGAGAAAATACATAAGTCATTTGCAACCTGTGCAATGCGGAAAGAGTGAGTTTATAGGTTTTGAAGAAAAATTATTTGAACGTCCTGTTGAAATATTGCAGGCTCTTTATCTTTCTCTGCGCAATGTATTTACAGATAAATGTTCTAACGCTGAACGTAGTACAATTATTAATTGTCTATTAAACGTTGATCAAAGTCAATGGGATGTTCTACTAAAACAAGTTTGCTTTATCATGCCTATCGGAACGCGAGGTCATGATGTGATGTGGGCAACAGAAATTCTCTCTTCAGTTGTAGATTCAGCTTACCGTGAACAACTTACAAACGTTGCTAATCGCTTATTTAAATACGATACTCTAACGGTAGAGCGAGGCTATATTTTAGATTCTTTGGCCAAACTGGATTCTGAAAAACTATCCAATATCGATAATGCTGACGAACAAACGCGTGTTCAATTTGTTACAGAACATGTTCCTAAATCTCTTAAAGAAGGAGCTAAAGTAGCTTTCGTATACGATCCAATTCAAGAAAAAGGTTGGAAAGTTTAAACAAACAAAACACGATGTATGAATTTTTATTCTTAAAAACTAATACATCGTGGTCTATCTTAAAAATCAATAGCGACCAATACCAGAGCAATCTATCTCTATAAAAATGGGCTGAAAAGCGATATGCGTTTATCATTGTAAAATAAGGTGGATAAAATTATGGAAAAATTAGTCCAGATAAAATATCAAGATATTCTATTGGAAGGAATGCTTAAGATTCCACAATCTGCTCAAGGAATTGTGCTTTTCGCCCACGGGAGTGGGAGTAGCAGATTATCACCTCGCAATAATTTCGTAGCCGATATTTTAAATGACGCAGGATTGGCAACGCTACTTATTGATTTGCTCTCTAAACAAGAAGATGAAAATTATCAAACAAGATTTGACATCGATCTTCTTACGGATCGATTAAATATTGTGGTTCAATGGTTAGAAAAACAACCCGACACACAAAATCTTGGTTTAGGAATTTTCGGCTCTAGTACAGGAGCAGCAGCAGCCCTTCGAGTAGCTTCGGAAAAGGGTAAGAAAATTCAGGCTGTTGTTTCGCGAGGCGGACGTCCCGATCTAGCCATGAATATATTAAATAGTGTAACTGCTCCGACTCTTTTTATTGTTGGGGGAAATGATTTTGGCGTCATCGAATTAAATCAAGAAGCCTTTGCCCAATTAACTTGTTCTAAAAAATTCGAAATCATCCCAAATGCCACACACCTTTTTGAAGAACTAGGTTGCTTAGAAGAGGTCGCAAGACTTGCTAAGGAATGGTTCCGTAAGCACCTTAATCGAAAAAGCAGATAGACAAATGAGAATAGTATTGGTAGGGGATGTGATGTTAGGCCGGCAATTATCCTTGCTAAAAGGTATTAAGAATTTGATTCTTCTATATCAAGTATATCTCTGTTCAGATAAATAGATTTGATCAGACTATTTTAAAAAAGTCTGATCAAATAAAAAATTTATTTCTTCCCATATTCTTGAAGATGCGATTTTTGCTGCCTCCCCAAAATGATGTTTAATATTTGATAAAATCTGAAGAATTTTTGTAGTAGATTATTTTTTTTAGATCGAGTATGTCTTGAAATGAGATACCAAACAATTCAACATAATTTTGTAAAGGATAAGAATCTGACTTCACCTTTTTGAGTTGGTAACTACCTCTTAGGAAGCTTTTTACGGTCACTAAGAAAATTTACAAAAATTTCATGAGTGTTGGCATGGATTTAGAAACTATTAATTTTATTTGTTCAATCACTGATTCCACTCAACCATTTCCACATTTTTGGAAACATACTGTTGGTAGTGGCCATGCGACTTTAGCATTGCGTGCAGATTGGCAAAGGCAAATTTCTCGTTGCCATAGAGAGCTAGGTTTTAAACATGTCAGATTTCATGGAATACTCTCAGATAATCTTAGCACGCTCGTTAATGAGAATAATGAGCTTGTGTATTCTTTTTTCAATGCCGATCAGATATGTGATTTTTTACTTTCCATTGGCATGCGACCTTTTATGGAATTATCATTTATGCCGCTTACTCTTTCTTCTGGGAAAGAGACAGTTTTTCATTACAAAGATAATGTCACTCCTCCCAAAAATTATGAAAATTGGGAAACTCTCATCCATAAATTAGTTCAACATTGGGTTGATAGATATGGAATAGCAGAAGTAAGCAATTGGTTTTTTGAGATTTGGAATGAACCGAATCTTTCAGCATTTTGGACAGGTACCAAACTTGACTATTTCCATCTTTATCAACATGCTGCGAGGGCCATAAAAAAAATTAACAAGTCATTACAAGTAGGAGGACCTGCTACAGCCGATAATGCTTGGGTCACTGACTTTGTAAATTTTTGTAAAAAAAATAAGGTCCCCTTTGATTTTATTTCTACGCATCAATACCCCACCGATGATTTTGGGAAACCGGGCGATGATACTATAGCACAATTAGCGCAAAGTAAACGAAGTGTGTTAAGAGATGAGGCTGCGAAAGTAAAGGCAGAGGCGGGTAAAAAACCGGTGTATTATACAGAATGGTGCACATCATCAAATCCTTTCGACGACTTGCACGATCAGCCATACGCCGCTGCATTTATCACAAAGACTGTAATGGAAGCCCAAGGATATGTAAAGGGTTACAGCTATTGGACATTTTCGGATATTTTTGAAGAAAATTATTTTTCATCAATACCTTTTCACGGGGGCTTTGGTCTTTTAAATATATATGGAATTCCAAAACCTTCTTATCGCGCTTATCAATTGCTGAGTGGAATAGGGGAACACATCTTGCCAGTTAGCGGTACTCATCCAACTGCGGATATTTGGGTGACCATAAAACCAGGAGTCATCAAACTTCTTATTACAAATTGGGCCCTTCCTAAGCATCCCATAAAAACCGAAATGATTAGAATCCATCTCAAGAATGTTGGAAAAATACTATCTTCCTTTGTCGAAAGAATTGATGAGACTCACGCTAATGCCAGGAAGGCGTGGGTGGAAATGGAGCAACCTAGGACATTAACACAAGAAGCGGTAAGTGCGTTGGAGTTAGCCTCATCTCTTAGAAAAGAACCAATTCATATAATTCGGGAGAAAAAGTCTGCCTTTATCGAAATTGATATGCCTGCTCAGGGAACTGCTTGTATAACTTTGGAAATAGCATGAAAAAACAAGCTAAATTAAAATTACAGAAAATTGTGAATTCGCAAGGGACTAATGAGGAAATGCTTGAACTCTTAAAAGCTGAAACTTTTAAGTATTTTCTCAATGAAATCAATTTAAAAACAGGTTTGATAGCTGATAAGACACAACCAGGATCTCCATCAAGTATAGCTTCGGTAGGACTGGGGCTTACCTGTTATATAATTGCATTAGAACATGGGTTAATTTCGCGAACAGAGGCTATAAAGAGAATACTAACTGTTTTAAGGTTCTTTCAATCAAGCAAGCATGGAACTGAAACTGATGCTACCGGCTATAAAGGATTTTATTATCATTTTCTTGATATGAATACCGGTAAACGGGCAGGGGAAAGTGAATTATCAACAATAGACACAGCGATTTTAATGGCAGGAATGCTAACTGTCAGAAATTATTTTACTGGTGAAAGCAACCAAGAAAAAGAAATTTGTCAGATAGCTGAGGAGCTCTATTTAAGAGTCGACTGGCAATGGGCATTAGATGGCGGAAAAACACTAACACATGGCTGGAAACCAGAATCTGGTTTTCTTAATCATCGATGGAATAACGGTTATAACGAAGCAATTATTCTCTATGTATTAGCAATAGGCTCACCAACTTTTCCTATAGACCCGTTAGGGTATAAACAATGGACTGAAACATTTGAATTGAAAAAGATGTATGGCATTGAATGCATTTATGCCGGACCTCTTTTTATTCACCAAATGTCCCATCTTTGGCTGGATTTTAAAGGCATAAAGGATGATATGAATAGGAGGGTCGGAATTGATTATTTTGAAAATAGCCGCCGAGCTACCTGTTTACAACAAAAATATGCGATAGATAACCCAAAAGGATTTGCTCATTATGGTATATATGGATGGGGATTTACAGCAAGTGATGGTCCTGGCCCATGTAAAATTTTGGTTAATGGCAAAGAGCAAGAATTTTACGGATATAAGGCAAGAGGGATTCCTTTTGGACCTGATGATGGGACAATATCCCCTTGGGCAGTCGTCGCTTCTTTACCCTTTGAACCAAAAATAGTATTAAAAACTATTCGGCACGCTATAGAAGAGCTTGATTTGAAAAGGCATAGCGATTACGGGTTTGATGCAAGCTTCAATCCTTCTTTTCTTGATAATTCTAAAAAGGGCTGGGTCTCTCCATGGCAATTTGGGCTTAACCAGGGTCCAATCATTATCATGATCGAAAATTTTCAATCCAAGCTTATCTGGAATATAATGAAGAGATGTTCTTATGTTGTTAATGGATTACATAATGCAGGCTTCACTGGTGGATGGCTTGAACTTAATTCTTAAGGGGACCAGGGCTTTGATTATGTTGGGTATGAAAAATAACAAGGAATAGCGCCATGTTTTCCAAAATATCAAAATATATGTCTATATTACTTGGGAGCTCAATCGCATTCTCCTGCGCAATTTCTTTTGTTATAATTTGGGCATTAACAGGTCCTTATTTTCATTTCAGTAATTCTTGGCAGCTTGTCATTAACACAACAACCACAATCATCACTTTTTGGATGGTTTTTCTTATTCAAAACACACAAAACCGCGATACGAAAGCTTTACATTTAAAATTAGATGAAATCATTCGGTCCATTCAAGGTGCGCATAATGAGCTATTGAATATCGAAGAATTAAGTGATGAGGAACTTCAAGCCTTAGAAGATCGGTATCACAGTCTAGCTGCTAGTATAAAGAAAAAATTAAATCGAGGCTTATCAGATATTGATACTCCTGAAATAGAAAAACGCAAAAATTCCCAACAATCAAGATAGAAAAACTTAACCCAGAACAACAAAACAGCTAGAAGTCAGAAAACCCATTGTTGTAGTCTCAGAAATATAGGGAGTAAGTTGGGTTTTAAGGTTTCCAGTTGCCGTAATGATTTAGGATTTTTCCGCGCGGAATACTGAGAATGATAAGAAAGAATCCGGCAATAAAATTATTCCAAATAGGATTATATGTGTTACCAGAGAAAATCCAAGGAAAGATAATTATCCAAAGGCCAAAGAGAAGGATGAGGAATCGGAATTTGCGTACAACTTCAGCCATGGTAATAACCGAAACCGCTATAACTAAGGCTCCGAACACAGTATTGTTATAGGAGACAAGATTGTCCATTCCAAAAAGAGAAGGGGAAATCATAAGCCAGAAACCTATCAGTGCGCTGATAAAAAGTGACCAAGAAACTGTAAAGCCTCGGATCATCTCCGGAAACATTTTTGTGAAAGGAGCATTTAGTGGTGTCGTTGCGTCTTCATCTGAAGGCAAAGCGAAATCACCACCTTTCCAAAAAACTTGCCAAAAAGGTTGTTTAGTGCATTTAACTTGTACAAGATATTGCACGACAGCGACCACCTCATCGACAGTAAGAGCTATCATAATGAGCATGCAAATAGCTGCGAGGAGGCACCAAAAACACCAGTGTCCAACAAGAAGTGGCTGAAGAATAACGAGAATGATGCTTATTAAACCTAATGGAACAACAAGAACACCAAATAAAATAACAATCCACGGCATTGTATACCAGCGACGTGTCCCTCCTTTGCATCCCATTAAGACTTCTATTGTATAGGCAAAAGCTCCTAAACCAGCATCAGAGACTGGAAATTTCTGTGAGATGCTAGAAGTAATGACTTTTAAAGTACCATTATCTCCAAATATAGGATCCCAAATGTGATCTAAATACCCCAATTGATAAGCGGCCATATAACGAGCCGTAAACCAACCAACCAAACCAAAAAAAATAATAGGAATACGTTGCAACCATGATGAAGGATTATAGGACCATCCAATAGGCTTTTCTATGCCATGATGAATCCTTTCTCCAGGACTCCCAGGAATAAGAATAGAAAATATAATTGTAAAAACACCTATAATGGTATCATTTAAATAAGTGAAAGCATCTTGAGCCCAGAAAATTAGTGGTGCCATTTGGAGCCATACACCCAGAAGACATATCACCCAAGGCAACCAAAGCCATTCAGAGCGAAGAGATAAAAGACTCAAGCCGGTCAGAATTATTCCTGTAATGATATCATTCCAGAATATGAGATCATCATGAGTTGTAAATGTCAGGGGTAGAATGATCAACCAAATTCCAAAGACAGCCGTTACATATCTAGTCCAAATGGAATTTTGGTTTATGCTATCCCCAATAACTCCATAATTTTCAATAGGCTGAGGGTTGTTTTTTGCTTCCATGAATTATCTTTTGATAGCCATACGTACAACTTGAGCCAAATGAAGAACTTCTCTTCCGGTTGTTTGAATAATCTGCTCACGGCAGCTAAAGCCATTAGCTATAATTAAGGTATCAGGAGAAGAATTTTTGATTGCGGGGATGAGTACCCTTTCTCCAACTTTCATCGAAACATCGTAATGCTGTTTTTCAAATCCAAAGCCACCAGCCATACCACAGCACCCAGAATCTAAAATTTCAAAATCAAGGCCTAAGCGCTGTAAAATTTCTTTTTCATCTTCAAATTTTAAAACAGATTTATGATGACAATGTCCTTGTACAATTGCTTTTTTATTAAGAGGTTTAAAACTGCAATCTTTAGCGTATTTTACTAGAAATTCACTAAATAAATAAGTTTGCTCTTTGAGACGTTGCGCATCAAAATTTGATGGAAATAAATTAACAAGTTCATCACGAAATACTGTCACGCAACTAGGTTCAAGCCCAATGATAGGAGTTCCATCTTCAATATCTTTTTTCATTGTAGACAAAATTTCTTTCAAGAGCTTTTTAGCCAACTCGAGCATTCCGTAATCATATAAAGGTCTTCCGCAACATAGAGAGGATTTTGGAATCACCACCTCAAAACCTAAATGCTCTAAAGTCTCAAACGCTGCTTGTGTTACTTCTGAATGAAAATAATTATTAAAGGTATCAACCCAAAGAATAACTCTCTTATGTTTTTTTTGTTGCGATGGTTCTCTTTTGGCGTACCAGTCTCTAAATGTTTGTTTTGAAAAGTGAGGAATAGATCTTTCCTGAGCTGTTCCCGACATCCATTTTGCAAGGGTAGATATTCCTGGCGCATGTGTTAGAAAATTAACGAAATTAGGCATATAGGAAGCAAATTTTGCCCACCAAGAAATCAAACCAAAAGCATAGGCAGATCTCGGTCGTAATCTTCCTTCATAATAATGAGACAGAAATTCTGCTTTATATGTTGCCATGTCGACAGTCATAGGACATTCACCTTTGCAGCCCTTGCAGGCAAGACATAAATCTAAAGCTTCTTTTACAGATTCATCCTTCCAAAGTTTTTTTCCGATAACACTACCCTGCAACATCTCGAACAAAAGGCGTGCTCTCCCTCGCGTAGAATGTTTTTCTTCTTTAGTTACCATGTAACTAGGGCACATAGTTCCTTCATTATAACGACGACAATTTCCGACTCCCACACAAAGAGTGGTGGCTCTTGCAAATCCCCCCATTCCTCCGCTTTCCTGAAATTTGAAATGTGTTTTTAATACCGGAGGATCGTACTGAGGACTGATTCGTAAGATTGTCAGTTGGTTGGTAAGGTTCTGTTATTTTTCCAGGATTCATTTTCCATTCAGGATCCCAAATGGATTTAAATTCACGAAAAGCCTTAATTAATTCATCCCCAAACATAATCGGAAGCAACGCAGCTCTAGACTGCCCATCCCCATGCTCTCCAGAAAGTGATCCTCCAAATGAAACAACTAAATGAGCTGCCTCATTAATAAATGAACGATAATTTTTCAGTCCTTCTTCAGTGTAGAGATCAAAATCAATACGCGTATGAATACAGCCTTGTCCAAAATGTCCATAAAGCGCACATTTATAATCATATTTTTTAAAGAGTTTACGCAATTCTCTAAGATAATTTCCCACTTTTTCTGGAGGCACGGCAGAATCTTCCCACCCTGGCCAAGTATCCTTTTCATTTGGAATACGCGCTGTAGCACCTAAACCCGATTCGCGTACTTTCCATAAAATTTTTTCAATAGGAGGATCGTCATATAATTTCATTGAAGGTGGTTGAGACTTTTTCTTTAGCTCTTCCATAAGTTTTTTTGCTTTACCATCCGACTCCTCCTTAGATTCTCCACCAAATTCTATGAAAAGCCATCCCTCTCCATCCGGCAAAAATTTTATATCTTGAGGATGAATTTTCTTTTTTTTCATATCTTCAACTAAGTCAATATCAATTCCTTCAAGAGCTGTAGGTTTATGTTCCATGATTTCCATGATATGATCACAAGCTGTATAAATATCAGGATAACCCAAAACTAGAAGGGATCGAACCGGAGGGCTATAGACTAATCTAACAGTGGCTTCTAAAATAGTGACACAGGTGCTTTCGCTGCCAATTAAGGCTTTAGCTACATCAAATCCATTTTTTTCGAGCAGCCATGTAAGATTATAACCTGAGACACATCGTGGAATTTTAGGATATTTTTCTTCGATAATAGAAGAGTATTTTTCAGTAAAACTTTTTAGTTTAGCATATATTTCCCCTTTTCGGCCGCCTTCTTGAATATATTTTTCCATTTCTTCTTTTGAAGTAGGGCCTACCTTCATGCGTACGCCATCATAGGTTAAAATATCCAATTCCAAGACATTCGCGTTTTTCAACTTCATCAGCTGCGCGAAACATGTCATCAGAATTTGTAACATCCATTGGAATTGCGATTGCTTCACTGCCAAGATTTATAATTTCCTGTTTGAGATTGTCTAAACGCTCACTATCACGAGCAATTAAGCCAATTTTGGCCCCGTGCTTAGCGAATAAAAGCGCTGTAGCTCTACCAACTCCTGCTGAGGCTCCTGTAATAACCACCACAGGTGATAACCTATCTTTACTGTGCGTCATTGAGGTATACCTAATCCAATGTAAATAAATCCTTGTTCTTTCTATTCTGCATAGGAAAATTCTTTGTCAAAAGGAAAATGTTGTAGCGATCTTCCGTGGAGATCCGTTCCTCACCACATTTTAAATATTTCCCATTGCGGAAATTGAAATGCCTGCAATTTTTCTTAGATGTTTTCATTGTATTTTTGGAAATTCGATCCAAACAGAATAAGCTGTCTAGTGAAGACAAAAACGGCCAACCCAATTGCCGTAAAAACAACGATGATAATAAGCAAAATAGAAAAGATTCGCCCGATCCATTTTTCTAATTTTTTTGCAATGGGGGAAAGAAGGAAGGTCAGCAAGGCAGCAAGCGTTAAAGGAATAAGAATTGTTTTTGCAAAGTAAAGAGCAAAGATGATAAAAATGGTTAGGAGCAGCCTGTAAATTCTAAAAATTGCGGAATTTGCTGTGTATATTTCCATGAGTTCATCTATAAATAATTATTATTACACCAAATTCCACCGTATCTCCTTTTATAGATTAGATCAATATTGACAATATTTTTACAGCAATTCCCGCTAAACTTTCTTGCTCGCTTTCGTGCCCGAACCCCGAAATTAGCGGGAATTGCTGATATTTTTACTCTCTGTCGAGAATGAGAAGTCTTTTCCCCGGAATAAATGCACTAGGGAGGTTTGATGAAACACAGCATGTTAGATCGGATGCGTCACCTTTTTGATGAGGATCTATGGAATATTCCGGAGGATCCTGCCAAACCCATCAAATCATTTTTTATAAGATCGTTAAAAATTGCTATATCTTCAGGTATTGGGTTCATTAAAGATGAATGCTTTTTAAAAAGCTCAGCCTTAACTTATTATTCTCTATTATCGATCGTTCCTTTTTTAGCCGTGGCATTTGGAATAGCAATAAAGTTCGGTTTTGAAAAATCTTTAGAATCTGCCATTTTAGACAGATTTAAAGATCAATCCGAAATAGGCTACAAAATAATGGATTTTATGCATTCAACACTAGAGCATACTCACGGCGGGGTGATTGCAGGAACTGGCATCATTATGTTAATCTGGGCTGTTATTACTCTTATGATTTGCATCAGACAGTCTTTAAACAGTATTTGGAAAAAAACAAACTCACGTTCCATTTCAAGAACATTTATCTCTTATTTAGCAATCCTATTTTTTTGTCCCATTTTTTTTATCGTTTCGAGTGGTATTTCTCTTTATGCATTGAGAGAAATTATTGAAGCGAGTAAAGCAACTGACCTTTATGATGTTCTCAGTCCAGTTATTTATTTTTTATTCCATTTTGTCCCATTCGTTTTAAGTTGGCTGGCATTCATCTTTATTTATCGTTTTGTGCCGAGTGCGAAAGTGCCATGGAAATCAGCGGTGATTGCAGGCATCCTCGCCGGAACAACCTATCAGGTTGTCCAATGGACCTATTTTCATTTCCAGATTGGTGTGACGAGTTATGGCGCCATGTATGGCAGTTTTGCTGCCATTCCTCTATTTTTAATATGGCTTAACTTAAGCTGGCTCATTCTGCTTGGAGGAGCTCAAATCGCATATCAATTAAAAATATTGAACAGACTAAAATAGAGGATGAAAAAAAGTTTATCCTTAACTTTAGAGTCAGGAGAAGAATATGAGCAAAGCTGTCGAAAACCTTCTAAAGGCGCAACAATTCGCTATGAGCATTCGTCCCAAAGTAGGAGGTTTTCCTTACCTTGCTGAAGCTTTAAGAAAAGCTGGAATCACTCGGAATATTTGGAACCTCCCTTCGTGCCAGAGTATTTATCTTACTGTGCATGGTTCTGTTGTAAGTCAAGGCACACCCCTTGTTAACACGACTGTTGATATTCCTCCGTTTGATCGTGAGGCTCTTATAAAAGCCTTAAGGATCGATCAAGCAGGACAAAGCACTTTTCCAGAATTCTTAAAAGCTTCTTGGGAAGCAGGTGTAGTGAGTTATGTTGTAGACTTTGAAAAGCGCCTCGTCATCTACTATGGCGTTTTGGGTGAATCCTATTCTGAAAATTACCCTGCTGTAGAGATAGAATAGTGGTGACTAAAATGAAAAAATGGTTCATTTCAGACACTCATTTTTCACATACCAATATCATTAGGTATACAGGTAGGCCATTTGAAAATGTAGAGGAAATGAATCGCTGTCTTATCAATAATTGGAATGATTGCATTGATGCCGACGATCAAGTTTTCTTTCTTGGAGATTTTGGATTTGGTGATGTCGATCATCTTCACTCCATTTGCTCTCAACTCAATGGTCATAAAATCTGCATTCGTGGAAATCATGATCGAAATGCAAGCTACATGATGCGAGTTGGATTCAATATTGTTTTAGAATCAGCCTTTTTAAAAATAGGCCGACATCTAGTTGAACTTATCCATATTCCTTCAAATGAAAAACCTGCTCATTTTCAATTGCATGGGCATGTCCATGAAAAAAGACCTAGGAAAATCATATCCAATCAACTCAATCTATGTGTTGAGGTTTGGGATTATAAACCTGTCGCTGAAAAAACTATTCTTAGTCTTTTGGATAAAGCATCTAAAAATGAAACCAGTTGTGAAGTACCTAAAGAGGATCTTTTAAGTTAATTAAATCACCAAATCAAGAATTTATGATTTGGTGATTTGTTTTTCTCAGCAGTTGCCGTTTTTGAGCTATTGGAAGCCAAACATAATGAGCCATATGCCGCTGGTGAAAACAAAAAAATAATAACAAATTAAAATAAACTATGAGATAAGATTCCATATAAAGGAGTTTATTTATGGCACGCAAAATACCACCTCTTTCAAAGTTTTTATCGTGGTCAGCTAAAAAGGCGGGTAGCCCTATAACTTTCGTGCTGGCGCTCTTTGTGGTGGCTATGTGGTTAATCATTGGATTTTTTTTGGGCTTTAATAACACATGGATGTTAATTCTTAATACGATTGCAACACTCAATGCGGCTTTAATGGTTTTTATCATTCAAAATACACAAAACAGAGAAAGTAAAGCACTTCATTTAAAAATAGATGAACTCATACGAGTAACTAAAGAAGCTACAAATGAATTGATTGCCATTGAAGAAATGGAAGAACAAGAGATAGAAAAAATTAAAAAGAAAATTTTCCAAAGAGAAAAGGAGAAAGGAGGATTTTCTTAATGCAAAAAATGAGCTCGGCTGAAAAAGCAATTGAAGTGATTCGCGCAGGTCAACGTGTGTTTGTGCATGGTGCTGCTGCCACGCCACATGCTCTGCTGACAGCTCTTTTTATTCAAGCTGAACGTTTAACAAATACTGAACTCATTAATCTGATTGAAGATGAAGCAACTTTGCAGATTGGAATCGGCGCTGTTCCGGATGCCATTCTAGCTTCTCTCATCAACCACAAGCATTTAGGCATTCATTCAGAAATGTGGTCTGATGGAGCGCTTGCTTTAATCGAGTCTGGTGTTGTAGATAATTCAAAAAAAGTCATTTATCCAGGTAGAACGGTATCAGGGTTTGTAACAGGAACACAGAGGGTCTATGACTTTATCAATGACAATCCCTCAGTGGTCCAATTAGATATAGGTTTCGTTAATCGTCCGAGTGTGATCGCTCAAAATCCGAAGACGACTGCAATTAACTCAGCTATTGAGGTAGATTTAACAGGCCAAGTTTGTGCAGACTCTGTAGGAAGTAGAATCATTTCAGGAGCTGGTGGCCAACTTGACTTTATGTGCGGAGCAGCGCTTTCAAAAGGTGGAAAACCCATTATTGCATTGACAGCGCGAACATATAAGGGCGCCCCTCGAATCGTTTCGCAATTAAAGCTTGGTGCAGGTGTTGTAACAACTCGAGCTCATGTGCATTATGTCATTACTGAATATGGCGTTGTCGATCTCTTCGGAAGGACTTTAAAAGAGCGGGCGGCAGCTCTTATTAGTATTGCTCATCCCGATGACCGAGTTAACTTAGAAAGAGAATGGAGTATTATTATCTCAAAAGCAAAACACGGGGAACTATCATGAAAAAGGAAAAGGAACGTGAAAAGTCTTTCATACTTTGGTTTGACGAGATTAGCATTGAAGATATTTCACTAGTTGGTGGAAAAAATGCTTCGCTAGGTGAGATGCGCAAGAACACAAAAGTCAAGATTCCTCAAGGATTTGCAATTACTGCTTATGCCTATAAATATATTCTCGAAAAGGCTGGTGTTCTCAACGATCTAAAAGCTGTTTTACATGGATTGAATGTACACGATTCCCAAGCTTTGGAAAAAGCAGGAGAAAAAACCCGAAAGCTGATCATGGGTTGTGAGCTTCCTACCGAATTGCAAGATGCCATTGCCAATGCCTACCACAAACTATCTTGATTATGCAAGGTAGAGAATGCAGATGTTGCTGTTCGTTCTTCAGCTACTGCGGAAGATTTACCAAGTGCTAGTTTTGCTGGACAACAGCAGTCTTTTCTCAATATATGTGGGCTACAGCAGTTGCTAGATGCATGTAAAAGCTGCTTTGCCTCATTGTTCACGAGTCGTGCTATTGTCTATCGTCATGAGAACAAGTTTGATCATTTCAAAGTCTATTTATCTATCGGCGTCCAAAAAATGGTCCGTTCAGATTTAGCTTCTGCAGGTGTTATTTTTACTCTAGATACGGAGACCGGTTTTCCGGATGTCGTTTTCATTACTGGAAGTTATGGCCTTGGGGAAAGTCTAGTCCAGGGAGCGGTTAATCCTGATGAGTTTTATGTCTTTAAACCTACGCTCAAGCAAGGTTACAAACCTTTGATTGATAAGCGTCTTGGCGAAAAAGCAACCAAGATAGTCTATACAAAAAATGCGCTACATCCAGTCAAGAAGGTCAATACATCAAAAGAGGATAGAAAAAAGTTTTGTTTAACTGAAGCCGAAGCATTGCAACTCGCTAAGTGGGCCATAGCAGTCGAAGACCACTACAGCTCGAAATATGGTAGATGGACTCCAATGGATTTAGAATGGGCAAAAGACGGTCAAACGCAAGAACTATTTATTGTGCAAGCTCGTCCTGAAACGGTGCAATCGCAACGAAATCGAAATATCATTGAAGAATATAGATTACTTCAAAAAGGCAAGGTACTTGTACAAGGCAAAAGTGTAGGAAGTAAGATCGCGCAAGGTTCTGCTCGAGTTATCAAGGACGCCAAAGATATTGCACAATTTAAGGCCGGCGAAATATTAGTCACAGAGATTACAGATCCCGATTGGGTGCCGATCATGCGCATCGCCTCAGCCATTGTGACAGACCGAGGAGGAAGGACATCGCATGCGGCCATTGTAAGCCGTGAACTAGGCCTACCATGCATTGTGGGAACTAATCATGCTACTCAATTAATCGAAACAGGGAAAAACATTACTGTTAGCTGTGCTGAAGGGGAAAAGGGGTTAGTATACGATGGTTTACTCAAATACAAGGTTGAAAGGATTAATGTGCAAAAGGTTCCGAAGCCGAAAACGAAAATAATGATCAATGTTGGTTATCCTGATAAAGCCTACGAATTAAGTTTTTTACCAAACGATGGAGTCGGATTAGCACGTGAAGAATTTATAGTTACTGAATATATCCGTATCCATCCAATGGCACTAGTAAAATTTGAAGAAGTTAAAGACACGAAAACACAGCGTAAAATTAATGAATTGACCGCTGGTTACACTGATAAAAAACAATATTTTGTCGATAAGCTTTCCATGGGTGTTGCGATCATTGCTGCTGCATTTTACCTTCGCGATGTGATTTTGCGTTTCAGTGATTTCAAAACAAATGAATATGTAAATCTGATTGGTGGAGAGTATTTCGAACCGAAAGAAGAGAATCCCATGATCGGTTGGCGTGGGGCCTCCAGGTACTATAGTCCCGGTTATAAGGAGGGCTTTGCATTGGAATGTAAAGCAATTAAAAAAGTTAGAGAAGAATTTGGCCTTGTCAATTTGAAGGTTATGATCCCTGTGTGCCGAACCATTGAAGAGGGCAAAAAAGTCTTAAAGGTAATGAAAGAAAATGGCCTTGTGCAAGGTAAAGATGGGTTAGAAGTCTATGTTATGTGCGAGATTCCTAGTAATGTCGTCTTAATCGATAAATTCTGTGATATTTTTGATGGCTTTAGTATTGGAAGCAATGATTTGACACAAATGACTCTAGGAGTCGATCGCGACAGCGAATTAGTAGCGGACATTTTTGATGAACGAAATGAAGCTGTCACTCGGATGATAGAACATGTCATCAGTGTGGCCAAAAAGCGCAAGCGCAAGATTGGAATTTGTGGCGATGCCCCATCGACTTATCCGGAATTTGCCAAATTTCTAGTGGATTGTGGAATTGATAGCATCAGTTTAAGTCCTGACGCGGTGATAAAGACGCTTGTTATTATTACTAAACACGAAAAAAAGCAACGAGGATAGGCTATAGATCTTTTCACATGACTTCGTAACAAAATTCTGCATCTTTTGACATATCTTGCAGATGAAGAAAACGCGCCTACACCCATGTATGTCACGTTTTCTTCATCTGCAATCTATGTCAAAATCTGCTAGAATTTTGTTACGAAGTCATGTGAAAAGATCTATAATTCAAAACTACATTTTATTGTTTGTGCCAAAATAACGATCACCAAAGTCTCCTAGACCAGGGATGATGCGTTTTTGCTCATCAAGTCCTTCATCGACTTGCGCAATGACTAAGCCGACATCTGGGCATTCTTTTTGGAAGCGATTAATACCATCCTGAGAAGCTATAAATGCAATCAAAGTGATCTGTTTTTCTACCGCACCAGCTGCTTTCAAAACTTTGACTGCCAGTGCGGCACTCCCTCCAGTGGCAATCATAGGATCTAACAGGAGGATAGGATTGTCATGATTAAATGGCGGCAATTTTGTGTAGTAGAGTTCTGTGATTGCGGTTTTTTCATCCCGGCGAGTGCCAATGAAACCTATGGCTTGCTCCTGGGTGGAAACGCATAAATGGCGGCAAAAGAACAAGGCCTGATCTTAAAATAGGAACTAAGACGGACTCATGTTTAAAGCATACGCCGTGAGTATGTGCTAGAGGGGTATCAACAAACACCGTAGCTTTAGGAAAGAGAACGTCACATTCTACGGCTAATACTGTTCCAAGTTGATCAGCAGCTTGTCGATATTGTTCAGCAGAGGTATTCGATTGCGTAATATAGTAATCAATGTTTTTTTCATAAACCACCTAAGAAAACCTTAAATCCAATCCGTTCGCAAAGATTTTCAGTTTTATCTGTTATTGCCATACCGCTATAACCGGTGAGTTTTGGAATCCTAATAGAGGAACCTTCTGGAACTTTCCAGTTCACATCGATTGACATCTGACATATTTCATTAAGTTCATTCAGGATTTCTGAAGATACGTAGGACTTAGATAAATCAATTTTTATTGCTGCATTTATAAACCATTGTAAACATGCCATATCCACACGGTCATAAATGATCATATTGGAAATAATGACTTCTTTAATATTTCTCCCATTCCATTGAAAGCCACATTCTTCAGTTTTTGCCCTTCTCAATTGAGTTTCTAAACGATTTTCAATCTTAGTTTTATTGTTGCATTTACTACCATCAACATAAGCAATTGTATGTCCTAATGAAGACAAATCTGCAGTAATGAATCCATTCATTTTATTCCTTGCAGTTAGAGTTTTTATGAAAAATTCTATGACCGCAAAATCCCGTTGGATTTTGATTGGCCAATCTCGCGAACTAGTAAAGTCATAACATAAATCTGAATTATTTGTAAACAATAATGTCTCAAGAATTCCGGGCAAGTTACAAAAATACAAGAGAGAGGCTTATTCCTCTCTTGTATTGAATTTAGGTTAAATCTTTTGAAAATAATATTTTGGGTTTTTCTCTACGATTTCTGCCATTTTATTAAATAAAATTTCAGCAGTTATATCATCCATATTTAAAATTTTCTTGGCTTTCTGAACATCATCATTACTAATGTCATCATCTAAGGGAAGGAGTGATTTATTAATGAAAGCACCTAATTGGACAGCAAGGACGTCAAGTTGTCTAGGAGTAATATTGGCATTAGGAATGGCTTTAGAATAATGGAAACAATCAATTTTTACTTTAATACTGTTGTCAATGGTTTTACTCAAAGTAAGCATATCATTGCAATGTTTCAATGCATCATCAGCAAAAAGTATAGTTAAGTTTGTTATTGATTTTGCATCATTTTGAGATTCAAACCATTCTTTAAAACGTTCTGCTTTTGTTCCAGGAAAGGGTTTAATAAAAAGAATATCTGCATCATTAAAAGGCAAACCAGCATCTTTAATATGTTGCAAAGTTACGTTTAACATATCTGTCTTTCGAGCCGTAAGTATGAGAACCTTCCAGCCACTTAATCTAAATTTATTTATGAGATCAGTAATTTCCCCGCTAGGTTCACAGGAAATATATGGGTTTTTTTTACGAACCTTTACAGACCATCTATAGTGAGTATTGATAGCAAATTTTTTATCTTTGTCGATTTGGTTTTGCATAAAATAATACCAACTTTCGGATCCAAAATATCGAGTAGCTGTAACAAGAGTTTGGTCAAAATCAAGAAGTAAAACTTTATAAGAGTTTCCATTAAGTTCTTTATTTTCTAAGTGCTCATTTAGATGCAATAAAGAATCAATTTGTCTAAATTCTGTATTCATAATATTTCTCCGGTTTAAATAAAAAATTTCCTATTGTGATTTTGAAAAACAATAACTTAGGAGGTTAGTGCGGTGAATGGTTGTCCCCATATAAAATTTTCTTTTTATAACAAACGCAGAGCAGCTCATTATTTAAGGGAACACCTAAGGGTTCATCTTTTTTATATTACCATACCCAGATATATTAATAATATAGATTTTGGTCACAAAAAGACAAAAAGACAACGGCTTTAAGAACATTACTTTTTTGAAGTTGAGAGCTACAGTTTCTGTTCAATTTTTTTTGAGGTTATGATCCCACTTGCTTTTCCTTGGCGCTCTCGGCGGTTCTACGGTTTTCCATTCCTTAACTTAATGACATTGGAGAATGTCTGCTATATAGACTTTTGTAATACAAACCCATCGATTTGTTTTAAATAATGCAAAATAATATCTTCTCTTTTAAAATCATTCGGAGCAGGGCGTTCCCACTAAAAAGATTTGACATTTTTTCTAAAAACTTTAATCAACATTCCTTTCAAATAATCGGGTTCATGTGTTGCAAATCGTCTAGCTGCAGCTAATCCTACAGATGGGTCAAATAAGTTGACCATGTTCATCACAAGTCTTCTAACAAGAGTTAGATTTTCTGTTGAATGCCCTACTCTATTTGTGGCATCATCTTCCCGAAATACAACATCTGCCACCCAATGAAGATTATTTTCTATCGACCACTGCCCCCTTATCCATTTCGCAAATTGTTTGGCCGAAGCTATTCGACTACAGATATAATATTGAGTGCACGACTGAATCTTCCAATTGATGATCCTTTCTGAAGTAACTTCTATAGCAGTTTTCAATCCTTTCCATTCACTAATTTGAGGAAGCCAATCCTCATTAGTAAAGTATTGCTGATTTTTACTTTTTGGCTTATTTGGTTTCGACATTGTTTTAGAATCAGCCTTTCTGAAAATCGGCCAACATACAGTTGAGCTCATGCCCAAGTACGTAAACCAATAATGCCCCAGTATGCAAAATAAACTGTAGTTATCACTAGAGCAATAGAAAGCATTGTCGAATATAAGTGGACAATCCCACGAACTTCATGTTTAGGAGTTCGCCACAAAGCGATAACGCTTGCAATTGATGCTGCACAAAAAACGATGGTTGCTAAAAATAAGGCAAAAGACCAAATGGTCAAATTTCCCAGACGCTCGATAGCAACATCCATATTAGACAACATGCATACGACAACAATACTTAACAGGCTCAATACTGCGATCAGTGGCCATAACAATATGCTACGTTCAGCAAGATAGCGATGCTTTTTACTCAGAATTTGAAAAATCCAAAAGGGCGCAAAAAGAAGAGTTGAGGTAAGAGCTAGTAAAACAAATCCAGCAGTGATAATCTCAAAGATTGCAAGCCATGTAGGGATACGTTTCAGAGTAACATCTAAGAATGCGTTTCTTAGCCCCCAGTTAATTTGGATAAATTGCCCTTCAAGGTTCGGCTTAAGCAACTTAAGTATCGGTTCTACATCTTGAGATTCATTTAAAGGCACATAACGAAACTGAGTATCAGTGACAGGAAGAAATATTGCATTTCTTTCGCTAAGAGAATCAACAAGGAGCGTGTTGTCTTTAAAATGAATATAAGACATGCCAATCAAACGTTCTAGAAAAGAAAAAAATTCCATGCGAGACGAATTGGGCTCATACCAACCGCTATATGCATAGGTTGTCTCAGAAAGAGAAAACGCTGAGGGAAGAGATGGTTTTTCTAATTGACGTGTGACATATGCACGAATGACCGTTCCGACGTTCTTAAAAGCCTCTCGATTGCCAGAGTTAAGGCTATAAAAATAACCAATGCCTTCTTTAGGCATGTATGCCATGGCAGTAAGTCCCCCTGGAACATTCCCATCATGCCCATGATACAGAAAACCATCGTAGGTGGTACAATAATTACTT
Organism: uncultured Parachlamydiaceae bacterium; assembly: GCA_963752155.1. Classification (GTDB taxonomy): domain Bacteria; phylum Chlamydiota; class Chlamydiia; order Chlamydiales; family Parachlamydiaceae; genus JACCRY01. Next base: position 35,668 of record CAVVXH010000008.1, on the reverse strand, counting down.
AAACCATATCCCGCCTGCAATCCTTCTTTGGCAGCCCAAGTGCTAGTAGGAACTTCCATCCGATTAAAAATAGTGGCTGGTATAACTTGTGTGCCATGTATCTTGCCGCGATTAAGATAAAACAGAAGATAATTCGCCATGTCATTGGCGCTAACATTGATAGAGCCGATAGGACGGTAAAGTAAGTTCCAGTAAGGGAGGGGCATTTTTCCGTCGCTATGATAAAGTACTGTAGCTAATTCCGAAATCGGTTGAAAGTATGTCGCTGTCTGCATTCCAATAAGCTTGAAAAAACTCTGCTCGATATATTCTTCGAAATTCTTGCCAGTAATCTTTTCCACTATATAAGCTGCAACGGCTGGTCCGGAGTTACAATAAGACATGCGTGTACCAGGACACCAGCGGGAGATTCGAGAGCTGTGGTCATAATCAAGCGTCTCAAAAGAGGACATTGTTAAAGGGTCTTTGGCAAACTCACGCAAATGCATGTCATCCCAACCGGTAGTGTTTTCCAAGAGATGGACTATACGTATTGGCTCGCTCGCCTCCCACTTATTGCCAAACCAAACTTCTGGTACGAGTTCTTGCACAGGATCTTCAAGTGAAAGTTTGCCTTCATAAACTAGCTTAAGGACAGCAAGGGAGATGAAGCTCTTAGACACCGACCCTATACGGAATAGAGTTGATGCGTTTACAGGTCGATCATTGGCTAAATCAGCTTTGCCCAAGCCAGATATCCATTCGGGGCCATTTCGATTTACAATTGCAACAGCCATGCCTGGTACCTGCATTTCTTTAAGTATATTTTCAAGTTGTATTTGCAACTCTTCGATTGACTGAGCAGGCGCTTTACTGTTAGAAATGTTTTGCGAAGAACATGCGACTCCAAACAAAGCTAAAATAAGTACAGCAATCAGAAGTCTTGTGTAGTTTATCATAATATTTCTCATCCTAAGAGTCACCTTCACTTGCATCGATTATCGTTATGAACTTACTCATTATACTCTAAAATCCAATAATACTCAGCCAATCCTTACTGCTAAACTCGAAGAATATTCAAAAAGACTTCAATTCGATATTACATCCTATTAGGAAGATATGGAATCACAGGTTTATGCGCATCACTCGGTAGGGCAACATAAACGGAACGGGTCTCGCAATTCATCCATGCGACCAGTTGCCTTGACCATTCCATAATCATATTGAGGTAAAATTTCAGTAGACCGATTTCATGAAATGTTGTAAATTGTTCTGTGTGGGCCGAACAGTCCGAACAAAAAACTAAGGAACTACAGTGGATTTAGAAAAAGTTTTAGATAAATTTGGGATTTATTTTGATGGAGTAGGACTTAGCAAAACTTATGGTCGTATGTTTGGATTTTTTGTGACTGCTACCAAACCTATTTCAATGGGACTGTTGGTCGAGAAGTTACAAATTAGTAAAAGCACTGCAAGTGTAGAACTAAGGAGGCTTTTGACATTAGGGGTCATCGAGAAGGTTTTACTCCCTGAAGAACGCGCAGATTTCTATCAATTAAAAAAAGATATTTGGAACCTAAATCTTCATCAAAAAGTACAGGATGTTAAAAAATTACGTTCTATCATCGAAGAAATCCCTCCTAAAGCGATGGAAAGCTTAGTGCAGCTTAAAGAAATGGCCAATTACTGCGCTTTCTTAGAAAAAGAATTGAAAATTCTTATCAAAAAATATGCAAAATTTTTAAAGGAGAAAAAATAAATGAATCCACTGAACCCGGGCTTATGCAATTGGCAAGCAGAATTTATATCATATAACTCAGTTGCAGATATTAATTTATCCGGCACATTAACATTCCCTGATTCTAAAGGGCCTTTTCCCGCAGTGATTTTAATTGCAGGTGCAGGACAAAGTTGTCGTGATGCAGCAATTTTTGGCCATAAGCCATTTCAAGTCTTAGCAGAATATTTATCCTCTAGAGGAATTGCGGTGCTTCGTTTCGATAAACGCGGATGCGGGGAGTCCACCGGAAATTTTAACATGGCAACAACTGCAGACTTTGCCGACGATGTACTTGCAGGGGTCGAATTTCTTAAATCTCGTAGGGAAGTCAATCCAAAACAAATCGGATTAATTGGATGGAGTGAAGGTGGAATCATAGCACCGATGGCAGCTGTAAAGTCGCAAGATATTGCTTTTGCTGTGTTGATGGCGGCATGTGCCGTTTCAGGAGAAAAATTTATGTATGGCTGGAATGAATCCGTTGAAAGAGCTAAAGGAACTTCGAAAGAAGCCATTGAAAAAAAATATCAGCATAAAAAAATGCTATTTGATGTTTTAAAAAATGAAAAGGATTCTGAAGTTGCTGCAAAACAATTACGTGAAATTATTATTAGACATTCTCATTTAAAACAAGAGCTCACACGTGAAGAATCTGATGCCATAGATGTGGAACTTGGCTATCTTAATACACCATGGTTTCGTTTTTTTCTTTCTTACGATCCGGCTATAGCCTTGAAACAAGTAAAAATTCCGCTTCTTGCACTTAATGGCGAGCTAGATCAACAGGTTTTGTCTAAAAAAAATCTTTCGATCATTGGTAAAGCATTAAAGGAAGGAGGGAATAAAGACTATGAACTGATCGAGCTGCCAAGACTGAATCATTTATTTCAAACATGTCATGATGGATCTTTCGGGGAATATGCACAAATTAAAGAGACCATTGCTACAAATGCATTAAATCTAATTGCAGAATGGATTTTAGAAAGAACTACGAGAAATAAAGAAGATTCTCATATTTAAAAAAAAATGATCAACACGGGTAAAACATATGAATATAAAAGAAGTTAATCATCAAATTCTACTTGTAGCACGTCCAAAAGGAATGCCTAAACTGTCTGATTTTGCTATGAATGAAACAACAATTCCTCAACCTAAAGAAGGGGAAGTTCTTGTAGAAACGTTAACTCTTTCAGTCGACCCTTATATGCGCGGAAGAATGTATGAACAGACCATACATTTTCCTACTTTCCAGTTGAATCAACCTCCGACAGGTGGTGGGATAGGACGCGTGGTAAAGTCTAACAGCTCTGATTTTAAGAAGGGAGATGTAGTACATGGCTATCTTGAATGGTCGGATTTTTCCGTTGTGAAAAGCAATGACTTACAAAAAATAGATCCAAATTTAGGGCCTGTCACGACAGCATTAGGAGTATTAGGCATGCCAGGCATGACAGCCTATTTTGGCTTGCTAGATATTGGCAAGCCTAAAAAAGATGAGACAGTAGTTGTATCAGGAGCTGCGGGAGCCGTTGGAACTATCGTGGGACAAATAGCCAAAATCAAAGGATGCCGTGTTGTGGGGATTGCTGGGAGTGATGAAAAAGCAAATTATTTAATTAATGAACTGGGATTTGATGCGGCTATCAATTATAAAAATACAACTTATATTGAAGAATTAAAAAAAGCTTGTCCAAATGGTGTGGATGTTTATTTTGACAATGTAGGCGGAGATATTACCGATCAAGTCTTAATGCTCATCAACAAGCATGCACGAATCGTTCTCTGTGGGCAAATATCGATGTATAATTTGGAAAAACAGGACTTTGGCCCGCGAAATTTTTGGATTCTTATGATTAGAAGTGTAATGTTAAAAGGATTTATTATTGACGAGTATTATGATCGTTTTCCTGAAGGTATTGATCAAATGGCCCTTTGGATCAAACAAGGAAAAATTAAATATAGAGAAAACATCCAAATAGGTTTGGCAAATATTCCCCGAGCATTCTTGGGCCTTTTTCATGGAGAGAATATAGGGAAACAGTTAGTAACAATTTCCGATAGAAATTAAGGCTTCGTCAAGATATTTGCATTTTGTATATGTCAGTGAACTGCATGGCGTATAACTTTTCAAAGCTACTTAAGGCATACAAACACTAAGGTATGATGATTATTACTGTTATTCACGTAGTAAATTTTAATGATTAATCTTTTGTGATTTTTACAAGTGTTGCTGCAACCCAACTAGGAGATGGATCATTCTCAAAAAGATGAGAAACATCGACCAATTTCAAATCGAGAATTTTTGGTTTTGCATGACTTCCAACTAAATAATGTATGGTAGTAGTGACATCTGAAGGATCTCCAATCGCATTTAGATGCATTCCATGCCTATAAAATTGTGCATAATTGTTTTGTTGCAAAAGGGAAAAGCCCTCTTCAATTTGAGAGCGAGCAAATGATAAAGCTTGCTTTCCCATAGGAATTGTACTGCTTCTAGGAAGTGCATAAGCTATGCCGTGATGACAATAATCTTCGGTACCAATAATGATTGCATTTTTGCTAAGGTTTTTAAGTTCTTGTATAGCTGGAAGCGTCTCTGGATGCCGATTTACAAGGCTAGGATAGCGTTCTATTAAGTGAGGAGCTTTTATCCCTCTACGTTCAACTTCTATTTTTAAAAGAGATTTGAAGAGATTTAATGAGAATTCATCCTTGAGTATTGTCTTAGCCTTTGCAGACTCAGGATCTAGGGACCCCCAGGAGGGTTCTTGTGAAATATCCTCACCATTGAATTCCTTGATTCGAGCTGGTAGCAAATGTGGAAAAGGATGGGTAGTTCCAAGTAAGATCACTTGATCGGCACCACTATCTAGAATAGCATGGATTACTGCTCCTATCTGTTCTCCACACTTACTAAAAAAAGTATGAGGAAAAATAGCACCCCCACCATTGTTTAAAGCTAAAACCAATTCTTGCGACCAATTTTTTCCCTGATCAAGGATCTCATATAATTGATCTCCAAGGGATGTCAATTCATGATAGTATTGATCAAAAGCATTAGGTTTTCCTTTAGTCACAGAGAATATTTTTATGTATGGGTGCTCTGTAGCCTGCATTATTTTCTCCAACGATCTAATGGTGATAAATTTTACTCTTTGCTGTCCACTTGTTGTGATTTTTCAGAGAACAATTCGATTGTAAACTTTTCCTTTTTATCTTACAATCGCATAGAGGTCATGTGGTTAGATAGTATAGATTCAGATAATCAAACTGCTCTACGAAACCTTCAATTTATGTTTTTCTTTACTTCTCATCAAGAATATTTCGAAAGCAGGGGATCATCAAACTGTGTCATCTACCTTTATCAAGACTGAAGAAAAAATGAACCAAATAAAAGCCGTCCTTAGAATCTTATGCATCGCCCATTCTGATTTTGATTTGAGTGCCCACATCGTGTCTTGGATAGAAGATCAGAATTATACTCTTTCTTACTGCCGTCCTTTTCAAGGTGAGATACTTCCTTCAATTGATGATTTTGATTGGCTAATTCTGACTGGAGGAACACAGTGTCTATTGGAGAAAGATCGATATCCTTTTCTTTTAGATGAGATCCATTTTGTGGAAAAATCAATCGTCAATAATAAGCTCGTCTTAGGATTCTGTTTGGGTGCTCAAATCATAGGTGAATCATACGGTCAAAAAACAGAATTGAGTCCTTATCAAGAAATTGGAGTTTTTCCTATTGAACTTACGATGGATGCTAAAGATGATCCTGTCCTACAAACATTACCTCCATCATTTAATGTCGCTCATTGGCATAAATATATGCCAGGCATTACTCAGACAGCGAAAGTTCTTGCTACAAGTAAAGGCTGTCCCAGGCAGATTATCCGCTATTCTCCAAGAACTTATGCCTTTCAGTGTCATCCAGAAGTCTCTTTCGAAAGTGTTCAAAGAGCTATCTCTCTTCTTCAAGAAGAGCTTCCCAAAGAGGGGCTATACATTCAAAAAAAAGAAGATTTTTTAAATAGCGACTTTTCTTCAATGAAAAATATTTTCGTTTTGATTTTAAATCGCATTGCCAAACTTACAAACAACATAGTCGGCACAATATCTGACACCTACTGAGCCAGCATCATCCCTACGACCCAGGAAGAGCTTAAAGTCCCAATATTTAAAACATGGCTATTTGCAACCTATGATTTCCGGATCCAAAATATGTGACTTCTAATTAAGTATGCACCCCTGATTATAACATCCAAAAACTTTTTGGATGTTATAATCAGGGGTGGTTACTTAATTAGAAGTCAGGTATTTTGGATCCGGAAATGGAGGGGAAGAATCGTTTCTCACCATGCCTGACCTAATATTCTGGCATTGAGCTCCCGCATTCGTAATATGGTAACAAAAAGCTAGAGATCATCTTCTTCCTTTCTTTCTTTTACTTCTTCTGGGCTGATAGCCTCTTCTTCTTCGTAGTATTGATCATCTTCATTGTCGCCCCTTTCTTCAGAAGGAGTCATAAATGGTTTTTTTAAATGATCACTAGGTCCTTTTTCCTCGTCTTGATCAAAATTAAGAGGTTTAGGATCATCACCATTGTCTTTCTTTTTTTTATGTTTCATATCACACCGCATTACTTATAGTTGACTTTCGTTCTATCGCTAATGTAAAGAATAACTGTTAAATTCTTTCATCAGTCCACACATAAACGTGGATGAATATTAGTCTTACATACAAATATCTTATCACCTTTTCATCAAGCTAGAATAACAGCGCCATGATGTCAATATAAATATTTAATCGATAGATATATCATTTTCATGACTATGAAATCAACATTAGCTAGACTTTAAGGTTAGGAGATGCTACTTAAAAAATGGAGAGAATACAATTATATGAAATCAGCTAATCCACGCATTTTGACAATCAATGGTGGTTCGTCGAGCATCAAGTTTGCACTATTTGATGTCGGCGAATCGCTTCAAAGGATTGTAGGGGGTGGAATTGAACGGATTGGACTGCCAGATGCCACTTTGCGTGTGAAAGGCTTGAACCTGACGGATGATTTTTCGCGGTTAGTGACGGCTCCCGATTATAAAACCGCGATAGACGTTCTAATGAATTGGATTAAAGAACGGGTGGGGGATGCATTAACCGCTGTGGGGCATCGCGTCGTGCATGGTGGCCCGAAGTATAGCAAGCCGCAGCGCATCAGTGCTAAAATGATTGAAGATCTGCATATGTTCAGTTCATTCGATCCTGAGCATATGCTGGAGGAAATTCTATTGATTGAGACGTTTCATTACCAATTTCCTAACGTGCCCCAAGTAGCTTGTTTCGACACTGCTTTTCATTACGATCTTCCACGCGTGGCTAAAATATTGCCAATTCCACGTCGTTATGAAGCGCAAGGTGTACGGCGGTACGGGTTTCATGGATTGTCTTATGAATTTTTAATGGAAGAGTTAGCTCGCTTGGCTGGATCAGAAGCTGCACAAGGCCGAGTCATCCTTGCTCATCTCGGCAATGGTGCGAGTTTGGCGGCCGTACATAATGGTAGATCTGTAGATACAAGCATGGGTTTCACACCAGCAGCTGGGGTGCCGATGAGCACACGTTCTGGTGATCTTGATCCTGGGCTAGTCTTGTATTTGTCACGCACCGAAGGCTTTGATGCACAACGATATAATGAGATGGTCAATTTTCAGTCCGGATTACTAGGTATATCGGAGACCAGTTCCGATATGCACGACTTGCTTAAGAATGAAACAAAAGATGTAAGAGCTGCTGAGGCGGTCGCGCTGTTTTGCTACCAGGTTAAGAAATGGATCGGCGCATTTGCAGCGACGTTGGGCGGACTGGACACATTAGTGTTTGCTGGTGGCATCGGAGAGAATGCTTCCATAGTTCGTACCAGGATTTGCGAGGGACTTGGATTCCTTGGGATCGAACTAGAAGAAAAAGCAAATATGGTCAATGCGGGCATGATTTCCTCGGCAGCCAGCCAGGTAGCTGTCCGTGTCATTCATACGGATGAAGAATGGATGATAGCCAAAACGCTTTGCCGTGTTCTAAAACTTGACTAAGGACCCGGGCAAGAATAATTTGTACTTTTAGGCCGCGCGAAAGCTCCCGCGCGGCCTAAAAGTACAAATTATTCTTTCTCGGGTCCTAAGAGGGAACCATGAAGACAAAAACTCTTTCTCCAGAACTACTTCAAAAAATGGATGCTTACTGGCGAGCTGCTAACTATTTATCTGTCTGGCAGATTTATCTCTATGATAATCTTCTAGTCCAAGACAAACTCATCGAGCACAAACTTTACTTTGATAAACATAACCAAGACATGCCCGAAATCCTGAATTGGAAATGGAGTGGATCGTGAGTGTGCAGTCTGAAAAGGAATCGGCTTTTTGGCAGCAGAATTTGACAGCTTTGTTGGAATACTATAAGTCTACTCCAGCCGGTTTGACAAGCAGCCAGGCCGCTGAAAGCCTAACACGTTATGGCCCTAATCTATTTCATCCACAGCGAAGAAATGCATTGCTTTTTCAATTTCTGTCCAAGTTTAGCAATCCTCTTGTCATCATTTTACTCGTAGCCAGCGCTATATCAGCTCTCACAGGAGATGTCGCTAGCTTTATCATTATTTCGCTTATTGTCTTCATGAGTGTCACACTGGATTTTTTTCAGGAATATAGGGCTGGTAAAGAAGCCGAGAAGCTACGTCAATCAGTGACAGTGCATGTGCAGGCGCTGCGAGATGGAAAATCTCAGGAGATTCCTCTTCCTTCGTTGGTTCCTGGAGATGTTGTGCTGCTCGCAGCCGGTGACCTGGTCCCTGGTGATGGACGCATATTGGAGGCAAAGGATTTTTTTGTAAATCAGGCCCTTCTCACTGGGGAACCCTATCCTGTCGAGAAAAAACCAGGCGAATTACCTGATGAGGCCGAGATCCTATCAGCGAGCAATACCGTGTTACGAGGGACTTCAGTAGTGAGCGGAACAGCAAAAGTATTGGTTTGCAACACGGGTGCAAATACAGTGCTTGGAGATATTGCTGACAGTCTTATAGCCAAGGCTCCTCCGAATGCATTCGAACAAGGAACGCGTAGCTTTGGATTACTCATCATGCGCTTTACAATCTTTCTCGTGCTGTTTGTTCTTCTAGTCAATGCATTCTTCCACAGACCATGGCTCGAATCCTTTATCTTTGCCGTAGCGTTAGCAGTTGGATTAACTCCCGAACTGCTTCCTATGATTGTTTCAGTGACTCTTGCCAAGGGAGCAAAGCGTATGGCGGCTAAACGAGTCATTGTTAAACAACTCGCTTCCATACAAAACCTGGGAAGTATGGATGTGCTTTGTACGGATAAGACAGGCACGTTAACTGAAGCATGTATTCATTTGGAGCGCCATATTGACAGCCTAGGACGTGACAGCAACAGAGTTTTAGAGTTGGCCTATCTGAATAGCTTTTTTGAAACAGGATTGAAAAGTCCCTTGGATGATGCGATCTTGGAACATAAAGAAATCGATATGACTGGCTGGCGAAAAATTGACGAGGTGCCTTTTGATTTTGAACGCCGTCGGGTTTCGGTGCTAGTTGATAATGGACAGAAAAGAATGCTCGTGGTCAAAGGGGCTCCCGAAGATATCTTGCGTCTTTGCACAACTTATGAGGGGGAAAGTGATACCGATCTACACCCTTTAGATGATGTAGCGATGGCTACCGTGCGAGCACTATTTGATTCTCTAGGAAGAGAGGGATTCCGAGTACTTGGGATTGCCTGGCGTCAGGAAGAAACCGATTACTCTCATGTCGTAATAAGCGATGAGGCAAAACTTGTTTTTTCAGGATTCGCAGCTTTTCTTGATCCACCTAAAGAGAGTGCGAAGAAGGCTTTAGCAGACCTTGCTGCCAGTGGAGTCTCTGTCAAGATAGTAACTGGCGATAATGAACTTGTGACGGAACATATTTGCGGACAGTTGGGACTGCCGATTACCGGAATTCTGACGGGCAGCGGATATCCTGAAAATGGATGATCAGGCCTTAGTGGGACAAGTAGAAAGTGTTAATCTATTTTGTCGTGTTACTCCAGCCCAGAAAAATCGAATCATTCTAGCCTTAAAGAAGCGAGGTCATACTGTTGGATATCTTGGGGATGGGATTAATGATGCTCCATCACTTCATTCGGCAGATATCGGCATTTCTGTGGATAGCGCTGTTGATGTTGCTAAAGATGCAGCAGAAATGATCCTTTTAGATCATGACTTAGGTGTACTTCAAAGTGGGGTCATTGAAGGGCGTCGTACCTTCGGAAATATTATGAAGTACATCATGATGGGAACTAGTTCCAATTTCGGCAACATGTTTAGTATGGCAGGTGGATCTTTGTTTCTTCCCTTTCTTCCCATGCTACCTACGCAGATTTTGCTTAACAACATGCTTTACGATATATCTGAAATTCCCATCCCAATGGACAATGTCGATGAAGAATACCTGATGCGCCCCAGACAATGGGACATTAACTTTGTTCGCAAGTTCATGTTGATCGTTGGCCCGATCAGCTCCATCTTTGATTTTCTGACCTTTTTTGTCATGATCAAAGTTTTTCAAGCCGGAGAGGCCCTTTTTCATACTGGCTGGTTCATCGAATCATTGGCAACGCAGGTGCTCGTTATCTTTGTCATCCGCACGCGCAAGAACCCTCTAAAGAGCCGCCCTAATTCTTGGCTAACTGTCTGTTCTCTTCTAGTAGTATCATTAGCTGTTTTGCTCCCCTTCACTTCTTTAGGAGAGTTTTTTGGATTTGTCGCACCTCCGTTGCTATTCTTTTTTATCCTGGCGAGCATGGTGATCGTGTACTTACTGATGGTAGAAGTGGTAAAACAATGGTTTTATAAGCATTATGTCTCAAGCTAAATTCAAAGGAAGATTGTTGATGACTTCTCTTGCACAGAAAAAAGGGTCGGTATAGAAGGGTATATTGCCATTTTAGCAATCATTAGCATAACTGTGCATTTAGTTCTCCGATATTTGATTCCCGATTTCCAGGCGTATTCTCTTTATCCACTTTATATTACTCTTGCTGTAGGAGGAGGCATCCTTGTTTTCGATCTTGTATGCAAGTTAGTGACTTTCAAATTTGGTTCCGATTTGCTAGCGGGAATGTCCATTGTTACTGCCATTTTGCTTGAAGAATATTTAGCAGGATCATTAGTTGTATTAATGCTATCAGGTGGAGAAACGCTAGAAAACTATGCTATAAGAACTGCTTCTAAAATGCTTGAAGTACTTGCAAAACGAGCCCCGACTACGGCTCATCGACAGAAAAAGTGATGTAATTGAAGACATCTCTGTAGATAAAATTGTTATCGGAGATACGATTTTAATATTTCCTCATGAAATTTGTCCCGTGGATGGTGAAGTGATTGCGGGAAATGGGGTGATGGATGAATCGTACCTGACAGGCGAGCCTTTTCTCATTTCGAAAGCTCCTGGTTCAGGAGTCCTTTCCGGTTCCATCAATGGTGATGCCTCATTAACGATCAAAGCGACTAAATTAGCTCAAGATTCTCGTTATGCCAAGATCATGCAAGTCATGTCAGAGTCTGAACAAAAACGTCCTCGTATGCGGAGACTTGCCGATCAATTAGGAGCTTGGTATACCCCGATTGCCATTATCATTGCAATTTTAGCATGGGCTATCAGCGGCAATGCCGTCCGTTTTTTGGCAGTGCTTGTAATTGCGACACCTTGTCCGCTATTGATTGCAATACCAGTAGCAATCATTGGATCTATTTCTTTATGTGCCAGACGAGGAATTTTGATCAAAAACCCCATTGTACTGGAGCAAATAGATCAATGCCAAACAATGATTTTTGATAAGACAGGAACGCTAACTTATGGCAAGCCGACTCTCACTGATCAGACTATCTATAACAAAGCACAATTCGATAGAGATTCTAAAACTAGTCGCTAGCATAGAAAGGTATTCCAAACACCCCTTGGCAAGTGCAATACTTGAAAAAGCTGCAGAAGAAAATATCAAGTTGATTGATGCACAGCAAATAAGCGAACCCAAAGGAGCAGGACTTCAAGGGACTGTTGATGGACATGAAGTCATCATTACTAGCCGCAAACAGCTCGATAAATATGGTTTAGGAAAAGATGTTGCTGCTTTGCCCCAAGGCGCTGGGCTTGAATGTGTCATTCTTATCGATCATCAATTAGCAGCTCATTATCGTTTTCGAGATTCTCCACGAGCTGACAGTAAATCTTTCATACAACATTTACTTCCAAAACATGGCTTTAAAAAAGTTATGATTGTCTCGGGAGATCGCGAAGAAGAGGTTAGGTATTTGGCCAATGCTGTCGGAATCGCAGAAGTCTATGCAGGCAAAAGCCCTGAGGAAAAAGTTGATATTGTTGTGAAAGAAACACAACAGGCAAAAACAGCTTATCTCGGAGATGGCATCAATGATGCACCTGCTTTGCTTGCTGCCACAGTTGGAATTGCATTTGGGCGCAATAGTGATATTACTGCAGAAGCTGCTGGGGCTGTTATTATGGACAGCAGCTTAGAAAAAGTGGATGAGTTTTTGCACATTAGTAATCGGATGAGATCAATAGCCTTACAGAGTGCCGTTGGAGGAATGGTGTTATCTATTTTAGGAATGATGGTCGCTGCTTTTGGGTTTCTTCCTCCCGTTGCTGGAGCTATTACACAAGAGATTATTGATGTAGTGGCGATTATGAATTCTTTAAGAACGATCTGGAAGCCAGCCATAATGAGCGATATGTCACTTATTGAAAGCAAAAAAGCCGGTAACAAATTAAAATAAGCCAATCCTCGAAAGATCAAATATTGGGAAGGTAAAAGCATTATTCGATATTCTATTTACAAATAAAGAGGGTTTTGTAAAACTTATTCCTTTATTAACCTTAGATAAGGAGAGATAGTGTTTTATGAATCATCATTGTGCAAAAGGTTCCTACTACGCTGTTACAGTTGATGTGAATGGCAAGTTTTTTTTAAAGGAAGATACTCAGAGTGGTATTTCAATTGAATAACTATTAAAAACTAGAAGGCTAGCAGATGTCAACTCTATACCTAATATGCGGTTTGCCTGGGGCGGGGAAGACTACTTTAGCAAAAAAGATAGAAATTGATTCTAAAGCACTAAGGCTATGTCCTGACGAATGGATAAGCATAGTCATTAAAGATAAAAAAGATAAAAGAGAGTTAGATAGGCTTAGGGAGCCCGTAGAGAGATTAATGTGGGATCTAGCGAAAAAATTGCTGGTTTCTGGTGTAAATGTCATCCTTGAAAATGGATTTTGGTCTAGAGAAGAACGGCTTGATTATTTAAATGGTGCCAAAGAGGTTGATGTTGATGTAAAAGTCATCCTTCATTATTTGGACGTATCTATTGAAGATTTATGGCATAGGATTCGAAAAAGAAATATAGAGCTTCCTGAGAATTGTTTTCATATAACTCGTGAAGAGCTCAACCAATGGATGTCTTGGTTTACTCCTCCTAATCAAGACGAATTTAAATTATATGATGGATATGAGGTTCATGGGGTATGTTAGAGATGCGAAAAGTTACGGACGAAGATTTAGATAGTATTTTGGGCATTGCTGTAAAAGCATTCACGCCAATCCATGAATCGTTCAAGATCTTACTTGGGTATAACATTTTTCAAATGGTTTATCCAAATTGGATAGAAGGTCAAAACAATTATATAAAACAGTTATTTTTAGATCATAATAGAGAAAATTTCTTTGTTATGGAAAAAGATGGAAATATAGTTGGTTTCATTTCGTTATTAGCGGTCGTAACCTAGTGGAAATAGTTCTTGGTTCTGCCCAGTCCCCGTTTTCCACGCTAAGAAAATGCGGCGGACCTGGGAAAATCATCTGCTTAACGATTCCTTTAAGTACTATGTGCTTATAATAGCCTGGATTTTGAGACGCTTTTACGTGATCCTGTTCAGTAGGTTCTGCAATAAGAGTTTGGAAGCTCAACAGCGATACTGTTATAAAGAATTTTAGTTTCATTTTTTGACGATATTCCTTAATTTTCGGTATAAATCCTACAGCATATCCTATTGATAATCAAGCAGTCATTGCTATAAAAACTGTTATTAATCATTCGATCAACTTATATTTTTGAACCTTGCTTCTTGGCTTATCTGGTATCGTATAGGCGATCACGCCTTGATCAATCAAGCTCTGAAAAACTTTTTTTAATCCACCTGAGATACGTTGATGTCCCAGTAGTTCAGCAATTTCGGCCTTCGATAGAGGTCCTTGACTTAATAAATTAACCACTTCCTCTTCTACCGACTTGGGCCTCAACTTAGGCCTTATCTTAGGCCTTTCTTCGGGCATTTCTCCAGTACTCCTTGAATGCCTCTAAAACAACATCCATTCCGATTTTTTGTCGAAATTTAAGACAATCAGCTAAAGTTTTTTCTACATTATAAATTCTAACTGGAAAGCCGCTAACTAAAATTGTTTCAATACCAAACTCATAAGTGCTTTTGGAATACCAAAAATAACGCGATGGAGGGTAACTTGGTTTGGGAAGCCTTGAAGTTCTGGGCAAATGTTTGCACTTATTTAATTCTGGATGCATTATTATCATTTAGCGGATTACTCGTCAACTTCTAAAAACTAATTAATCCGAAAGGCCTTCTTAAATGAAAATCAGTGTTAGTGCAAATAATCAATCATCGCCACAAGCGAAAATTGCCCTATTCCGTTCTTTTTTTCGTGGACGCGAAGAAGTATACCCTAAACGATTTGAAAATAAAAAAACTGGGAAATCGGGTTATGTTTTTGCTTGTGGCAATGAATGGGTTCGTGGCATCTGCGAGAAACCGAAAATCAAATGTTCTGACTGTAAACATCGTCGCTTACTTCCCATCACTGACGATGTCGTTCATTGGCATCTTTCTGGCTTGGATAACTGCGGCAAAGATTTCGTGATGGGTATCTACCCAATGCTGTTAGATGAAACATGTTTTTTTCTAGCAGCAGACTTTGACAAAGCGAGTTGGACAGAAGATGCAACCGCATTTCTCAAAACCTGTCATCAGATGGGTTTACCAGCAGCATTAGAGCGGTCTCGTTCCGGTAAAGGCGCTCACGTCTGGCTATTCTTTTCTGAAGCCATAACAGCTGGTTTAGCGCGCAAACTTGGAAGTCATATCCTTACAGAGACGATGGAGCGTAGGCCAGATATTGGACTAGATTCATATGATAGACTTTTTCCAAATCAGGACACTTTGCCTAAAGGAGGATTCGGGAATTTAATTGCTTTACCGCTACAGAAAAAGGCTCGTACTTTAGGCAATAGTGTGTTTGTCGATGAAAATTTGATAGCTTATGAAGATCAATGGGTATTTCTATCAAACCTTCATAAAATTAGTCGATTAGAAGTTGAAAATATCGTTGCAAAAGCTGAAGCAAAAGGGCGTGTTGTTGGGGTTCGTCTGGATATAGCTGATGAGGATCAAAATACTCCATGGACTCTCCCGCCTTCACGCCGTAGTCCAAGTCCTCCGACTTGGAAATGTGCCGAAAAGTTTGGAATTGGTGATTGGAAATCAAATCTATATTGCCAAAGAGTCATTATCCCCAGGCCTTCGAAATCGATTGATTCGCCTCGCAGCATTTCAGAATCCTGAATTTTACAAAGCTCAGGCGATGAGATTTCCCACTTATGAGATACCTCGGATTATTGCCTGCGCTGAAGATCATCCTAATCATATTGCCCTACCGCGAGGATGTTTTGAAGATGTTTGTTGTCTGCTTTCAGATCTAAATATCAAAATAATTTTGCGAGAAGAACTTTGCATAGGACAACCACTAAACGCGAGCTTTCAAGGTCAATTACGATATGAACAGCAAGCTGCTGCTGAAGCACTCCTTGCTCACGATATCGGTGTATTATCGGCAACTACAGCTTTTGGAAAGACTGTCATTGCTGCATGGTTGATAGCACAGCGTCAGGTCAATACCTTAATTTTAGTACATCGCAAGCAACTTCAAGAACAATGGATAGAACGTCTTTCAACCTTTTTGGATGTGCCTGTAAAGATGATTGGTCGAATAGGCGGGGGACGGAAAAACCCAAAAGGATTATTGGACGTAGCTCTTATTCAAAGCCTTGTACGCAAAGGTGTCGTGGATGATGTTGTCGGACAATATGGCAACTTAATCATTGATGAATGTCACCATTTACCGGCACAAAGTTTTGAACAAGTTACACGTCAAGCAAAGGCAAAATACATCACCGGATTAACAGCCACTTTGAGGCGAAAAGATGGGCATCATCCCATTATCACAATGCAATGCGGTCCTGTACGCTATAGCGTTAACGCCAAAGAACAGGCTGCAGCACGCCCCTTTGAACATACGGTTTTAGTGCGTCCTACTGCATTCATTCCTCTCAAGCCAGCCAATGCTGATGTACGCCTCCAGTTCAATGATCTGTATGATGAACTGGTTCACGATACAGTACGCAACCAATTAATTTGTGAAGAGGTTCTGAAAGCTGTTCAGAATGGACGGTCGCCAGTTATATTGACAGAGCGAAATGAACATCTAGATTTGTTGTCTCATCAGCTTAGCTCCTCATATTCGAAACCTAATTGTGCTTCGTGGAGGCATGAGTGCTAAGGAAATTGCTCAAATTAGTAGCCGTTTGGCAAGTATTCCTGAGAATGAAGACCGCGTATTGCTTGCAACGGGACGATACATTGGCGAAGGATTTGATGATGCCAGATTGGATACTTTGTTTCTTACTCTTCCGATTTCATGGCAAGGAACCATTGCACAATATGTTGGCAGACTACATCGTTTATATGATCGTAAAAAAGAGGTGCAAGTCTACGATTATGCTGACCTTAATGTGCCCATATTAGAACGAATGTTCAACAAGCGTTGTCGAGGTTATGAAGCTGTAGGATATAAAATCTTGCTCCCTGCCAGTGCAACACCAGGATGGCCTGCCCAAGCACCACTCCCAGTTGATCCGGCTTGGAAGAGTGATTATGGAGCAAGTATCAAGCGTTTGATTTCCGATGGTGTGGATATGCCACTAGCTAATCTTTTTGTTCAAGTGGCTTCGTCTATACATGCCGATGCTGAAGGCATCGATAGAGCTCGAAGTACCACTGAAGCATTTCTTTATCGTCGTCTTGAAACTTTACCTCAGACTGCGGGAAGATTTCATCTTAACGCTCTATTGTCAATCCCATTCGATGTTTCAAGTCAAATGGAGGTTGATTTACTTTGTGCCGATGCACGTCTTGCGGTTGAACTTGATGGTGCACAGCATCTGGCTGACGCCAATGCCTATCGCCGGGATAGACGTAAAGATGCTTTACTCCAGCAGAATGGTTACTTGGTTCTACGATTCTTAAGCGAAGATGTGGGTAAGCATCTTGATGATGTTTTGGATTCAATTCTTCGTGCTCTGACACATCAAGAAGAAAGGAGATAAGCATATGGGCTGGTGAACATACAGAAGATCGATGATTTTGCTACTATGGGAGGCGCGGTCCGTTCTGGAGAAAAGGCTGCACGTATGTTGCACCGTTCTCATCAGATTTCAATTGGCCACAACAGATCACTCCTTGTACCATAGTGCTGTGGGCTTGCTCGATTTGATTTCGAGTGAGGATTTTCATAACTTTTAATCTCTCGGTATTTCTAATTTCATTTTTTTATAAAAGAATTGGTATCCGATATTTCAAAACTATCGATTACTCCATTTGAGACCATACAAACCTCGCCACTTACTTCAACGGAATGCATGTGATTAGGTGTTCCCGTAACTTTAACAAAAATCTGACTAGGACGACCTACAAACTTGCCTTGATTAACAATAATTTCCATGTTTGGCTCTTTTATTCCATGACTTTCTAATTTAATCCAACAGTGCACGGATGACAATGTAATAACTTGCTATTTATCCAATAAAATCCAGTGGCATTTTAGCCTTTAATCCTTTACCTTTATACTCATAGCGGTTGGATGGTATTGGGTTATATAGCGGACCACCGCCCTCATAACCTGCTGGTCGCAGGTTCAAGTCCAAGTTGCCCCATTTTTATAACCGCTTAAGAACTAGTCGTTTTTTACGGTGTTTTTGGAAATAGAGAGAGCATTGAGATGAATCAAACGATTTCAAAAAAAAAGGCGATTACGTTTGTTGTTCTCATGGGCATAGTTAGTCTTTTTGGCGATATGACCTATGAAGGTGCTCGCAGTATCAGCGGTCAATATTTGGCCGTTTTAGGAGCGACTGGAACCATTGTAGGTATTGTAGCAGGCTTAGGGGAGCTCCTTGGATATAGTTTTAGACTAGTATCTGGTTACATAAGCGATAAAACTGGAAAGTATTGGTTAGTCACTTTTGTAGGATATTTTCTCAATTTGTTTGCAGTTCCTCTCCTAGCTTTAGCAGGAAATTGGCCGTTAGCGGCTTCTTTAATGATATTAGAACGTTTTGGTAAAGCTATTCGGACACCAGCTAGAGATGCGATGTTATCTTATGCAACAAAGGAAACTGGACGAGGGTGGGGTTTTGGCTTACATGAAGCAATGGATCAGATAGGAGCCATTATAGGCCCACTAATTGTTAGTTGCATTCTATATTTTAAAGGCAGTTTTCAGACCAGTTTTGCAGTGCTTCTTATCCCAGCCCTCTGTGCAATGAGCGTGTTAACTGCCGCAAGAATGTTGTATCCACGTCCTCAAGACTTAGAAATTGAAACTATAGATATGAGAAAGGATGGATTCACTAAGAAATATTGGCTCTATATTATTGCAATTTCTTGTGTAGCTGCTGGGTATGTCGACTTTCCTTTAATTGCTTTTCACTTTCAAAAATTTGCTGTGATTTCTGATGTTTGGGTACCTGTTTTTTTCTCAATCTCAATGGCGTCTGCAGGCTTGGCAGCTTTAATATGTGGGCGACTTTATGATATGATAGGATTTTCTGTTTTAATATTTGTGACAGCGCTTGCTTCTTTATTTGCACCTTTAGTTTTTTTAGGTGGATTTTATCTCACTTTAATAGGCATGATTTTATGGGGAATAGGCATAGGCACCCAAGAATCTATTATGCGTGCTGTGGTGGCAAATATGGTGCAAATGAATAAAAGAGGGACAGCCTATGGCATCTTAAATATATGGTTCGGAATTTTTTGGTTTTTGGGGAGCGCTCTAATGGGACTATTATATGATGTTTCTTTGATATCTTTAATTATTTTTTCCGTGGGAATTCAATTAGCAGCAATTCCCATCTTATATGCTGTAAAAGAGGCTAAATGAGTAAGTTAAACGATGACAACAGAAAAAAAACTGTCCTCATAACGGGAGCAGGGCAAGGGATTGGTGAGGCAATTGCTTTTCGTTTTGCTGCTGATGGTTCAAATATTGTCATTGCTTCAAAAGATAATCCTATTCAAGTCAAAGAGACTGTTGATGGGATCTCTGAAGCTGGCGGCCAAGTTTTGGCATGTGATATTGATGTTCGCGATTACAATGATTTGAAGAATGTTGTTTCTAAAACTATTGCTCACTTTGGTGGGATTGATATTTTGGTCAATAATACTAGCGCTCCTTGTTTCAATGACACATTTCACACCTCGCCAGACCAGTTTGATCTTGCCATTTCCACTAGTGTTCGCGCTGCTTTTTTCCTTTCTCAAATCTGCTTTCCTTATTTAAAAGAAGGAAAAAATTCTCATGTTATCAATATTGCTCCTCCTCTAAATCTTGAGGATCAATGGTTAAAAGATTACCTACTATTTTCCTTAGCAAAATATGGAATGAGTTTATGTACGAGAGGAATGGCCGCAGAGTTTTATGCAGCAGGTATTGCAGTCAACTCCCTTTGGCCTCAAACCAATATTGCAACACAAAGACTTAAAGATTATCTTACTCCATCAGTTTACTCTGGAAGCCGTTGGCCTTCAATCATGGGGGATGCGGCTTATGCACTTTCACAGCTAACTTTTAGAGAGGCTTCAGGTCTATTTTTTATTGATGAAGCTTTATTGCGCAAAACAGGGATTACGGATTTCTCTCAATATGCAGTAGATCCAAATCATCCATTGGTTCAAACATTGTTTTTGCCAATTAAAGAAGGGATGATTCCTATTTCGCGTGAGCTGTTTCGAAAATAGCTTGGCAAGGAGCAGAATTAGGTATGCTTTGCCATTAGACACTAACAGTTTCTACCTCTTGATCTTATCAAGCGAATAGTAACGATTTTTTAAACTCAACCAAGATGGATAACTTTTTATGAAAATGATTTTACGACTATTACTTACTATTGTTTTTTGCTTTTCAACATCATGCATCCATGCTGTTAATTCATGGATTAGCATTGTTAACAAGAACGATGTTTCCAAAGAAGAAATTATTTCTCAGCTTCTTGCCATTCAAAAATCACTGATTGTTCCTGTTAATAATATTCCTGAAGCATATCAACAAACAGGTTTTTTATTGGTACCTATGACGTCAGAATATATCCTCTCCTTGCTTGAAAATAAGGAAGGACAGATTATATGTTCTTATATGGATCAGACTCTTGTAGGATATGTGATCTTGACAGAGGCTTCGGAATTTAAAGAGCTTTATCAAGATCCGATTGCAGGTCACTTTGAAATGGTTGTAGATTTACCTAATCTGAATGATTGGCTTTCGGACAACGATGTGGGTTATATCGAGCAAATCGGAGTAAAATTTGGATATTCGAGACTCGGGATTGGAACTCAGCTTATTGAGGCAGGGAAGCAACTTTGGCCGCATGGGCTGATTAGTGACGTCTTCATTTATCCTATCGTCAATGGTCCCTCACTTCATTTTTTCTCTAGCCAAGGATTTAAATCTCCCGGAATTCTCTACCAATTTCCAACGGCAAATGCTAATTTCCCTTATGAACACCGCACCCAGGTCTTCTTCTGGAATGGTATTAACTGAGCTCCGTTCCTTCTCTAAAGCCCTAAACATCACTCAATCATATTGTAGGTGAACTATGAATAAGAATTTGTATTTTACATCTTTACTTGGATTTTCTCTGTGCATTTTAAATCCTCAACTAAATTCTGTGGAAAATATTAATACTATGAATACGCAACAAAGTTTTGAATTTCTGTTAAATCTTTCTCATAGGTACATCAACTTCATTAACAATATAGGTAGTGGAGAAGATAATCGAGGCTATGAAGCTCCAATCTTATTTTCGCAAAATTGCAAGAAAAATTTCAATGGACGCTGGGTTGCGAAAGATCGAGATGCTTTTGTGAGTGACCTTATATCTGTTTATAAGAATTATGGAAGATGGAAACTTATTTCACTCGATATTATTACTTCTCACGAAAATAAGAGTATTATTTTAAGGATTAATATTGAGGCAAAAAGCTTTGGCAATAACACCGCTATAGTCATTTTACGCTATAATTCAGACCATTTGATTGAAGAAATCATTGAAGTATTCAGTCCAGTACAGGATAGTTATGATTTTAATGATAATATACAGAGGTAGTTGCACAGCTAGGAAAAAACGAAGCCTTTCCAATGAGCTTTCCAGGTGTCTTGTTATCCGCTCTGGGCATAGCAGGAAATCAGAACATTTTAAATTTGGCGCTATTTCAAGTTGACCTAGTGAAAATTTTTTGGAGTGCGTGTGGCTTTGCCACCGCGCGAAGAGGTCTATTGCGAAAAGTCTATTTGGATAGGTAATAGGTTTCTACATCAGCATAAGTTGAAATTGTATTGCTGCCTGTAATTTTTGAAGCAACTTCTCGCGCGATGGCAAAGCCACACGCACTTCTGAGTAAGCTTTTGAGTTTACTTCTTGATATTAGCGCGCCGCTGGTCGCTGAGGGCTCCAAAAAATTTTCGCTAAGTCAACTTGAAATAGTGCCAGATTTCATATGCCCTGATTCAAGTTGTGAAATTTTATCTCTATCGATACCATGAGGCTTGATAAGAATTATGGAAGATGGAAACTTATTCCACTCGATATAATTACTTATCACGAAAATAAGAGTATTATTTTAAGAAAAATGTAAGGGAATAATCTATGAAAGCCTCATTGGAAAAATGTTTAAAAGGGAAGATTGCTATCATCACCGGAGCTGCGCGAGGTATCGGTCGCGCAACGGCAGTTGCTTTTGCGAGAGAAGGCGCTGATATCGTTGGAATTGATATTTGTGCACCAATCTGCAAACGCTCGGGCGTCAAATCCTCTACTCCGGAAGATTTAGCCGAAACTGGCCGAATGGTTCAATCTCAAGGTACCCGCTGGCTAAGTTTTAAACTAGATCAAAGGAACATATCTGCATTAAAAGATTGCGCTTTGCAGGTGGAAAAGGAACTTGGTGGCATCGATATTCTTTTTGCCAACGCCGGCATTCAAGAATTTCGGCCTCTGCTTGAAATGGATGATGTGGAATGGCAGACACATATCGATGTCAATTTAACAGGCTCTGCAAATGCTTTAAGAGCCTTTGCCCCGTATCTCGTCAAGCGTGGAGGGGGACGAATCATTGTAACAACATCGACGCAAGGGCGACATGGTACTAAATATGGAGCTGCATATTCCGCGTCGAAGTGGGGAATCATCGGGCTCATGAAGTCTGCAGCAACTGAATTAGGCGTTTATGGCATCACTGTGAATGCAATTGTGCCTGGTTTAATCGATACTCCACTTACGCGTCATGAAGAGCGTTATGCACAAATTCTTGAAGATGCAGGTAAAGTGCCTAAAGGAAGTGCTGCAGATGAAGAAGAAGCTAAGAAAATTTTAATAGCAAAGACCCCTCTAGGTGTGCCTTGGATTGAACCTGAAGATGTAGCTTCCGTAGTGGTCTTTCTCGCGTCGGATGCCGCCCGCATGGTGTCAGGGGCTACATATGACGTGACTGCTGGCGACAGCGCCCACTATTCTTAATTGAATATTGCAATAGTGGTCGCCAATAGTCATTTTCAGGCATTCAGATTCTTATATTCTGGATTGTAGACATAATAAATAAGAAGTAAGATGCAATTTACACAAGGAGTTGTATGGAGTTTACGCATATTCCCAATTTAAAAACCGATGTTTCTCGTATTGGCTTAGGCACTTGGGCTATTGGAGGATGGATGTGGGGTGGGACAGATGAAAAAAATGCGATTTTTACCATTCATCATGCACTTGAAAAAGGCATCAATCTGATTGATACAGCTCCGGTCTATGGCTTTGGAAAATCGGAAGAAATAGTAGGTAAAGCCTTAAAACAATATGGAAACAGAGAACGTGTGGTTATTGCAACGAAAGTTGGGCTAAACTGGAAGAAGGATCAGCAAATTTTTCGCGACAGCAGTAAAGAAAGAATCAAAAAGGAAATCGAAGATTCCTTAAAGCGTTTACAGGTTGACTATATTGATTTATATCAAGTCCATTGGCCCGATCCCAAAACTCCTATTGCAGAGACAGCTGATGCTCTAGGTCAGTTACTTAAAGAAGGTAAAATTCGTGCAATCGGTGTGAGTAACTACACTGTTGAAGAAATGGAGACTTTCCAAAAAACGACCCCTCTCCATTCAGCTCAACCCCCTTTTAATCTTTTTGAAAGAGAAGCTGAACAAACAATCTTAGCTTATTGTAAAAATAAGCATTTAGCGACACTAGGGTATGGCTCTCTTTGTCGAGGCCTGCTTTCAGGTAAGATGCGTCCTGATACTCAATTTAAAGGCGATGATTTGCGCAAGTCTGATCCGAAATTTCAAGCGCCTCGTTATAGCCAATACCTCGAATGTGTTAAACGCTTAGATCAATGGGCTCAGCAACACTATCAACGTTCCGTATTATCTTTAGCTATCCGCTGGGTTTTAGATAAAGGGATTAACGTAGCGTTATGGGGAGCACGTAAACCTGAACAAATCGATGCTATCTCCTCTATTTTGGAATTGGAAATTAAAGGCTGAAGATTTTAAAGCGATTGATGCCATTCTAAACGAGACGATTTCTATGCCAGTGGGACCCGAATTTATGGCACCCCCAACACGTTAGAAAAAATATCATAAATGGAGGATTGAGATGGCACTAAAAGCAAGTTTTATCGGACTAGGCAGCATGGGCTCTCCCATGGCTTTTAATTTATTGAAACAAGGAGTCGAGCTTGGCGTATACAATCGCTCAAAAGAGAAAACAACTTCTTTGGTAGAAGCAGGAGCCAAACTTTTAAATCATCCAAGCGATGTATTTAAACATGCCCCCATTGTTTTTTCAATGGTAGCCAATGATCAAGCCCTTGAAGCTATCACAGAAGACCTAATGGTCTTTTAGAAAGTGCACATCCAGGATTGTATTCATGTTTCGTCAAGCACTGTAGCTCCGGCTACAACCCATAAACTTATGCTTCAACATCAGGAAAAAGGTGTTCAGTATTGATTGCTGCACCCGTATTTCGGAAGGCCGGATGCGGCAGCCAGGCAAGAGTTATGGATTTGTATGGCTGGGAAAGAAGCTGCCAAAAAAAAGGCGCTCCCTCTGTTAAATATGATGGGGAAAAAAATTTATGATTTCGGGGATAAACCTGAAAGCTGCCAATGCCGTTAAATTAGCCGGAAATTTTATGATCTTCTCTGTCATTGAAATGCTGAGTGAAGCTTTTGCATTTGTCCAAAAAAACGGCGTCAAGCCAGAAGAGCTACATACATTTTTAGTCGAAACCTTATTTCCTTCACCTGTCTTTCAGAATTATGGAAAACTCATTATGCAGCAAAAGTTTAGCCCTGCAGGTTTTAAACTAGCCCTCGGATCAAAAGATATCAACTTATTTTTAAATACCGCTAAATCCTTAGATCTATCCTCTCCTTTCGCGCAAGAACTTCATAGGCTACTTCTTATCAGCCTTGATAAGGGAAGAGAAGAGATGGACTGGTCGGCAATTTCCCTTCTTGCTAAGGAAGGCTCCTGAGGTATTGACTCTCATAAATTAGGATCAATTAAATTCAATCCAGTCTGCTGATCTAGATGTTTATTTATTGGTGTCGGATCAACTGTAATAAACATTTCTACCGTAGGAAATGTATAAGCTTCGATCAAGTGTCCTCCCTCAACTTTCCCATCAGGAAAGCCTACTGCAAAATGAGCATGAACAATAGGTTTGTTATTTAGTAAAGAAATATTTCCAATTAAGGAGACTATTTCTGCCTGTTGATTGATATGATTAAGTTTATATGCTTTCTTAGACGCGTCATACCAACCCGAAATAGATTTTTTTAATGCACCTATAGCTGTGAAATGCGCATCCTTAACATTGTATTTATTTGCAAAATCAGTAATACCAGAAAGCACCTCATCACCATCAGAAAAAACTAGGACATAATTTTTTACACCATTGGAATCGCTCAATAATTTTACTTTCAATCCTGGCGCTTTACCATGGGGAACTGCTTTAGAAGATTCTAGATACTCCATTGGTTCCTCCGCTGAAATAGTATTGATTGCTGATAAAAAACATATTGCAGTTAATAGTGACCATATTTTTTTCATGTTTTCACCTTATATAGAAGATATCCTTAAAGTAATTGAAAATCTGTTTTTGACAAAGAGAAAGTTCTTGTAAGCAATGTATCTCATCATTCTGAACACATCAAAAATTGTATCTCATCATTCCGATCATGCTTTTGACTCAATCTTTTTTTTGAAACTTAGAACCCAGAGGCTCAGATCTTGGTCTGAAGGATTACCACAATAACTTTCTCTTAGCTGTCGTACTTTTTCCTCAAGAGTCATTGCTTGAATTTTATTTGGGAGTCCAGTATACTGTGGAATAAAAATCTTCGAACTGATTTTCCGATCATAATTTTTTTTCGATTTTTTTTTACTTTAAATTATTGAATAAAGTTTAATTTTTCAAGGAGACGAAAGTTATGTTAGTAACAAGATGCGTATCTAGTCATTTAATGACTGAGTTGTTGGCGTGGAGAAATCCACAAGGAAGAGAAGAGGGATGGTTGGGTGGACGTCAAGGTATAAATAATAGATTGAAACATTTAGGCAAAGTAGTCTCTACTGAAATTGGACTGATTCTTCTTACTGCTACATCGGCCGTAGAAACAGTAGCTTATGCCGCACTTGCATTCGTATCACTTGCATTATACCCAGTTACTGATAAACCTTGTAAATTCTTTGCAAAACTTCTACAAAGCAGTTCTTTTACAATTATTTGGGGATTGGCTGACACATTAATTTACAATCCACTCTTCGTAAATGTAATGACTAGGGAAAGTTTTGCACGTTACTGGGCAGGAATGTTTAATCCTACTTCTCTTACATTATTTCGGTTAGACGATCGATTATTTATAGCTGATTGGGGACGACAATATAGACTTGGAAATGTTAACAATGGGTTGCTTGAGCCTATTCTTGCTGCAGGACGTGCAACTCAGTTGATGATTGATCAGGGTGCCAATTTCATTACTCAGGATGTATTATCAGGTGCCAGTGATGACACTAAAAATCTCTTTAGGGATATGTATCCATCTATATTCATGTTCATATTGACTAAAGCTGTTTATATCTACACAGCTGGTGATAAAAAAAATGATGAAATTCCTGATTTTTTTAAACCTGTGACTAAAAATCTTATCCTAGCTTTGCGTCAAGAAATCAATGATGAAGAGATATTAAGGCAACTTCAGGACCTGACTGCAAATCCAACGCAATTTGAAACAGAACCACAAGGTGAGGGCGCTAAATTAGCATTTATTAGATTGAGAAATATTGCATCAGGTGAATTGCAGAATAGCTTGTTAACCACAAGATGTTGGCAAGAAGCTGTTGAATTGCTCCCAGAATAATTTACAGTTTTTTTAATTGTTTCTCTTAGCTGATTTGTTAAATTCAACAGCTAAGAGAAATGTTATAATCAATCCGTATGCTCATAACGCAGATCAATTGAGTGGGTTAAATAGATCCCATTTTGAGAGCAGTTGACCATAAACACCATTTTTTTTGATGGCCATTAATCCTTCATTAAATTTAAAAATTAATTCCTCAGATTCAGGATTGTTTTTAGCAATAAGTCGCAGACCCTCACGATTCAAGGGTACTGAAGCAATCTTCAACTGACTTTGAAAAAAAGTACTCTTTGTATATTCGTATGCTGGTATTGTGTCCAAAATCATACCGTCGATGACGTGGTTAATAACATCATCAACTAATTTACCATTATCATTATAATCGTAAAAAATTAAATTTATCGAACTGTTATTAATTAAATAGCTGACTGGTATAGATCCTTTTGTTATTCCTATCGTTTTTCCATTTAATTCTTTTACAGATTTAATGGGAGATGAGGATGATACGACAATCACAGGTCCAAGAAGATAATAAGGTTTTGAAAATATATAACTTTCAGAATTCTCTTCTATACTGGTGCTCGAAGTAAATGCGTAATTTGCGCCGTTCTTTTCGAGTACAATTAATGAAGAAAGGACGGCTTCATAATCTCCTTCATCCAATCCTTGAAATAAATTATCAGATCCAACTTGTAATAATTGTATAGAAAAATTTTGTTTTTTTGCGATTGTTTGAATGAGTTCCTCTGAGAAAACCAGTAAATCCTCTTTCTTATTAAACAGATTTAATGGGTACCATGTTTCGTCAATTGCAATACGATAAACTTTGGACGATAAATTTTCTTTTTTAAAGTAGCTGTGAGCTAATACACCCAAAGAAATCACTATAAGTATCAATATAATGATAAGTTTCATAATTCTCATAATATACCGCCAGAAATTCCTAACTTTATTGGATTCAACATGCTGTAGAATCCTCACGTTAAAAACGGTGTTTTAAAATTCAAGATCTAGCATTTTTTTTAGTTTTGAACAAGGTATATCCGAATCTAGACTATTGACTCAAATGAGTTGATATGATTCGATTGAGTCGATAAAGTAATAGTGGATCGAATCAATCGAATTTTGAATCAGATAATCTATGTGGCAGCGATAGCATACAAGCCATCGCTGCCGGATTTTAGAAGGACTCTACTCTTTTCTTTTCCCTTATCAACATACTCAAACAAGCCACAGTGACTAGGCAAAGCACAAGTGAAAAAAACGAAAGAAAGCTTAAACCTAAAGTGATTAAGCTTGCCGTGCCCATCTCAATTAGATAAAACATAGCTGTCACCGTTCCCTTTTTGACATCTGTGCTCGTAAACACGCTCCGGTTAAGAGGTGCAGATATAAACCCAAAACCAAATGAGTAAATGGCAACAGGAATAATAAGCCTGTACATGTAGTTCAAACTGAGAAAATGACCGAACATAAGAAAGAGTAAGGATGTCAGCATAATACCAAAACCAAGTTTGAATAGTTTTTCACTACCATATCGCTCATGAATCGGTCCTACAAATCTGGTTGCAATTGCATACAGAGCAAAGATGGGTATTTGTACCAAGCCAAATTCAATAAATGTCAACTGTTCGCCTTCCATAAGTAAAAATGGGGATGCAGAGATCCATGCAATCATGACCGATATCAGCAATCCCAAAGTTAATGAACTTGTTAAAAAACGACTATTGCTTAACAAATTTAAGTAGGCGCCAGATTCTCCAAGTTCTCGCTTATGACCCTTAGTTGTATTAGTTTCAGGCATAACAAAAAAGAGAACCATAATGGCAGCTGCAGAACAAAAGTAATGAACCAAAAAATAGCCCTCCAAGAAAGTAAAGAAGAAAATAACTACCTCCTAATGGGCCTAGCATAGGGGCTATAATCAGTTATACAACCCATCCAGGAAATGAGTCGGATAGCCTTAGTATCATCAAAGGACTCATGAATTGCAGCGTAACCGCTTACCAGTAAGCTACAAACACCAATTAGATGTTTTTAGATGTTTACCTTTGAATCATTTGTTCCTCAAGTTCTTAAATATGATAATATCGCATGCAGAATCGTAAATCTGTTGGCTTAAGTCTAACAAGTGCTATATGAGATTTTTTCTCTTTAACTATTGATTTTTAACTCAAAATCAGCTAAAATGAAGTTATATTGAGAGAAATTATCTCGCAAAGGAGTCTTCTCATGTTGATTCGATTTTCAATTGAAAATTGGATGTCCTTCCAAGCCAAAGCAATTTTTTCGTTGATAGCCAGCCGTGAGCGTCAACACGGAGAACGCATCCCTAAAATAGGCAAACTTAAGTTAGGAGTCCTTCCTGTTGCGGCTGTATATGGAGGGAACGCGTCTGGAAAAACTAATCTTTTTAAGGCTCTACATTTTGCAAAAGGACTGATCGTTAAAGGGACCCAACCTTACAGCCTAATTGCTGTAGATAGTTTTAGGCTTGGAAACGGACAAAAAATCGAGCAACCAGCGCATTTTGAGTTTGAACTGTTAATCGACGAAACAGTTTATGCATTTAGCTTCTCAGTTAATCGCAAAACCATTTTAGAAGAAAAATTGATTCACATTTCTAGTAATAGCGAAAAAACGCTTTATCATCGAGTATCAGGAGAACCTAATTTCGATTCATCTCTAAAAAGTGACCAACCACTCCTTTTTGCTTTTAAGGGCACTCGCGATAATCAACTTTTCCTCACTAATTCAGTTTCTCAGAAAATAGATACTTTCAAGCCGGTGTATGACTGGTTTAAAGATACATTGGAACTCATCGCGCCTGATTCAAGGTTTGAACTTTTTGAGCAATTTTTGGATGAAGGACATCCCTTATACGCAACGATGAATAAGATGTTATCCCAATTAGATACTGGGATATCCCACCTTGGTGGTGAAGAAATCCCCTTTGAAAATCTACCATTGCCTGAACCGATAAAGATGAAGTTGAGAGAAGAATTAGCAGAGGATTCTACTGTTAGATTATTAGCCGAACCTATGAACGAGCGTTTTGTCGTAACCCGAAAGAATGGCGAACTAATCTCAAAAAAATTGGTCACGTATCATTTAAATTCTGATGGTTCAGAAATGAAGTTTGATATGAGACAAGAATCGGACGGTTCTCAACGAGTCATTGACCTCCTTCCAGCTTTTTTAGAATTGTCTGCAGCACAATCCAAAAAAGTCTATGTCATCGATGAAGTAGACAGGAGTTTGCATACACTGCTGATCAGGCGACTTCTGGAAGACTATCTTTCAAAATGTTCTCATAATAGTCGCTCTCAGTTACTATTTACCACTCATAATGTGTTATTGATGGATCAGGAATTGTTGCGACGAGATGAAATGTGGATTGCAGAGCGAAATGCGGGTGGGATTTCCAGCTTATTGTCTTTCAGTGAGTATAAAGATGTGCGCTATGACAAAGACATTCGAAAAAGTTATCTGCAAGGGCGTCTAGGTGGTATTCCTCGAATTCTTCTACAATCTCCTATTGAATGTATCTCAAGATGAAAGTATGAAAAGTTCAAAGAGGACATCGCCTACAGATTTTAGCAGCAAAATTAGACAAGAATATGATAGTTTAAAGGACACCACAGCTGCTATTTCTATTTCTCAACGACAGCTAAAATTAATCGATGGAACAGGCGGTAAAATCAGTGTTGTTGATTTGATCGCTTACCAAATTGGATGGGCTAAATGTTTAATTCGATGGTATGAGACAGGTTTGCGAGGCGAATACCCTGAAATGCCTGGAGATGGCTTCTCGCAGTGGAGCTACGTAGAAATCGCTAAACACTTTTATAAAAAATACAGATATGATGGTGCTGAAGAGCAAATGAAAATTCTTGACGAGTTAGTCCTGAACATCCTTAAAATTGTGAATCAAGAAGAAGAAAAGGGTCATCTCGATCGGATCGGAATTTGGCCCTGGTGCACACTTCAATCAGGAAAATCATGGCCGTTAATCAAGTGGATTCAAGTCAACACTGTCGCTCCCTATAAACGCGCCGTTAAACTGATTAAAAAGGCCTCGTTATGAAAGTGAAGTAGTCTTTGAAAATGTCCCAAACATGTTTCTTTACCTGAAATGCCTGAATCTTGGTAAATAGCGAGAAATAGTGCAAGCTTTCATTTTTATAGGGTTTTTTATTTTTATGACTTTTCATTTACACGTAGCCTCTTTGTCATTAGACTCTCACAAAGAAGTCCTTTTCGACCATTCGCTTTATCCTATTGAGAAGCCAAGAGAAGAAGGACATATCAAGGCGTCTGAAATTCATAAATTATTTTATGCAACCTATGGTAATCCAAATGGGATTCCTGTTGTCATTTTGCATGGGGGGCCTGGAGCTGGTTGCAATGAGGCTATGTCTTGTTTTTTTGATCTTACTCGTTGGAATGTGGTGATGTTTGACCAAAGAGGAGCAATGAGATCTGAACCATTTGCTTGTATGGATGAGAATAGCCCCCAACATTCTATAGCTGATATAGAAGTTCTAAGGAAACATTTAGGCATTGAGAAATGGGTTGTATTTGGCGGTTCTTGGGGATCTACTTTAGCCATTTTGTATGGGCAAGAAAATCCACAACATTGCATGGGATTCATTCTAAGAGGGATATTTCTTGGAAGAGAACAAGATTATTTGCATGTGATTTATGGAACTGGAAAAGTGTTTCCTGAAGCATATGATCTATTTCTAAGATATATTCCTGAAGAAGAGCGCAATGATCTACTCTCCGCCTATTACAATAGAATTATTGATCCTAACCCACAAGTTCATATGGAAGCAGCTCGTACATTTATACGTTTTGCTACTATCTGTTCTACTCATCTTCCTAATCCAGAAGCTCTAGAAAAAATTTTAAAGGATGACAAACTCATTCTTAGCATGTCGAAAGCGTTCTTGCATTATTCCATCAATCACTTTTTTTTGAAGCCAAATCAAATCTTATCTCAAATGCACAAATTGGCAGATCTACCAGCTATCATCATTCATGGTAGATGGGATGCGATGGATCTACCTGAGGCAGCTTATTCTTTACATAAGAATTGGACAAATAGTACCCTTTGGATGATTACAGAAGGGGGACATTCTGCTAATGATCCTGCTATCGCCAAAGCTTTAGCTACAGCTACGGATTTGTTCGCAGAAAAAATGAATTAAGAAAAGAAGGTTCACCTTGTTTTTAGTTGAATTATATCTAGGATTTGATATCATAATCTTTTTTACCCCCTTATGAATGATTAGAGATATAATGAATAAAAAAATATCCGCAATTAATGAGGAAGAACTAACCTCAAAGACACAAGTAAAAGAAGGCTTTGTTTCTGTTAGAGATGGTAAGCTTTTCTATAGAACAGTTGGGAACGGGGTGCCATTAATTGTATTGCATGGTGGACCTAGCTTAAACCAAGAATATCTTCTGCCACAACTATACAAGCTAGCAGAAAACAATCTTGTCATTTTCTATGATCAACGAGGATCTGGAAGATCTCTCGAAACAAAATTGGATGAGAAGTATATCAATATTCATCAGTTTGTTGAAGATTTAGAAACCTTACGGATATCGCTTGGATTCGATAAATTTATCTTAATGGGGCATTCCTGGGGAGGATTACTGGCAATGCAATATGCTGTTGATCATCAAGAAAATCTAATAGGATTAATCCTCCTAAACACAGCACCTGCAGACTCCAAAGGGCAAAAAGCTTTTCTTGACGAATTTGGATTAAGGACTAAAAATATTCATAACGATATTACTCCATTTTTTTCATATAAAGATTTCAAAGAGCTAAACGCTCCTCAAATATCAGATTTATACCGTAAATTGTTATCTGTTTATTTTTACAATTCTGAAAAAGTTAAGGACTTAAGTCTTAATTTCGGGGTAGCGTCTGCACAGAGTAGCTTTAAAGTACAGGAAGAGATGTCAAAAACGTTTTGGCTTCAACCCAACATTAACCTATTTCCAAGTCTCAAGAGGCTGTCAGTTCCAACTTTTATCCTTCATGGTAAGCAAGATATTGTCCCTCTCTGGACAGCTCAAGAGATAAAAGATGCCATTCCTCAATCTGAAATCGTTGTACTAGATCATTGCGATCATTTTCCATACATTGAACAACCTTCTCAATTTTTTAGTGAATTGAATAAATTTTTAAGAAAAATAAACTAAAAGGTTTTCAATAACATGTTAATTTTCCGAAGGGAAATCTTCAGAATTTTTAAGAATACAACGTAGATTTCCTTGAAAGGAAAAAGTGATTCTGATTAACTCTATTGTATTCAGAGAAAACATTCTGCATTCGGAGAGAAATAAATGAAAATTAAAAACTTGTTCCTTTTCGCACTTATCCTTACTTGTTCATGGAGTTATTGTGATGAAAAAAAACAGCAACAGATTCATAGTCAAGGAGTAGGCATGAACCATATTATAGAGCATCAGACCGAAAAATTATTTATTGGCTTGGAGCTACGGACTAATAATGAGGAATGCTCTTTGGCTATGCCAGCTCACAAAGACAGGTTTTTCAAAGAGAACATCATTTCGAAAATTCCAAACAGAATGAATGGAAATATCCTTGCACTCTATACAGACTATGAAGGAGACTATACAAAACCTTACTCTTGGATTCTTGGGTGCGAAGTTTCTAGTTTAGATGAAGTGCCAGAAGGACTTGTAGGCAAAGTAATTACTGAATCAATGTATGCTGTTTTCACAACTAAAGGAGAGTTTCCACAAGGACTTATTGCTGTGTGGCAAGATATATGGAAATCCAATTTATCTCGATCCTATACAAGCGATTTTGAAGTCTATCGTAGCGATTTCGACCCTCAACAAAATCCAGAAGTAAAAATTTATATCGCAATAAAGTAGATTGAGGATGATGTCGTGCTACTCGATCATGTAAGCCAAGACTTTGATGTTGACGATATTTTAGAAATCGGAAATGTGGATGAATATTTTATCTCTCTTAAACCATCCTCTACAAAAGAGCAACCTCTTCCAATTTCTGCGTATATTAGGCTAGACACTCTTTTGTTAAAGAATTGAAATACGCAGAATACCACAAAGAAAGAGAATCTATATGAAGAAATTAGCTTCAGGATTGGAAGTACATGAAATCGCCCCTGCAGGATTTACTCCTCAAGTCGAAGTTGCAGCCTGTTATTTGGAGATAAATAATAAACTGCTTTTATTACAACGAGCCCACGGAAAACTAGAGCCGGGAAAATGGGGAGTGCCTGCCGGTAAGCTTGAAAATAATGAAGCTCCAGAAAATGCTGCAGAAAGAGAGTTGTTGGAAGAAACGGGTATTTCTCTTGAAAACCCTGCTCGAATCCAACGCCTAAATTCATTATACATACGCAAGCCGGAAGTGGATTACGTATATCATGTCTTTAAGGTCCACCTAGATCAAATGCCCGAGGTTCATTTATCTGATGAGCATCAGAGCTACATATGGGCTACCTCAAAAGATATTGAAACCATAGCTTTAATGGATGGAGCTAAAGAAGCTCTACAACATTACCAAACTATGGTTATGAAAAAGAGAACTGGAGCCAGTGTGAATGCCTACCTTATTTTGAAACAAGGCAATAAGATACTTCTTCATTTAAGAAAAAATACTGGTTATTGTGATGGAATGTGGAGTTTGGTAGCTGGGCATGTGGAAAATGGTGAATCTGCGACAGTTGCAATGATTCGAGAGACTCATGAAGAGATCGGCATCAAGTTATCTTATGATCAAATCAAGGTAGTCCATGTGATGCATCGCCAAACAAATCGCTTGAATGTTGATATCTTTTTTGACTGTCCATTGTGGGAAGGAAATATAAAAAATTGTGAGCCTGAAAAATGTGAAAGCTTGGAGTTTTTTCCTATGGAAAATCTTCCGGTCAATATTGTCGATTATAATGCAGTTGTTCTTAAAGCCATTTCCAATGGGGAATTCTATTCTGAGCTGGGGTGGGATTGATGAGAAAAGCTTCTTTTTAGTAGCCCATATAGCCCATAGCTAAGGTTTGTATATGACCTAAAAATGCTTTATCTAGAGTTTCATCACCACAGATATTGGAGAGTATGGTCAAGCATTGCTTTTGACATCCGGCGGAGGAGAAGACAGGCTAGAAATATACAAACAATTTATTGCCATGTTTGAACCTAATGATGTGATAGACATAGCCTTCAAAACAGCCTGGTATAAGCCTCAAATTTAAAAGGAAGTTAAAAAGTGGGAAATTTTATATTGTTTTTAGTCCTAACTAGTTTTACCTGTTCCCGTTTACAAGGAGATGCTATTCACTCAGAGCTTATAGATACTCAATCCATCTCATGTTTATCAGTGAATACCATTCAAACAATGACTCTTGAGGAAAAAGTAGGACAGCTTCTCATGGTCCACTTTCATGGGGAAGTTGTTAATGAAGACGCTAGGACTCTTATTCATGACACGAAAGTCGGAGGGATTATTTATTACAATTGGTCGAATGGATTAAATTCTCCCGAACAAGTTCAGAATTTAAGTTTTGGCCTTCAAAAATTAACTCAAGATAATCGGCTTCCTATCCCTCTTTTTATTGCAGTGGATCAAGAAGGTGGTGTGGTTGCTAGATTAGATAATGGTTTTACAGTATTTCCTGGAAATAGGGCTCTGGGGGAAACTCGAGATCCTAATCTAGCACAGATGGCAGCACTATCTATGGGACAAGAATTACAAGCCGTTGGCGTCAATATGAACTTCGCTCCGGTTGTAGATATTAATATCAACCCTCGTAATCCAATTATTGGAGTTCGTTCTTTTGGCGATCATCCAGAGACTGTTCTTACCTTTGGTGCAAAAGCTCTGCATGGGTACAAGCAGGCAAATATAATAGCTTCGTTGAAACATTTTCCTGGGCATGGCGATGTAGAGATTGATTCTCATGAAGATTTACCGATTGTTCATAAATCAATGAAAGAATTAGAACAA
>CAVVXH010000007.1:0-73349 GCA_963752155.1 uncultured Parachlamydiaceae bacterium | reverse complement strand
GTACTGACTGAATGTTCGAGGCGTTGCAATAGACCTCGTTGAAAGAGCGGAGCTTATTTACTTAAAAGCTCAAATAAGCGACACTTAAGATAAGGGAAGGTGACTTATGGATAAAAAGACTAAGAAGGGAATTTCGATTAGGGTTTTTAAGAGTATGCAAGAAGAGTCCGATGAAGTTGATGATGAAACTTTCAAAAAAACGGCTGAAAAACTTATGAAGAAAAAAGGCTCTCTTTGGAAAAGCTTAGCTGATAAATGACAAAATTTTAAAAATGGAACTGTGGTAATCACTTACCACGATGAGATAATAGAAAAATAGCGGATTGCAGGGAATAGGAGACTGAAATGTTTATTGAGGAAATCGATATTTCTTCTTTACTAAAGGCTTTTGGTAAGTTCGAGTCTTTTCGTCAGCATTTAAAAAGTGAGCAGGAGCGATCAGGAGCCATTCAAGCTTTTGAATATTGTTTTGAATTGTCATGGAAAACAATGAAAAGACTTCTCGATTTACGCGGAGTGATAGTAAATTCTCCTAGAGAAACATTGCGCCAAGCAATGCTAGAAGGTTTTATTGAAGATGCGGAGATATGGTTTGACTTTTTAAAAATGAGAAATTTAACTGTACATACTTATGAAGAAAACGAAGCAAATAAAGTCGTAGCCATCTTTTCGAGTTTTTCAGCCGAAGTTAAAAAATTTTTATTTCGTATTGGAGTCAAGGATGCTTTCCATTGAACAGCGGCACTTGAGACTCGTGCAAGATATTTTAAATAAATATCCTTATACTTTTTATGCTTTTGGTTCGCGTGTAAAAGGAAATTCTAAACGGGGCTCAGACTTAGATATTTGCTTTTACGAAGAAATTCCATTGAATGTACTCTCTCATTTGGATGAAGATTTTGAAGAATCTGATTTGCCCTTCAAAGTTGATATTGTCAACGCTCTAACCTGCAACGAAGATTTTCGTCAGCTTATCCAGAACGACTTAGTCAACCTGAAAACATGGCCTCTTTCCTCAAACAGCTTATGAAGCTAAATCTTTTTAGCTGCTAAGATTTCCCACACTGATTGACAGATTAAATTCCACCCTTTCTATTGTTTCCTGCTTCTCTAGAAATAGAAAATACGTTAATATTTCTGCATAACCTCTTAGGATTCAAGGAGACTTTCCAATATGTTTATTACTCTTAAGGACAACTCAAAAATCGAACTCCCTGACGGAGCAACTGTCAAGGAACTCACCGATAAATTACATCTGAATGCTCCCCACCAATCAATTATTGCAACCATCAATGGAACGCTCAAAGATCTTTCAACTCGATTGGCTGACGGAGATCATGTCATTTTATGGAATTTTGAAGATCCTTTAGGTAAAGAAACATTCTGGCATACCTCTGCGCATGTCCTGGCTCAAGCCATCTTAAGACTCTATCCTAATGCCAAACCAACTATAGGCCCCCCAATTGAACAAGGGTTCTATTATGATTTTGCAAACTTACACATCTCAGATGAGGCTTTCGAAACCATCGAAGCCGAAATGCAAAAAATTATTAATGAAAACTATCTCACTCATCTCGAGCAATTCGCCAATAAAGAAGAAGCGTTAAAGGCATTTGCAAACAATAAATATAAAACAGAACTTATCGAAAGCTTCCCTGAAGGCTCTCCATTGACAGGATATCGTCAAGGGGAATTTTTTGATTTATGTCGCGGTCCACATCTATACAATCTAGGAAAAATCAAAGCTTTAAAATTATTAAAAATTTCAGGAGCCTACTGGAGAGGCGATGCTAAAAATGAAGTGCTCACACGTATCTACGGAATCACCTTTCCTGAACGAAAAATGCTCAAAGATTATCTTCAAATGATTGAGGAAGCCAAAAAGCGCGATCATAAAGTCCTTGGCCCCCATTTAGACCTCTTTTCGTTAAAAGAAGAAGCTCCCGGAATGCCTTTTATCCACCCTAAAGGACTTTACATTTGGAATCAACTCCTCCAATATATTCGCGAGTGCTTGGATGCTGCCGACTATATCGAAATAAAAACTCCAACATTGATGACCAGAGAACTTTGGGAACGATCTCGGGCATTGGGCAAACTACCGACAAAACATGTTCACATCTCATGTCGAAGAACGTGACTTTGCCATCAAACCCATGAATTGCCCTGGGGGCATGCTTTATCTATAAAAGCCAAATCCATAGTTATCGTGAACTCCCTTTAAGGGTTGCTGAAATCGGAAACGTACATCGCTTTGAACCCTCCGGATCTCTCTCCGGACTCTTTAGAGTACGAAGCTTCCACCAAGATGATGCTCATATCTTTATGGAACCGTCTCAAATTGAAGATGAAATTTTAGGAGTTTTAAGACTTACAGAAAAAATCTACGGTGCTTTTGGTCTAAACTACCGTTTAGAGCTTTCGACTACGCCCGAGAAAAACACCATCGGCAGCGATGAAGAGTGGGATTTAGCCATTAAAGGTCTTAAAGGTGCTCTAGATCGCTATGGAAAAGATTATCGTATCAATGAAGGAGATGGCGCTTTCTATGGTCCCAAAATTGACTTCCACATTCAAGATGCCATCAATCGTACATGGCAATGCGGTACCGTCCAACTCGATATGGCCTTGCCTGAACGTTTTGAACTCGAATATACCTCACAGGATGGCTCACGTAAACGTCCAGTCATGATCCATCGCGCTATTTTTGGTTCTATCGAACGCTTTTTTGGAATTTTGATCGAACATTTTTCAGGTAAATTCCCCTTATGGCTTAGCCCAGTGCAAATCCGCCTATTAACAGTTGCAGACCGCCATTTACCGTATGCTGAAGAATTGAAAAAACGATTCAAAAAAGCCGGTTTTCAATGCGACATCGACACATCGAATGAATCCGTCAGCAAAAAAGTTCGTGAAGCCCAGCTTTCTCAAGTCAATTACATATTGACATTAGGAGATAAAGAATTGGAAAATCAAACGATCAATTTGCGTACACGCAATAATGTTGTTCATGGGGAAATGCACGTAGAGCCCTTTATAGAAGCTATCACAAAAGAAAAGAATGAACGTCACCTTTCATCACCCTTTAGCTCAAAAGCAGGTAACGAATGAATACTCCTAAACGTAAACAGTCTATCATTGCAGTCAGCAGTTTTAAAGGGGGTACCGCAAAGACATCTACCGCCTTGCATTTTGGTGCTGCTTTAGCAAAGTACTATGATAAAAAAGTTTTACTCGTCGATTTTGACGCACAAGCCAACTTGACCACTGGCCTTGGATTTGACCCAGATGAACATGATAGCATGGCGTCCGTCCTTCAAGGGAAAAAAACCTTTGCCGAAGTCGTCAAGCAAAGTTGTATACCTGCATTAGATCTAGTACCGGCAGATACATGGCTGGAGAGGGTTGAAGTCACTGGAGCTCTAGCGGCAGACCGCTATTCTCACGAACGCCTACGCGATATTTTACAACCTCTCGATTACGATGTCATATTAATCGATACTCCTCCATCCTTATGTTGGCTAACAGAATCGGCCTTGATTGCTTCAAATTATACGATTGTTTGCACAACGCCTGAATTCTATAGTGTCAAAGGATTAGAACGCCTTGGTGAATTTATGGAAAGTATTTCCCAGCGTCATCCTTTATCAGTGCTTGCAGTTGTCCTTTCCTTTTGGAATGCTCGTGGAAAAAGCAATGACGCCTTTATGGATGTCATTGAACGCACCTTCCCCAACAAATTGCTTGAATCAAAAGTACGCCGCGATATTACTGTCTCAGAAGCTTCTGTATATGGAAAACCGATTTTTGAGATCTCACCCAGAAGCAGAGCTGCCGAAGACTATCTGTTGATGACAGAAGAGATTCTTAAACGTTTTTAATTTCCTACCGGATATTCATGAGTCAAGTCAACGACCTTCTCTCGCAACGCACTAAAAAGAGCGATTCTCATTCCAAAATGACTGAAATGGCCAGACAATCCGCCTCTGGCCATTTGACAAGTTTTTCCGGAGTTTTTAGCATCGTCGAATTGACCGAGCAAGAAAAACAAAATCTTGAAGAGCTTTTATCTCACTATTTTAATGGCCGCACAGACGTCTCGGCAGACTTAAATGCCCTGATCTCTTTGACAAGTGAAGTCAAGGCAATTAATAATCAAGCGGCCTTGCTCCATGGAGAAAGAATTAAAAAAGCTCAATTCATTTTGACTCAATATCGAGATGGAGCCTTCACAAGTTGGCTACAGACCACCTACGGCAATCGTCAAACTCCATATAACTTCTTAAAGTACTATGAATTCTACCAAGCCTTGCCTGTGCCAATGCGTCTGCGTCTTGAGAAGATGCCAAGACAAGCTATTTACACATTAGCGAGCAGAAATGGTCCTTTGGAGAAAAAACAAGAGATTCTTGAAACCTACAAAGGAGAAACGAAATCAGCTCTCCTGGAAGTTATTCGACGTCAATTTCCTTTAGAAAAGGAAGATCAACGGCGAGAAAATATCGGTGAAAAGGTTCTTCAAGGGCTACAGAAAGTCATTCATTTATTGAAAAGTCCAGATGCTTATCTAACTAATGAGCAAAGAGCTTCTTTCGAAATTTTAGTCAATCAACTTAGAGAGGCAAGCAGCAGTTCCCGCTAAGCGCCTTGCCATTGGAGCCTAACCTGGGGAGAAACGAAACGACGTTTTTCAACTAAAACCCTTGCCATTTCTTCCTCCCCCATTTCCGGATCCAAAATATGTGACTTCTAATTAAGTATGCACCATACAACTAAAATGCATCCTAGACTTAGTAGAAAGAGATTTCTCACACTTTTAGATTAAACAAATTAAGAGATATGTTATGAAAAAAAAATAGAAAAAAAAGCACAAGAATCTGTCAAAAATGTGATGCATAAAATGAAAAGAAGAAAGTTGGAATCAGGAAAAAGTCACAAAAAGGTTGGATAGAAATTGGAAGGACCTTCTCTTTACTTAGCAGCTGAATGGTTAGCGCCTTTTATTGGAAAAATCATTTTAGGTGTGGAAGGGAACACCAAAATTGGAAAGGAAAGACTGAGTGGAAAAACAATCTTAGATATTTTTTCATGGGGTAAGCATCTTGTCTTTCAATTTGAAGATTTTGCCTTGCGTGTTCACTTTATGTTATATGGCAGCTTTGAAGCGATACTAAATGACCAAAAAATAACGGGAGATTATCCCAAAAAAAAAGTAAGCCCTCGACTTACATTAATTTTTGATGATGGTCAAATCATCATCTATAGTTCTTCGCTAAAATATCTTGAAACTTCTTCCCCTACGGATCTTTATGATTTTTCAACTGACATTATGTCCTCTGCATGGGATCCAAAAAAGGCATTCAAAGCAGTAAAAAATCATCGAGATGATGAAATTGCAGATGTTTTGCTCGATCAAACGATCTTTTCTGGTGTAGGAAATATTATAAAAAACGAAGTCCTCTTTTTAGTGAAAAAGAAGCCTTCAACTCTCGTCAAAGATATTTCTAATTCACTTTTGCATAAAGTCATAAAAACGGCTCAAGAGTTTTCTCTTCAATTTTATGAATGGAGAAAACAGTTTATTTTAAAGAAACATTATAGGATTTACAGAAAGAGTCTTTGTCCTTTATGCGGAGAAAAGATTTGTAGAAAAAAGACAGGAAAGAGAGAGAGAATAAGCTTTTATTGCCCTAAATGTCAAAAATAACCAGGGCTTTATTTTTGTCGGAATGATGAGCTCAGAGGACATGAACTCAGGAATTTGATTGAAACCAAATGATCGGCTTTCGTCTGCTCATGAAATTAATTCGTATATCAACCGATAGGGGGCTCCAGGGGAGATTGTTTCAGCTTTGGAATAGTCCCGGAGGGCCTAAGCGAAGGCTGGGTAATGTCGGCCCTCCGGGACTTGTTTTACTAAAATAGGTCATCATTCCATCTTTTTTCACACGGAGGCTTGGACTATTTAAAGACTACGTGACACGAAATAACGAGCGCCGCAGGCAACTGCTCTCGCTTTGTGTTTAATTTTTCTTAGTATTCCGCATCCAAAGAAGCGCTAAGTTTCTTTAAATTCTCATTTGAATAACGTTCAGCCAAACATTTAATATTCACAGCATCTTCTTTTGTAGAGAAAAGACAAAGTAAATTTGTGCAACAATCCTTTAGAATTTCAACCTGATATGTATAAGCAAAATCTAACAACTCACACAAATCAAATTTACACCCCTTAGAAAGGGTCTGAGCTTCAAAATCTTTTCCACCTAAATAGACGAAATCTATAAATGCTAGAATAGTGCTCGTTGAATGCTCTGGAAATACAATTTCCTTCTTTTGGCTTTCCCTCATACTTCCGTTAAACAAACTTTGAAAGAAGGGTCCTCCATTAATATCTAAAATTACAGCATGGACCATAAAACTATTTTGCCCATCCTTCGAAATAAGTGCACAATCACATAAACGTTTTTGTTGATAAGAAGGATATAATGCACTTCCTAAGCTAACTTCCGATGGAATTTCTTTAAGAGGAATAGGTGATACATGATGA
The DNA here is from genome assembly GCA_963752155.1 of uncultured Parachlamydiaceae bacterium. Lineage (GTDB taxonomy): Bacteria > Chlamydiota > Chlamydiia > Chlamydiales > Parachlamydiaceae > JACCRY01. The sequence goes on along the minus strand of CAVVXH010000007.1, from coordinate 66,802 downwards.
CGATTTGAATCCCATTGAATTTGCAGAACATCGCACGTTTTAATTCCCGAGTCTCTTGCTAGTAACTGATCTTTATAGAATCGCTGTTGCTGTGTTATTGTATAGATAGCACCACATGCTTTAGCTAACTCCGGCAAGGCAAATTTGAAGCGTTCATAGTCAAACTTACCGAAGGATGTGCCTTGCTTCGTTAAAGTTTTATCTAATTTATTTTCTTTAAAAAATTCAGAGTTTACAACATTTGAAAAAACAAATATATCAAAATTTGTGTTATTTCCAATACCATCTACAAAGAACTTTCTTGTTAATTCTACAATTTTTTTTGTATATTCCATACATTTTTCACTTTCTAACAATATACATTTTCCTTCTAAGATAGGAATAAAAGGCTCTCTACAATTTCCTTTATCGGAACAAGCCTCTGGGATAAAAGAACATATTTTGCAATAAGTTATCCAAAATAAATTTTCATTGTTAATGATGGTTTTAAAATCTTGTTTTGCTTGTAACTCATCAACTAACGTTGTATCATAACGAACTTTTGAACTAATTGAAGCTTCCATGATTCCTCTTATATTCTGTTTAATATTGGATTTTATCGTAACATAAATTATAGTTTAATATCAAGAATGAAAATAACTTTAAATTTTAAAGTTTTGACCAAAGTAAGTATGTTTAGCAATTTCATTATCAAGTAAATCCTGTGGAGTTCCTGAAAGCAACACTTTCCCTTCACAGATCAAATAACTACGATTCACAACTGAAAAAATTTCACGTGCATTATGATCCGTAATTAGAATACTAATATTCTTCTGAGCTAAAATATGAATGAGCTGCTTGAGCTCTTGCACCGAAATTGGATCAATATTCGCAAAGGGCTCATCAAGCAATAAAAAAGATGGATTCGTTACAAGAGCTCGTGTAATTTCTAATCTTCGCCGCTCTCCCCCTGAAAGTGATGATGCTTTTTTTTTGGCCAAAGAAGTTAAATTTAACTCATTTAGCAACTCTTCTAATCTCCGATAGCGCTCAGCTCTCGATAATTTAATGCTCTCCAAAATGCATAAGATATTCTGCTCGACGGTCAAAGAACGAAATACAGAAGGCTCTTGAGCCAAATACCCCATCCCCATTTGAGCTCGACGGTGGATAGGTAACTTCGTGACATCGACTCCATTAAAATAAACTTTTCCATCATCCGGACGAATCAAACCAATCGTCATATAAAAAGCTGTTGTCTTTCCTGCACCGTTGGGACCAAGCAAACCAACAATCTCCCCCTGATAAATTTGAAAAGAAAGTCCGTTGACAACTTGATGGTGTCCATAAGCTTTCTTCAAATGCTGCACATCTAGACAAAGAGATTTTTCCATAAACAATCTTTTACTTAGTTAATGAATATTTACGCAACTGTTCTAGTTCACTATCAAGAAAATGAAAACGCACATCTCCGATTCCCTTAATAGATTCCTTTTTGGTCTCCTGGTCCCTTATGATTTTAAGTGCAGGAGCACTGATCTGCAAATGATTTATTTTATCATAGAAGAGGACACGATGCCCTTCTTCAGAAGCATATAGATGAGTTTCTCTATCTCCTAAAGTATATTCGACAACATCTGAAATAGCATAGTGAATAAAAGGTCTTTCATTATTATTTACATCTTCTGCTTTCTTATGATCTAACATAAAAACATTCCCTTCAAGCTTTACTTTTCTAGCAATAGGCTTTCCTTCAACTTGCTCATAAAAAATCGTCATTTTATCCGCTTGAATTTCACCCAATTGGTCATAGAAAAAAACCTGCTTCTCTTGATTTACTTTTCCCATTGAATCTGTAAAACTTTGAAAAGTCACAACCATCTGTTCATGATCGACAATCATTTTTCCATGACATAAGATCCAATGGGACTGCTGTTTTAAAGCATCTTCATAACGGAGAATGATATTCCCTTCACTTTCAATCGCACGTAACTGATTCTGCCCTTTGTTTTTAGTGTAGTAAATCTTTAGCTCCTGATCGCTTTGAAATGTTCCGATAGGGTCATGCTTGAGCTCAACATCTTCTTTCAAAGATAACATATCACGAGAAAGATCCCACAATAAATGGCTTGCAGTTATGTCTAAAGTAGACTGGGGCGGAGGAGATGATGGGGAATCCGATGCCGAAGCTCCCTCATAGTTAAAAACCCCTTTGGAATCGATCACATGAACTTTTCGCTGATTCGTGTCAATTTCCACTTTAGATCCTGTTAGGTGATCCCCATTCTGACTTATCAGATGGCACAGTTTATCTTCTTTTTCAGGAGCATCAAGAGTTATTTTTCCTGGTAATTGATGCAAAGAAAGGGCGTTTTGTCCTACAGTATCCCGATGATAAACAGCTCGGTCTGCAGTCAGATAGCACTCACCACAGTAATCTATATCGACTTCGCCCTTAGCGATTAACTTTTCAAGACAATCCGCTGCATCGTGCTCAGGGGATGCTCTCGTCAGAGACAGGTCCATTGTATGACTTTTGAAAGAGATTGGAGAGCCCCTGTTAATATTATAATTCATATAAGTCACAAACAAATCACTTTTTTTATTTCCGGAAAAATGCCCTTTTAAAGTCTTTGTGTTAAATAGAGCTCTTTGACAGGTAAGAATTCCTTGATTTTTAAAAGCAAAAGTGACATTTTTTTTGAGCAAAATGGTCTCAAACAGAGATTTACTTCCCACATTGGGAGAAAGAACAGCTTCATCTGAAAGCAACAAGCCTAGAGGATGATCGAATCGCACCTCATCTTCAAAATGGACTGATTCTCCATTGTAAGAAGCCTTTAAGGCTTCAAGGCTCATTAACAACTCAGAAAAAGGCTTTTCCTCAGTTTCAACAAAAATCTCATGACCAGGGATTTCATACTCAACAATTTGCAATTTATCAGCAGTAAAGGTCCATTTTTTATAAGAAAAAAAAACCTTATGAGCAGATCCACGATAGATTTTTTGCCAAGGAAAGGCCAACGGATCCTCTTTCTGCAAATGGCGTCCATTCGCTGAGTCTGCATAAAATAGCTCTTGTTGCGCTAAGAAACGCACATCGGTCAGTTCTTCCATCAACTCTGTTTTGCCCGATTGATGATCAAAAATGGCATTCACATCGCTGCAAGCTAAGAGAAAATGAAGTCGATCAAGGCCCTTTGAAAAATAAATGTCTTTGCGTACACTCTGTTGCTTTTGAGTAGCTGTGTAGGCAGCTTTTTCAGTTTGATTAACAAGATTAGGATTGGCCTCAGCCATTAAGCTTTTATAAAGATTGAAATCTTCAGGGGTGGCATGGAAAATCTGGTGACCAACGCCATAAGCTAATAGGATTAAGGTGACCAAAGAAACCATTGCCGTAGGAAGAAAACTATTCATGGACGACTTCATAAAGACGCTTGAGTTTCCTCAACAAAGCAGGAAGGGTTTCAAATGAGATGACAGAATCTTTGTCGCTTTTTGCCATGGCAGGATTCGGATGAGATTCCATAAATAAGCAATCTGCTCCAGCAGCAATCGCAGCTTTTGCCAAAACTTCAATAAATTCCCGTTGACCGCCAGAACTCGTCCCTTGGCCCCCTGGAAGCTGCACAGAATGGGTGGCATCAAAACAAACCGGAACACCAAAATTCTGCATGATCGGAATGGCCCGCATATCGCTAACTAAATTATTATAACCGAAAGAAACCCCACGATCAATGAGAAGAACATTAGGATTTCCGGAATGTTGAACTTTGTGGACAACATTTTCCATATCCCAAGGAGCCATAAATTGACCTTTTTTAACTGACACCACCGCCTTAGTTGAAGCTGCTGCAACAACTAAGTCTGTTTGTCGGCATAAAAAGGCCGGAATTTGAATCATATCACAGACTTGGCCTACGATTTTTGCTTCTTCAGGAGAATGCACATCTGTAACGACTGGCAAATCCAATTCACGTTTAATACGCTCTAGAATGCGTAACCCTTCGTCAAGTCCAGGTCCACGAAAAGTATGCAATGAAGAACGATTAGCTTTGTCATAACTTGATTTATAAATGAAAGGAATTTGAACTTCTGAACAAATTTTTTTCAGGGTTTCTGCGGCTCGAAAAGCATGCTCCTCGCCTTCAATCACACAAGGACCTGAAATAAGGACTAATGGAGCACCATTGCCAATAAAAAAATCCTTAATGGGAATTTGTCGTTGCTTCATGTTTACCTCCGTAAAATTTTTCTTTTAATGGAACAATCACCTCTTGATGAATGTTAGGGAAGTTTTGTATATATTCTTTAAGATTGATGAGTAGGTCTCCAGCTAATGTGGGCTCTAAGATCTTGTCTGTGAGATCTAGGAGAGGAATTAGAACAAAAAGTCGATTTTTCCACTGAGGATGAGGCACTTGTAAATTTCCATCATCAAATAATCTTTCGCCAAAAAAGAGCAAATCCAAATCTATTATTCTTGGAGCTTGTTTAGGTTTTGGAATTTTACCTAACAAGGTAGAAATATGTTCAAGTTCATTAAAAAGCTCTACAGGGCCGAATGACGTTTTAAATGAACAAACAGCATTGACGTAATGGTCTTGCGGAATGGAGCTGACAGGAGTCGTTCGATAATATTTTGAAATCTTAAATTCTTTTATAAAATGAAGTGCCTGAATCGCTAACGCTGCTTTGGTTATAGTCTGAGCTGCATTACCAACATTTCCCCCAAGACCAACATAAGCAGTTTCCATTCTCTTTCCTCTTAAGACTAAATAAAGATCATATCATACTGAAAGCTATTTGGCTAGGGAATAATGAACACAAAAACAATCAGTGGATTTAATCACCACCACTTATTGCAGCAAATTGAAAGGGAGTAAGATAATCTTGATTTCTTCTGGTCCTTGCATAGAATATCTACAATGCTTGTTTTTTTAGTGGCGATTTCCGGATTCTGAACAGTATTTAGGAAAGTAACGTCAACAATAAGTTCACCTTGTTTAAAAGCAATCATATCATTTAAAAAATGAATGAGGATATCTTTATTTTTTTCTGTCCCAAAAATCATTTTGAAAGCAATATCATTTTTATTTCCTTTCTTAAGTACTATAAGAATGATATACTGAAAGCTGCAACTGGTCAATAAAAACAATCATAATGCAGCAATTCCCGCTAATTTTCGTGCCCGTGCCCCTTACTTTCCGCAGGTAAAAGTGATGCAAGATTTTATCCGAAAAACATTGTATACTAGTGTGTGGAGTTAGGTCTACACTTTTTTTTATTCCTTTTTCGGAACATTTTTCAAATTTGACCCCGAAATCACCTCTCCTTCAATCAATAAATACGACCTTCCTTTTGAGCTTTTTTGAATTAATTCTTTCTCCTTCTCGTTAAAAAGATTTTTGACTTTCTTATCAATCTCATTTAATTCTCTAAGTATCTTCCGATATCTTCGATAATTAAATGTTCAATGATGTCACCACCTTCTTCAATTATCGTTTTTATCGTTCTTATCGTTTTTATCGTTCTTATCGTTTTTATCATTTTTATCGTTGCATCGTTTTTATCGTTCTTATCGTTTTTATCGTTTTTATCGTTCTTATCGTTCTTATCGTTTTTATCATTTTTATCGTTGCATCGTTTTTATCATTTTTATCGTTGCATCGTTGATTACGTCTACATATCTAACTCACAGGGTATTTTGAGCTTATTTTACTGAAATTTCATTGATGTTCACAGCTTGATACATTCTGTTGCTACTGTAGATCAACGGTATAAACGATAGGAACGATAAGAACGATAAGAACGATAAGAACGATAGGAACGATAATAAGGATAAGAATGATAATTGAGGAAGGTGGTGACATCATTGAACATTATCATGATGAACTATCTGATTTGCATTTGAGCATACTTATAAATGCTAGGAATTGAAAAGAAACATTATTGGCAGACCTCCGCAGGATAATTTAATATGATAATCTATTTTGCCAATCAAAAACAACCAGCTTGGCTGTCCTCGCCAAGGGGGATCGTTTTCCATGGTGGTTGACATCAGTAAGGCATCACAAAATTGCATCACTTTTACCTGCGGAAAATAGGGTGCCCGCGTGCGTGCCCGTGCCAGAAAATTAGCTGGAATTGCTGATCATAATGAGCAAAATTAAACTGGCCGCCATGTTTGTTGTGCAGACATCTTAACATGAGCGGGAAAAATTCCATTGTACTTTTGTTCTATTTTAACTTCTAAATCACGCTTTTGGATCATAGGATTAGCGATGTTCCATGTTACATTTCCTATAACGGACACTTTTCCTTTCATGTTCATGTAATCTTCAGAGCTTGTTACTTTAGCATTTCCTATCCAAGAAGCTTCGATCTTTTTCGAATCGATAGCATTTACTTTATAAGCACCCGTTTGATCTATGCAACTTTCTCGTTCATCTAAAGCTTCATCTTCCCAATTTAAGAATTGATAGCAACTTACAGGATATGAATTTGTTGATAGGAGATTTTCTCCTGAAAGATGAAATAGTTGTGTTAGTAGAAGTTCGAAAGTCCAAGGAGTCGTGCCAAAAAGCCCCATTGGCGAAGGAGAATCAAATTTTTCATCAAGCGAATTTAAATAACTTGTAGTTTCTTCAATCTGAAAGTCCTTTTTTACTCTAAAAACTAAAGGGTAATCAATTAGCTTATCGAAATATTCTGTTAAAGCATTAACTTCTAAACCATTAGAATCATATCTTATAGTTGTTGAACTATAATCATTTTGTTGAATTTCAGAAATAAGAACTTTTTTTAGTGTAACTTCAACCTCAAACGGATAGCTTAATGTCTCTCGATTTGAGGATAAAACTTTTATGTCTAAATCGATTATCGCCTCTGATTGAGTATATGTTGTCTCATTAAAAATTCCGTACTCTGAAACTATTTTTTGAGATATCGTATAAGAAGCTTTATTGCCAGGTTTGAACAATAAAAATTCTGCATACAAAGCACCATTGGCACAACAAAACGATGCCAATGCGAAAAGATATGTTAATTTTTTAGTTATGAATTTATTCATAAATCATCCTTAAGAAAGATATTGAGGAAATTGCTAAAACCGCAATTAAAATATTGCAATTATGGAGAAAAATCGAGACACTTCTCAAAGTATTGCGCTTTTGACGATAACATCGTTCTAAATCGTACAGATAAACCAAAAAAAAAGCAATCCATTCTTGGAGGAAATAGTAAATGACAATAGAGGCTCGCAAAGCTGCCTGGCTATCTAGTTTAGGAGCTGGCTTAGAATATTTCGATTTCATCATCTATGGGATGATGGCTGAATATTTAAGCACGTTATTTTTTGTAGAAAATGAAGCTTGGCTTGGTCAAATAAAAACCTTTGCCATCTTTGCTGTAGGTTATCTTGCTCGTCCTCTAGGAGGTATTTTTTTTGGCATGACTGGTGACACCTTTGGACGAAAAAAAACCTTTCTCACAGTCATGTTCCTTATGGCTGCAGCAACGTTTGGAATAGGTCTCTTACCTACTTACGCGCAAATCGGAGGTTTGGCGCCTTGCCTTTTGGTCTTCTTTCGACTGTTACAGGGAATTTCATTTGGCGCAGAGCTTCCAGGAGCCATGACAGTTGTATGTGAATATGCTGAAAAACAAAATCAAGGGGCTTGTACAAGCATTGTGGTCGCCAGCACGAGCATCGGAGCGATGTTAGCCTCTCTGGTGCTCTACCTACTCTCCGGAACGATCTCAAAAGACCAAATTTTGAATTGGGGTTGGCGCATCCCCTTTCTATTAGGAGGATTTCTAGCGGTTGCTAATTATTACATCAGGAACAATTTGCAAGAAACACCCGAGTTCTCAATGTTACAAAAAAATCATTCAAAACAGGGTGCCATAAAAGATCCACTCACTGAACTTTTTTGCTTATACAGGTGGCAGCTATTTCTAGGCATTGGTATGACATTTTTTGTTTCGAGTTTAGTCATTGTGGCTCTTTATCTTCCCACATACCTGACAACGCATTTCGGGTTTATTTCGTCCGATGTCTATTTATCCATACTTCTAAGCATGCTTTGGTCTGCAATCATCCTACCCATTTGTGGTCGACTAGCTGACTCCATCGACAAACGAGTGCTATTTTCTTCAACTGCGCTTCTCTTTGTCGCCGCAATTTTTCCTTTATTTGCGCTTTTAAAATTTCAGATTTTTAGTGCTTTGCTTATATTTATGATTTTGTATCAGACTGTCTTAGCTTATGTAAGCAGCTGCTATTACTCGATTTTGGCATCCTTATTCCCTACAAGAATGCGCTACACTGGAATTGCAGCTTGTTATAACGTTAGTTATTCTTTGATGGCTACCCTCCCCCTTTTACTCACTGCACTGATTGGCCTAACAACTAGTCCTAGCAGCCTAATTTGGGTGCTCATAGCCTTTGCACTCTTTTCAGCAATGTGTTGTCACTTGATTGGCATCAAAAAAGTCGAAGAAATACAATTAACCTAAAAAAGTTTAGGAAAGATTAAACACAAAGCGAGACAGTTGTCTGAGGTGCCCCCTACCGGGAAATAACAAATTTTTAAAGCGCCTTGCCATTGGTGCCTGACCTGATATTCTGACATTTGCCAATGCGATAACATTGCTTCCTAAAGGGCAAATGTCAGAATGTCAGGTCTGGAACCAAGGCTGGAACGTTAGGGACTGTGCAACAATAACTTGCACGATTGGGCTGCGCCAAAGCCCAATCGTGCAAGCTATTATTGCACAGTCCCTTACCCCCAAGATTTACGCAACTGAAAAAAGCGTCGTTTTCAATTAATAACAAGATACTAAATTCTGAGAGGTAACGTTTAGCCTTGGTTCCAGACCTGACATTCTGACATTTGCCCTCCTGGGAGGTTACGTTATCATTGTAGGCAAATGTCAGAATATCAGGTCAGGCACCAATGGCAAGGCGCTTTAAAAATCTGTTATTTCCCGATAGGAGCGCCGCAGGCAACTGTCTCGCTTTGCGTTAAAAAAAATTATATTTTGGATCCGGATTCCGCTGATTTGATGCGCAAATTAGCGCTATCTATGTTTTTTTCATCGATTTCGCTGATTTGATGCGCAAATCAGCGCTATCTCTTGCTTTTTGGGATCCTAAAATGTATAATAAATCTAAAAGGATACGATATGAATGACGTGATTTTTGGCAGAGCAGACGAAATAAAAATACTTGACCGTTTATTCAATTCAAATAAACCTGAATTTTTAGCGATTTATGGCCGAAGACGTGTCGGGAAGACGTTTCTTATACATGAGTATTTTAAAAATAAAGGTGTATATTTTTGTGTAACTGGCAGCGCCAATAGTAATAAAAAACTACAATTACGTAAATTTTATCGTGAACTATTAAACTGCTTCTCTCATTTTACACATTCTAAAGAACCTACAGACTGGGATGAAGCTTTGTATGCTCTTAAAGAGGTTGTCGCAAAAATAGATACTTCAAAAAAAGTCATCATTTTTTTTGATGAATTACCCTGGTTAGCCTCAAATCGATCAGGATTTTTACCGGCCCTTGAATATATTTGGAATCAATATTTCTCTCATTTAAATAACATCATTCTAATTGTATGCGGGTCAGCAGCTAACTGGATTATAAAAAAAATAATTAACAATAAGGGGGGACTTTATGGTCGTCTGAGTGAAATAATAAAACTTAATGCATTCACTCTAGACGAAACAGAAAAATTTCTTTTCTCACAACACATAAAATTATCGCGAAAACAAATCATTGAACTCTATATGGCAGTTGGTGGGATAGCAAAATATTTGACGTATATTCAACCCGGAGAATCAGTTGCTCAAATTATCAATCGATTGTGCTTTACTCCTCAAGGCCAATTGGTTGGAGAATTTAACAATCTTTACCAATCTCTCTTTGATGATTCTCAAAAACACCTTCAAATTGTCAAAGGATTAGCTGAAAAAAAAAGTGGTATTTCCCAAAAAGATCTTTTAGAAAATTTAAACATCCCTTCCGGTGGGCAATCATCTTCCATTTTAGAAGAATTGGAAGAATCAGGTTTTATTGCTGCGTGCCCTGAATTTTTAAAAAAAGCAAAAAATAAAAAACTTTGGTTAATTGATGAGTATTCCTATTTCTATATTTCTTGGATGGAACCTGTAAAAAACAGTATTGTTTTAGGAAATGATAAGGACTATTGGCTAAAAATGCATAACGATCCTAGGTGGAAAACCTGGGCAGGTTATGCTTTTGAAAGCATTTGTTTCAAACATGTTTCACAAATAAAAAAAAAGCTAGGCGTAGCTGCTGTTTTAACTCATGAATCTCAGTGGTCATATAGGCCGAAAAATAAATCTGAAAAAGGAGCTCAGGTCGATCTTGTTATAGATCGAAAAGATGACTGTATTAATTTATGTGAAATAAAATTCTATCATAGCGAATTTACAATCGATCAAAACTATGCTAAAGAATTACAATACAAAATTCACATCTTTAGAGAAAAATCTAAAACAAGAAAAACTATATTCTTAACATTTATTACTCCTTTTGGATTGCGAAAGAATGAATACTCGACAGAGTTTGTCAACTACGAAATAACTCTGGAAGATTTTTTTGATTAATCTTATTCAAAAATAGATTCCTCAGACCACCCTCCACCTAAAGCTTGGATCAATTGAACCGTTGCTAGAAAGCGATAACCCTGATAAGCATTCACAGCAATTTGAAATGTTAATAATGATCTCTCTGTGTTGACGACATCAATGTAATTGATGAGTCCTAATTTATAACGATCTGAATACAATTGATAAGCTTTTTCTGCCCATTGAGCTGTAGTGACACTCGCATCATACTCCTTGGCATAAAAATCAACATTTGCAAGCGAATCTTCCACTTCTTGAAAAGCTACCAGCACTGTTTGTTGATAGGCTCCGCTTGCTTCTTTAAAACGAGCTATTTGCAATTGCACTTGAGATGGTGTTCTAAATCCATCAAAGATAATCTGATTAACCTGAACCTCTTCCATCCAATAACGACTAATCCATCGCAGAAAATCTTTAAGAGTAGGACTCTGAAAACCTACTGCCCCATTTAAAATCAGTGAAGGAAAATACTGAGTATAAGCTGCTTTTATCAGTTTATGAGAAGCTTTCATTTTATATTCTGCTTCTGCAATATCAGGACGACGGGTTAGCACTTCTGAAGGAATCCCTGCAGGTATGCAAGGAGGAAGACCTTCCAACGGCATTGACTCTAGAATAAAATCAGAAGCCGGTGCGCCAACCAACTGGGCAATTTGATCTTCCAAAACTTTACGTTGACGTTGAACTTCATAATACTGGATATAAGCATCCCCAACTTCCTCAGCAGCTAGAGCAACATCGGCATAAAAAATAATTTTTCCCTCATAGCGATCAAGATTGATCTGATATTCCTTTTCACGTGTCTTTATAACCTTTTGAAGCAGCTCTATTTGTTTATCAGAAGCTCTTAATTGAAAATAAGCAAAAGCTAGATTTGAGGTTAATGTCAACATAACAGCTTCGTAATCTGCCTGTTGAGCTTCTAAATTATATTTTGCGGATTGATATTGATCTTGGATTCTTCCCCACAAATCGACCTCATAGCTTAGATTGAGAGGCAGAAAATACAACAGTTCGTGCACACGGAAAGGTTTCATGCTGGTTTTTGGTAGAGAAGAGATAGAGTTAAGGGCTGATAAAAGACCGGGAGAGGTGTAGTTTCGTATGAGCTCTCCGGTGTTGGTATAAAGAGGATTAAGAGTTATTTGAGGATAAAATTCAGCTGCTGCAATCCCCATCAAAGCTCGAAATTCCTTTATTCTTTCAAAAGCAATGAAGAGGTTTTGGTTGTTCTCAAGAGCTAACATCTCAAGTTCTTCAAGTTTTGTATCATCAAAAACTTCCCACCAGTAATCGAGATAAACAAAGGCACAGGAAGGATCTCTGGGCTCTTTTTCACAAACATTGCCTTCATTTTTCCATTCTGTTGGGGTCCTAACGTAGGGTGAAATATAAGAGGGGCCTACGGAACATCCAACTAAAAGACCTAATAAAAGCACTAGTGCTAGCATTTGTTTTTCCATTTGATAGTCTTTTTCTCTTGAAATAAATATTTCATATATGAATTCTATTGATATATGATTTTTGAATACTTTGAAAGTATTTTATTACCCCCTAATTAGTTGTTTGCCATGTGGATTGTTGCACTTGCACTTAGACGCCCCTATACCTTTGTAGTCATTGCCATTTTGATTGCTCTTATGAGCTCTGTCTTCATGGCAGTGACTCCTAAAGATATTTTTCCTAATATCAATATTCCCATTGTCAGTGTGATCTGGCAATATAACGGCTTACCTGCGGAAGATTTTGCAGAGCGCATCACTACCTATAGTGAATATTCTCTTTTTAATAATGTTAATGATATTGAAAGAATCGAATCTCAAACTGTGAATGGAATCGGTTTGATACGCCTCTATTTTCATCCTGGAGCAGAAATTCCAGCAGCCATTGCCGAAGCTACATCCATTTCTCAAGCTATCTTAAAGCGAATGCCCCCGGGAATCCTTCCTCCAGTTATTTTGCGTTTCTTTGCTAATACAGTTCCCATCGTACAATTGATTTTGTCCGGAGAAACTGTTACAGAATCTGAACTTTATGACTATGGCAACTGGCGTGTTCGTCAAGCTCTTGGAACTGTACCTGGAGCAACTTTTCTTACACCTTATGGGGGTGTAGTTCGTCAGCTCATGGTCGATGTCGATTCTCAATCCCTTCTAAATCGAGGATTATCCGCAAGAGATGTCAACAATGCCATACAAAATCAGGTACTCACAACACCTATCGGGGACAGTCGAATTGGAAATTTTGATTATGTCGTCAATTTAAATAATACCCCTGTAGAACCTGAATCCTTCAATGATATCCCTGTGGGAACCTTGAATAATCAGACGATATTTCTACGCGATGTTGGCTTTGCCCACGATGGCTTTGCTCCTCAAACGAATATTGTGCGCCGAGATGGAAAAGGTTCAGTGTTGATGCCGGTATTAAAAAACGGGACAGCCTCAACTCTTGACATTGTCAATCAAGTAAAAGAGATTCTTCCAACCATACGCGCAGCGGCTCCGAAAGGGATGAATCTCGATCTCATCTTTGATCAATCCCTATTTGTGAAAAAAGCCATCGAGGGAGTTGTTTCTGAGGGAATTTTAGCTGCATGTTTAACAGGGATTATGGTTTTAATTTTTTTAGGAAGCCTGCGTAGTACATTCATCGTCATGGTTTCCATTCCCATCTCCATTATGACCTCTATTATCTTTTTAAGCCTGATGGGAGAAACATTAAATATTATGACCTTAGGGGGCCTGACGTTAGCTATAGGGATATTGGTCGACGACGCTACAGTTGCTATTGAAAACATCCATCGCAATATCAGTTCTGGGAAACCCCTAGAACAAGCTATTTTAGATGGCTCTTACGAGGTGACAATTCCTGCTTTCGTCTCCACCCTATCCATTTGCATTGTATTTTTGCCTGTCATTCTGCTTGTCGGTCCTGCAAAGTTTTTATTTTCTTCACTGGCCCTAGCGGTCGTTTTTGCCATCACGGCTTCTTACTTCTTATCGCGAACACTTGTTCCAGTCATGATTAAATTTATTCTTCCTCCGGAAATGTACTTATACTCTGGTGGAGGTGCTAAAACCTTTTTAGACCGCTATCATGTCAAATTTTCAGAACAATTTCATCGCTTCCGCGGATCATATGGTTCCCTTCTTAAATGGGGACTAGATAATCGGATCATTATTATAGCCGTATTTGGGTTCATTTTTGCAAGTGCAGCACTTCTTTTTCCCTTTTATTGGAGAAGATTTTTTTCCTTCTGTAGATGCAGGTCAGCTACGTTTGCATGTCAGAGCACCCTCAGGGACTCGTATCGAAGTGACAGCCGAAATTTTTAGCGAAGTAGAAGAGGAAATTAAGAAGATCATTCCCCCCAACGAAATCGAAATGTTGATTGATAATATCGGACTAAATCCCAACCTTACACTTTAGCATTTGGCGATAATGCGACAGTTGGAGGTTATGATGGGGAAATCCTGCTTGCACTTAAACGAGAAAGAAAATACAGCACAAACGAATATATGCAGATGCTAAGAGAGCATCTGAAAGAAAAATTTCCCCAAGTGCGATTCTTTTTTCAACCAGCAGACATGGTCAACCAAATCCTTAACTTGGGTTGCCAACACCCATCGATATCAAAGTCTCAGGCTATGATAAAGCTAATAATTTAAAAATTGCCAATGAAATTATAGAAAAAATTTCCCATATTCCTGGGGTTGCCGACGCTCATCTCCATCAGATTGTCGATTTGCCAGAGCTTTTTTTAGAAGTCGATCGAATGAAAATTGCCAAGGCTGGACTAAGACAAACAGATGTGACACAAGATGTCTTATTAAACTTTAGCGATAGTACGACGTTGACACCTAATTTCTGGCTAGATAGAAAGGCGGGCATTCCTTATCAAATTGCCGTTCAAAATCCAAAATATCGGATCAATACTGTTGAAGATCTGTTACACATCCCGGTTTCAAGTCCTAAAACAGTCACATCGCAACAATTGTGCGATCTTTGCACACTAGAACGGCGGGCTTCGGATGGAGTGATCAACCATCTTAACATTCAGCCAGTCTATGATATTTATGCCAATGTTCAAGGGAGAGATCTTGGGGGAGTCGCTTCGGATATTCAAAAAATACTCGATACCTATAACGATAAAATGGCTCCTGGGAACAAAATCATTATGAGTGGGGTAGTCTCCAACATGAGAGAAGCCTTCACAAAACTTGCGTTTGGGTTTGTTTTAGCGATCCTCTTAGTTTACTTCATCATGGTGATTAATTTTCAGTCTTGGCTCGATCCTTTTGTGATTACTATGGCTATCCCTGGAGCTATCTCTGGAATTATCTGGATGCTTTTTTTAACTCAAACCACCTTCAATATTCCCTCTTTGATGGGGGCTATCATGAGCATTGGAGTCGTGACTGCAAATAGTATTTTGCTAGTATCATTTGCTAACTTACAATTAAAAGAAGGTAAAACGAATATTGAAGCGATACTCGCTGCTGCAGAGACACGACTTAGACCTATCATGATGACAGCTTTAGCGATGATTGTAGGAATGATTCCCATGGCGCTTGGACTTGGAGAAGGTGGTGAACAAAATGCTCCGTTAGGAATCGCTGTCATCGGAGGACTCCTCGTGGCGACCTTTACAACTTTATTTTTTGTACCCATCATATTTTCCTATTTGCGTAAAAAAGAAAATCCTTATTTACATGCAAAATATGTTCCCTATGTTCCCCCTGAACACCAAGCAATTGAAAAGGATTAAGAATGACAGAGTCTATGGAAGTAAAAGGAAAATCACATCGAAAATGGCTTCTTCCAGTTGCTACAATCGTCCTTCTTGCTATTTTGTTTTGGATTGGATGGTTGCCGCGACAAGAAAACAATCGAAAAATTAATGCACTGGCAAATGAAACCTATATCCCACACGTACCTGTCATGCGTGTACATCCCGATGTAAAGCCCTTAGGACTCGTTCTTCCCAGCTCAGCTCAAGCTTGGCATTTTACTCCAATCTGGTCACGTGTAAACGGTTATGTCATCCGATGGTTAGTCGATATCGGTGATACTGTCAAGGGTGGTGACTTATTAGCAGAACTCGATACTCCGGAAACAGACGAACTTTTAGCTCAAGCTGAAGCAGACTTACTCAATGCGGAAGCTCAAAGAGACATTGCGAAGATTACTAGTGAACGATGGCAAACACTGTGGAACAAAAACCGAGAGGCTGTTTCTAAGCAAGAGGTCGATCAGTTTAATGCCAATTTACAATCAACTGAAGCACTTGTTCTCATGAACAAGAAAAATGTGGCTAGGTATAAATACGAGCAATCTTTTAAATATATTTATGCTCCTTTTGATGGAACGATCTCTCAACGTTCTATCGACATCGGTACACTCATTTATGGAACCGTTAATTTAGCTCCTCAAGAGCTTTACCAAATCGTTCAAACAGATTCTATTCGTTTTTATGTTTATGTCCCACAGACTTACTTTACTCAGATTAAAGAAGGATTGGCTGCTGAGGTCAGCATAGAACAACTTCCCGGAAAAATATTCAAAGGGGCTGTTACCCGCTTTGCCAAAGCTTTAGATCCTGTTGCACGTACCTTACTAACAGAAGTAGATATCGACAATTCAGAAGGGCTTCTTTATTCTGGACTATATGGGAACGTAAAGTTTCTATTCACTCCCGAAAAAACAAGTTTTATTATCCCTACGACTGCAGTGATCATTCGTGCATCACGTCCACATGTGGCTGTAGTGGTTGATGACAATATCGTGAAATTAAAACGTGTAGAAATAGGTTTAGACTATGGAAACAAAATGGAAATTATTTCTGGGCTTGAAGAAAACGATTTAATCATTACGATTCCTTCAGATAGCATTCGAGAGGGTGTGAAGGTTTATCCGCTTACAGAAAAAAAATAGAAGATTATTTTTTAATGTTAAGTTCTTCTTGAAAATACAATCTCCTAAATAATAAAATCGACTGATGTGAAATACTAAGAAAAATTAAACGCAAAGGCACGAAGGCGGAAAGAGCACAAAGAGATCTTACATGTAAAATAAAATTCACCTATTTTTTTTAAAATGAAAGAACATAACACTAAAAATGAGTAAGCTAGTGAACACTGTAGACTTAATGGATTGGTTAACCCAAGGGGTCATTTTTACCTCAGAACCCGGAAAAATGATTATTGGATGGGGAGAAGGAACATGGGATTCATCCCCTGATCAAGATACCTCCACTTGGTTTTACTTCCCTGATTTCTTTCTATCTGATAGCCATCCCTGGCTTCATTTAAAAAATACAGCTATTTTAACCATCGATGAATTGCTTTCTTCCCTTGAAAGTATTCACGAAAACAATTTTGATAAACCTTTTTCCTCCATTTATTGGGAGAACCCGAACAAAGAGGATTTTGAAAAAGGCTTTTGGGATTTACAAAATTTATTCAAAAAAAATGTACTTGAAAAAGCAGTCCTTTATACTCTTTTAAAATCTTTAGATCAAATCTCTCCTTCACATCGAACTCAGATCATCATCAATATCCTACGTTACGTAAAAGAAAATCCGGCTTTTGCTTATGGCTTTTGGAATAACTCAGAAGGAATGCTTGGTGCAACACCCGAACTATTATTTCGCACACAATCCACTTCCCCTGCAATCTTAGAAACAATGGCCTTAGCAGGAACATTAAAAACGAGCTCCATGACGCCAGAACAATCGCTGTTTCAAGATAAAAAGCTCTTTCAAGAGCATAAAATTGTTGTCGACGATATCGTGACACGATTAGACAATTTTGGAAAAATCAACCTTGAAAATTTACAATGGCTTGAGTTGCCAACTTTAGCACATCTTTACACCCCGATCTTCGTAGAGTTAAAACAAAAAATGGATTTTCTGTCCTTCGTAAAAGCATTATTTCCAACACCCGCATTAGGTGGATTTCCACGAGAATTTGCATTAAAATGGCTTATTGAATATAACAGTCTTCTACCAAGAAGAAGATTTGGTGCACCTGTGGGATTTTGGGACCGGAAATTAAATCGAAAAGTATGTTATGTTGCTATTAGAAATGTCCAATGGAATGATACGCTCTTCATAGGAGCAGGATGTGGAATTATAGCTGAAAGTGATCTAGAAACAGAATGGCAAGAAATCCTCCTCAAAGCTCACTCTGTGATAGGTCTCTTGAATTTATCCAATGCTCCAATCCCCTACGATTTAATGCTTCTATAGCGGGCTTTATGACAACGCATATTTATCAACATGTTTTAGAGGAAGTTGTAAAGGCCGGAGTTATCGAATTCTGCGTTTGTCCAGGATCTCGAAATAGTCCTCTTGTCAATTGTCTGATGAAATCTCCGAACCTTAAAAAACATTTTTGGTACGAAGAGCGTTCAGCAGCCTTTTTTGCCTTAGGACGCTCAAGACTCACTAACAAACCTGTGGCTATCGTTACAACATCCGGCACTGCCGCCGGAGAGCTTCTTCCTGCCGCAATGGAGGCACACTATACCGGAACACCCCTCCTATTGATGACAGCCGACCGGCCTCGTCGTTTTCGAGGAACTGGGGCTCCCCAGACAGCTGAACAAGACGGTCTATTCGGAGTTTATGCCCATTTTGCTCAGGATATCGAAGGAGAAGAGATCTGTCGCATCCATCAATGGGATTTATCCGGTCCTGCACATCTAAACGTCTGCATTGAAGAACCAAGATCCTATCCTACGATCTATCACGATTTATCACCAAAGATTAACCAAAAAGTCGTCAAAGCACATCCACTTCCTATAGATCCGACAAATTTAAATGATTTCTTTCGTGCTTCACGAGCTCCATTTGTGATTGTCAGCACCCTTTTAAAAGAAGAACGTGCAGCTGTTCTTGAATTTCTGCTTCGCATAAATGCTCCCATTTATTGTGAAGGAGGATCAGGTTTAAGAGAAGAGCCTAAACTTAAACACCTTCAAATCCACACAGAATCCGCTGTTTGGATCCTTTCAAAAAAAAACGGATACGAGATCGATGGAGTCCTGAGGATCGGAGATGTGCCTGTGACCCGCATTTGGAGAGATCTTGAAGATCACCCCAATAAATTTGCAGAATGTTCGCTAAGCAATGTCCCCTTCAGCGGCCTAAGTTGGGGCCGTCATATTCAATGCTGCTTAAGAGAGTTTCTCCCCCTATTTGACATTCCTGAAGGATGGAAATGTCGTGATTTTGCAGCTTGGTTTCATGACGATCAACAAAGATCGCAAAAGATTCAACAGCTATTTGTAACATTGCCTACTTCTGAACCGGCACTCTACCACACTCTCTCAAAACGAATTCCTGATGGCTCTCTAGTCTACCTAGGAAACAGTTTTCCTGTTCGTGGATGGGATTTAGCTGCATCAAAAACGGATCGTAACATTGAAGTTAAGGCTAGTAGAGGCTTAAATGGTATTGACGGTCAATTGTCGACATTTTTGGGATTATGCCATAAAGACAGGGAAAATTGGTCAATACTTGGAGATCTAACGACTTTGTATGATTTCGCCGCACTTTGGATCTTACAAGAGCTTTCCGATGTGCCCATCAAAATTGTCGTCGTCAATAATGGCGGAGGAAAAATTTTTGCAAGAATCTATAAAGATCCTATCTTTCAACATTTACATTCGTATGGTTTCGAGCATTTTGCCAAAAGTTGGATGATTCCTTATTCCTGTTTTGAAGGAAATATACCGAAAGATCTTCCTACACAAGCATTTGTCGAAATTCGCCCTGATTCTATAGCCACAGATCTCTTTTGGAAAGCATATGATGAACTCAAATAAAACTGATATACACGCTCTACATGGATTTCTTGGGCTCCATACGGATTGGAATATCTTTGAATTCATCGATCATTCGATTAAAATTGAAAACCATGAACTAGATTTTTGGGCTTGGGCTAATTCATTTAATTCTACTGTAAAAAAGCAAAATAAAATGAATATCCTACTGGGGTATTCTTTAGGTGCAAGATTAGCGATGCATGCTTTCATTGCCAATCCTTCACTCTGGGATGGAGCCATTTTTGTTTCTGCCCATTTAGGTCTTTCATCTGACTCAGAACGTGCAGCAAGGCTGCAGGCTGATCGACAATGGGCTGAACGGTTTCTGGTCGATTCTTGGGAGAAGCTAATGCATGATTGGAACCTCAATCCTGTTTTTGGTCATCAATCTTTCCCATTCCCCAGAGATGAGAAGCATTTCGACAGAAAAAAACTCGCTCAACAGCTAGTCAATTGGTCATTAGGTAAACAAGAACCTCTTCTAGATAGACTCAGAAGTCTTTCCACCCCAATATTGATGATAGCTGGCGAATTGGACACCAAATTTTCCCATCAAGCCAATCAATGCAGAAATTTCTGCAAAGTTTCAATCATCCCTCAAGCTGCTCATCGAGTGCCTTGGGATCAACCAGAAAAATTCAATGAACAAATCACTAAATTTATCGAGGAACTTCATGACAAAAAATAAACAAGTATGGACCACAATAAAATCCTATGAAGATATCAAATTCGAACGCACAGAGGATGGGATCGCAAAAGTCACGATCAATCGTCCTCATATCCACAATGCCTTCCGACCCGAAACTGTCGATGAGATGATAGAGGCATTTGGAATCGCTAGAATGGATAAAGAGATCGGCGTTGTCATCATAACCGGAGAAGGAGACAAAGCTTTTTGTTCAGGCGGAGACCAAAATGTTCGTGGGGAAGGGGGTTATGTTGGCGGAGATGCCCTTCCACGACTCAATGTTTTAGACTTGCAAAAACAAATTCGAGGCCTGCCGAAACCTGTTGTGGCGATGGTTGCCGGATGGGCAGTTGGCGGTGGGCATGTCCTGCATGTCGTTTGCGATTTGACGATTGCTGCGGAGAATGCCCAATTCGGTCAAGTAGGCCCCAAAATGGGTTCTTTTGATGGTGGACTTGGCAGCAGTTACTTAGCTCGAGTCGTTGGACAGAAAAAAGCCAGAGAAATTTGGTTTCTATGTCGATTTTATAGCGCAAAAGAGGCTTTAGACATGGGCCTTGTCAATTGTGTCGTCCCTTTAGATCAGCTTGAAGCAGAAACTCTTAAATGGTGCCGAGAAATGCTTGAAAAGTCTCCTTTAGCATTGCGTTGTTGCAAGGCGGCTTTAAATGCTGACTGCGATGGTCAAATTGGTCTCTTAGACTTAGCTGGAGACGCAACATTACTCTACTACATGACTGAAGAAGCAAAAGAAGGGAAAAATGCATTGCTAGAGAAAAGGAAACCTAATTTTAAACAATTTCCACGGTTGCCATGAATATCTCTTATCACCCCTATCAACTTCAATACAATGAAAACTATGGCACATTGGATTCTGCACGGGTTCGTCAGGGAGCCCTGCTTAAAATCGATTTCCATGACGGGTTGACAGGCTATTGTGATTGTCATCCTTGGGAAGAATTAGGAGATTTATCTGTCCAAAACCAACTTGCTCTCTTGAAACAAAATGACACAACACCGCTTCTCGATTGCTCGCTCCGTTTTGCACGCCTCGATGCCGAGGCGCGACAAGATCACCGCTCTCTTTTTGATGGAATACAAATTCCACCAAGCCACCAGATTGTCAGTTTATCCGATGATATTAAGAAGCTTGCAGAGATAGGTATCACTCATTTTAAACTTAAGCTGGGGACACAGATAGAAAAAGAAATTCTTACGTTGAAATCCTGGGTTGAGATCGTTCCAGGACTAAAGCTTCGTCCAGATTTCAATGAAAGGCTTTCTAGAGAATCCTTCATCGACTATTGGGATAAAATCCCTTTCACAGTCAAACAGAAAATTGATTATATAGAAGATCCCTATCCATATGATCCTATCTATTGGTCTGAGGATCAAATTCAATTAAATGTTTCATTTGCAGCCGACCATCAAGCCTTTAAAGCGTTACAGCATTCTAAATCGGCCCAATATATTGTTCACAAACCAGCTGTTGAAAAGCCTCCCTCTCTCACAGATTCAAAAACACAGCTCGTAATAACAACCTATCTCGATCATCCCTTGGGTCAAATGTGCGCAGCCTATACAGCAGCAAAATTAAAAGCCATTTACCCTAACCAAGTAAACCTTTGCGGTCTTCTTTCTCATAAATGTTATCAAAATGATCCTTTTGTTCATGCGATCCATTCCGTAGGCCAACAGTTAACTTCTCCTGGAGGGACAGGATTTGGGTTTGATACTCTTCTTAAGGAACTTCAATGGAAAAGCCTTTAATAGATTGGTCTAGTGATGAATCTCACGTTTTCATTAATCCCCTACTTCCTGAAGCAACCAAAAACCTGCTAAACGAAGCTAGTGCACCCTATCAAAATATGAAAGGTCATCTTTGGCTTGCAAGCTCCGGAACAGAGAATTTTCCCAAAATGATTGCTTTATCAAAAAAAGCCATATTGGTATCAGCCGAAGCTGTAAATGATCATTTGCAGATCCAAAACGAAGATCGATGGTTAAATGTCCTTCCTCTTTTCCATGTCGGAGGATTAGGGATACATGCAAGAGCCTTCTTAACATGTTCACCTGTTTATGACTTTTCTGAAAATAGGTGGAATCCGGCTCAATATGTAAAACTACTAGAAGACTTGAATATAGCCTTTTCATCGTTAACACCGACGCATATCTACGACATTATTTCACAAAAT
Source organism: uncultured Parachlamydiaceae bacterium (assembly GCA_963752155.1). Classification (GTDB taxonomy): domain Bacteria; phylum Chlamydiota; class Chlamydiia; order Chlamydiales; family Parachlamydiaceae; genus JACCRY01. The sequence continues at coordinate 44,437 of CAVVXH010000007.1, read as the reverse complement.
TTACTTCCACCAAAGTCTTTGAAGGCTATCGTTATCGGTGGAGGAGCTTTTCCTGAAAAGCTCCATGAGACAGCCTTTGAAAGAGGCTGGCCGCTCCTAAAAAGCTATGGGATGACTGAAGTGTGCTCTCAAATTGCCACCGCACAATCTCCGGATCCAAAAGAGAGCCTGATCGTTCTAAAACATATTAAATTGCGATTCAATCATGAAAATTTTATCGAAATAAATAGCAACGCTCTATTGACAGGCTTTGTTCACGGCAATGATCCCCTTAAAAATTTTATCGATCCTAAAGTGCTAGGCTGGTACACCACTCAAGATAAGGGTTCGATGGATACAAGAATCTTAAATATTTATGGCAGAGGATCTAATTTTATCAAAATCGGAGGAGAAAATGTCAACTTTTCAGAATTAGAAAGTCTTTGGGATACGATTAAATTTAAGCATGGCTATCAAAATGAAGCAGTATTAATCGATCTACCGGACGAGCGTTTGGGAAAAGTGATATGCCTTGCAACGCTAACATTAGAAAATCAAGAACTTTTGGCTCCCTTAATTGATCAATTCCACAAACAAATTATCCCTTTAGCAAAAATTCGTCATGTATTTACTGTAGAGTCTATTCCACGGACAGAGTTATACAAATTGAAAAGAAATGAACTCATGGACTCGATCTTAAAAACAAATTCAAAACTATTGACAAAATAACCAATTTAAGTACACTTAAAAATATAAGACAAAACTTTGGAGTATACTTAAATGTTGGATTTTCTGCAGGCACTTCGAGATGCCAATCAAACTGTTTTTTATTCTAAACTGGGTGATTATCGAGTGAATCAGCATGTGTTTGAAATTGGAGGAAAAAATAAAACAGGAAGACAAATTGCTGAATCTCATGATCCGAGTTTTCTTGTCAAAGACGACATCTTATTTCCGACCAAAAACGTCATTCCCTTATTTTATTTCGGTTTTATTAGTTAACATTAAATTACTTTCACGCAGTGGTTTAGACTATTTAGAGGCCACGTGGGTACACTCAACATCGGAATGATGAGCTACAATTTGCGCAATTTCTTATCTGTTGTGATTTCACGCGGCAAGAGACACAGTTCTATTTCCTAAGCCTTTACTCATAGCCTTGGATCAATAGGCTCACTTTCCAAGGCCAATATTCCAAATACAGCCTCATGGCATTTATAAAGAGGTTCTTTTTTAACAAATCTTTCTAATGCTTCAATACCCAATGCATATTCTCGAAGAGCTAAGGAACGCTTTTTTCCAACGTTCCTTACTTTAACGCGATCTAAATTCTCCTGAATTGTATACTCGGGTCCATAAATAATCCTTAAATATTCACGTCCGCGACACTTAAGACCAGGCTGAATTAATCCATGAGTGCCGACTACGGTAAAATCATAAGGTTTAATAACAAAACCTTCACCACCTTGTTGTTCAGTTAGTTGTAACCACCAATTCACCGCCTCCTCACAGCTTTGAGTATCTTCGATATGAACGATCTTGGATTGGGTTTCCTTGAAAAGCGAACTGTCTGCTGCAACTAGCTGCCTGATTACATCCATGTGCCATCCATGATCCTTTTCTACATGAACATTGCCTTCGCTTGCAAGAATATGAAATGGAGCTAATTTATAGTCTTCGATAGATGTGATTGGCCAGCAGTAACGTTCATATGATCGAATGTAATCATCGACCATTTCTAATTTATGGGTAAATTTTGAATAAAGATCTGCAACCTCAGGGTTCTTTTTAAGAGCCTTTTCAAGTAGTTGAACAGTCATCGATAAGCTCGATTGTGCTGCTGCACCAACAGAAGCATATTGTTCCTTGATTAACTCCTGCGCTTTTGCCGACCAAGGCATTAATTCGCAATCCAAGCAGATCCAATCAGTATTCAATTTAGCCCATAGATCAGCTTTTTCAACCGCCATCTGAACTTTATTCAAAAATTGAGATTCTATCTGAGTCTCTGTAAAAAAATTTCTTCCCGTTCTAGTGTAACAAATACCAATTCTATCTTCATCAACCCCAAAGCGGGTCTTAACAACATTTGTGTCTTTACAGATAATCACAATAGCTCTTGAACCCATATGTTTTTCTTGACATATCACTTTGGATATTCTGTTTTTTCGAAAGAATCTGAAGGAATCATTGGGGTGTTCTAAATATTTGGGATCATCGCTTGTTTCAGTAGGAGCCATCGTTGGAGGTAGGTAGATGAGTAATTTAGGATTGATGGCAAAGCGACTCATTACTTCTAAAGCAGCGATCGAATTTTCTTCAAGAATGGTCACATTATTATGTAAACGAGTTGAAACGATTTTCTTACCCAGGAAATCACTGAGGCTTAAAATATCGTTTCTGGAACGAACACTGTTATCAGAAACTTCAACTAAAAGGGGTTTTACCGGTTTGGCATATACTTGTTTCGAAACCACAGACACTAACTCTTTTTCAGGGTATCTCAACGCAGTCAATTTTCCACCAAAAACGCAGCCGTTATCTATATTGATTGTACTATTTAACCAATCTGAAGCTGGGATCGGTGTATGACCGTAAACGACAATGGCCTTGCCTCTATATTCATTAGCCCAGGCATATCGGACAGGTAGACCGTACTCATCTGTTTCACCGGTCGTTTCACCATATAGCGCAAACTCTCTCACAATTTTTGAACCACGACCTTGATAACTTTCTTTCATACCAGCGTGAGCGACAACCAGCTTACCATCATCCAACACATAATGGCTAACTAAGCCATCAATAAAACCAATCACTCGTTGAATGAAATCCTTGGATTCTCGCTCCAATTGTTCCAAGGAGTCTTGCATGCCATGAGCTACCTTGACATCTTGACCTTTGAGTTTTCGCATCAATTTTATATCATGATTACCAGGTACGCATAAAGCGATACCCGCTTCTGTCATATCCATAACTAATTTTAATACAGCGGGGGTATTAGGTCCTCGGTCAACAAGATCTCCTAAAAATATTACTTTTCGTCCGTGTGGATTACTTACAAAATATTTGTTATCGTGGTGGATGACATATCCAAGAGTCTTGAGAAGTTCTGAAAGTTCTTCGAAACACCCGTGGATATCTCCAATGATATCAAAAGGTCCATGCTCATGTTTAAGGTCATTCCACAATTTTACTTTTTGGATAACAGCGGATTCGACTTCCTCTTGAGTTTCAAGCTTGTAAACATCCCGAAAGCCTTCCTTTTTGAGATGTTGAAGGGAGCGTTTGAGTTGATCGCTTTGCTGTTTAATAACATGCTCTCCAAAACTTCTGTCTGATCTTTTTTTATTGCGTTCGATGCATAATTTTTCGGAGGTATTAATCACAATTGCCACAGGAATGCAGTGAAAACGCTTAGCTAAATTAAGTAAGTTTTTTCTAGAATCTGGTTGGATATTGGTCGCATCAATCACCGTTAACTTGCCAGCCGCTAAGCGTTTAGAAGCAATGTAAGCCAGAACTTCAAAAGCATCATTCGTTGCAGACTGGTCATTTGGATCATCAGAGACAAGCGCACGGCAATAATCGCTTGAAATGACTTCTGTAGGTTTAAAATGCTTTTGGGCGAATGTTGACTTTCCTGAGCCCGTAATTCCAACGAGGAGAATGAGGGATAACTCAGGTATTTTTAGGATATTTTGTTCCATAAGAAGTATGCATTTTGCTATTTATAGTTTAGTAAAAACGCCCATTTGTGTAGGGCCACCAAGGTTTTCATCGACAGGACCTATAGCCTGAAAACTCACGGAGTACCCATAGCAATTTGCTATCTTTTCGCCCCATGTTTGAAATTCCTTCCTTGTCCACTCGAATCTATGGTCTTTATGACGAAAGGTCCCTGCTGGCAGCTCCTCAAACTTAACATTATACTCGGCATTTGGGGTTGTAATGGTGACAAGTTTTGGCTTTGCGTCACCAAAAACAACGTATTCCAATGTAGATAGCCTAGAAACGTCAAGATGTTCGATAACTTCAATAAGTGTGGCTGCATCAAAGCCTTGAATGCGTTTATCCGTATAATTGAGAGATCCTTGAATAAGGTCTATTCTTTTCCTTTGCAAGGGAGGTAACCGATCTAGATTCAACTTTTCCTTTGCACGTTCTAACTGTTTATATGAAACATCGACTCCAAGAATGTGGCTAAAGGAAGAATCACATAAGAGAGTTTTAATAAGAATCCCTTCTCCACATCCAAGGTCAACTACTGAATTAACTTGATGCTCTTTTAAGACATTCAACACGGCTTGCATTCTTTGTAAATGTAAAGACAATCCACTTTCGAGCTTTTCTTCTTCATTCGCATGAACTCGTTCGATTATATCTATTTGCTGTCCCTCTTCCTCACGTAATCTTGTCAGGGCTTCATCTGTCAAGTCCCTTTGACGCTTAAGATATCTTGAAACAATTAAATCTTTACTAGGATGATGAGAAAGCCATCCTTCTCCATGCTTTAGCAATTTTTCAACTTCATCTTCGCTAACCCAATAATGTTTTTGGTTGTCTAGCACTGGAATGAGTACGTATAAGTGAGAGAGTAAATCTTTCAAAAAACAAGTCTTTTTAAGCGTAACTGTGTGGGTTTGAGCGTTGCCCCAATCTGGATTTTTTTCATTCAATGGATATTCACTTATAGTGAGTTGGTAACCCAATGGCTCTAAAAGATTTTTTATTAAATCCTTTCCTGTCTTGCTCTGACAAGGTAACGCGGCTATACACACTTCGAAAGGCCAAGGTTCAGTTAGAAGTTCTGGCTTTTCTTTGCACAATCCTTTTAAACTTTGATTGAAGACTTTGGCAATAGCCATACTCAAAAATGAAGAGGCCACATAAGGACGATCATTAACATATTGCCCAAGGATGAAACTATCATCCGAACGTCCTTTCTTTCTTTTCACTAAAGCAATAGGATCAACGTCAAGCAATAAAGCAGCGCAACAACTATTTGGATCGGTTTCAGGAAAAAAAACATAGGCTTTTCCTACAGACAAATCAAATACGTGACATTTTGCCGGATTTTTGTGCAGCAAGTATCCAAGTTCTGTTGCTGGATATCGCGATGTTTTTAACGTTAATAACATTTTAATTTTCACTTAAGGGTAGGAGATGCCATGAGTACCTCCAGTTTAGTAACTGCATGATTAGAAGCATGGCTCATTTCCTGTTAAAAATCAATGATATTGACGCTAGATTTACGTATTCCATCCTCCTAAAGCCCCCTGTCGAACCAGGTAAAAACAGTCTAAACCTCTGCGTAGAGTGGTAATGGCCAAAAGATTGAGTTAAAAGTATGATCGGAATGATGAGCTACAATTTGCGCAATTTCTTATCTGTTATGATTTCACACGACAGAGACACAGTTCTATTTCCTGACACAAATTCAAATCTATTGACAAACTAACCAATTTAAGTACACTTAAAAATATAACACAAAACTTTGAAGTGTACTTAAATGTTTGATTTTCTTCAGGAAATTTTCGAGAGACTTATCTCGCACGTTGACCTTACAGCGAAACGAAGCATGTACGATTCCTTTAAATTAAGCCAACTAACCGGTTTAATCGGTCCTCGAGGGGTGGGCAATATTTAAGAAAGCCTCAAAAAATCTTTCTTCATAACACCACACTGCTTCATACTCTAAAAGCTCTTGTTGGAACTCATTTACAAACCGGTACGTTGCGAGAACTTTTTTTTCTGCAGGCTCTTCGAGATGCCAATCAAACTGTTTTTTATTCTAAACTGGGTGATTATCGAGTGAATCAGCATGTGTTTGAAATTGGAGGAAAAAATAAAACAGGAAGACAAATTGCTGAATCTCATGATCCAAGTTTTCTTGTCAAAGACGATATCTTATTTCCGACTAAAAACGTCATTCCCTTATTTTATTTCGGTTTTATTAGTTAACAAAAATACAAGCAAATGAATCTCTACGTAGGCAAATCCCTTAGGGTCTTTTTTCTTCATTTAAAGAAAAAAGAGAGAGAAGAGATCTTATAATTCGAGCCATTCAATTTTTACATGCCAAAGGCATTTCGGATACTTCCATTGTCATTTTCCTTCATGATCATTTTAATCCATAATCTAACCTTTAACGAAACACATTATTGTGTCTATGGACACTTTTTGAGACCAGCTTACTTACTTTTTGCTACAAGGGGACTGTAGGAATGACTCGAAAAAATACAAGTATGCGCCGCTCGATTTTTTGGCTTCGGTTTTACGCAAATATCTACGTCATAATCAAGAATATTCAAAAACCTTGTAAGTCTTTCTAATGAGAATCCTGAAAGATGACCATTCAATAAAAAGGTACCTTGGAACCCACTTGTACCAAAATTTATTTACATTCCCACCAAATCAGATTTTTATTGATTTGGTGGGAAACAATAACGTATCATGAATTTTTATTCTTACCGGAAGAACACAATGAGAAGATTTTTAGGTCGCGAAAAGGAGATTCAAGGTCTGATTGAACTCCAAAGGAAAAATAGTGCAAGCCTAGTCGTATTGAGAGGACGTCGACGTATTGGCAAAAGTCGACTTGCTGAAAAATTTGCCGAGCAATTTTCAAAAGCCTATATCTTTTCCGGCTTACCACCTTCTAAAAATCCAACTGCCGATGCACAGCGCGTTGAATTCCGTCGACAAATGCATGAAAATGGCATTCCTAGTTTTGAAACTAACGATTGGGGGGATCTATTTACTTCTATTGCCAAGCATTGCCAATCCGGTAAAGTTTTGGTTGTTCTTGATGAGATCACTTGGATGGGATCAAAAGATCCCGATTTTTTAGGAAAATTGAAAATCGCATGGGATCTTCATTTTAATAAAAATCCTCAACTTATTCTTATCATTTCCGGATCAAATTCTACATGGATTGAAAAAAATATCCTTAGTGGAACAGGGTTTATGGGACGTGTTTCATATAGCCTTTTGCTTAAGGAACTTCCGTTGCATGAATGTGATAAATTTTGGGGTCGCAAACGAGACAATGTCTCCCCATATGAAAAATTCAAGATATTATCTGTCACAGGAGGAGTTCCTAGATATCTTGAAGAGATTATCCCTGACTTGACTGCTGAAGAAAATATTTTTCGACTTTGTTTCACCGAAACGGGTGTTTTATTCAATGAATTCGATATTATTTTTACGGATTTGTTTAACGGACGTCAGGCGAAGTATCGAGAAATAGTCCAAAGCCTTGTGCAAGGGGCTGCAACAATGGAAAAAATCGCTGAGAGATTAGGACGTGTCAAGGGTGGAGACCTGACAGATGCATTGATGGACCTAGAAGAGAGTGGTTTTTTAGCAAGAGATTACACTTGGCATATGAACGATGGGCGGTTATCAAAATTAAGTCAGTATCGTTTGCGGGATAATTACATTCGATTTTACTTGAAATATGTCGAACCAAAACGAATTGCAATCAAACAAGGGACTTTTCATGAATTGCCCTCCTCATGGTTTACGATCATGGGATTACAATTTGAAAATTTGATTCTCAATAACCTCAGCAGGATTATTGAACTATTAAAAATCCCGCCTCATGAAATCATTACAGCAGGTCCTTATTTGCAGACGGAGACTGCCCATCGAAAAAAATGCCAAATCGATTTGATGATTCAAACGAAATATAATCAACTTTATATTTGCGAAATAAAATTTGCTAAACGGGAAGTTGATGAACAAGTGATCAATGAAGTGAAAGACAAAATTAATTTACTTGAGCGACCAAAAGGCTTTTCTTGTCGACCGGTTCTGTTTCATGTCAATGGAGTATCGGATCATCTAATTGAATCGGAATATTTTTCACAAATTATAGATTTTAGCCAACTTTTGGCTAAGGATTAGGACAAAGGTTAAAGCTAATTATGGGATTTAAATGATTATCGACTGCATTAGCGACCTTCACGGATTCACACCAAAACTGCAAGGTGGCGATCTTCTCTTAATAGCCGGAGATCTAACCGCTCGAGATGAGCCTTATGAATTTGAGGAATTTAAGCAATGGTTAAAGAACCAACCCTATACCAAAAAAGTACTCATTGCCGGTAATCACGATAACTTCTTAGCCTTTCATGAAAATCCACGAGCTTACTTTGAAGATGCTATCTACTTATGTGACTCAGGAATTGAAATCAATGGATTCAAAATTTGGGGTACTCCCTGGACCAAAAATTTTGTTGGGCAAAATCCGCGCTGTAAAGCTTTTGGATTAAATTTCGAAACTCAACTTCTTGAAAGATTTGAACTTATTCCGGATAACATTGACATTCTTATAACTCACAGTCCTCCTGAAGGAATTTTGGATAAAACGTGGAGCTCACACGCACGCGCAGGCAGCCCTTCTCTAAAAAGTAGAGTTTTGAAGATGCCGGAACTCAAGCTTCATCTCTTTGGTCACATCCACGAAGGCTATGGGACTCAAGAAGGTCCCTTAAAGGCGACATTTGTCAATGCAAGTTTTGTAAACAAGTACTATCACCCTGTGCATCATGCGATTAGAATTATTCTTTGAGCCTTTGTCTGGGAAATAGTTCAACGTTAATTTTACTTGCTCCTTTATATACAGATATGAGTAAGTTGCGATTAATGATTATGAACTGCGTCTCTTTTTCTTATTTGCTGGTTGTGACAATTGATTTTGAAGTTGTATCAATTCTGCAGAAGATAAATTTGTAACGGTTTGAATCGTCTGAATAGGAATTGCTTGCTTCAAAAGATTAAGTGCCACTTGAAGCACACCTTGAGCAACACCTTCAGCAATACCTTGAGCAACACCTTGATCAAAACGTTGCGCTAGGATAGCTTGTTCATCCAGAGCACGCTTCATTTCTTGTTCATACTTTTTAATCTCTTCTTCAGTCCAATAAAATTGATCCAACGCCTCAAAAGCTTTTTTGATGATCTGATCATTTGCTGCAATCTCATCTAACTGTTCAGGGGTTGTCGTTGGCGCATTTTTAAAAAAATAAGCCCATTTATCGACTATAGATTTAAGATCCTTAATGTCTTTATTAAATTTTGGAAGTTCCAGAAAAGAAAAATAAAAATCTTTTAAGTCATGAGTAAATGTTTCTCTATCGAGCGTCACATGCGTTGAAAGATATCCAGGCTTTCCGGGAAACATCTCAAAATCTGTTATTGCTAAAAAAATTATCTCTTTTAGATTTTCATATTTCTCTCCAACATGCATTTGGCTTGAATATGCCCGAGCAGCATAATACTGAGCTCGTTTTTCAAAGCCTTTACCATGAGCGATTTGCATTTCGACTATATATTGACGACCACGCTGATCTTTACACAGAACATCGACAATGCTTTGCTTTTTGGATTCTGTCTCAGGATCTTGCGAAGTGTTGAGAAAAGTTACGTCTTTAATTTTCTTTTCTTTTTTAAAATCCAGTATGTCATTAATGAATCGAATGAGAATGGTTTTGTTTTTCTCTGTGCCGAAAATTTTTTTAAAGGCAAAATCATTTTTTGGATCAAGAAATTTTTGAATAGACATACACACTCCAGCAAGGTAGATTAAACTGATAATAACTTATTATCTGTTAAAAGTCAATGCTTTCACATACAAGTTAAAAAATCGAAAATAGCTTTTTTACAACCATATTTACGACTACTATTCTCACGCATGCAAATAATTTTTGTAATTAAAGGATAGGACAGATTAGGCGAAAGGATTTCAAATGAACCAAGATAATGTAAATGTAACCTCGGCATTGGTGGCTGGCCTGTCAGTGTGGCACTTGCCTAACAGATAACGTTACTTCCAAGAAGAGCAAATGTCACACTGACAGGCCAGCCACCAATGGCTAAAATCTAGATCTTGTCAATTTGAGTAAATCTCTAGCCTTTTTCATTGTGACAGAATAACCAAGATCAATCATCTTATCCAGAGTTTTAAAATCAAAAATTGTAACACCCGCCCTATCAATTTCTATGTAAAGATCAGCCTTAGCACGCATAGATTTTGCATCTTGATCACTTGCAATTGTTACAGATCTCTGGATAATTTCTGGCAATGACGAATACTTATTCTTCTTTCTAATCATATATTCTTTTGTTAAGCTCCAATCTGAAAGAGAAGAATAATCACTAGGGATATGAATATCTTGCTCCTGTTTAAATCCTGAACCTATAACTACTCCAGATCCAATCCGATCACACATTTGCTCAATTGGAAAGTTATTGAGAACTCCACCATCAATTAAAGTTTTACCATCTTCATACACAAATGGAGGGAAAATACCCGGTAAAGAAGTACTGGCACGAACAGCTTTCCAAATAAGACCTCTATCTAATATATCTATAGTTTTAGAATTTATATCACAGGCTAAAGTAAAAAAATCAATCCATAAATTTTCAATATGATGATCAGAAAAAATACTCTTTAATATGTTTTCCCAACCCAATCCCCTAAATAAAGAAGCAAAAGGAAGAACATAGTCTTTAATTTTATTAGATTTTTTAATTAATTTCTCCTTAGTTATTTCAATAATCTCATCAAAAGGCTTATCACTGGCTAATAGAGCTCCAACACAAGCACCTGCACTTACACCAGCAATACAGTCTATAGAAATATCTAATTCTTCAAGAGCTTTATAGACTCCTAAATGGGCATACCCTAGACACCCTCCTCCAGATAGAATTAAAGCTCTTGGCTGACCAGTAACCAAACGACAAATTCTTCTTAGGTCTTGTTGATTCTGCCTCCTAAGGTAATGAACACGTACATTAGGCCTTAAATTTCTCCATGCAGAACTGTCATTTGGAAATTCAATGTTGGATTCTTGTTCTATCACCAAATGGATTGATTTTGAGATGGAATGATTAAATAAAAGTTTCTCAATTTTATTGAGCGAGGGATCTTCATTTTCCTCAGCAAAAAATACAATTGTATCCGCTTGCCTAATACATCGCTCTGTCCATAAAGATGAAAGATTTTCAGCTTCATAAACGATATATGGATAATTGAACTCTAGATCATCCAGCCACGCGGTAATTCTATTCGAATATTCTTCTGGAGGAAGATTTCGATCAATGCTCCTAGGAATTTTACTTTCATTGAGGTGAGCCATCGCATTTAAGTAAGAAATTTCAGAGCAAATACTTGAAATTGTTGCCTTTATGTTAGGGGAATTAGTTCTAGGGATTAATGCTATGGAGGCGATGGGGCTATCGCGTCTTCGAGCTCCAGTAATTCCTGAATTCAAAGCACGCAATAAAGTACATTTCCAAAGTAATTGTGCTTCGGCAGGATTTTCACTTATAAATTGCTGAAAGTCTTTAATTCCCAATTTTAATAGATAGGAGTCTCGAATCGAAATAACACTCGCATGCCTTTTTTCTTCAGTAAGTAAAGCAAATTCACCGACAATCTCACCTTGGCCTATTTCAGCATAAACTTTTACATCTTGTCCAAACCGCCTAAATACCTTGAGACGACCGTGTATAATTAAGTACATAAAATCAGGTTGATCCCCTTCAGACATCAGAGTTTGCCCGCTTTCAAATGAAATAGGAATAAATTTGTCATAAAGAGATTCTAGATGTTTCATGGAAAGGAGGCCAAAGAAATCAGATCTGCGCAACCATGTAATGACTTTACTTTTATCCATATGCACACCCCTTAATCAACATCTGGTCTCAACTTCATCAGACCGTTTTTTAATTTTATTTGCAATATCTGATTACATCCAAAGCAGAGCCCATGAAATATTTTTCAAAAGATATTTCATGTGCCCTGGCTATTAAATGAATCTTGGAATAGTGGCTTCCAAGGTCTTTTGCGGCTTAAAGTTTCGTTGGATGCCCATATGATCGCGATAAAATAACCCGTTTTCGTTTTGATCTCATTATTTATTGACAGAGATAAGTACTTATATGGTACACTAAGTCTGAGTAAGGAACGACTGTTGGATTAACTTTAAAATTTGAGGTCACGCATGAAAGCCATGACATATACGCAAGTGAGAAAAAATTTTGCCTCTGCTATGGATGAAGTCTGTAATGATCATTCTCCAATTATCATTACTCGGCAAAATAGATCCCCTGTAGTAGTAATTTCATTAGAAGATTATAGTTCTATTGAAGAAACATTGTATTTAATGAAAAGTTCAAAAAATTATTCTAGGCTTCTAGAAAGCATAGAGAATATCAATAATCAGAAATCTAATTCCAGGGATTTAATTGAGGAATATTAATGTTGCAATTTGATGAAAATGGATGGGATGATTATCTTTATTGGCAGAATATAGACAAAAATAAACTAAGACGAATTAATAACTTGATTAAAGAATGTAAACGCACTCCATTTACTGGACAAGGCAAGCCAGAGCCTTTAAAAGGTAACCTTAGCGGTTATTGGTCACGTCGTATAGATGAGGAGCATCGCTTAGTTTACTCCTACAACAATAATATTTTAACCATTATCTCTTGTAGATATCATTATTGAATCAAAATTAAATAAATTTTCTTTAGAATTCGATACTGATTCTGCCAAAAGATCTTATAACATTTTTTTAGAACGGAAAAAAATCTGCATAATCGGTCGATTATGATGACCCTTCATCAAAACAATCTAAAACATCCATTTCATCATTTATAAAATCGAAGCTTGTATTTGAACAAGTATTGTCGGTTTCATAAGTTCCGTCAGGACCATAGCCGCTTATCCATTCCTCAAAAATAGCGTCAATATTGGGATTGGGTGTTTGAGGCTTATCATTATCAGGAGATTCGAGAATCGGCGAACATTTACTTCTATTGTCTTCGTTGTCGAAACCAGGATTAAAGCTATAAATTTCTCCTGTGATAAGTGACCTATTTATTGATTTTTTATCATTTTTCTTGCCAATAATGGAAGGTTCTTGTTTAGAAATACCTTTAATTAGGAAACGAGAATCAAAATATGGCAAACGACTTGAGTACACCTTGGTATTTAATTCTGCATTAAGTAGATATTTAATGAATTCTTCCCTAGATTTTTCTTCATTAAGAATTTTTCTAATCGGTCTAGAATTTTCTAAAGATTGTGAGCGAAGTGAATATACCTCGAATTCAGAAGAAAAGATTTTTTCTGAAAGGGTTTTAATAAAAACATGAACGATGCATTTCCTTTCTTCTAAATTACTGCAAATAGGATCTATAGAAGAAGACCAGTTCCGTCCGACAAATTCTTTTAATCTTTCTGGTGTAGTTAATTCAAATTTAGATTTAAGGATATTAAAAATATATGTTCCCGGTTTATTTTCGGATGGAGGTTGAAATTCAATGGAATTTTTATCATATGAGCACAATAAATTTGTTCCGCGACTTTTTAAAATGACTTCAAATGAAGTTGGATCTGGAATCTCATTATTAGAATGCATTTCTATAATAAAAGGCAATGTTTTAAATTTGCTTTTCTCGTTCGATGATTGTTCATTGAATATAGCGCTTGGGAAATTATCTCTTCCCATCAGATTCTCAATAATAGGGGCTTTAAAAAAGATATTTGCATTTGTATAAACTTTAAATGTTACGTCCATTAGTGTTGATGAATTTGCAGAGAATGTTTTGTGAGCATTTTTAGAAGTTTTATCTGATGTTTCGCTAACGTCATTAGATTCATTTGATTTTTGTCTTTTCGACTTATTGTTCATTAGAGGATTAGGAAGAAGGGGTTTAATAGAAGAATTAGGATAATGTTGAGGAATTTGTTGAGTCTTAGGTGCTGTAGGGGGTGGGAATTTTTTTGTCTGTCGAGAAAAGTTTGGTTGTCTGAGAGAAGTAATTGGTTCTTGATTAGGAATTCCTTTAATAAGGAAACTAGAATCAAAATATAGCAAACGATGCGAGTATACCTTGGTATTCAATTCTGAATTAAGTAAATATTTAATAAATTCTTCCTTAGATTTTTTTTCATTAATAATTTTTCTAATCGGTCTAGAAGTGTCTAAAGATTGTAAACGAAGTGAATATGCCTCGAATTCAGAAGAAAAGATTTTTTCTGAAAGAGTTTTAATAAAAACATGAACGACGCATTTCACTTTTTCTAAATTAATGGAAATAGAATATTTAGAAAGCCAGTTCCCCCCGACAAATTCATTTAGTCTTTCTGATGTAGTTAATTCAAATGTAGATTTAAGGATATTAAAAATATATGTTCCTGGTTTATTTTTGGATGGAGGTTGAAATTCAATGGAATTTTTATCATATGAGCACAGTAAATTTGTTCCGCGACTTTTTAAAATGAGTTCCATGGAAGTTGGATCTGGAATCTCATTATTAAAATGCATTTCTATAGTAAAAGGCAATGTTTTAAATACACTTGTTTTTTTCGATGATTGTTTATTGAATATAACGCTCGGGAAATCATCTCTTTCAATAAGGTTCTCAATAGTATTGTCTTTAAAATAGATATCTGCATTTGAATAAACTTTAAATGTTACATCCATGAGTCTTGATGAATTTGCAAAAAATGTTTTGTGAATTCTATCTGATGTTTTGCTAACGCCATTGGCTTCATTTGATTTTTGCCTTTTCGAATGATTGTTTATTAGAGGGTCAGGAGGGCGTTTAAGATTTACGGGATAAATAGAAGGTTGGGGATAATGTTGAGGAATTAGTTGAATCTTCGGTACTGTAGTGGGTGGGAATTTTTCTGCCTGTGGAAAAAAGTTTGGATTATTGTCTTGACTTTTTAAAAATTTTGGATCAAAACTGTACATAAATACCCTTTTAAAATTTTTTTTATCTGGTGAACTTTTATTCCTTTTGGCTACCATTTATTTTATAGAATGTCGAAATATCATGCATCCTTTTTTCTATGATAATATGTTTAAATCAAAATCGTCAATTTTTAGTAGAAGAGAGGTGTTGTAGAATTTACACAAAGCATTGCGAAAGGTTTGCATACGTTTTGTAAGTCCTTTTTGACAATAAAGTTCAATTTGTCGATATATAGCTAATTTAAACGCTTGAGTATCAAAATTTGAACCTGAGAGATTGTCGAGGCTTATATGAAAAGAAGATTTTGCTGCTTTAGAAAGAATCCATTCTAAAGCCTGTGGTTTAACTTCAACATTCTGAAAAAGTTTTTGTTGATCATTTGTACGTCCCTCCGGAATATACCAATAACCAAAATCTTCGAGCTTCCTACGTTCTGGGCCTGCAATCAGCCAATGTGCACATTCGTGCAAAGCACTCGCAAAATAACCATGGGCAAAATAAAGAAGATTGTGCGGTCGACCTTCCCCAGTAGGAAGGTAGAGCGGTTCAACCGTACTCATGACGAGTTGAGTATTGTATTCTAAAAAGAAGCAATCATTAAAAATATTTATTAAATCTTGATAGTCGTGCATTCGTTTACTGAAAATGGTTAAAGTTTTTGGAGTATCAGAAAGTATCTGCTTCTCTATGTCGATGATAAAATCATTCTATCGGCATAGGGTATTATGACCAATAGAAAAGAGCAACGATCTGAATTTTCTTCGAATCAGTGGTTTAGACTATTTATTCCAAACTCTTTATCCTTCATGTCGGAACTCTTTCTTTTGGAAATGACTATTAATGCTATGATTAGGATATAACACATAAAATTAAATTGTTGATTTTTATGGCGAGTGTCTACTTCCATCACAAACTGTAATAAGGATAAAAATCATGAACGTCCAAGAAATTTATGCTAAACAAACTTACAATCAATATTGTAAATTTGCTCGTCACACAGGAGCTTGCCTTACATTCACAGCACACTATCCGACCGTCAGTTCGCAATTTAACGGTTTGAAAATGGAAGTGTTCGACTTTGAAGAATCACCATTTTTTATTCACGCAATTTTTTCGACGATTGTTACTCATCGTAAAACAGATAGTTTTAAATATTTTATTAAAATTGTTAACAAGGATAATTTCGCTCGTTGTGCAAACGGTTTAACTCTTCCCGATTTTGATTATTCTAAAAAATGCTTTACTTCAAAGCCATTGCATTCTCTTCTTTTTCATGCAATCTGCCCAAATTTTACATCCACTCACGATGAAAGGATTCACCTTGAGCCAAAATTAATAAATATTTTATTAGCTCATGATGATATTGATGTCAATTCACCTGTCATTGATCATTCAGAGTGGCATGATTATGACTTATCTATAATGGATGGAGGGACCCCTTTAGATATAGTTATAGAAAAAATCCGAAATATTCCATTAGCTCAAGCTCTATTGCTAAACGGAGCCAGATTAAAACTGCCTCTATCAGATAGGGGGCTAGTATTTTATCAATCTGTCATTAATTCCTTATATGCACCTTCTAAATGGTTAATTTTATCCCAGTTTGACCCCCGCTGTAAATTCCAAATATTCCCCCAGGAAATTCTTTCGAAGATTGTATATTACCAAATCAAAAATGCTGAACAAAAAGTTCTACCTGAAGATGGTAGCTTCCAAGGTGCCCCACAACCATATTTTGAAGCTTTACATAAGTTGAAATGCTTAAAATCATTGGATCAAGAGCCCGGTTATAAAAGAAATGAACTAATGAATCTAAACAAGTTTTTTCTTCTATCTGCTTCAAAACCTACACTAATAAGAGAGCTATATTTTATGCTAAAAAATGCTGAAATTCTTGGTATTAACATCAGAGTCTCGGATGAAGAATCAAGAAATGCATTGGACATCGCACAAAAATGTAAGAACCAAGAAGCAATCGCACTTCTTAAAGGCGCAAAACTCATCAAATCTAAGAATTCTAATAAGCTTTGCGTAATACAATAATCTATGCAGTCTTTTTCTTGGATAGAATACTATGAGCTCCGGCGGAGCGCCATTTACCAAGAACCAGAAATGAGCTTTGGAACGTAGTCATCATCTGATGAACCCAAGACGAGATCGGCTTCATGACCTTGTAGACCTCGCTGTAGTGTACCTTTAAATTGACCTCTCATCATAAAGGTCCCTCCTCTCCATTGACTCAATCCAAGAGAAATGAAGCACTGTCCCATCATCTTTATTCGATCAGCTACGATAATGACTGTTTTGCATTTGAAAGGATTTCCGTCAAGACTTCTATCAAAATAGAGTGTCCCTTCATTGTCAAGCGGCCATTTTACTGTAATAGAAAGTTCTTTTGGGGTTTCTGCGGCATAGTTCTTCCCCTATTTCAAGTATCACTTGAGAGAGTGCAAGACTGTGAGCATTTGCCGAGACTCGAATCATGCGGGTTTCTCTTATTACTGCCATCGCCACTTTTATATTTAAGTGCTTTTTTTGAAGCCACAAGAGACGTCTATTATAAACAACTTTATAATATTAGTAGCAGCGGCTCATGGAATGAATGGTTTTCTTATTTTCTAAATGGCGTTGCAGTACAAGCCCAAGAAGCTTTATCTCGTGCTGAAAGGATTAATGCTTTTATTGTTGGTTGGCAAATTAAGGTTGGAGGTCGCTCTGAGATTGTTCAGCATATCATAAAATATTTAGCTGTGAATCCCTATTGTACAATCAAAAAAATTGCTGAAAACAACAAAGTCGCTTTCACTACAGCTCAAAGAGCTCTTTGTAAACTTGAAAGTTTGGGTATTCTTGCTCAAAATTCAATAGGGAAAGAGATCGTGTGTATTGCGCACACGATATTTTAAATATTTTGGAAGAACCAACCAAGATTATTCAACATTTTGATTTAAGTTGAGTAGTAGAGCAAGAAGATATGATCCTTATTATCGTTTTCATCTGAAATCGATAATAAGGCCATTACTTATTTTCGTTTACGCAAATAAAAATAGGCTTATTTTCGATTTTCTCCATTTTCGAAAATAACTACCATAGATTTTACATACAAAGCAGTTTTCCAAAATCGATTATCTTTATAAAATAATCGCTTTGTAAAATTGGTTCGCTAACACCATTTACGTGAATGAGTACCGGACGGCAAGACATATATTTTTTTCTTTTTAATCTTTTAATTTTTTCTTTCACTTCCTCTATGCTATCAACTTTATCTCTCTTGAATTTGATTTCGCAAATATAAAGACTTCCCTCTCTAGTCTGGATTAGAAAGTCGATCTGACATTTTTGCCGTTTAATTGTTGGAGTCTGTAAAAATGGATTGGCATGAATGATGCTCTCTAACGGAATCCCCAATAGTTCGTAGATCATCTCGCCTACCAATAAATCTAGTCGACATTAGTTCCTCCGCAATGGTTTATATTTTTCTATATTTTCAATATATCAAATTTCACACGCGAAATCAACATTTCTCCTTTTTTGAGTGGAATTTCTAGGCTTGAAAAAGCACACGCAAAAAAGGATAGAACTCGCAAAGTGAGACAGTTGCCTGTGGGGAAATAACTGGTTGTTTAGTAGATGCAACGATATTAGGTTATAAAAGTATAGGAAAAAATTAAACGCAAAGCGAGACAGTTGCCTGCTGCGCCCCCTATTGGGAAATAACAAATTTTTAAAGCGCCTTGCCATTGGTGCCTGACCTGATATTCTGACATTTGCCTACAATGATGACATCCTCCCAGGAGGGCAAATGTCAGAATGTCAGGTCTGGAACCATGGCTAAACGTTATCTCTTAGAATTAAGTATTTTGTTATTAATTGAAAACGACGCTTTTTTCAATTGCGTAAATCTTGGGGGTAACGTTCCAGCCTTGGTTCCAGACCTGACATTCTGACATTTGCCCTCCTGGGAGGTTACGTTATCATTGTAGGCAAATGTCAGAATGTCAGGTCAGGCACCAATGGCAAGGCGCGAACTTGTTATTTAGGAGGCAAGAAGGCACAAAAAGCGCAAATAGATCTTACATGTAAAGTATCGTAACAGCTAAGAACCTGATGTGTATGCGTGCGCGTACCTTACAAGAGGAAAAATACAATAGACTTTTGGGATTCTTTATGATAATGTTAAAAACTTACCAACCTTTAATACGGAGGCATATGCAAGTTTTTATAACCATCAGTTTTTTCATCCTTATTTTTTTTAATATCAACAAGGCTGACGCAAAACCTTGTGTTTTTTGCAGACAAGAAATCATTGAAAACCAATCTGTATTTCAAAGTGATCATTTTAACATTCTAGTGAGTTATGAACCTCGAGTAAAAGGACATCTTTTAGTTATTCCCAAAAGACACTTAGTAAAAGCTCATGAACTTTCAAAAGAAGAATGGGCTGAACTTTCTGTTATACTCCCCAAAGTGGTAGAGATCTTCTCAAAAGTTTTGCATACAGATCAGTACATCGTCTTAGAAAAAAATGGCCCTTTAGCTTTCCAAGATGTGCCACATGTTCACTTTCACCTTTTACCTATCACTACTCAAACGTGGTCTGAAATTGTCGATATCATACCAAAACAATTGAGCAAAGAAGCGCTCGAAGAAGAAATTGCCTCATTTCGCTTATATTTTTCTTCATTTAGTTATCTGAAATCTCCAAACATAGGAAGGCCGCTTTTAGATGTCTCTCGGGAAGCTTCCTCCTGAATAACATCCCAATGTTCTGTAAGAATGCCATCGGTTATACGTAGAATATCTACGACTATCCAAGATGTTGGTTGGCCGAAACCTGAAAATCTTCCATGGAGCATCACCAGATCACCTTCCGCGACGATCATTCCTGGCTCATACTTTAAGGTTGAAGGCATGCCCTTGATTAAATTAAACAGACCTTCTCGTCCAGGTGGAATATGAGCACTATGTTGAATGTAATTGGGGGACCAAAAACGCTCTGCCGTCACATAGTCGCGCAGATTAAATAGTGTGTCAAATGCTTTGAGGACAGTTTCTTTATTTTTTGATAAACAACGCAAACTACTACTAGCAGCAACTTGAGCTTTACTCGCATTAAGACAACTGTCAAAATAAAAAGGAGAATCTTGAAGTTGGGAACAAAATGGATCCGACAATAAACTGTCACATTGCTGTTCGTAAATAGGATAATCTGTGTAGCCGTGGAAATCAAAAGTGTAGAATGTTTTACGATCATAGTCATTAAGCGGCAATCCAAATTTGATACGCTTGGGTAAATCCGGATTCGAGATAAAATGCCGTCCGAATGCAACTAGATCTGCATCTCCTTTTTCCACAACGGCCTTCGCAGTATTCGGTTCAAAACCTCCTGCAGAAATGATTTTTCCTTTAAAAATCTTGCGCAATCGTGCCGCCGCAATTGGATCTTGCCCCTCAACAATGAGTATATTACCTTTGACCCGCGGCTCAATAATGTGAAGGTATGCCAGGCTAAAACGATTCAACTGTTCTGCAACATAATCGAAAAGTGGAATCGGATTGCTATCCGACATCGAATTCCACTTTCCACCAGGTCCAATACGTACACCTACACGACTGCCGCCCCATACCGAGGCCAAAGCCTCTACAACCTCTAGTAAGAAACGAGCACGGTTCTCGATCGGCCCACCATAGACATCCGTTCGCTTGTTACTACCATCCTGAAGGAATTCATCAAGCAAATAACCATTGGCTGCATGAAGTTCGACTCCATCAAAGCCGGCTGCTTTCGCTCTCTCGGCAGCCTTGCGGTAATCTTCGACGATGAGGGGAATTTCAAAAATATCGAGAGCTCGATGAGGTGATGGTTTGCTCCAACCATTAGGCGTAGAGACACTAGGCGTTGAATTTTCCCAATACTCCGGTATGACTGAAGGCGCCACAGGCATCGCACCATTGGTCATGACGCTATTTGAAGAACGACCCACATGCCATAGCTGAGAGAACATTTTTCCCCCTTTTGCATGGACGGCGTCCGTGATGTGCTTCCAGCCTGCGACCTGTTCGTCAGAATACAATCCAGGAGCTCCAAACCATCCACGCCCGGTAATTGAAATCGAAGTTGCTTCTGAGATGATAAGCCCCCCTTCTGAAGCTCGTTGTGTATAATATTCGAGCATCAACTTTCCGGGGACATCACCCGGTTGTTCAGAACGAGAACGAGTCAGCGGAGCCATCACTACACGATGTCCTAATGATATAGGCCCGATTTGTACCGGTGCAAAAAGATTTAGAGCTACAGTAGAACTCATGCCAATCCCCTTTTAACAGTGATAAAAATTCTAAATGTGCCAAACATTAATTTTTTGATACACTGCACCTAATTTTTTTGCACGAGGTTTATTAGGAGGCTTCGAAGTCACTACAATTCCTAAAAGTAGCGAGACGACGACTATCACCTTGTAGTCAAGTTGTAGATCTGTATGTACGGAATTTAGAATACCGGGGTTTTTAGAATTTAAACCCCGGCGCTGAATAAGACTAAATCATTTTCTCCCATCATTCATACCGAACATTTCTCTGCGAATATCTTCTTCACTAACGTCCTCAGCATCTATCGCATTTGTTATTAATGTGCGCGATGCAAGTATAAAAGGGTCATCTGCATCCTCTATAAAAGGAGTCTCAGCAAGCGACTCAAAGAAACCGTCTTGATATCTCATTGGAATACCATCAAAATCGCTGGGCAATCCTAAGCGTTTAGATATCTTCCCAATTATCTCGTTATATTTGTCGACAATCGTTTCTGAATCTGGAAGTTGTTCCTCTAATTGTAGTTCACCTACAATTCTTATGCAATGATGAGCTACGTCGCGAAGATGGTCACGAAGATGATCACGAAGAAAGTCCCGCTGTTTTTCTGGAAACCTATTAACATCGTTCTCTAGAGATTTGAAAGCTTCCTCTGTTGCCTCTACTATTTTAGTTGCACAATCGTGAACAGATAAAGAAGGATCAACTAAAGAGTTTGATGTAAGAAACGTTTCCTCCGCGCCTATTCGACTATTTATTCCACTATTTAATCCGTCCATTTTAGTCCTCCTTTCAAAATTAAATTAATAAATAATAGCGTATACTTAAAGTCGAGTATTCGCCACCTAATTTTTATTGTAACATAAATAAACACAAAATTAGCAACACCAAAAATTTGACTTTCTCTTTTATGAGGTAAATATTTTCTAGGATTGCTTCGTCCCCCACTGTACAAATTATTTCTTATAGTGCAAATTTTGTGCCAGGGTCTGAGGTGAATAAATTTATGAAGAATTTTTCCAATAATGAAAGAAAAATGAAAGAACAATATTGCTATATAATCTCTCATTGATAAAATAGCCTTTATATATTATTTGCCCATATGCCATTTTGCTTTCAACCAATTAAGAAGGATTTTTTATGAATTTTATGCAACAATGTGAACTGTTTTTTTAATGAGATTCGTTATTAAATTTTTGATCAAAAAACCTTAACTGAAGATCCAGTAAAAGATTTAAAATAAGATATGTTATTAAATATTTTTTCACATTTAAGTAATGTTGATCTATCCAGCGTTATAGAAGTTTGTAAAGATTAGAAGAAAATTGGTGTTAATGAATCGATTGAATGTTCGCCTAAATATTTACAATTATTTACCAGATCTTTTGTAGCTAAGAACCCTGAATTTCATGATAACTTTTTTATGCCTGTTGGAAATGGGGTTGAACCTATACTACCTGAAAGTCTTACTGATTTTAAATTATTGGCCTCTATAGAAAAATCTATTCCAAAAATAAAAATGAATTTATCCATCAATGACGATTGTCCCAAAATAAAAAAGATAAAAGATCCTTTTTGGCAATCAATTGCTTGCTTGACTATTATTAAAGCGTTACCTGAAAATAAGAAACTTTCTTGTAGTGAGCTAGACGCCTCTCTAGATGTAAGAGATCTTATGAAAGATCAATTTTTGAAAGCAAAGGCTAACGACGAAATAGAAACAAGAAAACCCACCTTTGAGATTTCTTCCCCTTTTCCGGAACCGGGCCAGGAATATAATTAGGAAAGTTTTCGTTTCATTTAAATTTTTTAATTTTTATGCAAAAGATCACTAGCTCCGAATGAAGAGCCATTCGTATAACCCATAGCTTCCCCTTCAAGGCTACGCTATGGGCCTCTTAATTAAAACGATCATAGAAAAAAAACCTATTGTAGCTCATCATATCATTCTGTTTTTTTTGATCTTTCTATTTATTGAAGTTTACTCCTACAACAATAATATTTTAACCATTATCTCTTGTAGATATCATTATTGAATCAAAGTTAAATAAATTTCTGATGTTTCTTTAGAATTTCCTAAATTTTAAAGCTCCTTGCCATTGGTGCCTGACCTTTATAATACACTCCTTTCTCATGATGACCATGAGGGAGAAAGCTTAAAATAAATCCACAATTCTCTAGATCCTTAAATCGCCTGTCAGACAAGATAGAATGTATGCTGTTGTTCATTAAAGATTTTTCTGTCCCATTTACAAACATCTCTATTTCATTTTAATTATTCAATTCCCTATAATGATTCGCAGATGAATGTTCATCTACAAGAATAAACGCAACCTCCATTTTATGAGGAGTTGCGCTTGCAAATATTCTTTCATTTATAAAGGAGATTGTAATGATTACATCAATTCAGAGCCTAACATATTTGAATTGTCACGTATTTTTTTGCATGACAAATCAGATCTAATAAACATTTCCCTGTCCGCAACTTCCACGCTGGGCTCTTATAAGCCATAAGATTCAGTGTGTGACCTGGATTCCCAAAAGTGTTAAGAGAGAAATCACCAAAGAAGATGGTGACATAGAGGAACAAATATTAGCTCTCGATTCCCCTAAAACTTTTGGAGAGCTTGTAGCTAACCCCAGGATCTGAAGACTTAGAATCCAAATCTATATGCAATAAATTGTCTTCTTTCAATTGCACTAGGTATTTGACTTATTCTCTCGATATCATTTAATTCTTTTTCTGAAAGACCACGCACATGCCACCTTGAAAGTGCAAGCTTAAATTCTTTAGCTCTACTTATAGCTGTGATAAATACATTTGCCACATCTAATTCTAGCAGCACTTTCAACGCAGAGAAAAGAAAAAGGTTGCTCCGACCATTTCTCATAGTGGAAATAAAGCGAACGTTCAACTTAAAATTGCTAAAATTGACCCTAATCATGACCTCACGGAAGCTAGAAAGGCGGCTAGAGTCGTTAGAGGTCCTTTAACGCGAGTTAAAGCGTTCCTTGAAATTGCTAAAGTTGATCCTGATCATGATCTTACTGAAGCTAAAAATACTGTTTCATTAATTATTGAAGATCACACAAAAGCTGAAGCTTTATTTGAAATTGCTAAAGTTGAGTTCATCCTTAAAATGAATTTAGGAAACTCCTCGAAGGGCAAATGTCAGAATATCAGGTCAGGCATGGGGAGAAACAAAACGACGTTTTTCGACCAAAAGCTTGCCATTTCTTCCTCCCCCATTTCCGGATCCAAAATATGTGACTTCTAATTAAGTATGCACCCTTGATTATAACATCCAAAAAGTCTTTAAATGTTATAATCAGGGGTGCATACTTAATTAGAAGTCACATATTTTGGATCCGGAACCAAGGCTCATCCTAGAATTTGCTTCTCATTATGATTACGCTTTACACAGATGTCTGGAATGCCTAGAGGCTACGTGGCTGCACTCAACATCGGAATGATAAGCTACAGTTCACTCTCACTCTTCTCTTTTACCGTCAAAACTTGTTAGACGAATATCCCAATAGCCTGGAGCTTGTGGAATTTTATCATTGGTCCAGAATAATGAATGAACCGAAAATTCTGATAATTTTACATTTTTGCCTGCTAATAGTCTAAGCAGAACCCAGTGCAAAGAATTTACATCTTCTTTCGGTAGTTTATCGTGCTCTTCAGTTTCTATAAAAATCTTGGCTTTTTCTCGTGTCAGTTTAGAAGTATCGAGCCCTAAGAAAGAAGAAAATAATTCCAGAGTGTGTTCTTTGGTCAATTCGGGTTCGCAATGTTTTTCGATCCCATTCTCGGCATAAAACCCCTTCTCCTCGTCCACTTCTTCTTTAGCATTCTCCAGCGACACTGGCACTTCGATAATCAGCTTCTCGCATCCCATTCGATGGATTTGCCATTGATCATTAGGATTAAAAATCAATGCAACAATAGTTTTTGTTTTGAGTGTACGTTTGTAATCCGGATCTGTCCCTTTATCGATGTGTGTAACGTCAACCATAAGGGCAATGGTTCCTCCAACAGATTTAGCGATGGATTTTTTTTCTTTGATGAGTGTTTCACGAACGCGAGATAAACTTCTAAGGATTTGACCCTCATAACCCGCATATTTTTCGCCGGTGCACTCATTAAATATATCGAATAAATAACGGATTTTAGGAATTTGTTTTAATTTTGGTAAAGTTTGTAAGCCTTTCCAGTGATGTGAAATTTTAACTCCAAATAAAAGAATGCCTACAGGGAAAATGAGAGTGACAGCAAAAAGTGAAATTCCCTGCAATACTTTCCAAGAAAGGGGACTTTTTTTAGGCAAACGTTCAACTAGGCGAGGACCATTTAGATTTTCTGGTGTTGCGATGTAAGCATTATCTCCAAAATTAAAAATAAATTCTACACTGTTAACAACATATTTTTGCCAAATAGAGGGCTTCTGAGTAACTCTTGAGGTTTCATTTATTGGATCCCGGACATATACCGGACTAAAAAAATCAATGGACTCCATATTAGTTCCTTTTTTATATCTTTAATTTATGATTTTTAGATTTTTGTGAAGTCATCCCTTAATTATATCGAAAAACTATATTTCATACAATCAAAATACCTCTTCAAAATATCAAAGAGATTAACCGGAAATTTCAGAAACAAATTTTTAACATATATCGACAAAATGTTCGGTCAATAAAAATAGGACGAATCGATCTGCCAATGATATTTATTTAATGAGAAAAAATGAAAAGAAGCAGTAGTAACGTATGAGAGAATACATTTCCCGGTTGTTTTTAAACAAATATCTGGAAAGATATTTAGAGATATCTTAAATACAGGATGGTCCACTCTTTATAAAATCAAAGGAACTCATTGACTCGATTTCTAAAAACAATTGAAGGAGAAAGATATGTATCGTCTGGAATATAAGCAAAAATTGCCCATATCATTACAGGAATCTTGGAATTTTTTTTCACAACCTGACAATTTGAAAACAATAACACCAGAGCACCTTAGCTTCGATATCACACAGGGAAATAAGGAAAAAATGTATGCGGGACAAATCATCGTTCACGTCATACGTCCAATTTGGAATTTCCCTCTAGAATGGATCACAGAAATAACCCATGTCCAAGAACCCCATTATTTTATTGACGAGCAACGTTTAGGACCTTACAAATTTTGGCATCATGAACACCGATTTAATTCAATTCCCAATGGTGTAGAAATGATCGACCTCGTTTATTACAAATTGCCTTACGGCCCTTTAGGTAAAATTTTCCACTACATAAAAGTTCAAAATGATTTAGAAACCATTTTCTCATATCGCCGTTCTAAATTAGAAGAAAAGTTTGGATCCTATCCAGAGGAAATCGAACATGGAAACTGAAGATTTCAACATTGAAAAGAAAATGTTGTTAGATGAACTACAAAGACGTTTAAAAAATGCTAATAAGAAATTACGTTCCTTAGAATCAGCTCTTCTTCAATGTCAAAAATGGCCTGAATTGCATCACGAAGGAATTTTATTGCAAGCCAATCTATACATGTGGGATGAAAAGGCTCTTACTCTTATTGTAGAGGATTGGGAAAATGAAAATCAAAAGAAAGAAATTATACTTTCAGCTCCATTTAATCGTCAAAATGAGATCGCTCGACGCATCCATCAAAGCAAACGGCAACAAACTGCCCTCCCCAGACTTAAAATCGAAATAGCTAAAGCAACGACTTTTAGAAATCAACTTCTGGAACAAATAGAAACATTAAGTTCTATCCTCGAAATTTCACCTCTTATCGCTTTTCGTAAAAACTTTATTTCTTCCGAAACAAAACAAGTCTCCAAAAAAACTGAAAAATCTTTACCCTACCGAGAATTTTTGAGTCAATCAGGCTTACGTATCTGGGTAGGAAAAAAAGCTAAAGATAATGAAACCCTCACCTTTACTCTTGCACATGGGTTAGATTTCTGGCTGCATGTGCATGGATATGCGGGTTCTCACGTCATCATCAAAGCTGAAAAAGGAAATAATCCAGATGAACAAACTTTGCAAGATGCCTTACAGCTAGCTATTTACTATAGTAAAGCTAAATCATTGCAATGGGCAGATGTCGTTATTACTCAAAGAAAGCATGTTTCTCGCTTCGGAAAAGGGCCCAAAAATTGTGGCAAAGTACAAATCTCTACGCATAAGTTAATTTCTGTTAAAGTCGATCCACAACGGTTAGAAATTCTTAGACAGCACCAGGCTCGGTCATAAACTTGGAGTGGCCTGGCCTATCACCGCCTTAGCCTTGGTTCCAGACCTGACATTCTGACATTAGCACTTTTAAGAGATCTTGTTTTCATTTAGGCAAATTTCAGAATATCAGGTCAGGCACCAATGGCAAGGCTATTTTCATGATTAGAGCCTCTTGGTTCTAACTTTCAAAAAAGATTGATTCAAAAGCATAATCGGAATGATGAGCTACAATTTGCGCAATTTTTAACTGTTTCGATTTCAAAGCGGGGCATTTTTCTATAAAACTTATTAAAATATTGAACAAAATATTTTTATTTGATATATATATTGGTATGTCTTCAATACCTTTCAAAAGGAGTACTCTTATGAACTTACGTCATCTTTTCCTTGGGCTTCTAATGCTTCCAGGAGCCATGTTTGCAGAAAACCTAACCGGTCATTATCGTGTAAACGGCTACGACACAACTAGTTCCCCTCCACAATATGAAGGATGGGCTGAAATTAATCGATATAAGGCAACCTCGGTTGCACCCGATACTCACCCAGATGATTATTACATCATCGAATGGCATTATTCAGATTTTCAATCAATTAGTGGCATCGGCCTAAGAAAACATGACTACATCGCTTTTGATTTCACAGGAAATGAGGATCCTACCTACAATGGTGTACAGCTCTATCGAATTGAAGAAGGTGATAAAGAACATCATCATCATAAGTTAATTTTAGAAGGCCCTTGGATTAACCGGGGTGGAGATAGTATCAGTCATGAACAATTGACAAAGGTCCATAATCACTAAGAAAACAACTTCACTTCTTAACCCATAGCATCCATTGCTATGGGTGTTCTATTCATTTTCCTTTAAGTATTAAGATAATATGTCAAATTCCCCTGCCCCTCAACGCTCTTCCGAATCAGCTATTGAAGTGATTGAATTAAGCCATCGCTATGACTCCTGTTTGGCCGTTGATAAGGTCTCTTTTAATGTTAAGTCTGGTAATACCTTTGGGCTCATCGGGCCTAATGGAGCAGGCAAAAGCACCACAGTTAAAATGCTCACAACTCTTTTGCCTGTGACATCAGGAAATGCTTTTATAAGCGGCTATAACCTCATTCGAGAACCTTCCCTAGTGCGTCAAAATATTGGGTATGTTCCACAATTACTCTCTGCAGATGGAGAACTCACAGGATATGAAAATCTATTGTTATCCTCTAAACTCTATGGGCTTCCTCGTGAACATAGACAGGAAAAGATTCTTGAAATCTTAGAATTCATGAATCTAAGCAAATTCAGCGATCAATTGACTAACAGCTATTCCGGAGGAATGATCCGGCGCCTAGAAATTGCTCAAGCGTTAATTCACGAACCGAATGTCCTATTTTTAGACGAACCAACTGTCGGACTAGATCCTGCAGCGCGTAAGCAATTATGGAAACATATTCATGAACTAAGTGAAAAAAAAGGGACCACGATTCTCATGACCACGCACGATATGGACGAAGCAGACCATCTCTGCAACACCGTAGCACTCATGCATTTGGGGCGAATCATTGTGATGGACACTCCCCATAATCTAAAAGCCGCATTAGGTCCTAAAGCTACTCTCGATGACGTCTTCATTATGCATACAGGGAGTTCGTTAAAAGAAACTGGAGACTATTCCCATGTAAAACAAACTCGGAACACCATCTCCCACTTATAATCCTAGAAACGGCAGTTCAAGAATTGCGTCAATTTATCATCTTCAACTGCCGTTTCTAGAATATTAACAACCAATTAATTTTTACCTATTTTCAATATAATCTTACCGGCTGTTTTTCTATTTTCCAACTGTTGATGTGCTTCTGAGGCTTTTTCAAGCGGAAAAGTATGATCAATGCGCAGTTTCAACCAACCTTTCTCAATTCCCTCCATCACAGCCTTTGCACGCATCATCAGCTCTTCTGTGTTCAAAAGGTAATTAAATAACGATCCTCCAGAAATTGATAAGGAATGAATCATCAAGCTATTCGGAACGATAGGGTCTGCAGGACCACTTGCAGCCCCAAAGATCACGATATTTCCACGGAGCGCAGCTGCCTGCAAATTGCCCGGAAAAGTTGTTTTCCCTACCCCATCGATGATTAAATCGGCTCCATGATCATTGGTTAAACGCTTTATTTCTTTTACAAAATCTTGTTTAGTATAAAGGATCACTTCATCGGCTCCCGCGTCTTTAGCGATCTTTGCTTTTTCTTCGGTCGAAACAGTCCCGAACACTTTAGCGCCTAAATGCTTTGCCCATTGGACTAATAAAAGACCCATTCCTCCGGCTGCTGCATGAATTAAAACGATATCACTAGATTTTATCTTTCGAAATTCGTGGAGCAAATAATGGGCTGTCATACCCTGTAAAGGAAATGCTGCGCCCTGCTCAAAAGAAAAATCGTTTGGAAGAGGAATTAAATGATCTGCTGTAATCAAACTTTGTTCAGCATAGGAACCGGGTTCGTGCACATATGCAACACGATCACCGGGTTTTACGTGACTCACACCCTCGCCGATGGCTTCAACCACTCCAGCGCCTTCCAATCCCGGAGTGTAGGGAAGTTTAACTTTATAAAATCCGTTGCGCTGGTAGACATCAATAAAGTTAACTCCAGCAGCCTCTAAACGGAGTAAAGCTTGACCGGGACCGGGTTTACCTATTTGAACATCGGAAATTTTTAAGACTTCAGGACCACCATACTGAGACATTTGAATTGCTTTCATAAATTACCTTATATTGATCAACATTTTGGGGTAGAGGCTTATTTACGAAAGTACTGATTTACGATTTTTTTGCCAAGCTCGACTTATTGATCCTGTAAAAGCCATTTATAAATAGAAATCACTTCAACTCTACCAAACTCCATAGAGATAAATTCTTCTTCATCTAGAGTTATAATAAAAGCACTTGTATGCTTTAACTCCTTCATAGCTAAATTAAGAGCTGTTAGTTCACGTTCTCTAGTTTTCAGATCAGATAAACTTTCAGAAACTTGTATCAAGAGATCAATCTGCAATCCTTTTCTAACCAAAAAATCAACTTCTAGATTTCCTTTTGTTCGGTAATAAAATATATCTTTATAGCGACGTCGAAGTTCCAGATACACCACATTCTCTAGGTACTTTCCACGATTTTGGGAAAATCGGAAAGCAATTTGCCTTATCAAACCAGTGTCAACGGCATATACTTTTTTCTGCGCTGTAGTCTGTTCTCCAACAGAAAAAGAAAACTTATCAACAGTAAAAATGAGAAACGCATTTTCTAAATAATGAATAAAATCTTTTACTGTATTAACGCTTCCAAGCTGAAGCATATTTTTCAAATTGGAATAGGAAATGAGCGCCCCGACATTACTCATCAAATATAAAGCAAGCTCTCTCAAGGCCTTGACAGCCTTGATTTGATATCTGACAATGATATCTTTATAAAGAATATTATCATAGACCGAATGGAGCACCGTCAGCAATACTATGCTTCGTCAGCGTCGTATTGCTGACGGTGCTCCATTCGGTCTATGATAATATTCTTTATAAAGATATCATTGTCGGATATCAAATCAAGGCTGTCAAGGCCTTGAGAGAGCTTGCTTTATATTTGATGAGTAATGTCGGGTGCTCATTTCCTATTCCAATTTGAAAAATATGCTTCAGCTTGGAAGCGTTAATACAGTAAAAGATTTTATTCATTATTTAGAAAATGCGTTTCTCATTTTTACTGTTGATAAGTTTTCTTTTTCTGTTGGAGAACAGACTACAGCGCAGAAAAAAGTATATGCCGTTGACACTGGTTTGATAAGGCAAATCGCTTTCCGATTTTCCCAAAATCGTGGAAAGTACCTAGAGAATGTGGTGTATCTGGAACTTCGACGTCGCTATAAAGATATATTTTATTACCGAACAAAAGGAAATCTAGAAGTTGATTTTTTGGTTAGAAAAGGATTGCAGATTGATCTCTTGATACAAGTTTCTGAAAGTTTATCTGATCTGAAAACTAGAGAACGTGAACTAACAGCTCTTAATTTAGCTATGAAGGAGTTAAAGCATACAAGTGCTTTTATTATAACTCTAGATGAAGAAGAATTTATCTCTATGGAGTTTGGTAGAGTTGAAGTGATTTCTATTTATAAATGGCTTTTACAGGATCAATAAGTCGAGCTTGGCAAAAAAATCGTAAATCAGTACTTTCGTAAATAAGCCTCTACCCCAAAATGTTGATCAATATAAGGTAATTTATGAAAGCAATTCAAATGTCTCAGTATGGTGGTCCTGAAGTCTTAAAAATTTCCGATGTTCAAATAGGTAAACCCGGTCCCGGTCAAGCTTTACTCCGTTTAGAGGCTGCTGGAGTTAACTTTATTGATGTCTACCAGCGCAACGGATTTTATAAAGTTAAACTTCCCTACACTCCGGGATTGGAAGGCGCTGGAGTGGTTGAAGCCATCGGCGAGGGTGTGAGTCACGTAAAACCCGGTGATCGTGTTGCATATGTGCACGAACCCGGTTCCTATGCTGAACAAAGTTTGATTACAGCAGATCATTTAATTCCTCTTCCAAACGATTTTTCTTTTGAGCAGGGCGCAGCATTTCCTTTACAGGGTATGACAGCCCATTATTTTGCTCCACGAATTTCGAAAGATAAAATCTAGTGATATCGTTTTAATTCATGCAGCAGCCGGAGGAATGGGTCTTTTATTAGTCCAATGGGCAAAGCATTTAGGCGCTAAAGTGTTCGGGACTGTTTCGACCGAAGAAAAAGCAAAGATCGCTAAAGACGCGGGAGCCGATGAAGTGATCCTTTATACTAAACAAGATTTTGTAAAAGAAATAAAGCGTTTAACCAATGATCATGGAGCCGATTTAATCATCGATGGGGTAGGGAAAACAACTTTTCCGGGCAATTTGCAGGCAGCTGCGCTCCGTGGAAATATCGTGATCTTTGGGGCTGCAAGTGGTCCTGCAGACCCTATCGTTCCGAATAGCTTGATGATTCATTCCTTATCAATTTCTGGAGGATCGTTATTTAATTACCTTTTGAACACAGAAGAGCTGATGATGCGTGCAAAGGCTGTGATGGAGGGAATTGAGAAAGGTTGGTTGAAACTGCGCATTGATCATACTTTTCCGCTTGAAAAAGCCTCAGAAGCACATCAACAGTTGGAAAATAGAAAAACAGCCGGTAAGATTATATTGAAAATAGGTAAAAATTAATTGGTTGTTAATATCTTGAAGAAACGGCAGTTGAAGATGATAAATTGACGCAATTCTTGAACTGCCGTTTCTAGGATTATAAGTGGGAGATGGTGTTCCGAGTTTGTTTTACATGGGAATAATCTTCCGTTTCTTTTAATGAACTGCCTGTATGGAGAATGAATACATCATCGAGAGTGGCTTTTGGGCCTAAAGCAGCCTTTAGTTTATGGGGAGTATCCATGACAATGATTTTTCCTAAATGCATGAAAGCTACGACATCGCAAAGCGAATCCGCCTCATCCATATCATGTGTCGTCATTAGGATAGTCATACCTATGCGTTTATTCAGTTCATGAATATGTTTCCAAAGCGCTTGCGAGCAGCGGATCTAGTCCCACCGTCGGTTCGTCAAGGAATAGCACCGTCGGTTGATGAACCAAAGCTTGTGCAATTTCTAAGCGCCGGATCATTCCTCCGGAATAACTGTTAACCAATTTATCTTTAACTTCCTTAAATTCATAAACTCTAAAACCTCATGAATCCTTTTTTGTCTAAAGTCATGAGTAAGACCATATAATTTAGCTGAAAGCAGGAGGTTTTCATACGCAGTAAGCTCTCCATCTGCAGAAATCATTTGTGGAACATATCCGATGCATTGACGCACTTGGGTTGGTTTTCGACAATACTATATCCATTGATGCGGGCATTACCGGAAGTCACCGGTAATAAGGTCGTGAGCATCTTGATTGTGGTGCTTTTGCCTGCTCCATTCGGTCCAATTAGTCCAAAGGTATTACCAGACTTAACATTAAAAGAGACCTTATCAACGGCCAAACAGGAGTCATAGCGATGGCTTAATTCAATCACTTCAATAGCTGATTCGGAAGAGCGTTGAGGGGCAGGGGAATTTGACATATTATCTTAATACTTAAAGGAAAATGAATAGAACACCCATCAGCGATGGATGCTGTATGGGTTAAGGAGTGAAAGTATGTTTTGCTTAGTGATTATCGACCTTTGTCAAATCGTTCATGACTGATACTATCTCCACCCCGGGTTAATCCAAGGGCCTTCTAAAATTAACTTATGATGATGATGTTCTTTATCACCTTCTTCAATTCGATAGAGCTGTACACCATTGTAGGTAGGATCCTCATTTCCTGTGAAATCAAAAGCGATGTAGTCATGTTTTCTTAGGCCGATGCCACTAATTGATTGAAAATCTGAATAATGCCATTCGATGATGTAATAATCATCTGGGTGAGTATCGGGTTGCAACCGAGGTTGCCTTATATCGATTAATTTCAGCCCATCCTTCATATTGTGGAGGGGAACTAGTTGTGTCGTAGCCGTTTACACGATAATGACCGGTTAGGTTTTCTGCGAACATGGCTCCTGGAAGCAATTACAAGCCCAAGGAAAAGATGACGTAAGTTCATAAGAGTACTCCTTTTGAAAGGTATTGAAGACATACCAATATATATATCAAATAAAAATATTTTGTTCAATATTTTAATAAGTTTTATAAGAAAAATGCCCCGCTTTGAAATCGAAACAGTTAAAAATTGCGCAAATTGTAGCTCATCATTCCGATTATGCTTTTGAATCAATCTTTTTTGAAAGTTAGAACCAAGAGGCTCTAATCATGAAAATAGCCTTGCCATTCGTGCCTGACCTGATATTCTGAAATTTGCCTAAATGAAAACAAGATCTCTTAAAAGTGCTAATGTCAGAATGTCAGGTCTGGAACCAAGGCTAAGGCGGTGATAGGCCAGGCCACTCCAAGTTTATGACCGAGCCTGGTGCTGTCTAAGAGTTTCTAGACGTTGTGAATCTATTTTGACAAAAATTAATTTGTGTTTAGAAATTTGCACTTTTCCACAGTTTTAGGACCCTTTTCCGAACGGAGAAACATACTTCTTTTGCGTAATTAATACATCTGCTTGACCCTTGAGATTTTGCTTGGCTATAGTAGAGGGCAAGCTGTAAGGCATCTTGTATTGTATCTGCATCCGGATCTTTGCCTTTGTTAATTTTGATAATAACATGAGAACCGGGATATCCATGCACATGCAGCCAAAAATCGGAACCATGGGCTAGTTTAAAGGTAAGAGTATCATTATCCTTAGCTTTTTTTCCTACCCAGATGCGAAGGCCTGAACGACTCCAAAATTCACGATAAGGCAAAGCTTTAGTTTGTTTTTTTTAGGGATATGCTTTTGATTTTTTTCTTCGGAGTTGAACTTTTTACGTAATGTAATGAGATCCGCCATTTCAGAAATAGAATTTAAGGATTCTAGTTTCTGTTGGAGCTGATTTTTGAAAGTTTCGGCTTTATTTATTTCGATTTTTAGGCGAGGAATGGCCGCGCGTTGACGTTTGCTTTGATTTATACGTCGAGCGATCTCATTTTGGCGATTGAAGGGAGCAGAAAGTTTGATTTCTCTCTTATTGTTTTCATCTTTCCAGTCTTCGACAATTAAGCTATTGGCATTTTCTTCCCTCGATATAAGTTGGCCTGTAGTAAAATTCCTTCGTGATGTATTTCAGACCAATTCAGGCATTGTGAAAGAGCAAATTTTAGGGAGAGCACTTTTTTTTCGGCATTTTTTAGTCGTTTTTGTAAGTTTGATTGAAGCGCTTCTTTTTCGATGTTAAAATCTTCAATTTCCATGTTCGATTTCCTCTGGATAGGATCCAAACTTTTCTTCTAATTTAGAACGGCGATATGAGAAAATGGTTTCTAAATCATTTTGAACTTTTATGTAGTGGAAAATTTTACCTAAAGGGCCGTAAGGCAATTTGTAATAAACGAGGTCGATCATTTCTACACCATTGGGAATTGAATTAAATCGGTGTTCATGATGCCAAAATTTGTAAGGTCCTAAACGTTGCTCGTCAATAAAATAATGGGGTTCTTGGACATGGGTTATTTCTGTGATCCATTCTAGAGGGAAATTCCAAATTGGACGTATGACGTGAACGATGATTTGTCCCGCATACATTTTTTCCTTATTTCCCTGTGTGATATCGAAGCTAAGGTGCTCTGGTGTTATTGTTTTCAAATTGTCAGGTTGTGAAAAAAAATTCCAAGATTCCTGTAATGATATGGGCAATTTTTGCTTATATTCCAGACGATACATATCTTTCTCCTTCAATTGTTTTTAGAAATCGAGTCAATGAGTTCCTTTGATTTTATAAAGAGTGGACCATCCTGTATTTAAGATATCTCTAAATATCTTTCCAGATATTTGTTTAAAAACAACCGGGAAATGTATTCTCTCATACGTTACTACTGCTTCTTTTCATTTTTTCTCATTAAATAAATATCATTGGCAGATCGATTCGTCCTATTTTTATTGACCGAACATTTTGTCGATATATGTTAAAAATTTGTTTCTGAAATTTCCGGTTAATCTCTTTGATATTTTGAAGAGGTATTTTGATTGTATGAAATATAGTTTTTCGATATAATTAAGGGATGACTTCACAAAAATCTAAAAATCATAAATTAAAGATATAAAAAAGGAACTAATATGGAGTCCATTGATTTTTTTAGTCCGGTATATGTCCGGGATCCAATAAATGAAACCTCAAGAGTTACTCAGAAGCCCTCTATTTGGTAAAATATGTTGTTAACAGTGTAGAATTTATTTTTAATTTTGGAGATAATGCTTACATCGCAACACCAGAAAATCTAAATGGTCCTCGCCTAGTTGAACGTTTGCCTAAAAAAAGTCCCCTTTCTTGGAAAGTATTGCAGGGAATTTCACTTTTTGCTGTCACTCTCATTTTCCCTGTAGGCATTCTTTTATTTGGAGTTAAAATTTTACATCACTGGAAAGGCTTACAAACTTTACCAAAATTAAAACAAATTCCTAAAATCCGTTATTTATTCGATATATTTAATGAGTGCACCGGCGAAAAATATGCGGGTTATGAGGGTCAAATCCTTAGAAGTTTATCTCGCGTTCGTGAAACACTCATCAAAGAAAAAAAATCCATCGCTAAATCTGTTGGAGGAACCATTGCCCTTATGGTTGACGTTACACACATCGATAAAGGGACAGATCCGGATTACAAACGTACACTCAAAACAAAAACTATTGTTGCATTGATTTTTAATCCTAATGATCAATGGCAAATCCATCGAATGGGATGCGAGAAGCTGATTATCGAAGTGCCAGTGTCGCTGGAGAATGCTAAAGAAGAAGTGGACGAGGAGAAGGGGTTTTATGCCGAAGATGGATCGAAAAACATTGCGAACCCGAATTGACCAAAGAACACACTCTGGAATTATTTTCTTCTTAGGGCTCGATACTTCTAAACTGACACGAGAAAAAGCCAAGATTTTTATAGAAACTGAAGAGCACGATAAACTACCGAAAGAAGATGTAAATTCTTTGCACTGGGTTCTGCTTAGACTATTAGCAGGCAAAAATGTAAAATTATCAGAATTTTCGGTTCATTCATTATTCTGGACCAATGATAAAATTCCACAAGCTCCAGGCTATTGGGATATTCGTCTAACAAGTTTTGACGGTAAAAGAGAAGAGTGAGAGTGAACTGTAGCTTATCATTCCGATGTTGAGTGCAGCCACGTAGCCTCTAGGCATTCCAGACATCTGTGTAAAGCGTAATCATAATGAGAAGCAAATTCTAGGATGAGCCTTGGTTCCGGATCCAAAATATGTGACTTCTAATTAAAGATGCACCCCTGATTATAACATTTAAAGACTTTTTGGA
Source organism: uncultured Parachlamydiaceae bacterium (assembly GCA_963752155.1). Classification (GTDB taxonomy): domain Bacteria; phylum Chlamydiota; class Chlamydiia; order Chlamydiales; family Parachlamydiaceae; genus JACCRY01. The sequence continues at coordinate 7,163 of CAVVXH010000007.1, read as the reverse complement.
TGTTATAATCAAGGGTGCATACTTAATTAGAAGTCACATATTTTGGATCCGGAAATGGGGGAGGAAGAAATGGCAAGCTTTTGGTCGAAAAACGTCGTTTTGTTTCTCCCCATGCCTGACCTGATATTCTGACATTTGCCCTTCGAGGAGTTTCCTAAATTCATTTTAAGGATGAACTCAACTTTAGCAATTTCAAATAAAGCTTCAGCTTTTGTGTGATCTTCAATAATTAATGAAACAGTATTTTTAGCTTCAGTAAGATCATGATCAGGATCAACTTTAGCAATTTCAAGGAACGCTTTAACTCGCGTTAAAGGACCTCTAACGACTCTAGCCGCCTTTCTAGCTTCCGTGAGGTCATGATTAGGGTCAATTTTAGCAATTTTAAGTTGAACGTTCGCTTTATTTCCACTATGAGAAATGGTCGGAGCAACCTTTTTCTTTTCTCTGCGTTGAAAGTGCTGCTAGAATTAGATGTGGCAAATGTATTTATCACAGCTATAAGTAGAGCTAAAGAATTTAAGCTTGCACTTTCAAGGTGGCATGTGCGTGGTCTTTCAGAAAAAGAATTAAATGATATCGAGAGAATAAGTCAAATACCTAGTGCAATTGAAAGAAGACAATTTATTGCATATAGATTTGGATTCTAAGTCTTCAGATCCTGGGGTTAGCTACAAGCTCTCCAAAAGTTTTAGGGGAATCGAGAGCTAATATTTGTTCCTCTATGTCACCATCTTCTTTGGTGATTTCTCTCTTAACACTTTTGGTAATTCAGGTCACACACTGAATCTTATGGTGAGCAATAGCTGAGCGTGGAAGTTGCGGACAGGGAAATGTTTATTAGATCTGATTTGTCATGCAAAAAAATACGTGACAATTCAAATATGTTAGGCTCTGAATTGATGTAATCATTACAATCTCCTTTATAAATCAAAGAATATTTGCAAGCGCAACTCCTCATAAAATGGAGGTTGCGTTTATTCTTGTAGATGAACATTCATCTGCGAATCATTATAGGGAATTGAATAATTAAAATGAAATAGAGATGTTTGTAAATGGGACAGAAAAATCTTTAATGAACAACAGCATACATTCTATCTTGTCTGACAGGCGATTTAAGGATCTAGAGATTGTGGATTTATTTTAAGCTTTCTCCCTCATGGTCATCATGAGAAAGGAGTGTATTATAAAGGTCAGGCACCAATGGCAAGGAGCTTTAAAATTTAGGAAATTCTAAAGAAACATCAGAAATTTATTTAACTTTGATTCAATAATGATATCTACAAGAGATAATGGTTAAAATATTATTGTTGTAGGAGTAAACTTCAATAAATAGAAAGATCAAAAAAAACAGAATGATATGATGAGCTACAATAGGTTTTTTTTCTATGATCGTTTTAATTAAGAGGCCCATAGCGTAGCCTTGAAGGGGAAGCTATGGGTTATACGAATGGCTCTTCATTCGGAGCTAGTGATCTTTTGCATAAAAATTAAAAAATTTAAATGAAACGAAAACTTTCCTAATTATATTCCTGGCCCGGTTCCGGAAAAGGGGAAGAAATCTCAAAGGTGGGTTTTCTTGTTTCTATTTCGTCGTTAGCCTTTGCTTTCAAAAATTGATCTTTCATAAGATCTCTTACATCTAGAGAGGCGTCTAGCTCACTACAAGAAAGTTTCTTATTTTCAGGTAACGCTTTAATAATAGTCAAGCAAGCAATTGATTGCCAAAAAGGATCTTTTATCTTTTTTATTTTGGGACAATCGTCATTGATGGATAAATTCATTTTTATTTTTGGAATAGATTTTTCTATAGAGGCCAATAATTTAAAATCAGTAAGACTTTCAGGTAGTATAGGTTCAACCCCATTTCCAACAGGCATAAAAAGTTATCATGAAATTCAGGGTTCTTAGCTACAAAAGATCTGGTAAATAATTGTAAATATTTAGGCGAACATTCAATCGATTCATTAACACCAATTTTCTTCTAATCTTTACAAACTTCTATAACGCTGGATAGATCAACATTACTTAAATGTGAAAAAATATTTAATAACATATCTTATTTTAAATCTTTTACTGGATCTTCAGTTAAGGTTTTTTGATCGAAAATTTAATAACGAATCTCATTAAAAAAACAGTTCACATTGTTGCATAAAATTCATAAAAAATCCTTCTTAATTGGTTGAAAGCAAAATGGCATATGGGCAAATAATATATAAAGGCTATTTTATCAATGAGAGATTATATAGCAATATTGTTCTTTCATTTTTTTTCATTATTGGAAAAATTCTTCATAAATTTATTCACCTCAGACCCTGGCACAAAATTTGCACTATAAGAAATAATTTGTAAAGTGGGGGACGAAGCAATCCTAGAAAATATTTACCTCATAAAAGAGAAAGTCAAATTTTTGGTGTTGCTAATTTTGTGTTTATTTATGTTACAATAAAAATTAGGTGGCGAATACTCGACTTTAAGTATACGCTATTATTTATTAATTTAATTTTGAAAGGAGGACTAAAATGGACGGATTAAATAGTGGAATAAATAGTCGAATAGGCGCGGAGGAAACGTTTCTTACATCAAACTCTTTAGTTGATCCTTCTTTATCTGTTCACGATTGTGCAACTAAAATAGTAGAGGCAACAGAGGAAGCTTTCAAATCTCTAGAGAACGATGTTAATAGGTTTCCAGAAAAACAGCGGGACTTTCTTCGTGATCATCTTCGTGACCATCTTCGCGACGTAGCTCATCATTGCATAAGAATTGTAGGTGAACTACAATTAGAGGAACGACTTCCAGATTCAGAAACGATTGTCGACAAATATAACGAGATAATTGGGAAGATATCTAAACGCTTAGGATTGCCCAGCGATTTTGATGGTATTCCAATGAGATATCAAGACGGTTTCTTTGAGTCGCTTGCTGAGACTCCTTTTATAGAGGATGCAGATGACCCTTTTATACTTGCATCGCGCACATTAATAACAAATGCGATAGATGCTGAGGACGTTAGTGAAGAAGATATTCGCAGAGAAATGTTCGGTATGAATGATGGGAGAAAATGATTTAGTCTTATTCAGCGCCGGGGTTTAAATTCTAAAAACCCCGGTATTCTAAATTCCGTACATACAGATCTACAACTTGACTACAAGGTGATAGTCGTCGTCTCGCTACTTTTAGGAATTGTAGTGACTTCGAAGCCTCCTAATAAACCTCGTGCAAAAAAATTAGGTGCAGTGTATCAAAAAATTAATGTTTGGCACATTTAGAATTTTTATCACTGTTAAAAGGGGATTGGCATGAGTTCTACTGTAGCTCTAAATCTTTTTGCACCGGTACCAATGGGCCTATATCATTAGGACATCGTGTAGTGATGGCTCCGCTGACTCGTTCTCGTTCTGAACAACCGGGTGATGTCCCCGGAAAGTTGATGCTCGAATATTATACACAACGAGCTTCAGAAGGGGGGCTTATCATCTCAGAAGCAACTTCGATTTCAATTACCGGGCGTGGATGGTTTGGAGCTCCTGGATTGTATTCTGACGAACAGGTCGCAGGCTGGAAGCACATCACGGACGCCGTCCATGCAAAAGGGGGAAAAATGTTCTCTCAGCTATGGCATGTGGGTCGTTCTTCAAATAGCGTCATGACCAATGGTGCGATGCCTGTGGCGCCTTCAGTCATACCGGAGTATTGGGAAAAATCAACGCTTAGTGTCTCTACGCCTAATGGTTGGAGCAAACCATCACCTCATCGAGCTCTCGATATTTTTGAAATTCCCCTCATCGTCGAAGATTACCGCAAGGCTGCCGAGAGAGCGAAAGCAGCCGGCTTTGATGGAGTCGAACTTCATGCAGCCAATGGTTATTTGCTTGATGAATTCCTTCAGGATGGTAGTAACAAGCGAACGGATGTCTATGGTGGGCCGATCGAGAACCGTGCTCGTTTCTTACTAGAGGTTGTAGAGGCTTTGGCCTCGGTATGGGGCGGCAGTCGTGTAGGTGTACGTATTGGACCTGGTGGAAAGTGGAATTCGATGTCGGATAGCAATCCGATTCCACTTTTCGATTATGTTCAGAACAGTTGAATCGTTTTAGCCTGGCATACCTTCACATTATTGAGCCGCGGGTCAAAGGTAATATACTCATTGTTGAGGGGCAAGATCCAATTGCGGCGGCACGATTGCGCAAGATTTTTAAAGGAAAAATCATTTCTGCAGGAGGTTTTGAACCGAATACTGCGAAGGCCGTTGTGGAAAAAGGAGATGCAGATCTAGTTGCATTCGGACGGCATTTTATCTCGAATCCGGATTTACCCAAGCGTATCAAATTTGGATTGCCGCTTAATGACTATGATCGTAAAACATTCTACACTTTTGATTTCCACGGCTACACAGATTATCCTATTTACGAACAGCAATGTGACAGTTTATTGTCGGATCCATTTTGTTCCCAACTTCAAGATTCTCCTTTTTATTTTGACAGTTGTCTTAATGCGAGTAAAGCTCAAGTTGCTGCTAGTAGTAGTTTGCGTTGTTTATCAAAAAATAAAGAAACTGTCCTCAAAGCATTTGACACACTATTTAATATGCGCGACTATGTGAGGCAGAGCGTTTTTGGCCCCCCAATTACATTCAACATAGTGCTCATATTCCACCTGGACGAGAAGGTCTGTTTAATTTAATCAAGGGCATGCCTTCAACCTTAAAGTATGAGCCAGGAATGATCGTCGCGGAAGGTGATCTGGTGATGCTCCATGGAAGATTTTCAGGTTTCGGCCAACCAACATCTTGGATAGTCGTAGATATTCTACGTATAACCGATGGCATTCTTACAGAACATTGGGATGTTATTCAGGAGGAAGCTTCCCGAGAGACATCTAAAAGCGGCCTTCCTATGTTTGGAGATTTCAGATAACTAAATGAAGAAAAATATAAGCGAAATGAGGCAATTTCTTCTTCGAGCGCTTCTTTGCTCAATTGTTTTGGTATGATATCGACAATTTCAGACCACGTTTGAGTAGTGATAGGTAAAAGGTGAAAGTGAACATGTGGCACATCTTGGAAAGCTAAAGGGCCATTTTTTTCTAAGACGATGTACTGATCTGTATGCAAAACTTTTGAGAAGATTTATCACTTTGGGAGTATAACATAAAGTTCAGCCCATATATATCTTCTTTTGAAAGTTCATGAGCTTTTACTAAGTGTCTTTTGGGAATAACTAAAAGATGTCCTTTTACTCGAGGTTCATAACTCACTAGAATGTTAAAATGATCACTTTGAAATACAGATTGGTTTTCAATGATTTCTTGTCTGCAAAAAACACAAGGTTTTGCGTCAGCCTTGTTGATATTAAAAAAAATAAGGATGAAAAAACTGATGGTTATAAAAACTTGCATATGCCTCCGTATTAAAGGTTGGTAAGTTTTTAACATTATCATAAAGAATCCCAAAAGTCTATTGTATTTTTCCTCTTGTAAGGTACGCGCACGCATACACATCAGGTTCTTAGCTGTTACGATACTTTACATGTAAGATCTATTTGCGCTTTTTGTGCCTTCTTGCCTCCTAAATAACAAGTTCGCGCCTTGCCATTGGTGCCTGACCTGACATTCTGACATTTGCCTACAATGATAACGTAACCTCCCAGGAGGGCAAATGTCAGAATGTCAGGTCTGGAACCAAGGCTGGAACGTTACCCCCAAGATTTACGCAACTGAAAAAAGCGTCGTTTTCAATTAATAACAAGATACTTAATTCTAAGAGGTAACGTTTAGCCTTGGTTCCAGACCTGACATTCTGACATTTGCCCTCCTGGAGGTTATGTCATCATTGTAGGCAAATGTCAGAATATCAGGTCAGGCACCAATGGCAAGGCGCTTTAAAAATTTGTTATTTCCCAATAGGGGGCGCCGCAGGCAACTGTCTCGCTTTGCGTTTAATTTTTTCCTATACTTTTATAACCTAATATCGTTGCATCTACTAAACAACCAGTTATTTCCCCACAGGCAACTGTCTCACTTTGCGAGTTCTATCCTTTTTTGCGTGTGCTTTTTCAAGCCTAGAAATTCCACTCAAAAAAGGAGAAATGTTGATTTCGCGTGTGAAATTTGATATATTGAAAATATAGAAAAATATAAACCATTGCGGAGGAACTAATGTCGACTAGATTTATTGGTAGGCGAGATGATCTACGAACTATTGGGGATTCCGTTAGAGAGCATCATTCATGCCAATCCATTTTTACAGACTCCAACAATTAAACGGCAAAAATGTCAGATCGACTTTCTAATCCAGACTAGAGAGGGAAGTCTTTATATTTGCGAAATCAAATTCAAGAGAGATAAAGTTGATAGCATAGAGGAAGTGAAAGAAAAAATTAAAAGATTAAAAAGAAAAAAATATATGTCTTGCCGTCCGGTACTCATTCACGTAAATGGTGTTAGCGAACCAATTTTACAAAGCGATTATTTTATAAAGATAATCGATTTTGGAAAACTGCTTTGTATGTAAAATCTATGGTAGTTATTTTCGAAAATGGAGAAAATCGAAAATAAGCCTATTTTTAATTTCGCGTAAACGAAAATAAGTAATGGCCTTATTATCGATTTCAGATGAAAACGATAATAAGGATCATATCTTCTTGCTCTACTACTCAACTTAAATCAAAATGTTGAATAATCTTGGTTGGTTCTTCCAAAATATTTAAAATATCGTGTGCGCAATACACACGATCTCTTTCCCTATTGAATTTTGAGCAAGAATACCCAAACTTTCAAGTTTACAAAGAGCTCTTTGAGCTGTAGTGAAAGCGACTTTGTTGTTTTCAGCAATTTTTTTGATTGTACAATAGGGATTCACAGCTAAATATTTTATGATATGCTGAACAATCTCAGAGCGACCTCCAACCTTAATTTGCCAACCAACAATAAAAGCATTAATCCTTTCAGCACGAGATAAAGCTTCTTGGGCTTGTACTGCAACGCCATTTAGAAAATAAGAAAACCATTCATTCCATGAGCCGCTGCTACTAATATTATAAAGTTGTTTATAATAGACGTCTCTTGTGGCTTCAAAAAAAGCACTTAAATATAAAAGTGGCGATGGCAGTAATAAGAGAAACCCGCATGATTCGAGTCTCGGCAAATGCTCACAGTCTTGC